>JAAYBD010000026.1 GCA_012719035.1 Clostridiales bacterium | reverse complement strand
TTACCCGCGCAGCAGCTTGTTGTTGCGCGGGTAACTTTTTTATGTTGGTTTTGGCGCGGTTTCCCTGCATATGCGTTAATAAAGGGAGAATCTTGGATCATTACGCTTAAACCTGAAAGAGAATGAGACACTTGCCCCCAGAATGTATGCCTGCTAATTAACATATAAATACACCTCCTTAAATATATATTAGAAAAATGATGTTTGGCAATACCGGAAATCATTCAATGTTGGTATCAAATGAGGAGATGAATATGCAGAATATTAAAGAGATTGTAGGCGGGATAAGAGGACTTTCAGACGATGAAGTACATAAATCAACAGAGCTATATGGCGATAATCATCTTGTGAAAAATAAAAAGAACAGCTTTTTAAGACAATTTTTAATCAGCTTCGGCGATCCTATAATAAAGATACTTCTTGTAGCTCTTGTTGTTAATATAGTAATACGGCTGAGGAGTCTCGTTTGGTATGAGTCGATAGGAATAGCAATTGCTATCCTGATTTCGACTTTTGTTTCGACACTTTCCGAATATGGGAGCGAATCGGCATTTGAAAAGCTTCAGGAAGATGCCATAAAGCTAAAATGCCGCGTAAAAAGAGCGAGCGGTCTGATTGAAATACCTGTAAGCGATGTCGTTGTCGGCGACTATGTAATTCTTCAGGCAGGGGATCGCATACCTGCCGACGGCATAATAATATCTGGTGAATTGTTGGTCGATCAGTCGCCTCTGAACGGTGAAAGCGTAGAGGCATATAAAGCGCCCGATGTAGGTAAAAAAACAGACAGCGCCAAAAGCGGCTTTGACAGCACTGCCCAATTGTTTCGGGGCTGCATTGTATGTTCGGGGGAAGCTGTAATGCTTGTGAAAAGTGTTGGGCAGAACACTTTTTACGGAAATATTGCCCGCGATATACAGGAGGATTCCAGAGAAAGCCCCCTTAAAGTGCGTTTGGGAGAGCTTGCCGAATCGATAAGCAAATTCGGATATATCGGCGCTGCTTTGGTCGCCCTTGCGGATTTATTTCAGTCTATCGTGCTTGCACATCATTTTCAGCTTGTCTCGATATTAGAGTGCCTGAGAACTCCGCAGGAAGTTTTCGGGTATTTGATCCATGCGGCTACGCTTGCGATTTCGGTCATCGTCGTCGCAATACCCGAAGGACTTCCCTTGATGATAACCGTTGTCTTGTCTTCAAACATGAAGCGGATGCTAAAGGACAATGTGCTTGTAAGAAAACTTGTCGGAATAGAAACTTCAGGAAACCTCAACATTTTGTTTACAGATAAGACGGGAACCATTACTAAAGGCAAGCTGAAAGTAAGTTCTTTTGTAGCCGGAAACGGAACAAAGTATGACAGCTTTGAAAAGCTTCGCAAGAAGCCTATAGGAAAGCTGCTGAAGATATCTTCCGCTTACAACACATCCGCCTCGGTCGCTCAGAAGGACGGGAAAACATATGCCATTGGGGGCAATGCCACAGAGCGGGCGCTGTTGGAATTTGTTATGGATGATTCCCCTTCAAATAATAATATCAGAATTATCAAAAGCAAGCCGTTTAATAGCATTAACAAGTATTCCGGCACCCAGATCAAAGGGTATATAAACGGAACACTTATTAAAGGCGCACCCGAATTGGTTCTTCCAAACTGTGCTTACTATTATGATGAAGACGGAGTTAAGAAAGAATTGACCGGCACCGGTAAAATAAAAGCAATAATGAATGAAATGACTTCAAATGCATATCGTCTTCTTGCAATTGCCATAAGCGACGAGCCGATGAATCCGGCAGGAATAAATAAAAATATGACGCTTTTAGGTATCGCGGGAATCCGGGACGAGGTGCGAAAGGAAGCGGCTAAAGCAATTAAACAGGTGAACAATGCCGGGATACAAGTTGTAATGCTAACCGGCGATAACAGGGAAACGGCGGCTGCTATTGCCCGGGAAGTAGGTTTGATAAGTAAGCAGCAGGATAATGCAGTGATTACAAGTGAGGAGCTTAATATGCTGTCTGACAGCGAATTGAAGGACAGGCTTCCAAAACTGCGTGTGGTTGCAAGAGCCGTTCCTTCAGACAAAAGCCGGCTTGTAAATATTTCTCAGGAGCTTGGGCTGGTTGCGGGGATGACGGGAGACGGCATTAACGACGCTCCCGCATTGAAAAAGGCGGATGTTGGGTTTGCGATGGGCAGCGGAACTGAAGTTGCAAAAGAAGCAAGCGATATCGTAATTCTGGATGATAACTTTTTATCGATTTCAAAGGCGATATTATATGGGCGGACAATTTTCAAGAGCATACGCAAATTTATCATTTTCCAGCTGACAATAAATGTTTGTGCTGTAGGTATCTCGATAATAGGTCCGTTTATCGGCATCAATTCCCCGATAACTGTATTGCAGATGCTATGGGTCAATATGGTGATGGATACACTGGCGGGACTTGCGTTTGCGGGAGAAGCGCCTTTAGGAGAATACATGGAGGAATCTCCGAAACGAAGGGACGAACCGATAATCAATTCTTATATGTATAATCAGATACTGGTTATGGGCTTGTATATAACTTTTCTGTGCGTTCTTTTTCTAAAGCTTCCTGCAATACATGATATGTACGACCACGGATCCGGCGGAAACGAATATTTTATGACGGCTTTTTTTGCAATGTTTATCTTTGCGGGAGTATTTAACAGCTTCAATGCCCGAACGCCAAGATTGAACCTGCTTGCACACATAAGGGAAAATAAAGGCTTTATAACGATAATGATTTTTGTGACAATAGTTCAATTGATGATAATATATTTTGGAGGTTCAGTCTTCCGCACAAGCGGACTGAGTTTCTTTGAACTTCAGTTTATCATGATGCTGTCATTTACAGTTATCCCTGCGGACTTGATAAGAAAGGTAATAATAAGAACCAGACGGCGCGGCAATGCTGTTTAGTATGGCGCGGATGCTTTCTTTTGCTTATCTTCCCGATGACGGCAGTCTATTGCGATTGCGAATACCGCGATATTATTAAAACAGAATATATAACGGCCCCCTGTGTTCATTGCGGATGCAGGGGGTTCGGCGTGATTTATTGACTAAAATGAAGGTGTGGTTTCCGGTATTTGACAATAATCGACCCCTATGGGGGCTTGTTAACACAGATATCTAATGCTAACATTTATAATAGCGATGGTAATAATCTTCTTTTGAGTGCGCTGCTTGCAAGCATATATGCGCACCGGATTAACTCAAAGGATAGAAGAGAGTTTTTATAGTCTTTGCCTTTGTGAGAAACAAGTATATAAGAGGAACTATTGAAGGGAAGAAAGAAATGAGAAATTTAGGTAAAAAAATATTGTTGCCTATATTGGCGCTTTCCATGCTGCTCTCCCTGTCCGCCTGCGGCAGCAAAACCGGCGATACAGGCGATCAGGAAAGCAAATCACCGGTTGAATCATCACAAGCAAACAATGATAGGGAAGAGCCGCTGGTAATTACTCTCTCAGGCGGGGATTGCGGATATCCGTCCCCCTATCTGCATTACTCCAGAGGCCCCGGAAGCTTCAAAATGAGGCTTGTTTTTGACAGCCTTCTTGAGCACGGCGAGGAGGGGCTCATTCCGTGGCTTGCAGAGGATTATAATATCTCTGAAGACGGATTGACCTATACATTCAAAATCCGCGAGGGCGTAAAATGGCATGACGGGGAAGAAATGAGCCCTGAGGATGTTTTGTTCTCCTTTGAATATCAGACCGCAAATCCGCCTGTCGGCGGCATAAGCACGGCACTGGGAAAAGAAAATAATATCATCACCGATATGACAATCGACGGCAACAATTTCATTGTGACATTATCGCAGAAAAGTGCTGCCATGCTGAACAATCTCGGCTCTGTGCGCATTATTCCGAAACACATATGGGAAAACGTTGAAAATCCCAAGGAATTTACGGATGAAGTCTGCGGAATTGGCTGTGGTCCCTACATGATCACTGAGTATAACAAAGAGCAGGGTACCTATAAATTTGAGGCATTTAAGGATTATTGGGGACAAAATCAAGAGGTTGATGTCATCCAGTTCGTACCGGTAAGCGATGGCATTCTTGCCTTTGACAGCGGTGAAATCGACCTTACAGGCATTACACCGGATGTTTATGAAAAATATGCCCATTCGGACGAATATAAGATAATTAACAATCCCGGATTCTGGGGATATAAGATGGGCTTTAATCTTGAAAAGGCACCGGCATTGCAGGATATAAATGTTAGAAAGGCTATTGCCTATGCTATCAACAGAACTGACCTTATAGACAAGGTTGCCAGAGGAGCCGCAATTCTGCCCGGCGAGGGATATATACCCCAGCAGAGCGTGTGGTACAACAAGAATGTCAAGGCATATGAGTTTGATCCCGAGAAGGCAAAGGATTTGCTGGACGGAAAGACATATGACTTTAAACTTACCATTTCATCGTCAAACGATGAGGTGAGAATGGCTGAACTTATAAAACTCAATCTGGCGGATGTTGGAATTAACATTACAGTTGAAAGCGTTGACTCCAAAACCAGAGACTCCATGTACAAAAACGGAGAATACCAGCTCATACTCAACGGCTACGGCGGTTGGGGCGGAGATCCGGAACTCCTGCTAAGTCAATATGCTTATGGCGCGATTCCGGGGTACAGCAACGAACAGATCAATAAGCTTTGCGATGAGCAGCTTTTGGAAACAGATCAGGCGAAGAGAATGAAAATCGTATATGAACTTCAGAACGTGATTGCAGACGAGGTTCCTCAGCTTC
This sequence comes from Clostridiales bacterium, assembly GCA_012719035.1. Taxonomy (GTDB): domain Bacteria; phylum Bacillota; class Clostridia; order Oscillospirales; family Oscillospiraceae; genus UBA2658. The sequence continues at coordinate 116,854 of JAAYBD010000026.1, read as the reverse complement.
CCCTGTACAATACCACCGGAATGTCCGTTTACAGACCCGCGAAGTATGATGGATGGACATACATGTTTGACCACCATGAGACTACGCATCCTAAGATATCCTATCTTGCCGAAAAATGAGAATATTCAGAAAAAGAATACCGGAATATCTGATAACGCTATTTGCAATAATCACACTGAATTTTTTTATTCCAAGAATAATGCCAGGAGATCCGTTTACCTTTGTTTCCTCCGAGGAGAACAGCGTAAGCACTGTATACACGGATGAAGAGGTAGCCCGTTTAAAGGCATATTACGGTCTTGACAAGCCGCTGCCGGAGCAATATTTGAACTATCTTGGCAACACTCTGCGCGGGGATTTTGGCTATAGCATTTATTTCAATGACACTGTTTTGAATTTGGTGGGAGGGCGTATCGTTTACACCCTTCCCATCGCCATATCGTCTCTTCTGCTGAGCTGTTTGCTGGGCTGTCTTATAGGATGTATGTCAGCTTATAAGCGAAGCGGAATATTTGACAGGGTTTCTTACGCGCTGATAACGATTTTTTCACAGATACCGTCATTTTTAATAGGTGTATTCTTTTTGTTTTTTCTTGCGGGGAAGCTGGGCTGGTTCCCGCTGTCGGGAGCTATGAAGGCTTTTGCAACATATGAAAGCGGATTTGAAAAGCTTAGGGACATACTTTACCATGCCTTTCTTCCGGTGCTGACGCTGACGCTTGCCCATATCGGCGAATTTTATCTGCTTTCCAGAAACAGCATGATATCCGTACTTTCCAAGGACTATATAGTAACGGCAAGAGCCAAGGGACTTCTTAAAAAGCGCGTTTTGTATGTACACGCTTTAAAAAATGCGATGCTGCCTATTATTACAAGGCTTTGCATGAGCCTTGGAACCATCTTCGGAGGAGCTGTGCTGATTGAAAACGTTTTTAATTATCCCGGACTTGGGACACTGATGCGGCAGGCAATTACATACAGGGACTACACGCTTATTCAAGGGATATTTTTGTTTTTTGCCTTTACAGTCCTTGTAATGAATATGATTGCTGATATAATATACGGAAAGCTTGATCCAAGGGTAGAATTATGAAAAACTTTTTGTTATTCTATAAAAGCAGCAGCATCAGCGGGAAAATTTCGATGCTGATGATAGCATTAGTCTTTTTTGTTGCAGTCTTTGGTACGGCTTTTTCCAGACATTCGGCTTTCGTTCCGTCAGATTCGGCTTTTGTTCCGCCAAACACCGAACATTTGCTTGGAACCGATGATTTGGGCATTGACTTGTGGGCGCAGATCTGCGAGGGAGCAAAGCTGAGTCTCACGATCGGCATTTTCAGCGCGCTTCTTTCGGGAATTGCCGGTAGTTTTATAGGGATAATATGCGGATACTACGGCGGGTTTTTCGACAAGTTTGTAATGCGTGTATCGGACATCCTGATAGCCATTCCAAGCCTTCCCCTAATGATTGTCATGGGTGTGTTTTTTGGTGCGGGCATACAGAATATCATCTTTGTGCTTGCGGTTTTTTCATGGACCGGACCTGCTCGAATTGCGCGGTCCAAAGTCATATCGCTCAAAACGGAAAAACATGTTCTTGTTGCCGAAAGCTATGGTGCGGGCATTTTTTACCTGACTTTCAGGCATTTTTTGCCCGAAATATTTCCTGTTGTAATGGTCAGCTTCATCAGACTTGTAAACAGAGGAATCGTATCGGAGGCGAGCCTTTCATTTCTTGGACTCGGCGACCCCACCGCAAAGAGCTGGGGATTGATATTAAACCATGCAATAAGCTTCAAAGGAATATACTTTACTGATTTTTGGAAGTGGTGGCTGGTAAGTCCTTTCGCCGCAATAACTCTGACTGTGCTGGCAATATCTTTTATAGCACGGGATGCGGAGAAGTTTCTTGACGTTAAGCTTTAGCGGGGTGAACTATGAATAAAGGGGCAATAACGCTTCAGGATGTAAGCGTTACATACAGAACACCGGTCTGCGAGACAAACGCCGTCAGCGGGATGTCATTTACGCTCGAACAGGGCGGACGGCTTGGTATTATAGGCGAATCAGGCAGCGGAAAGACAACAACTTCTTTGGCGATTATGGGACTGCTTGGAAAATATGCTGATGTTTCGGGGCAAATATTCTATAATGATATCGATATTCAAGCCATCACTGATGCCCGGCGGGACGATTTTCGCTGGAAAAAGATAGCCATAGTCTTCCAGAACAGCCTTGATATATTGAACCCCGTCCTAACTGTGCGGGAGCAGATCATTGAGTGTATTGACAGGCATATGCATTTTTCAAAAGACAAGGCTGCCGCAAGAATGGCTGAACTGTTAAACGAGGTGGGGCTTGACCCGAAATGGGCGGAGAGTTATCCTAATCAACTGTCGGGAGGAATGAGACAGCGGGTGCTCATTGCGATGGCTCTGTCCTGTGACCCTGAGGTTTTAATTGTTGACGAGCCTACAACAGCACTGGATGCTATTGCAAAAAGCGAAATAATTGGGCTGATTGACAGGCTTCAAAAGGAGAAGAACTTTTCTCTTATTGTGTCATCTCACGAAATGAGCACAATTCAGAAGCTTACCGATCAAACCATGGTCATGTATCTCGGCAATGTCGTGGAGTATGGAAAAACCGAGGATGTAATTTTCTCTCCAACACATCCATATACGAGAGGTCTTATAAATTCATCGACGCAAATAAATAGCTTCCGGGATCTATGGGGAATTCCGCAGGAGGATGTACCCTATAATTCGATTGGCTGTCCATTTCGATCAAGGTGCAGCCAGTGCATCGATATGTGCGCGAAAGTAAAGCCGCAGCTTAAAGAATGCGGCGAATGCCATGCCGTTGCCTGCAACAGGGGAGGTGTGGTAAAGGTCATGGAAGGGTGCGGAATCTCTAAAGACTTTTATGTCAAGGGAAGAAAGGTCGCCGCGTGCAGGAACGTTGATATTTGCATACGCTCCGGCGAGGTTGTTGCTCTTATCGGAGAGTCGGGCTCGGGAAAAACCACACTTGCCAATATTCTTTGCGGCATGCTCGAAAAGGATGGCGGAGAGGTGGTTTATGAAGGAGAGAAACTGCGGGGCTTTGCCGCTACAAGACGGCAGGGCGGTGTTCAGATAACCTTTCAGGACTCCTTTTCTTCAATCAATGAGCACTTTACCATATTTCAGGCGATAGAGGAGCCGTTAAAGCTGCTGAAAATCGGAACGCCCGAGGAGCGGCTTGAAATGGTTACCCAAGTCCTGCGAGATGTTCAGCTTCCGTCTGACGAATGTTTCTACTTAAAAAAGTGTTTTATGCTCAGCGGCGGTCAGCGGCAAAGGGTTGCAATAGCAAGAAGCCTTGTCATGAAGCCGAAACTGCTAATAGCGGATGAGATAAGCTCTATGCTCGACCCATCTACACAGGCGAATATTCTTCGTCTTTTGAAGGGTTTGCAGAATTCAAAGGGCTTCTCGATGCTGTACATTACTCACGACCTGTCTTTGGCAAGAAAAATTGCGGACAGAGTCTATATCATGAAAAATGGTGAAATAATCGAGGAAGGTTCGGCGCTCTCGGTGTTTCAGCATCCAAATAGCGAATATACAAAACGTCTGCTTATGTGTGCAGACTTGTAACAGAAAGGAAAAAATAATTATGTGCAAACAATCACAGTGGGACAGATGTGTCGCATTCCACGGACATGAATGCGGAGGACTTACAATCGGCTATAAAGCAGCTCTTTACGCCATTGATCTTCTGGGGCTGACCTTTTCACAGGACGAAAATGTGGTCTGTATTTCAGAAAACGATGCCTGCGGAGTAGATGCGATTCAGGTTTTGCTGGGCTGCAGCGTGGGCAAGGGAAATTTGCTGTTTCATATGAGAGGCAAGCAGGCATTTTCGTTCTACGAGAGAAACAGCGGCAAGGCAGTTCGCCTTGTGCTCAAGCCGACTCCCGCGGAAATGTCAAGGGAAGATTCCTTTAAGTATCTTCAGGAACGCGAACCCTCAGAGCTGTTTGAAGTTAAGGAAGCAAAAATACAGCTGCCCGAGAGAGCAAGGCTTTTCAATTCATATGTCTGTGATTGCTGCGGGGAAAAGACCGGGGAAAACTGGATAAGGCTTCAGGGCGACAAGAAGCTCTGCCTTGACTGCTTTGTCGAATATGACAGATTTAAGGTCTGATTTTATTGCATAGACAAGCGCCGTTTTGCAAAGCATAATATATAAGCTGAAGCCACAGAAACCGCTTTGCGGTCATGTGGCTTCTTTGCTGAATCAAAAAGCCTGCGGAGGATAAAAGAAAGGAAACGCCTGTGAAAATTACGATTTTGTATTTCAGTGAGACTGGTCACACAGAGAAAATGGCAGGGATTGTGCGCGAAGGCATACTTGAGGCGGACAAGAGCATCGAAGTTTCGCTTATGAATATTATAAATGAAGAAAATATCGACAAGGATTTCATTAACGAAAGTTCGGCGGTTATTTTTGGAACGCCTTGTTATATGGCAAACATGTGCTGGCAGATGAAAAAATTCTTTGATACAAGCTTTGACTGCAAACTTGGCGGCAAGCTCGCAGCCTGCTTTGCAACTGCAGGTCATATGTGGGGCGGAGCAGATTTAGCTATGCTCACAGTCCTCCAGCATTCTATGACCCGCGGAATGCTTGCCTATTCATCCGGTATGGAGTTCGGACGCCCGTATATCCATATCGGACCTTTTGCGCTGATGAGTGATCCGGACAAAGATTCCGAAACGTTTAAGCTGTTTGGCAACAGGGTCGCAAAAAAGAGCATAGAGCTTTTTTCAAAGCAGGACTGACTATGCCTGAAGCTTTGATTTTTGCGGGAAATCCGTGCCTTAGGATCTCAAACCTGCAATAAAAAGCCTTATATTGAGGTTTTTAACTTCCAAAACAGCTTCCATAGTCATACACCTTTCAATCCATTTTCATATCCAGTGCGTCCCGAAGATTATCGCCGATGACGTTTACGGAAAGTACGACCAACAGTATGATAAAGCCGGGCCACAGGAGCAGTTTTATATCGGTATAGATAAAGTCTCTTGCCCCGTTTATGAGTGCGCCCCATTCCGGCGAGGGGGGCTGCACGCCGAGCCCAAGAAAGGAAAGCCCGGAAATCGTTAAAATTGTGTGCCCAAAATCAATCGTTGTAATCGCAATCATTTGAGGGATGATGTTTGGCAGGATGTGCTTGAATATTATCTTGAATGCGGATGAACCGCTGGAACGCGCGGCTGCTACGAAGTCCTGATTTCGGATATTTATTGTCAGACTCCTGCTCATCCTCGCGTAATACAGCCACTGCGTTACAAGCATGGCGATTAGTATGTTGTATATCCCGCTTCCCAGTACCGCAACGATAACAAGAGTTATGACAAGGTGGGGAAACGAGTACATAATGTCGCAGATGCGCATGATCAGCCCATCGACCCAGCCCCCCTTATAACCGGAAATCATGCCGACAGTCGTTCCGATTACAGAGGCAATTGAAGTTGCAATCAGAGCATAAGCAAGCGAGGCTCTCCCGCCGAACAGGATGCGGGAGAATATGCAGCGGCCCAGTTCGTCCGTACCAAACGGAAACTGAGCACTTGGAGCTGCAAATCTATTCAAAAGGTCGGTTTTATAAACATCGTTTGGCGCGATAAAAGGGGCGGCAATTGAGGAAAGGACAATAATCAAAAGGATTACCGTAAAAAAAGCAACACTTTTTCTTCTATACATTCTTTTTAGAATCAGCCTTGTTTTCATATTCATGCCTCATATCGGATTTTCGGGTTTATTGCTGCGCAAAGAATATCCGCCGAAAGATTTACGGTGATGTACAGCAAGGCCATTATGACGATATACGCCTGTATCATCGGATAATCCCGCGCTTCTATCGAGCCGATGATGAGCCGTCCCATACCCGGCCAGGAAAAAACGCTCTCAACAATCACGCTTCCTGCAAGCATTCCCCCGATACTGAGACAGAAATTGCTTATAACCGGTATCATGGAATTGCGCAGGGTGTGCGCGCGGAATATCCGTTTTTCCGTTAGTCCTCTTGCTCTGGCGTAGAGCACGTTTGTCGAGCCCATATTTTCCAGAAGGCTGTTTCGCAGGATGCGGGAATAGGACGCAATATATCCCAAAGCGAGCGTAAGCGAGGGCATTAAATAGCTTGTAAAATCTTTCTTTCCGAATGACGGAAGCAGCTTGAGCTTAACGGAAAACAAAAGGACAAACAGAAAGCCGACAAGAAAAGAAGGGGCTGAAGCGCAAAGAAAAGCAAATCCTCTGGAAAAGTGGTCAAAGGCACCGTTTGGCTTCTTTGCAGAAAATATCCCGAGCGGCACGCTGATCAGAATAAGCCATACCACAGCCATTGCCGCAAGCCCCATCGTATTGCGCAGCGCGCCGAATATTTCGGGCGTGATGGCTTTGTTCGTGGCATAAGATATACCGAAATCAAAGCTTGCTGCCTTTTTAAGCCACAGCAAATACTGAGTGAGCAGAGGCTGGTTTAATCCTAAGTATTCTTCGGCGGCGGCAATGGATTCTTTTGTCGGCGCGATGTTCCTTGCGGTCAGATAGGCAGCGGCGGCTCCTCCGGGCAGAATACGCACCAACCCGAACGCCAGAATGGATACGATAAATAAAAGCGGGATGAGCTGCAGCAAACGTTTGGCGATATACTTACCCATCGCTTCCCCTTTCTGCTGCAAGAGGAACTGCTTTGTGGCAGTTCCTCTCGCAAAGCGAATCCTTAATGTATTGTTCAGATTTGCCCATAATCCTTTCAGGCTGTTCGGGAGATTGATTGGGTAGGGATAGCGCTTCTTGTGTTAAATGTGACTCCTGTGAGGTCCTGAGAGGTCACGCAGAGCGTGTTCGACCCGCAGACAGGGATATATACGGCGTTATCCTGCAGGATATCGAATATTTCGGCATACATCTCCTGACGTCTGGTCTTGTCTGTTTCAACAAGCAGCTTTGTGATAAGGCCGTCCAGATACGCTTTGTTTGGAAGACCTTCCTGCGCCCTATAATCGGCGTGTGAGGGTTCTCTGAAAGAGGCGACCATAGAGTGGGGGTCATACTGATTGCCCCATGTTTCGGATACGATGATGTCAAATTCACCGCTTTTTTGCCTGTCATAGAAAGAGTTCCGCTCTTCACCCACAAGCTTTATCTCGACCCCGATATCCGCATACATGCTCTGCATAACTTCACCGAGAGTCTTGCTGATTGAGTCGGTGGAAATATAGCAGAAGCCGAGCGAGAGAGTCTTGCCGTCTTTTGAGCGGTATTTTGAATCACCCTCGAGCCTCCAACCCGCATCATCGAGCATGGCGGCGGCCTTGTCGGGGTCGTAATTATATGTCGTCTTGAGCGTTGTGTTGCAGTATGGCAGATCGGTAGAGAAGAGCCTGTCCGCGGGGACCCTCAGACCATCATATACCGTTTTGCAGATTGCTTCCTTGTCTATGGCAAATTCAAGGGCCTGCCTGACTTTCAGATCGGAAGTAAAGCCGGTTTTTGTGTTGAGAGCCAGCGCAAGCGAGGCTTGCGGATTTGAAATATAGGTCTGGAAACCGGCGCTTTTCAATTCGTTGAAAGCGTCTGCCGTAAGAAGATCATCGATATCGTAAATCATGTCGATTTCTCCGGTTTTGAAAGCGCTGACTGCCGTGGTGGGGTCAGTGATTACATCGACCTTCATATATTTGAAGTTTGGTTTTTCGCCCCAATACTTCTCGTTTCTTTCAAAAACGGCATATTCTCCCGCCTTGTGTTCTTTGAGCATCCACATGCCCGTACCTATGGGTTGGCTTATGCCTTCAGCCGTATCTCCGTTGGCGGGAAATGCCGCGTCTGCGCAGAACCTTACCGGTCTTATAAGGCTCATCTCCTGAAGGAAAGGATAATAAGAATTTTCAAGCTTTATCTGGAGCGTGTGATCGTCTATTACAGAAACATCGCTTATCTGATTGAGCGATTCAAGCCAGCTGTGCCGGTCTTTGTGGAGCAGTACCGCGTCAAAATTTTTCTTGGCGCTGTCGGCATTGAAGTCTGTTCCGTCGGAATAAACAACGTCTTTTCTTAGATGGAACGTATACACCTTGCCGTCTTCGGAAATATCCCAGCTTTCAGCCAGAGATGGAATTACTTTATTGTCGGCAAAGGCTGTAAGCCCTTCATAGAGCCAGTCCTGTGCAAACATTTTGCCCTCATAAGTATGCGGGTTCAATGTGCCGATGTCGCTGGGATAGCACATTACGAGGGTGTCGTCCGAAGCGTCTGCCGAGGCTCCCGGCAGAGGGGAGGAGGAGCTTTCGGAAGGTGCTTCCGTACCGCATCCGGCAAAAGCAAGCATGAGCAGCATTGCGGCAAGGAGAAGAGACAGCAATTGTTTCTTTTTCATGGGATAACAAAGCCTCCAATTAAATTTTGTAAGAAGATACCAGCTACCTCACAAAATAACATGGCGTGTTTTGATGTACAAGCTCCCAAGGGGGTTATTATTGCTGTGTTTCCGATAAAAAACAGCACAAACTGCTAAAAACGAACATTAATAGCAGGCATTTAAAGGCATAATGTTCTAAATCTTATAAATAGCGCCGGCAGACGAAAGCCGGAGCATGAAGAGTCCGTCCTCATGCTCCGGTATTAAGCTTTAAAGCCTGCCAAGACAGCGCTAAAATTTGCGCAAATATTATAATAATTTGCGTTGCATTACGGGGTGTTAGGTGATATGCTATTTGCGCAAAGATTGTCAACCGGAGGATGCAAAATGAAAAAAGTCACAATAACCGATATTGCTCAAGAACTTGGCATTTCGCCCGTCACAATAAGCAGGGCCTTGTCAGGACAGCCCGGTGTCGGCAGCAAGCTGAAAAACCAGATTCTTGAAAAGGCAAACGAAATGGGCTATGTGAGAGCAAAAAAGGATGAGCCTTATAAAATACTCGTGCTGTATAAAAAGCCGATAGTTCAGGAAGTAAGCAATTTGAACTATATGGTGCAGGGAATCGAAAAGGCTCTTCAGGCAGTCGGTGCGGATTACTACACCGAATACATTGACCATGAAGCCCAGTGCCAGATGGTGCTGCCCTATCACTGTACTAAGGGAACGGTCTTTGACGGTGTGATTTTTGTCGGGCGCTTTGATCCGGACTATGTGACTTTTATCGCTAAAACAATCAACAGCATCATTTCGTTTACGGGGCACATGAACTCTTCCGATTATGACAGCGTTGGTTTCAATATCCATAATGCCGGATACAGGCAGTGCAAATATCTTCTCCAAAATGGGCACAGGAAAATAGGCTTTGCCTCCGGCGGGGGACATAAAAATCGGGACAGGCTTCTCGGAATCAGCACTGCAATCGAGGACTTGGGTATAGGAAGCAGAGAGGATAAAATAGAAACGGTTAAAGACGGTCACTACGAAAGACTGGACGAGCTTATCGCCGCGGGAGAAATGCCTTCCGCCTTTATCTGTGACAGCGACTATACAGCCCTGCAGCTCATAAAGGCTCTCCACGAAAGAGAATTACGGGTTCCTGATGACGTTTCGATTATCGGCAGCGGCAACACTGAGTTTTCGCAGCTGTCGATACCATCCCTTACAACGCTTGACCTGAACATAGACTACTGCTGCGAAGTCGCGGTTTCAACTCTGCTGAAACGTATAGAGCGGTTCGACAAGCCTTTTGAGAGCGTTGAGATTGTCAGCAGGCTTGTTGAGAGAGACTCGGTAAAAAAGATTTAATGCAAGGTGGCAGCTATTTTGGAAGAACATAAGATATTAAAATTCTTTAAGCAGCACAGGCTCTCTTATTTTATCAGCATTGCACTTATGCTGCTTGCCTCTTTTGTGCAGACGCTTGCCCCCAGAATACTGGGCGAGACAGTGGACATTATGAGAAGTGACGGCTTCGATAAAGCTCTTGTCCTGAAGAACATCAGTCTGCTTTTACTTGCTGCTGTCGGAGCCTTTTCTCTTGCCTATATATGGCGGAGAATTTTTATCGGCAACTCCCGAAAGCTTGAGTGCTCGCTGAGGGAAGACCTGTTCCGTCATATGCAGACTCTGCCCGCTGATTTTTACAGCGGGAGAAAAACCGGAGATCTTATAGCTTATGCGGTGAACGACATAGCCGCAGTCCGGACTGCCTTCGGACCGGCGATAGCTATAGCGCTGAGCGGATTGGTGATATGTGTTTATTCGATTTGTTTCATGGCTATCAATATAGACCTGAAGCTTACTCTGATATGCCTTATTCCGATACCGCCTCTGGTCGTTTTTATTATAAAAACCGGGCAGAGGGTTCAGACGAATTTCAAAGAGGTCCAGAAGTGCTTTGCGGATATATCGGACAGGGTGCAGGAGAACATTTCCGGTATAAAAGTAATAAAGTCGTACGTTCAGGAAGACAAGGAAATCGAAGCGTTTAAGCATACCAACGGGGATATGAAAGAAAAAAACCTGCGGCTTGTCAGGATATCGTCTTCCGTTGCGCCGATGATAGACGCTTCCTTTGGGATAAGCTTTGCCGTAAGCCTTATACTTGGCTACAGGATGATTGGGGACGGCAGCATAACTCTTGGAGAATTTATCTCTTTCAACAGTTATCTTACTATGATAGTCAGACCCATTACTATAATCGGAAGAGTTATAAACAATCTGCAGATGGGTCTTGCATCGGTAAAAAGACTTGATGAAATATTCTCTGCAAGTTCGGATATAGAATTTAGCCCCGATGCAATAGATGCAGGTATATCGGGGGAAATTGAGCTGAAAAACATATGCTACAGCCATAAAGGCGCCCTGACCCCTGCGCTCAATAACGTAAGTCTTAAAATAGGTGCAGGTCAGACCATAGGTATAACCGGAAAAACGGGTTCCGGCAAGAGCACGCTAATGAACATTCTTATAAGATGCTGCGACCCCTGCTCGGGAGAGGTGCTTCTCGACGGAAGAAATCTCAGATGCTATTCTGAGGGGACCTTAAAAAACTCTTTTAGTTTTGTGCCTCAAGAGACTTTTCTGTTCTCCTCTTCGGTCAGGGACAACATAACCTTTTTCAAAGACCTGTATTCGGACATGGAATTGACAGAGGCGGCGCTATGCAGTGATATATATGAAACGGTTACGGGTTTCTCAAAGGGTTTTGACACAGAGGTGGGTGAGCGCGGCGCAGATCTGTCGGGAGGTCAGCAGCAGAGGATAGCTATTGCCCGGGCTGTGATAAGAAATTCGCCTGTTCTCATTTTAGACGACGCGCTGTCGGCGGTGGATTCAGAAACGGAGAAAACTATTGTAAACAATCTTAGGGAGATGCGCAGAGGCAAGACAACAATAATCATATCTCATAAGCTCTCCGCGCTTAAAAATGCCGATTTGATTGCCGTTATGGACGATGGAAAAATTGCGGAAGCGGGCTCAGAAGCCGAGCTGCTTGCAGAGAGAGGAAAATACTATGATATATACATCGAACAGAACAGGCAGTAAGGATCGGCACCGGGTCCGCGGAAAGGCGAGTAAAGGGACAGTGCGGGAGCTTATTCGGCTGCTTGCACCCTATCGGAAGAGTTTTGTTTTTGTGTGTATATTGATTATACTCGTTAACCTTGCCGACATAGCAAAGCCGTACATACTCAAAATAGTAATAGACGATTATATGACGAAGGCATCATCCGACACATTGCCTGTGCTTTTGCTGAGCCTTGGATATCTGCTGCTTGCTCTTGCCGGAGCCTTTATTTCGTATGCACAGGTCAACAGGATGAACGGCATCGGACAGGGCATCGTCTACTCGCTGCGTGAAAAGGTGTTCTGTACTATTCATCGCCTCCCTCTCGGATATTTTAATACGCACTCATCTGGAGGACTTGTTACACGGGCTACAAGTGACATCTCTGAGATAGGCAGTTGGTATACGGACGTAATAGCCGATCTTTTTAAAGATATCCTCCTGCTCGCCGGTATTTTAACGGCGATGTTTCTCCTTGAGCCCCGTCTTGCTGCGCTGTCTCTTGCTGTTGTGCCGGTTATATACATAGTTATATTCACACTGAAACGCAAAATAAAAGAGAGCTTTTATGCGATGAAGCACTATATCGGCAAAATCAACGGCTTTTTTGCTGAAAACATATCGGGAATAAAGATAATACAGTGCTTTGGCGCCGAGGGTGAAAGGCTTTGCATGTTTCGGAAGCTGAACGGGCAGTATTACGATTCGACTCTTATGCAGGTTAATCTGCGGAGCATCCTAAAACCGGCATCCGACCTACTGCAGGACCTTTCAATAGCGCTGCTCCTCTGGCAGGGAATGGGCATGATTTTTGACCATACTGTCGAAATCGGTGTTTTGTATGCGATGATCACTTATACGAGAAGGATTTTCCGCCCGATATCCGATCTTGCGGAAATGTATGATTCGATACAGTCCTCGCTTGTTTCGGCAGAGCGGGTGTTTGACCTCACCGGCAGAAGCGGGGAGCTTGAAGAAACAGATTCGGGAATCGAAAAAGAAATAGAAGGTTCAATCGAGTTTCAGAATGTGTGGTTTGCATACAAGGAAGGGGACTGGATCCTAAAGGATGTGAGCTTTAAAATTGATAAGGGTCAGAAAGCGGCGCTTATCGGGGAGACAGGTGCGGGAAAAACAACTATCATCAATCTAATATGCGGGTTTTACAGCGCACAGAAAGGCAGGATATTTATTGACGGTATAGATATAGAAGAGTTAAAACCTGCCATACTGAGAAAAAGCATTGCCCTTGTGCTTCAGGATGTTTTCCTGTTCTCGGGAAGCCTTCGGGACAATATAACGCTGAAAGATGATATAAGCGAAGAGAGGATCGATGAAGCGGTTTCTGTTTCGGGCACCTGCGTTCTGGTGGATTCTCTTCCGGATGGAATTGATACATTTGTGAATGAAAGAGGAAGCAACTTCTCTGCCGGGCAGAGGCAGTTTATAACTCTTGCCCGGGCAGTGGCGCACAACCCCTCGATTTACATACTTGACGAGGCGACCGCGAATGTCGATACCCGTACGGAAAAGCTGATACAGAAAGCTGTAAAAAACGTGACAAAAGATCATACTTCGCTGATTATTGCTCACAGGCTTTCGACGATAAGGGACGCAGACCTTATTATTGTAATAGACAAGGGAAGAATAACCGAAATGGGCAGCGAAAAAGAGCTGTTTGAAAAGGATGGCTATTACAAAAAGATTTTACAACGATAATTATTTGTTAAAATTACGCAATGATTGAATGAAAATTGCGAAAATATCCACCGGGGAGCTTGCTGAGCCATACTGCTGACTTTATATTTTTTCGACAAAGCGCGGCGGGCGCTTCAAAAAGGCAGTGCATTTGTGCTTCTTCTGCGCGCCTTTGAATCGTTTGCCGCATGCTCTGATATGATAATGATGATTACAATTTCAGTTTTTCACGCTGCAGGTGCAGTGGTAAGCTTTTATAGGAAAAAGGGAAGACACCGGGGACGATCTTCGTCTCCGGTGTCTTCCCTTAAAACATTTCTTTGTGCATATATACAAAACTTACAAAATGGTTACAAAACAGATTGCAAAGTTCGTGTAAATGTTATAAAATAAAACAAAAAATTCAATATTGTGGGAGTGTATAAAATGAAAATCAAGAAGTTGATGAGAAAAATATCTTTTTCTATTCCCGTAAAAGTCGTCGCCAGCATATCGGTTGTTATGATCATATTGTGCGGTATTTTATCCGCTATGCTGTCGCAGCTTACAACGGACTTGGTTGAAAGGCAGATGCAGCTGTTAGCGGATGAAAATGCCCAAATCGCCACAAAGTACTTAGAAGCTATGCACTCGCAGTCAAAGGCTCTGTCATCAGAATTTTCACGCTATATATCACTGGATCAAGAAACGGCAGAAGCATTGGTAGAAAATGCTCTTTATTCGGTGTTGGACGATCACAGAATATTTTCTTCCTATGCCGCGTTTGAACCAAATGCGTTTTTTCCAGATACTGATGAAGGGCTGTCTTTTTATGCATATCGGGACGGGAATTCCATCGTGACAGAGGTTCTCAATGACTATGATGATTATATTACCGAAGAATATTATGCTGTCTCAAAAAACACTCGCGAAGGGCATATTACGGAACCCTATTCTTATCAACTATCAAACGGCGAAACGGTTTGGCTTACGACAATAAGCAATCCGATTTTTGATGAAAAAGGAAATTTTATCGGGGTATCAAACTGCGATATACTTACAGATACGCTTAATAACTTATCCTATGATTTGAATAACTATAATACCGCGTACAGCTACATACTTACAGACAATGCCAACTACGTCACCCATACGGCGGATAAGTCGCTGTTCGGGACGGCGTTCAAGCAGGATGACCCTGCCGTTTTGGACGCGGTAACAACAGGCAAGCAATTGACCGTTGACGGTGAAAATGAAATTTTCGGAGGCGATGCCTTTGAAATCTATGTTCCTTTAAAAGTCGAAGGAATCAATCAAAACTGGTCAAGCGCATTTGTGGTCAACAAAAGCGAAGCAATGGCATCCTCACAGAGGATAGTGTTTTCCGTCATCGGAATCGCTCTCATGAGTGTGATAATCCTTACGGTCGTCACGATTTATTTGCTGAATAAGTCTCTTAAACCGGTCAGTAAAATTGTCTACTTCGCAAAGGAACTGGGCAACGGAAACCTCTCGTCAGAATTAGATATCACTACAGACGATGAATTTGGAGATATCGCTTCCAGCTTAAAAAACACTATGACCATATTAGGTTCATATATTAAAGAGATATCGGAAATTTTGAGTGATATTTCAAATTACAATCTGAATCTTTCGGTTGAACGCGACTATGTAGGCGATTTTTCACCGATTAAAACAGCCTTATTGGAAATCATCCAGTCACTCAATGCGACCATGGAAAGCATTGATATCGCTTCGGGACAGGTATCATTAGGCGCAAGCCAAGTATCGACGGGTGCACAGGCATTGGCGCAGGGAGCAACTGAACAGGCGGCAACAATAGAAGAACTTTCTGCTTCTATTGCCGGAATCTCCGATGGCGTTCAGGATAATGCAAATAATGTTCATGAAGCCGCGGAATACATGGAGCAAACCATGTCCGTTATGGGAACGAGCAATACATATATGCAGCAGATGCTGAACTCTATGGATGAGATAAAACAGGCATCGGAGAAAATCGGCAGGATAATCAAAATTATCGATGATATAGCATTCCAGACAAATATCCTTGCGCTTAATGCCGCGGTAGAGGCAGCAAGAGCGGGAACCGCCGGAAAGGGATTTGCGGTTGTGGCAGATGAAGTAAGGAATCTCGCGAGCAAGTCTTCAGATGCGGCAAAGCAGACAAGCGCCCTTATTGAAGGCTCGATAAATGCTGTTTTGGAAGGTGCGAGAATTGCGGAAGAAACCGCCAAATCACTTGAAAGCACCATGGAGAAATCCATGCACGTGAGCGATATTATTGAGAAAATCGACCATGCGTCTTCTGCGCAGGCAGAGGCAATTACGCAGATTACGCAGGGGCTGGCACAGGTTTCGATGGTTGTCCAAACCAATTCGGCAACTGCGGAGGAAAGCGCGGCGGCAAGCGAGGAGCTTTCCGGACAAGCTGAAATGATGCATAGGGAAGTGGCAAAATTTGAAAGGCTCGCGGCAAACAGAGTCTGACCACGAATATCAAAATTCTTAAAAAGGGGTACGGATTCCGCACTTCTTCCCGCCATTGTGTGCTCCAAGGCAACGGCGAAAAACGGATATATCTCAGCAAAAAGACAGAATGAAAAACGTACGGCGCCTTCCTCTCATGAGAAAAAAGTCCGCAAATCCTTGAAATGGATTTGCGGACTTTGCCTGTATAGTCATATTTCTCCGTCAAAGCTCCCGCAGAACAAGCTCAGTTACACCGGAGCTTGTACTTATCAGGCGTAAAATCTTTGGATGATCTAAGTATTCCTCCTGTATCATATCGCGGAGTGCAGTTCCTGCATTAAAGCCATGGATGAGCCGTATTCGATACACGCCTGAGGAGCGGCGAAGCGCCGCATCGATTGCGACCCGCGCCTGATACTTGTTTTTGCCGTGAAGATCGATTTCAAGAAAGCCCGCGTTCATTTTACAGCCTCCAAAATATTCTGCAAAATTGGCATTTTTAAAGTATCTTCCTGCTTTGCCGTTTCGCCTCGGTCCGGCCAGCTCATTTTTCCTATCTGTTTTTTACATTTTCCCATGCAGACAGTATGGTGCGCATATACCCAACCACATCCATAGAATAGACGCTGTTGAGATGCTTTCCCGAAATAGCATCGTCAGGCGTACCCTTTGCAACGATTTTTCCGTGATCAAGGAGAATCGCATCGGTTCCGTAGAGCCTTGCAAGGCTCAAATCGTGTACGACAGATATCACCGCCCTGTCGCCGCCTTTTATCCATTGACCAATAAGCTCAAAAATCTGCTTTTGATATACAAGATCAAGGTTATTTGTCGGCTCGTCCAGAACAATGATTTTTGGATCCTGAGCAAAAAGCTGTGCCAGAAATGTACGTTGAAGCTCACCGCCGGACAGAGTCAAAACAGAGCGGTCGGCAAGTTCTGAAAGCCCCGTAGCCTGAAGCGCTGCGTCTATTTTGGCGGTATCCTCCGCTGAGGAAAATCCAAACAAGCCTGCCGAATAGGCATATCTGCCCAAGGCAACGACTTCTCTCACTGTAAAGGAATAGGTGACCTCGTGGCTCTGCGATAGAAATCCAAGCCTGTGTGCAAGCTCCGCCGGCTTCAGTTTAAAAGTGTTCACACCTTCAAACAGAATCTTTCCCGCGTAGGGACAGCCCTGCGAAAGCGCTTTGATGATGGTGCTTTTCCCCGCACCGTTCGGACCGGCTATCATCAGCCAATGACCGGCTTTTAATGAAAAGCTGACATCATCCAGTATTCTCTTTTGCCCATAGTCAACGGTAATACCTTTTACATCAAGCATTTCATTGTACCTTTCTTGTTTTGCAGAAAATATAAATAAACATTATGGCACCGATAAAGGACGTTACAACACCCACAGGCAGCTCCACCGGACTGAGCAGTGTGCGGCTTAGAAGGTCTGCAAGCATGAGGAAAACAGCACCGAAAAACATAGAGGCAGGCAGGAGCTTTTTATGATTCGGTCCGACTATCATGCGGGTCATGTGGGGGGTAACAAGCCCTACAAAGCCTATAGTTCCGCCGATAGATACGCAAATGCCTATCAAAGCCGAAACCGCTATCAGCAGGATAAGCTTTACCCTTTTTACGTCTACACCGACGCTTCTGGCGTTGTCTTCTCCGATGGCAAAGGCGTTCAGCTCCCTTGCCTTGGAAAGGATCATAATGCCGCAGATAAACAGCGCAATCAGAAGCGTCAGCGCATTTGAATAGACGGTGTTGGCAAGAGAACCCATTGTCCAGAACGTGATGGTTTTTACCCGATCGCCTGCAAAGGCTATGACAAGACTTATTATGCTGTTGATGAACATAGAAAATACTATGCCTGTCAGGATAATCGTATTTGTTGAAAGCGAGTGATCCAGTTTCCGCGCAAGCGAAAGTATGACGATAAGGGACAAAAAGGCAAAGAGCATTGCCATGAGCATTGTGCCCGCACCGGAAAACCAAGGTATCTGTGCTCCGAAAGCGATTGCCAGCACAGCTCCTAATGATGCACCGCTGGACACGCCTAATGTGGAGCCGTCTGCCAGAGGATTTCGCAGTATTCCCTGCATGGCGGCGCCGCAGAGAGACAGCGCAGCACCGGTAAACGACACGCAGAGCACCCTCGGCAGCCGTACGGAAACGATTATCGCGCGGGATACATCTTCGGGAGAGGCGGCTTTACCCGTAACAGAACCCCAAATGTTTCTGAAAACATCCGATACCGGCACAGTTACGCTTCCCAAACAGATGCACAGCACAAAAACTGTAATTGTGACGAGCAGCATTACGGCATATTCAGCCGTACTGAATTTCTCTGACTTACTCGCCATAGAAGAATTCGCGCAGTCCCTTGGCGGCATCAACAAGCCGCGGACCCGGTCTGGATATTTCATCGGAATCGACCGTTATTACCTTGCTGGATGAAACGGCGGTTATATTCTGCCAGCCGCTGCGCGACATGATTTCCTCGGCGGGCGGCAGCTGCCCTTCCATTCCCATAGTAATGGTCACTATATAATCGGGATTTCGCTCAATAACCTGCTCTTGGGATATCTCTGCCCAATCGGAAACGTCGGCAAAGATGTTTGTCATCCCAAGCATAGTAGTTATCTCATCCATAAATGTGCCTTTTCCCGCTGTCCAAAGACCGTATTCGAGAGGAGACACCTCAAAGTAAACCGTTTTGTTTTCTTTTTCCGTCACCGAAGCGGCAATTTCTTCAAAGCCTGCTTTCATTTCATCGATCAAAGCCGCGGCTTCCGTTTCCTTGCCGACGACCTTGCCTATTATTTCGATAGAGGTGTACACCTCTTCAATGGATTTTGCATTGTTCATAACAACGGGGATTCCGGCATTTTTAAGAACTTCGACCTGTTCGCTGGTCTGAGCCATGGCGCTCATGATAACTACATCGGGTTTAAGCGCGATTATTTGCTCAAGGTTTGTTTCACTGCCGGAGGACACCGCTTGAACCGCAAGAGCTTCTTCGGGATAGTTGCAGTATTCTCCTCTTGCTATAACGGTATCTCCCGCTCCGAGTGAGTATAAAATCTCACAGTCGGAAGCGGTCAGCGCAACGACCTTTTCAGCGGGTTTTTCAAGGCTTGTCTCACGCCCCATCATGTCGGTAACGGAGACTGGCGTTTGACCCTGCGGTTCATTTGCCGTCTTTTCTCCGCAGCCGGTGAAAAGTGAGACAATGAGCATTACAACTACAATAAGCGTGCTGATTCTTGTGTTTTTCATTATTTCTCCTCCAGTGTATTTTAAAATAATTCACCGCTTTGTATACTAAAATAAACGTCACCGTATATTTTACGGTTTAGAGTTTTATCCGCCTCGAAGCCTGCGCCGAAAGCGATGTTTTTCTTTCTATTTCAGCACCTGAGGCAGTCCGCAGAATATCCTCACTACTCCCTCGGACTGCTCCGCAGCCCAGCTCATAAAGCGGCCGACAGCTTCCCGCCATATGCGCGTTTCCTTATCCGTCGGAACCACGCCGCAGAAGATATCTTCACATATAATAACCCCGCCGCTGTGGGTTCTGCGCCACTTATCTATCTCTTCTGCCGGGCTGCGTCCATTTCTGAGACAGAACAGGACAAACCTCTCTATATGATACAGACAACACCGGGAAAAATCAGGTTCGCGGTCGTCGGGGCATAATGATATATCCTCATCCATAAGCCCAAAGCGCTCCCTTGCGTATTCCAACTTTCCCTGATACGCACCGCCTATTATAAGGTGCATATTCTTTCCCCCTAAATATTTATTATTATGGCGGCAAGTCCGGCGGCTTCACCGATAACAGTTCCGTAACCCGCCACATCACCGGACATCCCGCCGAGCTGTGCGCGTGCATACAAGATGCCCAAAAGACATCCGGCTGCTGCGGCGGCGGACGGGAAAACAGCATTCGGACCGCCGAATGCATATGCCGCTCCAAAAAACAGCGGCAGTAAGACTGTCAGGACAGCGGTATACACTTTCTTTTTCCCTTTCACGAAGGCCCCTGCAAACTGGCTGTGTGCAATCGGGCTCATATTAAGGACGCACAGTGCTGAAATGCATCTTGCGCAGGCGGGAGCAAATATCAACGCTTCCAATGCCGCGGTGTCCGGCTGCGAAAGGAAAAATGCAAAGCATAGAAGAAAAAGCACAGCGAGCGAAATGACTGCAAAGGCGCCGACGTGCGGGTCTTTGAGTATTTTCTGCTTTTCCTCCTTTGATCTGCGCGACAATATTGCATCACAGCAGTCCATAAACCCGTCCAGATGTATAAACCCTGTTATTTTATATGGATAAATCGTCAAAAGAGCCGCATAAAGCACCTCCGGAAAATTCAGAAACCTCATGAGCAGTGCAAGGGCATACCATATAAGACCCACAACAAGCCCGACAACCGGCAAAAACATGAGCATGAGCGGGCGGGAATCCTCGTCCCATTTTTTCAGTGGCAGGGGAATTATAGTATACATGCTCAAAGCCATACCCAGCGCTGAAAAACCTTTTTTCATTCTTTAAGCTCTCCCTTATGGCATACCACAGTACCGCAGCAAATTTCAAGAACAATATCACAGATTTTTGCTATGGCGCGGTCTATGTATGCCAGACCCATACGGTATTCCTCTGTCAAATCACTGTATATTATGGCATCTGAATAAATGGAGTCGGATACGATTACAAGTCCTCCGGCGTTTTTGGCAAAGACGCAAAGCTCCTCCGCAATTTTTTCTGCCGCGGCGTGGTTTATTCTGCCGTCATTTAAAAACATTTCATTTGACAGAAGGGCGGTAGTGCTGTCCAAAAGAAAGACTCCCTCCGGCTTTGCCGAGTCAAAACAGCGCAGAATGTCGCAAGGACATTCTATCGTTTCAAAACCCCAGCCTTCGCGGTCGGAAATATGACGGGCAATGCGCTGCTCATCCTCCGTATCGTGCGGTATCATAGTTGCAATATAATACAGCGGAGCATCTCCGGCAAGCCTATGCGCTATGCGCTGTGCATGGTAGGACTTTCCGTTTTTTACTCCTCCTGAAATCAAAACTGTCATATAAACTGCAATTCCTTTCGTTTACAAAAGCACGCGGCAAGGCTATATCGTGCTGCGGGCGGATTTAGGATTTTCTCCCGCCGGTATACCGTTCCTCTTTGCGGATATCCTCAAGGTAGCCGTCGTCGATTCCCGCGCACTCGAAGCTTGCCATGTTTTTTATTATAGCACAGGCCGCATCCAAAATACTGAAAACCAAGGGGCAGCCGCTGCCCTCGCCAAGACGCATATCAAGCATCAGTATAGGCCGCATCGAAAGCTCTTTCATTGCGGCGGCATATCCCGCCTCGCATGATTCGTGTGAGGGAATCATAAAATCTTTTGCTGCGGGACAAAGGCGGAAGGCACAGAGAGCCGCCACAGCCGAGATATATCCGTCTATAACAACGGGCAGGCGGTTTATCGCCGCTCCAAGAAAGACGCCGGTCATCGCCGCTATATCAAAGCCGCTAACCTTTGCAAGCACATCGAGCGGGTCGTCTTTGTCCGGCTTCAAGCGCGCCACAGCGTCTGTAACAATTTCTTTCTTCCGTATAAAAGCAGTATCGTCAATTCCTCCCCCGCGCCCGACGAGTTTTTCGGACGGAAGTCCTGTCAAGGCAGAGAGCACAGCCGCCGATGTGGTGGTGTTGCCTATGCCCATTTCACCTACTCCGAGGACACCTGCACCCTCGCGGAACGCACTGCCTGCCAGCTCGATTCCGGTCATAACAGCCTTAACAGCCATCTCTCTTGTCATTGCCGCCTCTTTTGCTATGTTGCCCGTTCCGAAAGCAATTCTGCGGTCAAGTATTTCCGGACAGTCGTACTCTGCCATTATTCCCATATCCACGACTTGAAGCTCAGCACCGTAATGAGCGCAAAGCACGCCGACTCCGGTCAGACCTTTTGTCATGTTTATTGCCTGAGCAAGTGTTACCGACCTTGGAGCGGAAGATACACCCTCGTCCACCACCCCGTTATCGGCACAGAGCACTATGAGCCGTTTTTTCATCGGGCAGCTTGTAACTTTTCCGGTAATTCCTGCAAGCTGTATCGAAAGCTCCTCCAACCTTCCAAGGCTTCCGGGGGGCTTTGCAAGCTTCGCCTGCCTGTTTCGAGCAGCCTCCATGGCTTCAACGTCAAGACCTGTGATTTTAGTGAGCGCGGCTTTTAAAGCGGCTTCAGTCATGATATCATCCATTTCTGTTTTCTCCTATATATCCGTATTCCTCCGGCTATTTGAGGGACGAGGCGGTGTGTTCGTTTTCTATGATAAAGCTTGCTTTCGGCGACAGTTTATCCAATCTGTGACGCGGACACTTGCCGATGCGCCCGCGTACCCTATGTCAAGGCATATACCCATTCGCGGATCACCGACCTCCATAACTATGTTCAGAAGTCTTTCGGGCATATCCCCAAGTACATTCTTTGCGATGATTTGAAAATCATCGGAAAGGTTCCGTAGCAAACGCTTCAAAAATATAACCGAGCGCTCATGGAACCATTCTGGAAAATATGCGTTTGGAAGATGCCCTCCATGCATCACTATGCGCCGTATATCATAATTTTTGGGACAGCTCCGTACAATCCTCCGCGATAGTGGAGATATACAGTCTGTCTGAAATATCTGCTTGGTTTCCGTTCATGCTCTCCCTCACGATATATGAAAATCGGGCACTGTCCTGCTGTTTGACAGGAAGGCATATATTGCCATATTGTACGGTGGGAGCCCTTTGTCTGCCCAAAGCAGCGGTATACCGAGCAGCTCTTCTGATATGCGTCCAAGATCGAAACCTAAGGCGGAAAAAGAGTATCGAAGCGCCCAAGGATTACGGCAGGCAAGCCCGTCTATGCGGGCGCAGCGTCCGCATATTTCGCAGCGCCCCGCTGCGATTGTGTATGAGGGCGGCGACAGCTTCTCCGCGCTGAGCAGGGCGCTCAGCACCTTGCGTTTTACCTTTCCGTAAGTATCTGCCCTGACTGCTTCGGCGGCTTCAGGAGAGTCCGCTGCCTGCGTAAGCGCATTGTCCGAATATATCACTTTTACCCCGACGATTGCCGCGTACAGATATCTTCTGAAAGAATCGGAATTAGGAATGCCTGGCGGACATGACCATGCACGGGCGTAATCCGGACAGTCCCTGCATAAAGGAACGATTTTATCCGGTATACAGTATTTGTCAAATAGTTCGGCGGAGGGAATTTCGTTTGTTGTTACCTCTGTTTTATATAACATAGCATCCGCTCCTTTTTACGCGGCGGGTTAATTTCCAAACAGCTTTTTCAATGCTTTTATGTTCCGGAGCGGGGCTGTCGTCGCCCCGTTCCGAAATCTCTATTAAGCTTACGCTTATTAAATGCTATCACAAGCTTCATCGGATGTAATGCATTCCAAGAATCATTTCGTCCTGCATCGGGCGGAATGAGGAAAAATGGCTTTTATTTACGAAAAAACGGCTACGGCAATATATCGCCGCAACCGTTTTTTTGCATCGAGGGTCTACATGGCAGCAATATGCCATGCAGAACAATCCTTGTAGGTCTCCTGGCTCGCGCACGGAGGCTTTGCCTCCCCGCCCAAACTGCTTACCTTCTCAGGTTTCCCCAATGGAGGGCTTTCGCCCGACGCCTTGCGGCGCTTAAGCAGCGGACTTCGCATACAGTGGCGGTACCGCTTCGGATTCTGACCGAATTTCCTTGTCCACCCTCACAGGTTCGCCGCCTGTGAGGTCACAAAGATTTTTTATTTGATTTTTGTTTATACCAGTAGTTTTTACTGCCAATCCGCAGGATATACGATATATACATATTTCGTATGATCCGGAGTGCGGAAATGGATATGGCTGTTCTTTGGGATGTAGATAATATCACCGGGACCGCCGCTTACTACGCGACCGTCGATCTCGATTTCCAAACAACCTTCCTGAATTATATCAAATTCATCATAGGTGAGCGTCCATTCAAAGCTTGCTCCGTTTTTCAGCTCCATGATGCCGCAGCCGATACGGGGCGCCTCTGCAAGGGTAGTAACGTCTTTCAGGAGTACATCGTCACGATCGGCAAAGGGCTCAAGCTTCACTGAGGATGTCTTTATTCCTATGATGCCGCTGGGGTCTACCTGTTTTTGAAAGTCGCAGTCGTTTTTCTGTGTTTCGCGTATTACCTGCTCAACTATCGCGCGAATCAGTTCTTCACTTATATTCATTGAATTTCCTTTCCCGAATTTGAGATTTAACTTCAAATTTACTTTTCGGTGCTATCGTCTGCCCCGTCGGCTCCGGAAAGCTCAGGCTCGCCTCCGGCGCTTTGAATCTTGGCAAGAAGTTTGGGAGAAAGGATGCTTGCAAGTATAAGCGCTGTGATACCGGCAACAAGTTTACCGACTATCATCGGGAATATCATATCAGAATTGACGCCTGCTGTAAAGCCAAGGTGATCGCCGAATACGAATGCCGCGGAGACTGCAAATGCTACGTTGAGCAGCTTGCCTTTGGGGTTCATGTCGCCCATTATGTTGAACATTGCGATGTTGTTGGCAAGGTTTGCAACCAGTCCGGCAGAGCCGCTTTCGTTCATGCCGAGCTTGCTGCCAATCTTCCCAAGTCCTTTTCCGAAAGTCTTAGTGATCCACTTGACCATCGGGAAAGCGCCGATCAAGACAATGGCTATCTGTCCGCAGACAAGCAGACCGCTTTCAAGAGGAATTACGCCGTCCGCGTTTGGCTCAACCATGATGTCCATGAGCGGGAACTTGATGTGCGTCTGATATTCAAATACCGCGATGGCAGTAAATATTGTGATGAGCACAGTAACGCCCTTGCCGAACTTGTTGAAGCCGTTTATCATCTTGGTGGGGATGAACCACAGGCCGAGAACGATAAGTCCGGCAATGATTATAACGGGAATGAGGTTTACAAGAATGGTTCCAATGCTGATTTTATAGGGGGTCATGTTCATTACCAGACCGCCGGCAATACATCCGATAGGAATGGTTATAAGACCTGCAAGGATACCTGCTCCCAGATATGAACGGTCTTCCTTCTTGATGATAGACAATGCAACAGGGATAGTGAATACTATGGTGGGTCCCATCATAGTTCCGAGGATCAGTCCGGAGAAGTTTCCGATAGAAGCATCGGAAGCCAGCTCCATTGCTAAGGGATAGCCGCCCATGTCGCAGGCGAGAAGGGTGGTTGCAAACATTGAGGGGTCCGCGCCGACAGCGGTATAAATGGGCTTTATAATGGGTCCAAGGATTATCGCGAGCACCGGAGCCGCCGCGACGACACCCGCCATAGCAATGGCAAGCGGTCCCATAGCGTTAAAGCCTTCGTCGAATTGTTCACCGTATCCAAGCTTGTTTCCGCGTATCTTATCAATGGCGCCGACGATCATGAATATCATCATGATAAAAATGATGACGGAGTTTATTGAGAGATTAGATATCCATGCCTGTATACTCTCTGTAAATACACTAACGTTAGTTATGTTGTCAATGAGTTCTTGAAACATATAAAATAATCCTCCTACAATTTTTTCGGCATATAACAAATGTCCGTTTTTACAACAGAGAATCGAACAGCCTTGGGTCCGGCATGGGGATGACCGCTGTATTTACGAGCATCTGAGCTTCTTTCGTGGCGGCGGTTACCGCCTCTCGGACTGAGCCGACATCTCCGGTAAGGGTAACGAAGCCCTTTCCTCCGATGGCATAACCGATACGGACCTCTATTAGGTTCACATTGGCGGCTTTTGCTGCGAAATCAGCCGCTTTTATCGCCGAGGTCACCGAAAAGAACTCCATGACTCCCACTGCTCCTCTTACCTCTACTCGGTTTGAAAGGGAAATAGCCGGGATAAGCTGGGGATGTACGTTCGGTATTATCAGAGTGTCAAGCACACACTCTGCTCCATGCTTGTCCCCTTCGGCAAGAGAGGCTCGTACATTGCCGGTATCTCCGCCGATAATTACCACATACTTTCCCGGGCAAATAGTGGAGGAACGAACAAGATCCACCTGTGAAGCTTTAAGCATAAAATCGCTTACCTCTATGCCGCGAGCAATGCTGTTTAGCTCTATCACTCCGATAGCGTTGCTCATGCTTTTTCCTCCTTTCTGCTGATGTGTGCGCCTTTATTGTCTATGGAAAGAATGCGGCCGCTTATACTTGAATGGATATTTGCGGAAAGCGCGCCCTCTGCCGCCGCTGCGAGCAGCTCGCCTTTTTCGATTTTCTCACCTGCCGCCCTGCGTGGCTCGGCGGGTTTTCCGATATGCTGCGAAAATGGTATGTACACTTCATCAGGGTACAGCTCGAAGCATTCGCGAGCGTGCAGCGGATAATACTCGCTGAGCCCAAGCCGCGGCACAAGCCTTTCTGTGGGAACACGGTGCATATCTATAATATCTAAAACCGCAGGGTCAGGTGTTTTTTCCACCTTGATGTTCCGCTCACGCAGCTTTTGCTTCATATAGATATTGATTTTTCGCGGTGACAGCATCATCGGGCAGGAGAACATCTCGCATAACCCGCAGTCACAGCAGTTGACGGCTTCTCCAAAGCACTGCTTGAATTCCTCGTCATCTGAAAGACGGTCTTCGCGCCACAGATTACGCATTATCATGTGCGGACGTATCCTGTGCCCAATCAGATAGCGCGGACAGAGGTCAGTACAAAAACGGCATTGGATGCAGGCGCTTCGAGCTTGCTTTTTGATTCGCTCTATGGAAACCATGCTGCGCTGGATCAGGTAGTGATCCTGCGGCAGGACGATGATATTGCCGGTCGTCTTTGTTACAACGCTTTCGGAGATTTCTTTTGGATCGATTACGGTCTTTCCCATCATCGGTCCGCCGAGAATGATGGCATAGTCCTTTATTGACGGCGCGGCTTTTTCTATACATTCGGAAACATGCGTTCCTATAGGCACGTGCAGCATGATAGGCTCTTTTACTTCGCCGACAACGGAGAGGTATTTGTCACAGACAGGCTTCCCTTCGTTTACGGCATCGAAAAGATTGAGCATTGTCCCGACGTTGTTTACGACGGCACCGACTTCGAGCGGGATTCCCCGTTCGGGTACGGTCTTTCCAGTCACCATCTGCACCATGGACTGCTCATCTCCGGCAGGATAGAAAGAAGGCATTTCAAAAAACTCGATGTTTGCGTTTGCACGCTCTGCGGAGCGTTTGAGCGCCTCTATCTCTGCGCGGTACTTTCCTTTAAGAGCTATTACTGTGCGCTTTGCCCCAAGGTGTGCTGCCGCAATAACGGTGCCGCCGACTATTTTGTCGGGAAACGTCCTGCACAAAAACTTGTCCGTTTCAATCAGAGGTTCGCATTCGGCAGCGTTTACGATGAAAAATTCAGCCTTTGCGTTGAGCTTGACATGGGTGGGAAATCCAGCGCCGCCTGCTCCGACAATACCGGCATTTTGAACGATTTTTATAAGTTCCATAAAATCACCGCCGCACTATATGAGTGATTTGTCGATTTCCAAATCGTCAACGATTCCCACTACGGTAGCGTCTACCGGTGTTTGCATATCTCCGACAGCTCCGCGAGCAGAGCTTCCGCTGACGAAAATCACCATCTCTCCGATTCCCGCGCCGATAATATCCGCGGCAACCAGCGGTGCTCTGTCAAGCTCGTCCGTCACCACGTTAACCGGCTGGATTATCAGCAGTTTCAGACCTGACAGCTTTTCCTCCTTGCGGGTAGCCCATATATTACCGATTACTTTTCCAATGCGCATTGTTATTCCTCCAATATCTGAGAATTGGCAGACTATTCGGGTCGGACAGGTCAGCTTTTAATTATTTCGATGTCATATGCGCGGGCATATTCCCTTGCAAGGTCGGTCACTATCGTTTTTTGTCCCACAAGGACTCTATCTGCTCCCTCTGAACGTGCGCTGACCATATCCTTTTCAGTGATAACTTTTTTGGAGCAGAGGAAGTCTTTGCAGATATTCTTTGCAGGTGCATCTTCACAGCAGACTGCAGGACCGGATTTCGGGCAGGCACTTTCCGAACAAGTGCCGCCGATTATGGTATCCGACAGGTCGTTGTAGGAGCAGACGGTAACTCCGAAGCTCTCAAGCCGGCGAAGGTTTTCGTACATCATTTTTCCGTATTGAGAAGATGCGTCATACTTCAAAAGTTCTATTTCTTCTTTGGGTACCCAGACAGGCTTTCCGAGAAGAAGAGCCTTTGCCGCAGCTGAGGTGTATGGAGTGTCGCAAATACCTGATACTATTCGCGACAGGGCAGCGTTGGTGAGGTTGAAAAGCACGACACCCTCGCATCCGTCAACATCGCAGCTGTACTCGTTTAAGAGTGCGCACTCTGTGCTGAAATGCTCATTAAGCTTTGGGCATTCAAGAGCCTTGTGGCATTCGGTCCCATGCTCTTGGGTCAATATGAGCAGCCTTTTTTTGTTACAGCAGTCGCTTTCCAAATATGCGGAAACTTTCTCGGCGATTTGGCGTACCAGCTCGCTGTATTCCATTAATATTCCCCCTTTCGTTCAGGGCTTTTCAGATAATGCAGTTCATGGCGATTCCGGCAGGCGTCACTAAAAACGGATTTTGAGGTTTGATCGTCCTGATGCCGGTTTCGCTTTCTATGATTTTTTCAATCCCTGTCAGACAGCAGGTGCCCCCGCAGAGATAGATCGTGTCGGTGCTGTCCTTGTCGATATAACGGTTGATGATGGACGCCATTTTTTCTATTACAGCTTTGACAACCGGAAGGATATCCCTGTGACGGGAATAGTCCTGCTTGATGGCTTCGGCATCGCTGAAGGGAATTTTGTAGTTCCCGGCAAGTACAAGGGAAAGATGCGTTCCGCCGGTCGGCTGATCCTCGGTTTTAACCACTTCGCCGTTCTTAATGATGGCAAGACCGGTAGTGCCGCCGCCAATGTCCACCACAACTCCGTTTTCGATTTGATATATTGAGTTTGCGGCAGTCGGCTCGTCAAGAATATTGGTAACTTCAAAGCCCGCGCCCTCCGCCACATATTGGTGCGTACGGGCAGAGCCTTCCGTTCCGGCGGGCATGGCGATGGCACATTCAAGAAGCTCTCTGCCAAGTCTGTTTTCGAGCTTTTCTTTAAGCTCCTTAACAATACGCGAAGCCCCTGTGTAATCGATTACCACGCCGTCTCTGAGCACACTGGCTGCCTGCTTTTCACAGGCTATAGGGTTGTTTTCCTCGTCCAAAACCACGATTACGATATAAGCGGTTCCAAGATCCAAACCGACCTTCAGTTTTTCTCCCACAGGGGTAAAAGTGGTTTTTTCGGATTCTTCAATCTTTTCCATATAAGATTCGACACGCTTCAGTTCCATCACAGCCCGACACTCCTCCTGTTTTTACTTACTTACGTAATAATTCGCCCGAGAGTAAATCCGTCTACCATCGCCGCGTTTGCCTCGTCAAAATCGATGTGCATTCTGGTCTGATACTTACTGCTTACGCGGGCAACAACGTCCTTGAATACCAGCGGACGGTCGGTAAGGACTTCTACGCTGACGTGCTGCCCGTCTGCTATTCCCATTACCGCGGCGTCCTCCGGTGAAAGATGCGCATGATTATGGGCGACTATTGCCCCCCGAGGGATATGCAGAGAGCCGGCAGGACCTTCTAAAGTTATTTCCCCGGAGCCTTCTACCTTGCCCGACTCGCGGAGCGGAGCTTTGATACCCAGCTCCGCACAGTCGGTTCTGGACAATTCCACCTGAGTATCCGGTCTTACCGGACCGAGGACTGCCGTACGCTCCTTTTTTCCCTTTGGTCCGATAACGGTTACCCGCTCTTCGCAGAGGTACTGTCCCGGCTGCGACAGCCCGCGCTTCGGCGTCAGGACAGCGCCCTTGCCGAAAAGAGTCTCTAAAGCGTCCTGCGAGAGGTGAACGTGTCTTGCCGAAACTTCAACGACGATAATTCGGGATTTTAGAAGCGCTTCAAGAACGGCGTCAACTATGTTGTTATTCATATCGTTCACCTCACGTCTTGTACTCACCGGCAAGATACATGCACATCATTATGTGCATCGCACTGGAGAGCCTGTTGAGCTCCTCGATAATATCCTGCCGGGTATATTTTGACCCTGTACGGAAAGCCTGAACCGCAGCAACTTCTGTCTCGCGGACGGCAGTTCTTATATGGTTAAGCAGGGCATACTCCATTCCCATACTGTAATCGGGAAGTACCATTTGTTTGATATTATAAAATTTCATGGGGTCATGTGAACGTTCGCGAAGCTGCGCGTGAGTTAGTCCGAGAATCGTATCGTTTTTGAACTCCTCATCAAGCACGTCACACCGCATCATTTCCCGAAGAACCCTAAGTATACCGTTCAAGTCTTCAATAAGCTTTTTGCTTTTCCCTTTTTCGCTCAATATCGCCTGATCGAGCACGATCAGCGCCTGCAAGCTGTCCAGCTTTCCGCGGAACAGAATCCGGGGATGATCCTTGGGAACAAGCGTGTTGCCGTAAAGATGCGTCATATGTTCCGGTTTGCTGTTGTAAAAAGCTCCTGTCTCATAGTCCACAAATCTGCCTGCCGCTGCGGCTTCCGCCGGCGCCTCCGGCTGCGGTACGCTTTTTGCCGGGGCAGTTTCGCACTTGAGCACCTCTTTTGTGATTTTTATTTTTCTTTGCTGAAGATACTCGCGGGCGGCAGGGGAGAGGATTTTCCCCTCGGGTATACAGTAGAACTCCGGTTCCGAATTGCGCAGTTCGTCACGCAGTATCGCTTCGGTGATCACTTTCAATGTGCGTCACCCCCTTTTGGTGTTGATTTATGTGATTGTTATTTGCCTAATTTAGGGAGTATGAATTCAACTTCCTCATGCGGTCTGGGGATTACGTGTACGGAGATAAGCTCCCCGACGCGCTCTGCCGCCGCAGCTCCTGCGTCTGTTGCCGCTTTTACAGCGCCGACATCGCCGCGCACCATGACGGTTACGAGTCCGCCGCCGACATGTTCCTTGCCGATAAGCGTGACGTTTGCGGCCTTGACCATTGCGTCTGCCGCTTCGACCGAGGCAACAAGACCCTTAGTCTCGATCATACCTAATGCCTGTAATGCATTTCCCATATTTAACTTCCTTTCTTGTTATCGGAACAGATTGTTTATTACGAGGACAGTTCGCTATTTGTCCAGCTTGGGCAGAATGAACTCGACTTCTTCGTGCGGTCTGGGGATTACGTGGACGGAAATGAGTTCTCCGACGCGCTCTGCTGCCGCAGCACCTGCGTCTGTTGCCGCCTTTACAGCGCCGACGTCGCCGCGCACCATGACGGTTACGAGTCCGCCGCCGACGTGTTCCTTGCCGATGAGCGTGACGTTTGCGGCCTTGACCATTGCGTCTGCCGCTTCGACCGAGGCGACAAGACCCTTAGTCTCGATCATACCTAATGCCTGTAATGTGTTTGCCATAAGTTTAGCCTCCTTGATCATAAGGTTTTATTTTGTCTGGAAACGCTGAATGATGTTTTTTACGATGGATTCCACCAGTGCAGGGTCGACATCGTTTGAGCAGGTGTTTTCGGATTTCGGCATGCCGGCCA
Source organism: Clostridiales bacterium (assembly GCA_012719035.1). Lineage (GTDB taxonomy): Bacteria > Bacillota > Clostridia > Oscillospirales > Oscillospiraceae > UBA2658. Next base: position 85,488 of record JAAYBD010000026.1, on the reverse strand, counting down.
TAATGTCATCTAACTCAACGGTGCCGAAGGCTGCATAGCGTATGTTCATAAGCTGAAGGGGACCGACGTTTTCTGAAGTTGCGGAGCCGCCCACCGCACCGCAGCCCAAAGTGAGCGACGGCATCAGGTTTGTTGTGGCCCCTATACCGCCCAGAGCGCTGGGCGTGTTGACCATGACACGGGAGACAGGGATATTTTTAGCAAAATAATCCACCATTTTGTCGTCCTTTGTGTGGAGCGAGAACGTGTGTCCGGCGCCCTCGAAAAGAAGTATCCTGCAGCACAATTCGCATACTTTTTCGTAGTTTTCCGCCATATAGAAGGCAAGGATAGGTGCAAGCTTTTCCTGTGAAAAGGGGTAGCACTTGCCGACTTTATCCTCATCTACCACGAGTACGCGTGCCGTTTTGGGAACAGTGATTCCCGAAAGCTCGGCTATATCCTGCACGCTTCGCCCAACAATCTGAGGGTTCATCGTCCCGTTTGGACGCAGGATAAACTTGCTCAGCTTGGCTTTTTCATCGGCGTTGAGGAAGTATGCTCCCTGCTTTTCCATCTCTGCCTGAACCGCCGGACGCATGTCTGTATCACAGACTACCGATTGCTCCGATGCGCAGATCGTTCCGTTGTCAAAGGTTTTGGAGTCCAAAATGCGCTTGACTGCCAGCGGTATATCTGCAGAGCGTTCAATATAGGCAGGACCGTTTCCCGGGCCTACGCCTATTGCCGGGGTTCCCGAGGAATACGCTGCGCGCACCATGGCGGAGCCGCCGGTGGCAAGTATCAATGCGATGTCCCGATGCTTCATCAGGCAGTCTGTCGCCTGCGGCGTGGGTATGGAAATGCAAGTTACAAGATTTTCGTTTCCGCCTGCTTTTGCAATAGCCTCACGAACTATCTTCACTGTTTCCTGGATACACCTCAGTGCCGAAGGGTGGGGGGAGAAGACTATCGCGTTCCCTGCTTTAAGAGCTATCATAGACTTGTAAAGCACTGTGGATGTCGGGTTAGTCGAGGGGATAAGCCCTGCTATGACCCCGACCGGAACGGCGACTGCCCTTATGCCGCGAACTTCGTCTCTGCTGATTTCTCCGACTGTTTTGATGTCCTTGATTGCTTCATAGACATTGCGGCTGGCAAAAACGTTCTTGATTTTTTTATGTGCTGGAACACCAAAGCCGGTATCCTCATTTGCCATTACCGCCAAGCGTTCCGCATTGCAGACACCTGCGTCCGCAATGGCTTTTACTATCCTGTCCACCTCTTCTTGGCTCTTTGAGGCGAACTCCTGCTGTGCCGCTTTTGCGGCGGCAATAAGCTGTCTTGTTTCTTGTATTGACAGTAAGTCTTTATCAATTAGCTGCAAGGCCTACACCTCCTGTTTCTGGAATTCGATGATGGCTTTGATAAGATCGTCCCTTTTGGCATCGCGGATTTCTCTTTTGTTCATAGTTGTGATGCCAAGATTGCGGGCAGCCGTTCTAAGGTTTACAACCGTCATGCCTTCCAAATCCTCTTTTGTAAGAGTTTTTATGTCAGACTTTTTTGGAGCGGGATTTATCTCCGAATTTGAAAGTGTCACTGCTTCCGCGGCTTTATCTGCCGGTTTTGTCATAACCTCCGGACTGCTTTCCTGAAGCTCGGGACCGCTTTTCGGCGAGGGCTTCGGGTTTAACGGTTCAGGCGGAGAACCGCCCCCGTTTTTTGGCTCGGAAAGTATCCCTTGGATATCCTTTGCGGGTCTGGGAATGACATGGACGGAAACAACTTTTCCAACTCTTTCGGCTGCCGATGCCGCGGCATCTACTGCGGCCTTGACCGCCCCGACGTCACCGGTTACAAATACAGAGACTAATCCGCCTTTGACTTTCGTTACGCTCTCCAAACGAACATTTGCCGCTTTGAGTGCCGCATCCAATGCCTCAACAGCAGGTACATAGCCGTATAGCTCAATAAGCCCCAAGGCTTCCATATTGTACCTCCTTGAATTGAGAAGTTATTGTTTATACTTTGGGATTGTCCGCGACAAATTCTACTGCTGCCGCAAACGCTTCGCAGGCAGATTTGCAGGCTGACTGGCTGCCGGTGAGAAGAGCTCCGCCGAAGTTTGTTTCAGAGGGAGGTGCATACAAAACGCACATCTTCACATCAGCTGCTTTCAGTGCGGCATCAATGCCGTACATAGCTTCAAGAGGAGGAGCTATCAGATAAGCAAGAGCCTCGCCCTCGGCAATGCCTGCGCCCGCGGAAAGGTATGAGCCTGTCCTTGATATGCAATGCGCATAATAGCAGATGCTGTTGTCGTCGTTCGCGGAAATAAAGTGAGCGACATTTTCGATTGTATCGACGCAGGCGGCAAGACCGGCCTTGACTTCCGCAGGATTTGGCCCCGCAAGGATGCCGATGATTTCTCCGGCAAGCTTGGTGTTGGCATTTGCAGCTCCGCCGTAGAAGCTCTTTGCATATACGACTTTTACATCGGCTTTCTTGGTAGCCTCGTCCAGCGCTGTGTAGGTAACGTCATCGCAGTCAGAGGTTATAAGAGCAAGTGATTTTTGATCGGGTGCAAGTCCCAGCTCCTTAGCAAGCCCGGGATCGACATTTGGGATGATTTTTGTTGCAAGCACGGATGCGGGCAATGGATCTCTTTTCATTACTATTCCTCCCTTTATAGTTTAAGGTCAGTACCGCTGGCTTTGCGTTCCAGCATGATTTTGATGATTTCCGCGATATGTGCGCCCGCTTCGACAGGCACAGTACCGGCTTTGTGTATGTTGGACACGACCGTTCTGCGGGCCTCAGGCATACCTACGGTTGCTTTATATGCGATATACGCCGACATCGATTCTGCCGTAATCAGTCCGGGGCGCTCTCCGATGAGGACGCAGGTTACCTCCGCACCGGTCAGTTCGGAAATCTGATCCATTGCGCCTACGCGCCCGTATTTCACGAAAAACGGCGTGCCGACGTTGATGTTATAGCTTTGGAGTCCCTGCAAAATGCCGGGCAAAAGGTCAGCTATGTTTCCTGCCACTGCTGCGGAGGAAAGTCCGTCGGATACGTATATTTGAACGGTGGGATTTTTAGCGCACTTTTCTTTTATGACGGCAACGGCTTCATCGGACAGCTTACGCCCAAGATCCGGACGAGTCAGATAGATGTCCTTGCTGTCACACTGAGACTGTACGGTAAACAGCCCCATTCTGTCGACGAAATCCTGATCCACATCGCTGAACACGGCGTCCTGTGCGGCGGAGTGTGCGGCACGGAACTGAAGCGCGGGGTCTGTTTTATAGCGTGCACCTGCCTTGCCAATGCCCAAACGGCAGGGTGCATAGGCTTTCAGTTCTGCATATGCCTCCTTGTTTTCGGGGGTTTTTACCAGATACTGTGTTCTGATGTCTACTTCGGTGACATCGGGGATAATTCCGTCCTCTATAACAGAGCAGCTTTCACTTCCAGAAGAGGGGATCGCTGCGGCTACTGCCGCGGACACTACGGAATCGGGGGTTATGTTCATTTCCCTCAGCACTTGTTCAATGATCGTTTTAAGATCCTTTTCCATAAACCTATACCTCCTTTCTTATCTGCTCAGGAATACGGACGCATCGCCTGCCTTGGGGGTCAGCTTCCCGTTCTCCGAAAATCCCATCTTTTCCAGCCACATATCAAACTCGTGTATGGGACGCAGACCGAAAACTTCACGCAGGGCAGCCGCCTCGTGGAAGCCGGTGCACTGATACATCAGCATGCAGTCGTCACCCTGAGGAACGCCCATGATGTAGTTGCATCCGGCGGCAACCAGAAGTGTAGCAAGGTTCTCTATGTCGTTCTGGTCCGCCTTCATGTGGTTTGTGTAGCAGGCATCACAGCCCATAGGGATGCCTGTGAGCTTGCCCATAAAGTGATCCTCCAGACCGGCGCGGATTACCTGCTTTGAATCATACAGGTACTCGGGTCCGATAAATCCGACAACGGTGTTGACGAGGAAAGGCTCATATCTCTTTGCAAAGCCGTAGCAGCGGGCTTCCATGGTTACCTGATCCCAGCCATGGTGTGCTTCAGAGGAAAGCTCGGAGCCTTGTCCGGTTTCAAAGTACATGACATTCGGACCTGTGCAGGTTCCCCGGCTGAGCATAGTTGCCTTGCCTTCGTCAAGCATCTTTGCCGTCAGACCGAAGGCCTCGTTGCCTTTCTGTGAACCGGCAATGGACTGGAACATCAGATCAAGCGGAGCGCCGAACTTGTTGGCGGCTTCCGTCTGTGTAGTTACGTGTGCAAGTACGCAGATCTGGGTGGGTACTTCCCACTTGTTTTTAAACTCGTCAAGAGTTTTCAGCAGACGGGCTACGCTTTCGGCGGAATCATCAACAGGGTTTATTCCGATTACGGCGTCGCCGCAGCCGAGTGACAGCCCTTCCATGACCGATGCAACGATTCCTTTGGGATCGTCCGTGGTATGGTTCGGCTGAAGTCTGGCGGAAAAGGTTCCCGGAAGTCCGATGGTTGTGTTGCAGTGTGCCGAAACACGCATCTTTTTGGCGGCATAGATGAGGTCGAGATTGCTCATCAGCTTGCAGACCGCAGCTACGATTTCACTCGTAATACCGCGGGAAGCCCTGCGGATCATAGCCGAATCCGTCTTTTCGTCCAGCAGCCATTCACGGAACTCCGCCACTGTCATGTTCTTGAACTGATTGAAGATGGTTTCGTTCACAGAGTCCTGAATGATACGGGTAACCTCGTCCTCCTCATAGGGGACGGCGGGGCAGTTACGGATGTCATTCAGAGTCAAGTGTGAAAGAACTACTTTCGCGGCCACGCGCTCTTCAGCGCTTTCGGCTGCGATTCCGGCAAGCTTGTCGCCGGACTTCTCCTCGTTCGCTTTGGCCATTACTTCTCTGATCGATTTGAACTCGTAAACATGACCAAATAGTTTGGTTTTTAGGATCATACTGCTCTTCACCTCTCATTTTTTGTTAGGAATTGAATATGAGTGTTTTTACCACCACCGGAAGCACGCTTCCTGCCCCGATCGGTTCTCCAACGTCGATATAATCGCCGCCGAGAGTTGCGATACCGTCGATGCATATAACGTCTTTCTTGCCTTCAAGCTGAACCTTGATAGCGTGTCCCAGTGCTTTTGCTATGTCTTTTTCAATTACCAGCAACAGCGGAAATGGGCCGTTTATCACCTCCTGAGCCCCTCTTATAACTGCGCCGGCTAAAGCTTGAATATCGTTGAAACCGGTTCTCCCGATTCCGGTAAACGCGATTGCGACCTGCTCCGGCTTTCCCTCCGTTTTATAGAGGGGAAGCTGTGTGCGGATAGATGCTTCTATTGTTTCAAGTGACCGCTCTTCCTCCTCGGAGATTCTAAGGATAGGTACGTTTTTTATGGGCAGCAGACTGCGGTCATATGAAATCGTACTGCCGCTTATCTCGGTCGTATGGGTTCCTGCGCCGACAACGGTGGCGCGAATGGTTTCAGCCGCCGGCAAAAGCTCGACCTTGGACAAATCCCTGTTTTTCCGTATGGCATCGCCTAAAAGGACGCCTACATCGCCGTAACGCAGCCAGTTTTCATCGGGCTGCCCGTATACACAGTCGGCGACTCCGCCTGAATATGTAATGGCGTTTATGTTCAATCCCTGCGGGAGGGGCTTGCCGTTATTGGTATAAAGACTGCTGTGGATATCGTCCTTGGGACTGCATTCTATTGCCTGCGCAAGCTGTGCCGCCATCAATTCACATATACGTGAAAGGGTTTGCAGGTCTGCGCGGTCTCCGGTATTAATGCTTATGCCGTTTTTCTTCGCCAAAGCGGAGATTTTTGGGAAAACGTATGTTATCAGTCCGTTTTCAACTTTTATAAGTCTGCCGCCGATGTCGAGGCAGCACACGCCGGCGAGCCGCCCGTTATCATAAACTCCTATATTTGTCGTGCCGCCGCCGACGTCCAGATTGGCAACAACCGCTCGGCGCTGTTTGGAATGAGTGTCGGCTCCCGCACCTCTGGCTGCCAGAACGGACTCAAGGTCGGGACCTGCAGTGGCAACGACAAAGTCTCCCGCCATATCGCTCAGCGCCGAGAGCACTTCGTTGGCGTTTTCCTTGCGGGCAGTCTCTCCGGTAATGATAACGGCTCCGGTGCTGATATCCTTGGGATGCCGTCCAGCCTTGCTGTACTCGTTCTGAACGATTTGTTTGACCTTATCCGCATCGATCTCCGCAGGCGATTTCAGAGGTGTCATATAGATATCGCTGCGGTATTCCACGATTTTTTCCACAATGTTTATTCGCGGAACAGTGAAGCTCGATGCCTGATTTTCAATAACAAGGCGGCTGAACACAAGTTGTGTTGTCGAAGTTCCGATGTCTACACCAACGCTTAAAATTTCTTCATGCATACCTACCATCTCCATAAAAAACGCGCAAGCCCCAGCACAGGATTATCTCCTGTACCGAGGCTTGCGTCGCCTTGGTTCATTGCACGACGCTACGTTACGCCGGCAATATCAATTGTCTGATTGTTAAAGTCGAAAGTGACTGAAGTCCCCTGAGGACCGGATTCGATTGAGAGGCTGCCTCTTAGCTTGTCCTTTACAAGTGAAGTCACGATGGACATTCCCAGACTCTGGTCCGTATTCTTAACATCGAATCCGCATCCGTCGTCTATTACCTGGATAGTCGAACTGATTTCACTTGGTTTTAGTATTATGCGTACCTGCCCCTCGCTGCGCCCTTCAAAAGCGTATTTCAGGGAGTTTTGCAAAAGCTCTGTAATAATAAGTGCAACTGCTGTAGCCACATCGGAATCAACCATCAGATTGTCGCCCTCATATTTCACGTTTACGGCAAAACCGGGGCGGGTAAAGTAGCGCAGCGTGCTGTTTTTGATTGTGTATATTACTTCGCTCAAATTGACTTGATCGACGCCGCTCCTTGCGAGCAGCTCGTGGGTAGTGGCTATTGAAAGGATGCGATTCATGCTTTCGGAAAGCTCCCGCCGCGTTTCCTCGTTGTCGGTTCGCCGAGCTTGAAGTCTTAGCAGAGAGGCTATCGTCTGCAGGTTGTTTTTTACACGATGATGCATTTCCTTTATTGCTACAGATTTAAGAATAAGCTGCTTTTCGTGCTCTTTTTTCCATGTGATATCCCGGATGATGACCGCATAATCCGTTTCCGAAGAGTTCATTGCGACACGCTTGACATCCAGATAATACTTTCCCACCATAGTCTCGACCGATGAGAAGTTGCCGTATTCGTTCTCGTCCGCCGGCGGAGGAATAAGCCGGAAATATTCAAAATTGGCGCCGAGGGGATCCTCCATGTAACCGAGCTTTTTGTACATATTTCGGGCGAGCGTGTTGCGGTATGTTACAATCCCGTTTTTATCAACCAGAAGCAGAGCCTCATCGATGCACTCTGTGAGCCAGCTGCTGTCGGCATTCATGTGACTGAGCACATTTGCAATCTTTTCATATCCTTCTTTGGAAAAATGAAGCCGCTCCGAAGATGGCCGCCTTTCATTAAGCCTTTTTTCGCATATGAGAACGCCGATGACGCGGTTTCCGTTTTTAATGGGCTCAACCGTTTGGATAACGTGGGTGTTTTCCTGTGTTGTTGCCTTCATCTGCTTCGTTGCAACGCCCAGACTCAGCGAACGTGCGACTGCAGGTTCATTTTCAGGCTTTGCCATAAGACCTACAACCGTCTTTTTATATGATGACGGCACTCCCTCGGGCTTGGCTTCGGCAACGACAACTGCATCTCTGCCCTCTGCGCAGGGACAATCTACAAAAACATCGGCATCCTCAAGATTTGCAATAGTCTGGAGTACGGCGCACATTCCTTGGATAGAAATGATTTCCTCCTCAGACAAATCTGTGTGCTTTTTACACAGTTGATAGATAGTGTCTTTCATCATTTAGACTCTCCGAGCTGAACCAAAATTATTTCCGCAACTCTTCTCATGGAAACAGCCTTTTCGAGTGAAAGCTTTCTGATATAGTCGTATGCTTCCTGTTCTGTCATATTGTTTTCCGCCATTATCCTGCCCTTTGCCTTTTCGATAAGCACGCGGTTTTCCAGCCGGTCATTTGCCTTCTGTATGTCTATGCGGAGACGTTTCATTTCCGCGCTGCGTGACATTGCGAGCTCGATGCTCGGAATAAGCGCTCTTTCTTCGATCGGCTTGACAAGGTATCCGTCCGCTCCGACGGCCTTAGCCTGTTCAACAAAATTTTGGTCGCTGTATGCGGTAAGGATTATAATGGTGTCGGCAAGCAGCTCGTCGTTTATGATACGTGCCGCCGCAAATCCATCAAGAAGGGGCATTTTTATATCCATAAGGACCAGATCGGGGTGAAGCTTTTTACAGGCTTCCACAGCATCAAAACCGTCTGCCGCTTCCTGTATCACCTTATATCCCACGCTCTCCAGCATTTCCTTGATGTCCATTCTTGTAATTGGCTCATCGTCTGCTATAACTACGCGAATACCATTTCTTTCCATACTGTACCTACTTTCTGCATCGTGCGCAACAGAAGAACAGATCAATCATAGTTCAGGTACTTCAAAAGGCCTTCAAACCCGCTGCCTTCAACGCTGCTCGTAATAAAAATATCAGTTGCCCCGGCATTTTTTAAATAGATTATAGAGCGTTCGATTTGCCGCTCATCAGCCAAATCGCTTTTCGTCACCACGCCGATAACAGGCTTGGCGAAAGAGCTTGCATATGCCGGAGGAAACATGCTGCCGTCCTCTGTGGAATCCTGAACCAATACTATGACATCCGCGTCGATGGAACTTACTTGCAGCGCTCCACGGTAGTTATTGCGCTCCAGATATTCACCCGGAGTATCGATCATGGTTTTGTTGACTACTTCAACTGTCTGCGTTTTATGATATCTCAGCGCCTCGTTGCTGATGTACTGGCACAGTGTAGTTTTCCCTGCAGAAGACCTTCCAATCAAAATTATGCGTTTTTTTCTTTTATCCATATTATGTCTTAGTTATAGGAGCACCGGAAAATCCCATCATACCGCAGAGAACTTCCATTACTCGCTTGAGCGCCTCCTGTACGCCTGAAACGTCTCCCGTAATGACCAGAGACCCGTTGAATCTATCTATAAAACCAATTTTTACATCAGCGGCCTTTGTAACCACATCTGCTGCTATTATTGCCGCTTCACTTGGCGTTATAGTAAATATACCTATTGCTCCTCCGATTTCTATAAGTCCCAGCTTTGCATAAAGGTTTTCATCGGGATTTGCAATTACATGGGCAAGCGTAACTTGCTTTCCCGGAACAAATTCCTGAATTATTCTTTTCTTATCGCCAAATTCGTCCAAGCCGCGCACCCCCTGATAAGTAAGCCTTTAAAAAATAATGAGTAGAATGTGTAAAAGAAGCCAAATAAGCAAAAAAAGCCACCAAGGAACGAGCCTCGGAAGCTTCACCGCTGTTACCGCAGAATCTGAGCACTACATCGCACCCAAATCAATAAGTTGTAATATTTGCTAAATAAGTTAGGATCAACGCTCCTCTTTCTGCTCATTTCGACAAAATACTATCACAATTAATTCTATTCGTCAACAATTTTATTTCGATGTCTTATTATGAGCAACAACTTTTTTTAAAAAATCCTGAAAAAAGACATAAAAGCGTGCTCGTTTACCACCATTTTCCGAGCCATGCTTTACGGAAGATATCGCTTATATCTTCTTTGCTCACCGGCTCCGGATTTGTCGCTGTGCAGCGGTCCGCAAGGGCTGTTTCCGCAAGTTCCGGAAGAACATCCTCAAACTCTTTCTCGCTTATTCCGATGCTCTTGATATTAGAGGGCATACCAAGTTCCTCGATAAAATGACGTGCAGTACGTATAAGGTTTAGTGCGCTCTGCCTTGTGCTGGCAGTTTCAAGGTCAAGCAGGCGGCTTATTTTGGCATACCGGTTTGCAGTAGGTGTGAGCTTGCTCGTGCAGCCGGCATTATAGCTCATCACATAGGGAAGAAGTATCCCGTTTGCTCTGCCGTGAGGTATATGGAATTTTGCGCCGAGAGCATGAGCCATGCTGTGGTTTATTCCTAATCCCGCGTTGGAAAATGCTGCTCCTGCCAAGCATGAGGCATTATGCATCCTTTGCCTGTATTCAAGGTTTTCCGGTTCGCGGTAAGTTTTGAGAAGATAGCGGTAGACAAGCTTTATGGACTTTTCCGCCATTGCATCGGAAAAATCCGTCCGCCCGGTGGAGACAAAAGCCTCTATTGCGTGAGTAAAGACATCAATTCCTGTATCCGCAGTAACTGCGGGCGGCAGGCTGGCAACGAGCGAGGGGTCTAAAACTGCGATATTCGGAAGAAGCTTGTCGTCGATCAAAGGATATTTAATACCCTTCTCACTGTCGGTTATAACGGCAAAACGGCTGACTTCGGAGCCTGTCCCGCTCGTGGTTGGGATAGCGGCAAAGTCGCACCCCGTCATGTCGCACTGCCTTGCGGCGAAATACATGATGGATTTGGCGGCGTCTATGGGAGAGCCTCCGCCAAGCGCTATCAGCACATCGGGTTTGAATGCCAAAATCCTTTCTACACCCGCTGAAATGACAGATATGTCGGGGTCCGGGGTCACATCCGAAAAGATATCGTATTCTGCGCCTGTGCCGGCAGCTGCGTCGGTGATATAGCTGACCCGACCGCTCTCGTGCATGAAACGGTCAGTCACGATAAATACACGTTTTTTCCCGTCAAGCGCTGTTTTTAAAGAGTCTTTTCCCATGAGTATTTTAGTCGGCAGATAAAACGAATTCAAAATCATCACCTTCCTGTTTGAAATAATATTGAATATTTATCAGATGTGTACAATATAACACCTTGCTTTTCAATAATCAAGTAGCAAATCCAACAAGGGTTTCCAAATAAAACCGATAGCCTAAAATGAGAAGCTTTATTTATAAAAAATCTCAAGATAACCATTTACAATCACGTGATTGTGTGTTATAATCTCAAAATAACAACAGGGAGGAGAGCTGCTGTGATCAAAGCGATGCCGGGAACGACTATTGAGATGGATGTGGAAGAATGGAAAAATGCGGATGATATGTTTGAGCATATGTTTCTTTCGGGCGGTCTTGTGCTGTCGCAGGTCGCAAGGCTCGCGGGGCTTGCCCCCTATGATGTTCAGAATTGGGTAAGGAGAGGGTTTGTATCTCCGCCGCACCACAAAAGATATACCCGCCGTCAGCTTTCACGAATACTGATTATCAATATGCTGAGAGGTACCTTGCAGATAGACCGCATTTGTTCTCTGCTAAGCTATATTAACGGAAGTTTGGCTGACGAAAGCGACGACAGCATAGATGATACGCGGCTTTATATTTACCTTGTTCATCTCTGCGCGGATGTTGAGCTTGGCAACAGCATCGACATACCGGGAACCCTGTCGGATTACACAGAACCTTTTCCCGGAGCCCTGAGCAGAGTTACCCGGGTAATTGAAATAATGGTAACGGCATATCAATCGGCAAGCCTTAAACAAAAGGCGGAGGATATGATTTTGGATTTAGATTTTAACGAGGAGGCTGAGAAATGACAATTTGGTGGGATTCACTTACACTGCTTGAGAGAATAGCGGCCTGCATTGCTTTTCCCGCAACGCTGATCCTTCTTATACAAACGCTTATGCAATTGTTTGGACTCGGCGGAGCGGCGGGCGATGATCTTGACATTGATGTCAACGGCGACGGCATACCGGATGCCGCAAGCGGGGATGGGGAGTTTATAGATTCCGGACTGCGTGTTTTTACGGTTCGAGGCTTTGTAACCTTTTTTACCATTTTCGGATGGGGATTTCTTGCGCTTTCGCGTTCGGGAACTTCTCAAGGCATTGCGCTGATTGTGAGCTTTATACTGGGAAGCTGTGCGATGATTTTATCCGGTTTTGTTCTTTATTGGGCAATGAAATTACAGTCTGACGGCACTGTGGATTATAAAAATGCACTGGGAATGTCGGGAAGGGTCTATATTCCGATACCGTCGGTTCGCAGCGGTACGGGAAAGGTAAATGTTTTAATTCAGGAGCGTTACTGCGAATGTGACGCTGTCACTGACGATGAGCAGTTTATTGAAACCGACTGCGAGGTAATCGTTACAGGCGTAACGGGACGCAATACGCTGGTAGTAAGGCGCAAGCATCCCGCAAAAATAAATAATTAAATAAAAAGGAAGTGTAGTAATTGGGAACTGAGATAGTCATTTTTATCTGCGTCATCGCAATATTGGTGTTTTCTCTTGGACTTCTCATCATGCGTCGCTACAAAAGATGCCCATCTGACAAAGTAATGGTGATTTACGGTAAGGTGGGAAACGACAAGGATGGTTCCGTACGAACCGCCAGATGTATACACGGCGGCGCGGCATTCGTATGGCCGGTATTCCAGGCCTACGAGTTTCTTGACCTTACACCGCTCAGCATTTCCGTGGACTTGGAAAACGCTCTTTCACGCCAGAACATCCGAATTAATGTTCCAAGTCGCTTTACGGTTGGTATTTCAACGGAAACCGGCGTCATGCAGAATGCCGCCGAGCGCCTTTTAGGCTTGCAGCTTTCCGAAATTCAGGAGCTTGCAAAGGATATCATTTTCGGTCAGCTTCGACTTGTCATCGCGACCATGGATATTGAGGAAATCAACACTGACCGCGACAAATTCCTTGAAGCGGTGTCCCGAAATGTTGAGGGCGAGCTTAAAAAAATCGGTTTACGGCTCATCAACGTGAACGTCACCGATATATCGGATGAAAGCGGCTATATTTCCGCTCTTGGTAAGGAAGCGGCAGCAAAAGCAATCAACGATGCGAAAAAGACCGTTGCCGAAAAAGAGCGCGACGGCTCTATCGGCGAGGCAAACGCGGTTCGTGACCAGCGCGTCGAGGTGGCACAGGCAAATTCAATAGCAATACAGGGTGAAAATACGGCTCAGATCGAAATTTCGCGCTCCAACGCCGAAAGGCGTGAAAAAGAAGCGGAAGCTCTCCGCTTGGCTACCGCCGCCGAAAAAATCCAAGCTGCCAAAGCCCTTGAGGAAGCCTATGCCGCAGAACAGCAGGCTGAAGCTGCCCGTTATGCCCGAGAAAAAGCAACACAAGAAGCGGATATCATCGTAAAAACCGAGATAGAAAAGCGTAAAGTGGAGCTGGAAGCAGAGGCTGAAGCTGAGATGATACGCCGCAAAGCAAAGGGCGAAGCAGATGCTATAAAGGCAAAAATGGAAGCGGAAGCGGAAGGTCAGAAGGCAATACTTATGAAACAGGCGGAGGGTCTGCGTGAAATAGTGAGCGCCGCCGGAGGAAACCCGACGGATGCTCTGCGCCTGCTGCTTGCCGACAAGATGGAAGAACTGATGCGAATTCAGGTCGAAGCAATTAAGAACATAAAGATAGACAAAATCACTGTCTGGGACGGCGGAGAAAACGATGGAAAAACCGCAACAGCCGGTTTTTTATCGGGAATGATGAAAAGTGTTCCGCCGATGAATGAGCTGTTCAACATGGCTGGAATGAACCTGCCCGAATTTTTGGGCACCCCTCAGGAGAAATCTCAGACTCTGACTGAGGGTCAGACCCCGGTTCAGGAACAGGCACAGGACGAATAACCGCAAAAACCGCCAAACAAATCACGGCATAAAACTTGCCCCAAAATCAGCATTGATTTTGGGGCTATTATTTTATATTTTATAATGCTCTTTCCGAAACGGCAAAGCGTATTTCCGAGGCGAAGTTGTCTGAAAACACTATTGAGAGGGAGCAGGAAGATGGATGCTTATCCGCGTTCCTATGTCCTCACCGCTCAGAACATCGAAGTAGCCGCCATGCCTGTCGATTATCCATTTTGCAATCGAAAGTCCCAGACCTGTTCCGCCTTTCTGACGATTCCTTGCCGGATCAGAGCGGTAGAAGCGTTCAAATATGTGGGACATATCCTCGCCGGAGATGCCGATGCCGCTGTCTTGAACAACTATGACAGGGCAGCCGTCGGTGCCGGAAAGTGCTTTTAGTGTTATTGTCTCACCCTGAGGTGTATATTTTGCGGCATTGTCTACAAGTATCCTGATTGCCTGCTTGAGCATGGCGGCATCGCCTGTGGCGGTGACATTGCCGTCGGCGCGGATTTCCCATTTATGATCCTGATCTATCATTACAGATTCTTCATATACGTCCCTGATGAGGTCTGTAACGGAAAGCGGCTGCATATCAAGCTTCTGCCTGCCGCTGTCACCTCTGGCAAGGAATAAGAGCTGTTCAACAAGCTTGTTCATATGTTCGCTTTCGGTTTTTATTGCACCGATGGATTCGTCCAGAATGGTTTCATCGGTCTTGCCCCAGCGGTCGAGCATGTCGGCATATCCCTTTATTACGGCGATCGGAGTGCGAAGCTCGTGGGAAGCGTCCGAAACGAAGCGCACCTGCTGGCTGTAGCTCGCGCGCGTCCGCTCGAGAAGACTGTTGATGGCTTCTTCAAGACCCTTGAGGTCTGTATCGCCTGTGTGCAGTCCCGCGTTTGGGGAGTCGGCTTTTATGCTGTCTATTGCCGATTCGAGATTGTGTATCTTCTGCTCTTCAAAGCCGCCGCGGTCTTTTTTTGCTGCGGAATCGGGCATGCTTTCGTCAGACAGGCGTATAGCGGTTCTCGCCATTTTGTAAAGCGGTTCAAGCTGCTTTTTTATCTGACTTTTTGTCCCTATACGCATAAGGAGCATAATAAGGCTGTTTGACAGCGCCAAAAGAACAGCGCCCGCAATAAGGAGGTAGAAGAACGCAGTTGCATCAATGGTTTTCGGAGCCTGTCCGTCAGCGGACATGGTAAGTGTGACGCGCGGAAAAATGAGTCTCCCGGGAGTGAGAAAATCCACTTCATGTGAAACTTCGTGTATCAATACGAACGGGTCGGCGCTTTCTATGTAGCCGCTGTCGCTCACATATAAAAAACCGCAGATAACTATTGCCGCGGCAAACAGCCACGAGAGGAAAAGTGCGGTGCTTATCCTGCTTAGCTGGAGCCGCTTTAAACGGGAGGTGGTTGAGGATGGTCGCCTGTCATTCCTCATGTGATTCATCCTTTATGACGTAGCCCACGCCGCGTACGGTTTTTATCAGGTTTATTCCATAGACATCATCGATTTTTCCGCGCAGATAGCGCACATAAACATCTACTACATTAGTTTCTCCGATGTAGTCATAGCTCCAGACCCGTTCGAGGAAGGTATCGCGGGACAGGACGATGTTTTTGTTTTGCAGCATCAGTTCCAGCATCGCAAATTCACGCTTGGTCAGCTCTATCGGATTCCCGTCATAAGTAACGGTATATGCCGCCGAATCAAGCCGGAGCTTTCCGCATTCGAGAAGGGAAGAGGATGTTTTTTCCGCTTTTCTTTCGTTTTTCCGCAGAGTTACGCGTATTCTTGCAAGCAGCTCCTCTATTGCAAAGGGCTTTGTGACGTAATCATCCGCGCCCATGTCAAGACCGGAGACCTTATCCATGACCGCGTCCCTTGCCGTCAGCATTATGACGGGAACATCGGAAACTTTCCTCAGACGGCGGATGACCTCCAGACCGTTGAGTCCCGGAAGCATGATATCCAGAAGGACAATGTCAAAACCGCCGGCAAGCGCGAGGTCAAGACCCTCGCGCCCGTCGGCAGACTTTTTTACTTCATAACCTTCATGGGTTAGCTCAAGCTCCAGAAATCGGGAAATTTTTTCCTCGTCTTCGATTATCAGAACCTTTGCAGCCATATCTTATCCTCCCGTTTACGGATGAAGTGTTATAGGTTTAGTCGGTAGTGTTTTTAAATTCATTTTTTATGTTTTCAGCCACGTTGGTTGCCTTGCCGATCGCATCGTTTATATTGTCTTTGCCGAGGTCGGGACCTGAGAACCTATAGACAAAGCCAAAGAACAGTCCGACGATCATCAGGGGAATGATTGCCCAGAAACCGACAACAAGGAGAAGAATGAATACTGTAACGGGCATTCCGAGCTTTTTATAACCGTTTTTGTATACCTCGATGCAGTTTGCGTTGCCCTTGTCAAAAATACATTTCAGCCATTCGCCGACGCTTTTTGTGTTTTTCTTGTACTCCTCGTGTTTTTCGGATTCCTGTTTTCTGCCGCTTCGCTCATTTTTTCCGCTTTTTTCGTCTTCGGAATCATTTGCGCTGTTTTTCGTCGTGTATTCGACTGTATGACCCACTTTGATTTTTCCCTCAGCCTCAAGGTTTATCATGGCTTCGAGGATATCCCAATCGGCATTTTCAAGAGCGGCTTTCGATTCTGCGTAGCTGAGTCCGGTCTTTTCAACGAGCTTTTCTACAAGTTCAAGATTTTGTGCCATTGCTTTTACCTCCGTCTCTTTAGTTTGTAGCCTTATTATGGGATATCGGGATTAAAGCAAAAAGTGGATTTTGATTAAAAAAAGATTAGAAACTATTATAATGTCCGCCTGTGGGCATTAAGCTCGTATTTTAATAATTATAACACAGCCGCGGAAATGGGCAAATACAAAACTAAAAATGATTTTTCAAGCTGCGTATTGAATTTTTTATCATTTAATGCTATTATTCCCATATGAAGAATATGGGCACGACGGAGTGTTCATTTATTTAGCGATGCAGCTAAGGGTCTTTGACGCCTTAGCTTTTTGTATTTTTTAGGGGTCTGCAATCGATATTTGGCGGCGGAATTACTGTATCCTGCCGGTAGAATATCGCAAATAAAATGGGAGGATATGGATATGACAGTATTTACAAACGCTGATTTTATCTCATGCGAAGAAAACAACCGCAGTTTTTCAACTATGGTCGTTGACAAGGGAAGAATCGTTTATACCGGGGACGAAATACCTTCCCGGTACAGCAAAGCGAAAAAAGTAGATTTAGGCGGAAAATGCGTTGTTCCCGCTTTTGCGGATACGCATATCCATTTTGAATCATACGCATTATTCATGTCCACTCTTGATGTCAGGGATGCGGTGAATTTTGATGATATGCGAAGAATGGTTCAAGATTATTTCAAGGTGAATCCCAAGGCAAAATTCCTTCCCGCGTTTGGATGTACTGCACATACGGTCGAAGAAAAACGTCTGCCCGAACGCAAAGACCTTGATAAAATGACGAATGTGCCGTTCATGATCGTCAAATATGACGGGCATGCAGGCGTTGCCAATTCCGCCTTTATAGATTCTCTGCCCGAAGAAGTCAAAAAGGATCCCGGCTTTAATGCGGAAACCGGCTGGATGTATCAGAACGCCTTTTATTCCGGAGTGAACTACATGACAAGTAAGGTATCTCCGCTCAAGGTCTTAAAAAGCCTTGCAAATGCGTCCGATAGTATGGCAAGGCAGGGCATAGCTTTGATACATAACGTAGAGGGCGTTGGATATAAAAACGATGTAGATATCGATACGATTAAGTTCGTTGCAAGGGGTCTGCCGCAGGCATTCCGCATTTTTTTCCAGACCACTGAAGCGGACAAGGTAGTAAAGCGCAAGCTGCCGCGGATAGGCGGCTGTTTCAGACTGGCCCTTGACGGCTGCTTCGGCTCGGAAGACGCGGCGCTTAGCAGACCTTATGAGAACAATCCCGATAACAAGGGCTTTTTGCTGTATACTCAAGAAGAGGTCAACGATTTTTGTATCAAGGCAAACCGCCTTGGACTCCAGATAAGCATGCACGCCATTGGGGACATTGCCGTCGATCAGGCACTTACGGCTTATGAAACGGCATTAAAGGATTTTCCGCGCAAGGATCACCGCCATATAATCATCCATGCAGACCTTATCCCCGAAGAAATGCAGGAGCGTGCGGCGAAATTAGGAATATGCATTGCGGCGCAGCCTGTATTTCTGTATTGGAAACATGAGCCTGCGGAATATCTGGAGAGGATACTGGGCGATAGAGCAAATGAAATGATTCCGCTCAAGAGCATGATCGACAAAGGCATCATAGTGTCGGCAGGCTCGGATGCTCCCTGTACAATTCCCGATCCTATAAGCAGTATTCACTTTTGCTGCAACCATCCTAACAGAGAGCAGAGTGTAAACGCCTTGGATGCCTTGAGAATGCATACATCATGGGCGGCATATATGTCCTTTGATGAAAATGAAAGAGGTGCTTTGAAGCAGGGATTGATAGCGGACTTTGTTGTACTGAGCGAAAATCCGCTTAAAATTCCCTCCGACCAAATCAAGAGGATAAAGGTCGAAGATACTTATTTTGCAGGTGAAAAATATAAGAGAAATGTATCCGGACCGTTTTCTTTGATTTGCAGATCTCTGGTGAGAAAAGCAAGATAAGCCGCTTAAATAATAGAAAAACAGACCGGAAAGCCTTAACAGAAAAGGCTTTCCGGTTTTTGTTTGATATTGCGGGTATGACGGCTCGGAACAGCGCGATGTTTCTTCTTTTAACAGGCGTGAATCTCTTTTATCATGAATTCACGTCCGCTCAAAGCATCCAAATCGGCAGAGCCGCAGTTGGGGCATTTTAAATCATGCTGTACGGCATTGAACTCTGTGCCGCATTCTTTACAGCGCACGATTCCGGGAACGACTTCCAGTTCCAACTCAGTGTCGGCAAGCGAGGTCTTGTATACGGCTGCGGGATAGCAGTCCTTAACATATGAGGGTACAACGCCGGAAAGTTCCCCGACTTGCAAAACAATTTTATCGATCTGAGTAAGCTGCTCATCAGCAGCTATTTGCTCAACGGTCTTAACAACCGCGCTTAAAATTCCAAGCTCGTGCATGATGCTTTATCTTCCTTCTATAAGCTTAATTCTATTTGCCGCCCTTTATATAGTTTGCCGCGATTTTGCTCGATCGCTTAACGGCGTACTTTGCGACCTGAACGGGCAGTTTCTCGAATACGGGTGCGTAGGCATCATACTTCTTTACAAGAGAAATCGCATCGAACTTGCACTTCGTTGTGCATTGTCCGCAGCCGATGCACATATACTCGTCAACCACAACAGCTCCGCAGCCAAGGCAGCGTTCGGTTTCCTTTTTCACCTGTTCTTCGGTAAAGGTCAGGCGGGAATCTTTGAAAGACTTGCGGTTTTCTGTGTTGTGACCTGCATGCTGTCTCGGAGTGGAATCAAAGCTTTCCACAATGACATTGCTCTTGTCAAAAGAATGATATTCGCGCCTGTCACGTCCCAAGGTAAGGCTTTGACCCGGCTGCACAAAGCGGTGGATGGAGATAGCCGCCTGCTTTCCGGCAGCGATTGCATCGATTGCAAATTTAGGACCTGTGTATGCGTCGCCGCCGACAAAAATATCACGCTGGGCGGTCTGATAGGTGAGCGAGTCCGCCTCCGCGGTGTTGCCGCGTCCGAGATGAACCTTGCTTCCATCAAGAAGCTTGCCCCAGTCGATTGACTGACCGACGGAGAGCAGGACATAGTCAGCCTCGACCGTAATTGTGTCATTTTCATCGAATACGGGGGAGAACTTGCCCTCGGAATTAAATACCGACAGGCATTTCTTAAATTCAACGCCGCAGACCTTGCCGTCCTTGACGAGGATGCGCTTGGGTCCGTAGGAATTGTTGATTGCGATATCCTCTTCAAGAGCTTCCTCGATCTCCTCAGGCAGAGCGGGCATTTCAGCGCGGCTTTCAAGGCAGTACATATCAACCTTTTCAGCATCCTGACGAATGGCAGCTCTTGCCACGTCGATTGCCACGTTGCCGCCGCCGATAACGATGACCTTGCCCGAAAGCTTTGCATTTTTTCCGAGGTTTACATTGCGGAGGAATTCAACCCCGGTGATAACGCCCTTGGCGTCCTCGCCCTCAATATTGAGTTTTCTGCCGGCCTGTGCGCCGATGGCAAGATAGAATGCCTTAAAGCCCTGATTTCTCAGCTCGTCGAGCGACACATCCTTGCCGACTTCAACGCCGGTTTTGAACTCAACGCCCATTTCGCGCAGGATATCGATTTCCGCGTTTACAACGTCCTTTTCAAGGCGGAAGGACGGTATGCCTAAAGTCAGCATTCCTCCGAGCTTCTCCTGCTTTTCAAATACTGTGACTTTGTAGCCGTCGATGGCGAGGTAATATGCACAGGAAAGTCCGGCGGGACCTGCACCGATGATTGCGACGGGTTTTCCGTAATCGTGGCGCTTTTTGGGTATGAAGCGGGTCGCGCTGTTCAGCTCCTTGTCCGCGATGAATTTCTTGATTTCGTCAATTGCGATAGGAGCGTCGATATCGCCTCTGGTACAGGCGGATTCGCAGCTTCTGGGGCAGATTCGCCCGCAGACTGCCGGGAAGGGGTTTTCCTTCTTGATAAGGTCAAGTGCCTCAAGGTATTTGCCTTGTGCGGCAAGCTTTATATATCCCTGAACTGCTATGTGGGCGGGGCAGGCGGTTTTGCAGGGGGATGTACCGCTTTCCGCAACGTCAACGCGGTTTTCGCGGTAGTCTACGTTCCAGTCCTTTTCGCTCCACGTGTGGTTGCGAACCTTTTTGTATTCTTTTTCCTCAATGGGATTTTTGGCACAAAGCTTCTGCCCGAGCCTCAAGGCGTTTGTGGGGCAGTTCTCAACGCACTGTCCGCAGGCGACACATTTTTCCTTGTCTACAACGGAGATATAGTTGGAGCGGATAGCATCGGGTGCGCGGAACAAGGTGGCAACGCGCATTGCAAAGCAGGAACAGGAACAGCAGTTGCAAATGGCCGCGGACTCTCCAAGACCCTCTATGTTGGGCATTTGGTGCATGAGTCCGTTTTCCTCTGCGCGCATTAAAATGTCCATCGCTTCCTCACGCGTGATTTGGCGCGCTCTGCCTGTGCGTATGTAGTATTCCGCACCTGTGCCCATTTGAATGCACAATTCATGATCGAGATGACCGCAGCCCTGACCGAGTATGCGTCTTGATTTGCGGCAGGAGCAGTCGGAAACTGAAAAGGTGTCATACTTTTGCAGGTAGTAGGAGAGCTGTTCATAGGGGACGACTTTTGAGTTTCCCTCTATTGCGGCTTCGATCGGGATAACGCGCATCATTCCGGTACCCATAGGCAGGTTAGGCGCAATGTCGGCAATCCTGATGCGGGTGTATTCCTCAAAAGCTTTGCCGATCTGAGGATGTTTTTCCACCTGCTCCTTGTTGTTTACCATCATTTCAAGTATGCCGGGAGCAAAAATCTGTACAAGGAAGACGTCTTCCCCATCGGCGCGGCGAAACACCTTGCATACGCCAATCTGAGCCAGTTCAAGAGCGAGCTTTCTTGTTTCCTCGATAGATTTTCCGCACTTTTTTGCGATGTAGGGTACAGTGCACTCCTTGCGAAGCCCCATAGCAAGCGCAACGTCCGCCTGCTCATCGGATACTACGCACTCAAGTGCGTAGTATTCCGGAGCGTTTTCATCTATCTTGTTCATCATGCCCGTCAAACCGCCGACCATTTTGCACAGCTTGACTATTTTTGGTCTGAGTGCCATGGTAATAATTCCTTTCTGTCTTTTATCTGAGTTTTTTATCAGACAGTGTTTTTCCAATACATACTATGTTCTAAAATTCTATTTCCAGATCCTCCATGGGATATGCCTTGCACGAATGGATAAAGCCGAATTTTTCATCCGCAAGCCGCAGAAGAACTCCGCGCGGCATGAAGACCTTTCCGCTCACCAGACGAACCCGGCAATAGCTGCATTCACCGCTGCGGCAGCATACATTTACACGTATACCGGCGCGTTCAAGCGCGGTCAATATCGATTCGCGGCTTAAAGCGTCGATTGTTCTATCTCCGACTTTCAGCTTAAATACTTCGTTGCCTGTCAGATTTGCGGGCCAGCCCGGCTCGTTCTGGATATCCTGCCTTGAACCGAACATCTCGCGGCGGATATGGTTTTTTGAAACTTTCAGTTTGCACAGTGCTTCATAGCAGAAATCTGTCATGACCTGCGGACCGCACAGGTAGAAAGTGCAGTCGTCTGTGTTTCCTGCAAGCTCGCGTATGCAGGCTTCGTCTATGAAGCCGCGCCGTCCGGAATATCCCTCCGGAGCTTCTGAGAGCACAAGATGAAAACGGAAGTTTTTATAAGTCTTTTCAAACGATATTAGCTCATCTTTGAATATTGCCGCGTCCTCATTGCGCACACCGTAGATAAGTGTGATATCCCGTTCGGCACCGCTCTCAAGAGCCTCGCTTATCATGCTCATAAAGGGTGTTATGCCGCTACCTCCCGCCAGAAATACAGAGCGCTTTTTATGAAAAACGGGGTTGTAGTGGAAAACGCCTGCGGGACCGTTTGCCTCGAAAGTGTCGCTGACCTTTACTTTGTCCAGAAAATAGTCTGACACAAAGCCAGCCGGAATGCGCGCAACGGTTATTTCGTAATATCCGCGCTGCTTAGGGCTGGAGGAAATGCTGTACGGGCGGCTTGTGCGCACTCCGTCTATTTCCGTAAATACATTGAGATATTGCCCTGCCTCAAAATAGGGGAGAGCTCCGCCGCAGCTGACGAAACGGAAAGTTTTTGCGCCGGATGCGGCTGTTCTGATTTCACTGACCCGCAGGGAAAGCTTGTCGGGATGCAGCCGGTTTACTATGGTTTTTGTATGGAAACGGTCTGTAACATAATCCCTGCCGTTTCTCCTTGCGGATACAATGTCCTGAAGCACATCGGGACCGTTTACCATTGAGCTGATGATGGTTTCTTTCAAATCAGCCATATCTTATACCTCCTCAAGCAGGGCTTTGGCAATTTTATCACCGTACATATAGTTCGGACCGAAGCCGCAGGTGTTGACCCAGCCGCTTGCAAAGGTGAGCCCTTCGATGAACGACTGCTGCGGGAAGAAGAATACCGATGACTTCAAATCCTGCTCGAAGCCGTAAATCGCACCGCCGGGATGTCCGAGATAGCGTGCGTGCGTCAGCGGTGTGGCAACTTCCATCTCCTCGATGTGTGCGCGGAAACCGGGGAAACGTGTTTCAAGGCGGTCTACTATCGTATTGGCAAGCCTATACTTCGTTTCATAATATTCCTCCGGTGAAAGCGCTTCCCAAGGCTGGCCGTATTTCAGCACGCCCGCCGTTATAAGACTTGTGCCCTTCGGAGATACTTCGGGGTCATCAACGGTGTAGTTGGTTGCTATTATTGGGTCAACAGAGGCGTCAAGCCTGTAGGAGTTGAGGAAATCCTCGTTTGCGTTAAGACTGTCGTAGATGAGGTTGAAAGAATCGGTAAAGCCTATTTCCTCAGGCGGACAGTCAAGCCCGATAAAGCAGGTCAGCGCGGAGATGCCGACTGTGTAGCCCTTGAGATAGTCTCTGGCTTCCTCAGGTGCCTGACCCGGCTCAAGCAGGTCGAAATAAGTGTTTACAGGTGAAATGTTGGAGATGATTTTTTTTGCGCGGTGCTGCTCGCCGCTGCCGTCAATAACTCCGACAGCTTTGCCGTTTTCCAAAATCATCTTAACGGCGGGGCAGTTATAGCGTATCTCGCCTCCGTTTTCGCGGATGCAGTCGGCTATAGCCTGCGACATCATCTGTGAGCCGCCTCTGAGGTAATAGGGCTTATCCTCTATGTATATGTGCGTACAGCGCGCAAGTATGGAAAACGGAAAACGCTGAGGAGGCACACCCATAAAGCACCAGTAAGCCGAAAGGCAAAGCTGAAGCTCTGTGCTTTTGAAAAACTCGTCGAGTACGTCTTGAGTGCTGCGTACGGCATACTTTGCGAGCGTGGGATATTTTTTCGGAAAACCGAATTTCATGATTTTCTTTTTCAGCTCCGAAGGCTCGCCCGAGGACTGTGCGCTCTGTGCAAGAAAAGCGGCGATTTCGTCATTGAAGCGGTAAACCATTTTAAAATAGTTCAGAATATTTTCCTTTTCCTGAGGGAAACGTGCGCACAGAGTTTCTTCTGCTTTTCTGCGGTCCGCAGGAATGGAAACACCGATTCCTCCGGGCAGATTTACCTTATAGAGACTCTCGATGGGTATCCAGTCAATCTTTTTTTCTATTCCGTAACGTCTGAAAATTTCGCGCAGGGGACCGGGTTTTTCAGCGGTCCCCATAGAGCTGAGCTGGTGCAGAGCGACCTCAAATTCAAAACGTCCGCGGCGGAAGCTTGTTCCGCAGCCTCCGGGAATATTGTGCTTTTCGAGAACAAGAACCTTTTTGCCGCTCAGGGCAAGTGTTGCAGCGGAGGCAAGCCCGCCGTTTCCGGAGCCGATAACTATTACATCATAATTTGCCATATAATCCTCCAGTATGTATTGTCTCTTATTTCACAAAGCAGGCTACGGCAATAAGTGCAAGATTGATTACCATTAGAACAGCCTGTACGCCGGTCTTTTTTGTACCTTCTACAAATGCGGAGAATTTGCTGCTCTTGAGATTTTCTTCAACATATTCCTTTTCGGCTATCTGCAGGCATCCGCCGAAAGCCAGTGAGCTGGCGCGGAAAGTAAGCCAGTAGCCGGGGTTCCACGTTGCAAGGCAGCCGAGAATGGGTGATGCGAGTATACCGACGTGGAGCTTTGAAACGGAAGACGAAAATTCGTTTGTGACAAAGACCCAGTTCCAGATTGTGTAGGCGATTATCCAGCAAATCGTGCCGGTGGCAGTTGCGGCGTGGAATTCATAGATATGCATATATTTTGCGAAAAAGCCGAGATCGGAAAGATTTGTGAGGTCGATCCAAGAGCCTCTGAGAAAATATACTGATGCCGCCAATGCAAGACCTGTAATGCCGTTTAAGTATCTTTTATAGCGGAAAATATCAGTAAGCGTTGCCTCAAGTATGTTGATTGCGAGGAAAATAAGGACCAGATTAACGAATAGCTGGCGGTCAAGAATGTTGAATACTGAAAATACGATTGCTATGCGAAGAAGGGTAAGTGTTGTAAGCTTGAGTCTTTCAAAGAACACCAGCTTGCAGAATACCATAATTGCGATTGGTAAGATTACGTTGACGAGAATGTTTACCAGAATGGGCTGGGATGCAGCAAGCATTGATGTAGCGGTGAATGAGATCGTCAGAATCAAAAGCAGAAGGTTCTGATTCTTGTGCTCGGGTTTAAGCGCGGTTTTTTGTTTAGCTGCTGGTTTTTGCTTGGATGCTGTTTGAGTTTTAGTTGCCATTTTTTCTCTCCCCCAAAATAAATTTATTTTTTGCCGCATCGCGGCATGAAGCACATATTCAGGCAGGACATGCTGACCGGTTTATAAATGATGCGGTCAGTATTTCGCAGAAATCGCGCAGGCGGCGTTCCGCATTTTCGTCGCTGATAGGTGTATATTCGTTAGAAATTGCCATTTTCTGCATCAGTCCAAGCAGAGAGTCGTAGGAGTTGTAGTAAAACGCCTCAAGATTTATATCCGTTCGGACCGAACCGTCCTCAGTGCCGCACTTGATTGCTTTGGAAAGCGGAGCGCTGAAGCTGCTGTAGGGAGCGGGAGGTCTGTTGCGTATTTGACTGCTTTTCCTCTCATGACATAAGTATATTTCCGCTTCATGTATAAAAATTAGTTTTTTTCGGTCGGAAAAATAGAGATGAGAATAAGCCAGCAGAATTTCCTTAATTTGTTCCGCGCCGCTGAGATGCATGACATTGCTGTTAATATAGACATCTTCGGCTTTCTTTACATTGCTGTCCCAGAACAGCAGCGCTGCCTCCAGCACGAGATCCGCCTTGCTTTCAAAATAACGATATACGGAGCGGTCTGTAAGACCCGCAGCTTTTGCAATGTCGGTGATTTTTGTGTTGAATATTCCCCGCTCAACAAAGCAGGCGAGTGCGGTTTCTATAACTTTGCGCTTGTTCTGCTCACGCAGTTCATCAAGGGACATCTTCAAGTACCTCCATGTATTTAAAGAAGTGACAGATAGCGTGAGCGTCGGGCTCTCATGCTATTGGAAGTTGGTTCTTTCTCCTTTTATTGGGGGAGCTTGCAGACCTTAATTTAAACCATTGAAAAACGGTTAAATGTCATACCAACTGACATTTAACTGTATATCATATATAAGGTGTCATTTCAAGTAGCGCGGCGAAATTTGATAAAAATTTATCAATTATGTAAGGTCCGTTTTGTACTATTTAGCTATTAAAATTATTGTCAGACGGGGATAAGCCAAAACCGCCGCGGACAAATGCTGTTTCGTCCGACTGAAACTGCGTAAACCGAGACTGCCAAAGCCCCCCAAAACGGTGCCGGTTCGGAGGAGCTTTGGTCTTCTAAAAATGCTGCGGTTTACGGTACGGCAAATTTGTAGAGAAAAGTGCGAAATATGATACATCTTGCATAAAATTTGAGGAGGTGTATGGAACGCAACCCCCCCGGGAGCTTGCAGGCAGGTCTTTTAACGTGGTATCTTTTCAGTATACGTTGAGATTTTTCTACATGCAACAGAGGCTGTAGAATACATCACTGTAAGGAAAATTAATCAGATTTCACGAAAAGGGGATTAGAATGAAAACGAGAAGAACGATTTTGGTTTCTCTGCTGGTTGCGGCAATGCTGATAACAGTATTTACAGGCTGCGGTGAGAACAAGCCTGTGGCGACTCAGGGAAATGAAAACACCGATACGGCAAAGGATTCGGCGGTAATAGCGATTTCTTCCGAACCCTCCTCTCTTGACCCCTGTAAGGGCTGGGGACACGGCACCACGCCTCTTGTACAGAGCACGCTGGTGGAATACAACCAGGATATGAGTTTTGAAAAAGACTTGGCGACTGAATATTCGGTAAGCGATGACGGTTTGGTCTGGACATTCAAGATTCGAAGCGATGTCAAGTTTACTGACGGAGAGACTCTCACAGCTTCCGATGTGGCGTTTACCTTCAACACCGCAAAGAAAAGCCAGTCATCGCTTGATCTTACTTTTATGGATAAAGCCGAGGCGACATCCGACGATGAAGTGGTCTTTACGCTCAACAGACCGACCTCGACATTCCTGAATACGATTGCGTCTACAGGAATTGTTCCCGAGCATGCATACGGCGAGGATTACGGGACAAATCCCATAGGTTCGGGTCCATTTGTTTTTGTTCAGTGGAATAAGGGCGAGCAGCTTATGCTCAAGGCAAACGAGGACTATTACGGCAAAGTGCCGCAAATTAAGGACGTGACGCTTGTTTTCATGCAGGAGGATGCCGCGTTTGCCGCCGCAAAATCGGGACAGGTGGATGTGGCGCTGACCTCCGCGACACTTGCCACAGCGGAAATCGACGGATATTATCTGAAAGCGGTAACCTCTTTGGACAATAGAGGAATGACGCTCCCAGTAGGACCTAATGAAGGCAAGAAAACAGAGAGCGGCTACATATACGGAAACAATGTCACCTGCAATTTGGAGATACGTCAGGCGCTGGCTTACGGAATTGACAGGGAGCGCATTGCAGAAGAAGCCCTGAACGGATTTGCAGATCCGGCTTATTCCGAAAATGACGGTATGCCTTGGAACAATCCCGATGTAAAGATCGACACCGATGTCGAATACGCAAAGAAGCTCCTTGCAGACAAGGGCTGGAAAGACAGTGACGGCGACGGAATTGTCGAAAAGGACGGACTGAAAGCAGAGTTTACCTGTATATATCCGAGCGGAGATTCTTTCCGTCAGGCAGTGGCAATGGCTGCGGCGGCTCAGGCTAAGGAAATCGGAATAGGCATCAAGGTTGAAGGAACAAGCTGGGATGATATTTCAAAACGTATGTTCTCCGACGCCGTTTTGATGGGTTGGGGTTCATCCAATCCGTATACGAGCTATTGCCTGTATCACAGCGATAATATGCTCAAGGATGATTACTACAACCCCGAAGGCTATGCAAACACTGTTGTTGACGGGTATCTTGACGCTGCAATGAAAGCGCTTACAACTGATGAAGCGAATGAAAACTGGAAGAAGGCACAGTGGGACGGAACTACGGGAACAGCGATGAAGGGTGACTGCCCGTGGGTCTGGCTGGTCAATATGCAGCATTTATATTATATCCGTGACGGACTTGATATAGGTGAGCAGATGCTCCACGCGCACGGAGAATCAATGCCGCTCATCCAGAATCTGAAAGACTGGACTTGGAAGTAAAAAGAAAAACGTACAGGTGGGAGCGCAGTAAAACCGCACTCCCACTTGCAAATTAAGGAGAAAGACATGACGGCAAAACGGATTATCAGTGTGTTTTTCAGATATCTTGTTCGGGTCATAACACTGCTGTTCGCGGTCAGCGTGATAGCCTTTATTCTGGTCAGCCTTTCACCGGTCGACCCTGTGCAGCAGTATGTCCTAAGCGTGGGAAGCGTAAGTCCCGAGCAGAGAGCTGAACTGGAGGACTACTGGGGAGTGAATGACCCGCCTGTGGAGCGGTTCGGGAACTGGTTCCGCGCAATCATACATGGAGATTTCGGAACGTCGCTTTTATATAGGCGTCCTGTCATTGATGTGATAAGGGAGAAGTTTGTGAACACACTTGCCCTGATGGGCTGCACATGGATATTTTCGGGACTTATAGGATTTGGCCTCGGCTGTGTTATGGGAGCTAATAAAAACAAGCTGGCTGACAGGATACTGAAGAAAATATGCTTGCTTTTGTGCTCAGTTCCCACATTTTGGCTGGGACTTCTGCTGCTCTTGATATTTTCAGTCTGGCTGGGCTGGTTTCCGATAGGCTTCAGCACACCTATAGGCGTGCTGAACAGTGAGGTCACGATATGGCAGCAGCTGCATCACCTTGTGCTTCCGGCTTTGGCGCTCAGCCTGATGTCATTTGCAAATGTCGCACTCCATACAAGACAGAAGCTTATTGATGTTTTGGAGAGCGACTATGTCCTTTTCGCAAAGGCAAGAGGAGAGAGCCGCCGCGAAATAATGAGACGGCACGGCTTCCGCAATATAATAATGCCTGCTATTACGCTCCAATTTGCTTCATTTGCGGAACTGTTCGGAGGCTCGGTCCTCGCGGAAAACGTATTCTCATATCCCGGACTCGGATCGGCAGTTTCCGCCGCAGGACTTAATTCGGACGTACCGCTTCTTTTGGGGATCACTCTTTTCTCGGCCCTTTTCGTATTTACGGGAAATATGATAGCCAACCTGCTTTATGGAGCGATAGACCCTCAGATTAAGGAGAGCTATGCCAATGAATGAATTGACTATAAGAAGAAACAAAGCAGGTCAAAATATAAAAGAAACCCGCAGGAAGAAAATGAACAGGCGTACCAAAACGGTTATTCTTACTGTTCTGATTGCCGCTGTTATAGTTTCTGCTCTTCTGGCGGGACTGCTGATAAGCGACGAGGCTGTGGCTATCGACTTTGCAAATGCAAAGCAAAAACCGTCGTTTGAGCACCCATTTGGTACGGACTGGATGGGAAGAGATCTCTTTGCGCGCACCATGAAAGGGCTGAGCATCAGCATCACCGTCGGCGTTGTAGCTTCGGCAATCAGCGCTGTAGCCGCTGTGCTTATCGGAATTGCTGCGGCAACAGGCTCCAAGGCGCTCGACAGCTTTGTAAATTGGCTCATCGATCTTGTCATGGGTGTGCCGCATTTGGTGCTGATAATACTAATATCCTTTTCGTGCGGCAGAGGATTAAAGGGACTCTTGATAGGTATAGCCGTGACCCACTGGACGAGCCTTGCACGTCTTATCCGCGCCGAGGTTTTGCAGCTTCGCTCGGAGCAGTACATAGCCGTTTCAAGAAAGCTTGGAAAGAGCAACAGATGGATTTTGGTGAAGCACATACTACCGCATATGATACCGCAGTTTGTTGTAGGACTTATCCTCATGTTCCCTCACGCTATTCTGCACGAAGCCTCAGTCTCGTTTTTGGGTTACGGACTTCCTCCCGAGCAGCCCGCAATCGGAATAATCCTTTCCGAGAGCATGAAGTACCTTTCTTCGGGCATGTGGTGGCTGGCATTCTTCCCGGGACTGACCTTGGTTTTGATCGTGATTTTGTTAGACCATCTTGGCGATAATCTGAAAATGCTTATCGATCCTTACAGCGCGCAGGAATGAGGTGTTTAAATGGTATGTGAACATAAGCATCTTTTGGATGTACAGAATTTATCGGTTTCGTTCAGAATGTACGACAGCGGACTGGAGCAGAAAGAGCTAAAAGTAATCTCAGATTTGAGCGTTTCCATCGACCGCGGCGAGATTCTTGCCATAGCAGGCTCAAGCGGCTCCGGAAAGAGCCTTCTTGCCCACGCGATTTTAGGTATATTGCCCGAAAACGCAACAGCACGCGGGAATATGCGGTATAAGGGAGAAATCATGACTCCCGAGTATCAGGAAAAACTCCGCGGCAGGCAGATAGCCCTCGTACCCCAATCTGTTTCGTACCTTGACCCCTTAATGAGTATCGAAAGACAGGTTTTGGGTGCAGGGAAAAATGCAAAGGAAAGAAAACCGGCACTCAAAAATATTTTCGGCAGACTGCAATTGAATGAGTCGGATGGCAGGCTGTATCCGTATCAGCTTTCTGGCGGCATGGCAAGACGCGTTCTTGTTTCAACTGCGGTTATCGGCGATGCCGAGCTTATAATCGCCGATGAGCCGACTCCGGGGATGCAGAAGCAGCAGGCTCTTGAGGCACTTAAAATATTCAGAGAGCTTGCCGATGAAGGCAAGGGTGTTCTGCTCATTACACATGATGTTGACCTTGCTCTTGAATTTGCCGATAAAATTGCCGTATTCTATGCGGGAACTACGTTGGAACTTGCTTCATCAAAGGACTTTCGAGGCGGAGAAGCCTCCCTTCGCCATCCGTACAGCAAGGCTCTATGGCGGGCAATGCCGCAAAACGGTTTTGAGCCGCTGGACGGTTTTCAGCCGTATGCGGAAAATCTGCCGTCAGGATGTTTGTTTGCCCCGCGCTGTGAGATGTGCAGCGAACGCTGCAAAACAGAAATTCCCGAGATGCGTGAGCTAAGAGACGGATTTGTGAGGTGCTTCCATGCGACTTGAGGCAAAAAATGTTAGTTTTAGATATGGTGCCGGAGGAAGAAAAATTCTAAATGACTTGAGTATTTACGTGGACGAGGGGGAAAGAGTGGGTATAGTCGGACCGAGCGGATACGGGAAGAGTACACTCGCAAAACTTCTTGCGGGATATCTGCCTCCGGAATCGGGAGAAATATTATTGGACGGAAAGCCTCTGCCGGACAAGGGCGTGTGCCCTGTTCAGCTCATATACCAGCACCCGGAAAAGGCAATCAATCCCAGATGGCGGATGCGTCAGGTACTCGAAGAATCAGAGTCTCTGAACGATGAGATGCTGGAAAAATTGGGTATAGAAAAACAGTGGCTTACACGCTTCCCGCGCGAACTTTCGGGAGGGGAGCTTCAGCGCTTCTGCGTTGCAAGATCACTGTTTCAGGGGACTCGCTTTTTAATAGCGGACGAGATGAGCACGATGCTGGATGTCATCACTCAAGCACAGCTCTGGAATGTTGTTCTTGAGGAAGCCGAAAGCAGAAATATGGGTCTTATTGTTGTTACGCATAATGCGCATTTGGCGGAGAGAGTGTGTACAAGGGTAATTGACCTCAGCACGATAAATAGCATTTAGATTTTAGAGGCACTGAGATGCTATGCATCTCAGTGCCTTTGAAATCCCTGATATCTTGTGCCATGGGATGACAGCATTCCATGGTCGCCCTCGGCGAGCATGCCGTAGTCGTGCCCGCTGACCCCAAGCTCCATGCGGTCTCCGCTCTGTACTTGGAAAGTTACGTAATAAGAGGTTGAAGAAGTTGTATGCATTCCGTTGACGCCGGTTCCGGTGTCAATGATATAATTCGATTATTCCTTTGTAGCTTTTCGGGTGTATGCGGGGTATTACAAGTGAAGGGAGGTTTTGCCAAGTGAGTGTTGAGTCGCAGTGCACGGCGGCTGTTGAGTCAGTTGTTAATAAATATGCCGACATGGTATACAGGCTGGCGTTTGCTCAGGTACGATCAAAGAGCGATGCCGACGATATATTTCAGGAAGTTTTTCTCCGGTATGTCCGAAGTAAGCCTGTTTTTGAAAATGAGGAGCACAGGAAAGCATGGCTTATCCGCGTGACAGTCAATTGTTCCAATAATCACTGGTCGTCCGCGTGGAATCGCAGAACTGTGCCGCTTGAGGACTGTTATACGTTTGAACTGCCCGAAGAAAGTGGTCTGGATGAGGCTTTGAGAAAACTTGCGCCCAAGTATCGTTCGGTAATTCATCTGTTTTACTATGAGGGGTACTCTGTCGCAGAGATAAGCGCGGTTCTCGGAATAAGAGAATCCACCGTCAGGACACAGCTCACACGGGCGCGGACCAAGTTGTTAGAAATGCTGAAGGAGGATTATTAATGATTGAAAGGACATATAAAAGCATGAACGAGCAAATCCGCCCGTCTCCCGGGCTTATCTCCCATACGCTTTATTTAATGGAGGAGGAAGGGAAGACAGGAAACAGGACAAGGTCGTTTTACCGCGGACCTCTTGCAATTACTGCAATAGCTGTAATATGTTTTCTGTTGGCAGGACCTGTTTTTGCGGTCAATGTGCCATCAGTATATGACCTTATGTATCTGGTTTCACCTGATATAGCACAGTATTTTGCCCCGATTAGAGAATCTTGCGAGGACAACGGCATACGCATGGAGGTCGTTTCAACATATATCCATGACAATACAGCGGAAATATATGTCGCGATGCAGGATCTTACGGGTGACAGGATTGACGGTACCACCGACCTTTTCGACAGCTATTCGATTAATCGCGCCTTTGACTCCGCCGCCACTTGTGAGCGCGTGGGCTACGATGAAGAAACAAAGACTGTAACCTTTCTGATACAGATAACGGAATGGGGCAGCCGCGACATTGAGGGCAGCAAGATGACGTTTTCGGTCAGAGAATTTCTCAGCCACAAAACAAAGCTGGAGGATGTTCCGGTGGATATAGCACTTGCAGAGCTTAGCGGTACAAGCAAAACTCAGGAAGTCCAGATAACAGGCGGAGGCGGTAAGAACGTTAAGGATTGGGGAGACAGCATGACGGCTCTCGTTCCTCAGATACCGATTTGTACTCCGCTCAAAGGCATTGATGTGACAGCAGCCGGATACGTAGACGGAAAACTGCACTTGCAGCTTGCAACTCGGGATAAACTCACATATGACAGCCACGGATATTTTTACCTTTTAGATAGCAGGGGAAATAAGATAGGGTATGTGTACAGCGTTTCGTTTGCTGAAAATATTGAAAGCGATGAGCGCATAGATTATCAGGAATTTGTGTTTGATATTCCGCAGGATGAGATAGGGAACTACTCGCTTTTCGGCTCATTTTATACCAGCGGACTGAACACAAAGGGAAACTGGCGGGTGACATTTCCGCTTGTTCCGGACGATCAGCAATCATAGGTCATATAATTTTCTTTCGCGGTTATATTTCTGCGGGACATACGTTACGGAAGAAATTTTAGGGCCGCTTACGCCGTACTTGGGATTGTATCCAAACAGATTTATGTAGTGTTCAAGATCGGAACACTCCTTCTCCATAGCGCACAAAAGCGCATAAGTTGCAACCGCGTCGTCAATGGCTCTGTGAGTGCTTTTAGTTTCAAGTGCATATTCCGCAACGGCGTTTTCAAGCCTGTGGGGGTAGTCCCGCCGGTCTTTATAAACGGTTAAGGCATCGAGCATTTTTATGTTTTTCAAAACCTTTGCCTTGCCGAAGGAATCGAGCAAATAATATAAAAAACAGAGGTCAAATTGTGCGTTGTAGGCTACAACCAAGGGATGACCATTATCAAACAAATCGATGAGCGCACTGCAGATTTCGGATTTAGAAACGCCCTTTTCATCCAGCTCGGACTGAGTTATACCGGTAAGCTCCGTAATTTCCGGGCTGAGCCGTTTGCCCTCTGAGAGCCGGACGAGCATACTGATTTTCTTATCAGTGAAAGGCACCCCCTCATTTTGGCATACGCTGACAGCCCCAAGCTCGATAATTTCATCATGCTTTGGGTTTAGCCCGGAAGTCTCAACATCTAAAAATATTAAGCGGTCAAATTGTTCAAATAATTTATTAAGCATAGTTCCCTCATTTCATAATAGTCAAAATGCCTTGATGTAATCCCTAAACACACCTTATGCATCGTGGGTTTGTCTCGTTTAATTCTTGCGGGATAAGCGTTTCCCTGATTATACAATTATTTATCTGAATCGACAATTAATAAATGCCATGAATATAACAGGATTTTACATGAAATTATGCTTTTCCCATGCATAATAAAAATGTACGGCATCAATTGTTTTTGGAATTTTTAGGGAACAAAGCTTTTTCTTATTCGTCAAAAGAATAATTGAACGTACAAGCGAGATCTCCGCAGATGCCATTTTAGGTGCTACCCCGGGATTAACGCACTATCTGAAAAGAGCACCTGCTTTTGCAGGCGCTCTTTTTAATTAGCTTGATTACGTTTGAACTTAGGTGAGTGAATGCTTAAAAATGATCTAAAACAAATACCGCGCTCAAAACTCCGGCTGGCAATGGGAAAAAGCTACTATTCGCTGATCCGGTATTCTCTATGGCTTTCAAAGCGCAGGCTTTTCGCGAGGGAACGTGCACAGGAAAAACTTCCCTTTGTTCACTTCCGCCACGAAACGATTTTGCTGAGGCAGCTCAAGGACGTGGATATGCAGTATCAGTACAATAAAATTATAAATCTGAAAATCGCCGCCCAAAGGCTGGACGGTATTGTTATCCGTCCCGGCGAGGTTTTTAGCTATTGGAAGCTTATCGGCAGACCCAGTGCCCATAAAGGCTACGTGAACGGCATGGTGCTGAACGGCGGCAAGGTTTTGCCGGGGATTGGCGGAGGGCTGTGTCAGATGTCAAATCTGATTTACTGGATGACGCTTCATACGCCTCTTACCGTCATTGAGCGCCACCATCACGGTTATGATGTCTTTCCTGATTCAAACCGAACACAGCCCTACGGCAGCGGAGCCACCTGCTTTTATCCTTATGGAGACTTAATGATACATAACGGCACGGACAGCAGCTTTCAGCTTTGCGTGCGGGTTGGTGAGACACATCTTGAGGGCGAATGGCGCTGTGCTCAGCCTGCGGAATACCGCTATGAAATCGAGGAGCGCAAGCACGAAATGCGCAGTGAATACTGGGGAGGCTTCAGCCGGCATAATGAGCTTTACCGTATCGTGAAGGATTTAGACGGAAACTTTATACGCGAGGAATTCATTACTGAGAACCATGCGATGATGATGTACTCTCCGTTTCTTGCCGCAGGCACAGGGGAAAGACCGGAATATCTTAAATAGCCGGATAAGCATTATTGCACCAAATAGATATTATGAAGGGGGGTACTTATATGAACAAGATAAAGTACTTGTATTGTACGTTTGCTGTTTTCTTAATTGGTGTGTCGCTTGCAGCCTGCGGGACGGAGCAAGCGGATATTCCTTGGAAACTGACGAGTACACTGTCTATGAGCGATATTTCCTCGGCGGAAGTCTGGGTGTATATAGACGGCAGGATAGAAGAGAGGATTTTATCGGCGGAGGAAATTGAAGAAGTGATCGAACTGATAAATCAAATTCCGGAAAGCGCATTTACCGATAACGAAGCTCTTGCAGGCACCACGCCTGAATACGGACTGAAGATCGAAAGCAATGATATGAAGCTTAATTTTAGCCAAAATATAGGTCCGTATGGGGCAATTGAGCTTGGCGTTGGTAAGAAAACCGATAATGGCTACTGCTATAGCCAATGGCACACTGACAGTGACGATTTAGCTGCATTGATTGTCCGTCTAAGCGGCTATAAAAAGACGGGAGAAATTGCTTCCGATACGGATATTGGCGCTAATGGACAAAAAACATCTGCGGGCAAGCTTGTTCATACATTTATCGGCGGCTACGGAATGCGGACCGCTTTATCAGTAAACGGAGAGCTTTTAAATGTTGCTGTACAGACAGACTGGTATGCAGAACGCTATGAGGTGTTATTTTCAAGATTTGACTGGAATGAGGCGGATAAAAGTGAAGCAGCCAAGGCTGTTAAAAACGCATCATTTGTCCTTGTGCTTTCCGCTATGACAGACAAAGAGCCGGTACTTCTGCCCGATGCTGATTATATCAAATTTTTCGGCGGGACCGATTATGTTCTTCTGCATGAAAACGGCAAGGATAAATGGTATACGGCTGTTGCGAAGAGTGATGTGAGTTACGGCTACAATATAGACAATGCCCCCATCGTCCCAAACCTTGCGGCTATGGTACGGCAGGAATATGACGGCTTCGAGATTCCGGAACAACAGATTCGTTTTAACACAAAAGAAAAAGAGCCGGAAGCAGTAGCTGCCTTAGCTGTTGAGGCTTACGGGAGGCTTTATAAAAATGTTTCTCCCGGCAGTGTCTATGAAATTTACGAATATGCTTACGACCCGAAAGATATTCAAATTTTAGATGTTTCTGATGACGGGGATAAATTCACCTTTGTTTTTGTGCTCCATGTGCGTCCGATTGTTCCGAACACCTCATTTTGGTGGGCGGGCAACACCTGCGAAAGTGAAAAAGGCGAGGGCTGGCTATGCTTCTCGCGCAACGGAAGACTTGACCTCGGAGAGGACGGATACTGGACAGTATCCCAGCTTGGAACCGGCGGCGCGTCACTGAATGATTAAATTGTTTTTTGTGCCATGGCAGACAAAGTCCTATAGGAATGAAAAATCTTTCTTATAAAACCTCATAAAAAAATCCCTGTGGTCATACCTCAGAAGGTAAATCCACAGGGATTTTTCATATGCAGGCTGCCCGGCGAAATTAAAAGGAGGATAAGAGCCGTTAAACCATACTGCAGTTACATTGATTTTATAGCTTAGGAAGAAAAACGCCTATTTTTGCTTTCTCGAAATATTTATGAGTGAAAGCGTGTAGAATACCGCCGCAGTGGCGAGCAGAATAATTATGCTGGTCAATGGCGTAACTGCGGTATCGTTGAATTTAAAGGTAACGCCCATCGACTCGTTGAACTCGTTTATAATTTGTTCCGGCGCACCTGCAAAACTCTTTGATATAGGATAATCCATCATTACCTGTCTAAAAAGTGCCGCAGCGTGTGACACCGGAAAACACTTTACGATTAACTGCACGCCCTCCGGCAGAACCCCTATAGGAAGATAGATGCCTGTGAGAAAGCCGATAAGCGTTCCGAGTATTGTACTCGCCGTTGCAAAAGCGTTGCTGCTTTTGAAAAATGAGACTATGAAAAGGACTAATGATGTACTGCAAAGAGTGCTTAAAATAATCAGTCCAAGGACCTTCAAAAGCGTTATCAAATCCATGTATTCTCCGCCGCTTGCAACGATGTAGATTTCTGCAAGAACAAGCGTCACGATACTCATGATGATGCCGATAACAAGTGAACCGAGAATGTATCCGCCCACAATACTATTCTTGCTGATAGGCGATGCGGCGAAGTCTTTTACGATTTTGCGCTCCTTATCCTGAACCATTATCCCGAATGCACCCATCGTGGTGGTCACCGTGGTTACAGCAAGAAGCCCCGCCATTATCCAACTGTCCATCAGGAAGCGAACATCCGGAACTCCGCTGAAATTACCTACCCATACATCGCCGAGAAAAAGCGCATAAAGCCCGATGATGATAAATACCGCAAGGAGGGAAAAGAAGACAGAGCTTTTGTCCTTAAAAAAGACCTTTAAATTTCGGATACCGAAGCTGATCATTCTCTTATCTCCTTTCCAGTAATAGCAATGAAGGCATCGTCCATCGTACCTTTTATAACCTCAAAGCTTTCAACATAATCTTTGCAGAAATCAAGGAGAGGAAGTGCGTCCATTGTGGAGTCAAGAGGGATAACGGCAGTATCCGCAACCAAAGTGTGGGGAATGCCCTTTTCTTCAAGCAGACCTGCAAGTTCCTGCACATGGCGGGAAGAGATAAAAAGCCGGTCATTTGAAAACTTTTCCTTTAGCTCGGAGGGAGTGCCGCGGGCAGAAATTTCACCGTTATCTATTACTATAACATAGTCCGCACACGCCGCTTCTTCCATATAGTGAGTGGTCAGAAAAACGGTCATGTCGTTTTTCTTCTGAATTTCCCGAACAGTATCCCAGACATTTTTGCGTGTCTGCGGGTCGAGTCCCGTTGTCGGTTCGTCAAGGAAAAGTATTTTAGGCGTATTGATAAGTGCTCTGGCTATGTCGCACCGTCTGCGCTGTCCTCCTGAAAGTTTTCCGTACGGACGCTTCAGCAGCTCCGTAACGCCGGTTATTTCGGCGGTCCGCGCAACTGCCGCTTTTAGTTCCCTGCCTTTTAAGCCGTAGAAAGCCCCGCGGGCTTTAAGGTTCTCCTCGACCGTCAAAAGCTCATCCAAAAGACCGTCCTGAAACACCGCGCCGATAATTTTTCT
Organism: Clostridiales bacterium; assembly: GCA_012719035.1. Classification (GTDB taxonomy): domain Bacteria; phylum Bacillota; class Clostridia; order Oscillospirales; family Oscillospiraceae; genus UBA2658. The sequence goes on along the minus strand of JAAYBD010000026.1, from coordinate 47,034 downwards.
TATTTCGGTATCATCTTTTCCGAGCGTAAGTCCGTCAACCGCCACCGTTCCGCTGTCAGGCGCCAGGAATGTGCATATAATATCAATGGTTGTTGACTTTCCCGCACCGTTAGGACCGAGAAACGCAAATAATTTACCTCTTTCAACATAGAAATCCAGCCCTTTAACAGCGCGGATGCTGCCGTAGGACTTGTGCAGTCCTGCGACTTCAATAATTTTGTCCATGTGGTGCCTCCGTTTAAGCTTTACTGCTTTTTCATTATATTTGATTTGACATGAATTGTCAGCAAATTTGTTTGCATTTCTTAAAATTTCTTCTATTATATAGGTGAAATGCTAAAGCAGGTCCAATGACTTTTCTTAATCACGCAAACTCAAAATCATCATATTATGTATTGAAACACGGAAGGATGTGGTTCAATGAAGTTTGCAATCATCGGCGGAGATATGCGAATTGTCCGCCTTGCGGCTATGCTTGAGGCCGAAGGTCATGAAATCTGCTGCTATGCTCTGGACGAAGCGCCCGCCGACTTAATAAGAAGCTGTGCGCTGTCGGTTTGTGCCGCTCAGGACGCCGATTGCGTGATTTTGCCTCTGCCGGTTTTGAATATGCGTGGAGGCCTTAACGCACCTTTGAGCGCCTTTACACACGATGCAGAGGAGATACTGCGGAAGCTGCCGAAAAATACCGTAATATGCGGGGGGATGCCGGGAGATAAGATTTTAAAAACAGCCCAAGAATTAGGACTTGATTTTGTTGATTATTTTGAGCGCGAGGAGCTTGTCGCCCTTAACGCGCTTGCAACCGCGGAGGGTACGATTTCAGTACTGCTGCGCAACTCTCCGATAACCATTTGGGACAGCCGGATATTAATTATAGGTTTTGGACGTATTGGGAAAATGCTTGCTTCCCGACTTAGAGCGCTTGGCGCGCACGTCAGCGTTTCAGCGAGAAAAGCCGGTGACATGGCGTATATTCGGGCTATGGACTGCGAAGCACTGGATACACGCAAACTGGGAGAAGAACTCGGCCGTTTTGATACTATAATCAACACAGTTCCGTCGCGTGTATTGGGCTATGACCAGTTGAAGCTGCTTTCAAAAGGGGCGCTATGCATTGACCTTGCTTCACGCCCGGGAGGCTTTGACTTTGAAGCCGCCCGTGAGCTTGATATCAACACGATTTGGGCATTGGGACTTCCCGCGGAAACAGCTCCGGTGACTGCGGGCAAGATTATAAAAGAAACTGTTTTGAATATTATGAGGGAAAAGAGAGGGGAGATTTGAGGGTTTTCCCTCAAATATATAGGAGGTCTGCATATTATGCCGAAAACAAGACTGGGGCTTGCGATCTGCGGCTCTTACTGCACCTTCGATAAAATAATTCCCATAGCGGAAAAGCTGTCTCGGGATTATGATATGACGGCGATAATGTCGGAAAATGCCGCGGAAACCGATACCCGTTTCGGCTGTGCTGAGAACGTGAAAAAGCAGCTTCTGGAGATAAGCGGAAAAGAAATCATCTGCACTATTACAGAAGCCGAACCCGTTGGACCTAAGAAGCTTTTTGACGTTTTGGCTGTTGCACCGTGCACAGGCAATACTCTTGCAAAGCTTGCATCGGGAATTGCGGACAGCACGGTCACAATGGCATGTAAGGCGCATCTGCGGAATGGCAGACCAATTGTAATCGCCGTTTCGACAAACGATGCTCTGGGAGCTAATGCAAAAAATATCGGCGAATTGCTGAATCGGAAAAATATTTATTTTGTACCTTTCCGCCAAGACGATCCTCATGGAAAACCAAACTCTTTGATAGCTGAGCTGGCTCTTTTGAAAGACACGATAGAGGCTTCGCTTGAGGGTCGGCAGCTCCAACCGGTGATACTGGGACCAAAATGAAATCAGTACAGGACATTACTTATAAGCAAAGCGGGGAGAGACCTAATCTTTTGTTGTAGATTGGGGCTCTCCTTAAATCGTAATTTATACAGGAATGTCTACTTATGTAAATTCAAAAATTTGACAATCCAATGTGATAAATATATAATAACGATGGGTTCTTTTTGATTTTTATGCTATAACACTGTTTTGATGATATGATATAGGTCTGCAGGCAGGCCTATATTTAACTAAATAAATATATCATAACGCCGTTTTGCGGCTATGATATATAGGCAAAATAAAATAGATTTTAACTGTTAGAAACTTTGGCAGGCAGTTGGAGGGAGTATATTGAGCAAAAAGCTTATGCTTATATTAAATCCTGCGGCGGGCAACGGAAACGGCGTTTTTTCCATTGGACCCGCTATGGAGGTGCTGTATAGAGGCGGTTATATTCCCACTGTCTTCTACACTACTGAAGCGGGGGAAGCAACTCGTCTGGTTTTGAAACACGCAATGGAATATGACTGTGTCACATGTGTCGGCGGGGACGGCACGCTTAGTGAAACTGTTGCAGGTCTTGCACAGCTCGATTCCCCGCCGCCTTTGGGGTATATACCGCAGGGGACGGCGAATGATGTGGCGTCGTCGCTTAATCTGCCAAGAAACCCTGTACAGGCGGCGAAGACCATAGTGAACGGAAAAGCGGTCAAGCAGGATGTCGGGAAATTCAATGAAAGCGATTATTTCACATATATTGCGGCTTTTGGAGCCTTTACTGAGGTCAGCTACGAGACACCGAGGGAGAATAAACAGACCTTGGGTCATCTTGCCTATGTACTTCAGGGAATGTCCCAATTGCCTAAGCTGAATTCTTATCCGACCGTCGTTGAGTATGACGATGGTGTTATCAGTGCGGACTTGCTGTTCGGGAGTGTTTCAAACACAAAATCTGTGGGCGGGATTGTGAAACTTAAAAAATCGGGAATAGAGCTGAACGATGGTCTTTTCGAGGTCGTTCTTGTACGCAATCCCACAAATGTAATTGAAATGAACAAAATAGCTTCTACTATATTGCTGCAGAATTTTAGCGGAAGTCAGGTCATGATGGTTCAAAGCAAGCATGTCAAGTTCACCTTTGACAAACCCGTAAAGTGGACACGTGACGGTGAAGCGGGCGGCGCTCATCAGGAGGTGGTGCTTGAAAACATGCATTCTGCAATCAGCTTTCTGATTTAAGTGCGTATTTTGAGGGCAGTTTGTTTGTTGTGCAAAAAATGCACCGGTGTCTGTAGTGCATAGAAAGAGTCTTTAACTAAGGCAGGCGGCTGATTTGCTGTCTGCCTTTTTGGTCTGCGATTATTTCTTAATTTTACGCCGGCGAACCTAAGAAGCCGGGGATAATTTGAGGGGGTTCCTCTCTCAATGGGATAATTGAGAAATATTCCATTAAAAATCATTGCCAGATTCTTGTTCATGCTTCGCTTTCAACTTTGGTATTCCCATTGGCGGAAATCATAAGAAGCAGTTTTCGCAAGACAACTAAAAAAGAACTCCGCACACGTATCGTGCGCGGAGTTCTTTTATGCGTATAAATCGGTTTGGGCATGCTTCAATAGGTTTCCCTATTGTACAGCAGCTTTTTCCCGATGCGTTTTATTTAAGGCTGTCCTATTTAACAAGGCTTGCGATTTCTGAAGCGAAATCATCCTGCTTCTTCTCAATGCCCTCGCCCTTTTCAAAGCGGGTGAAAGCAGTGATGGTGATTTTTCCACCAACGGACTTTGCAACCTCTGCGATATGCTGTTCAACAGATATCTTGTCGCCCTTAACGAAAGCCTGCTGCAGGAGGCAGTTTTCCTCATAAAACTTGCCGATGCGGCCCATGACCATCTTTTCGATGATATTGTCGGGCTTGTTCGCGTTTTTGGGGTCTTCCTTTGCCTGAACGATCAGGATTTCCTTTTCCTTCTCGATGATGGAAGGATCAACATTGCTCTTGTCAAGATAGGCGGGGTTCATAGCGGCAATCTGCATCGCAAGATCCTTGCCAAGCTCAACGACCTCATCCTTAGTCTCAAGACCTTCGGAAAGCTCCATGTTGACTATAACGCCGATACGGCCGCCCATATGAACATAGGGGACGGAGAAGCCGGTGCTGTAACGGACGAAACGGCGAACTTTGATGTTTTCACCGATAACAAGAACCTTTTCCTGCTGCATCTGCTCGACGGTAAGGTCGCTTCCGGGATACTTGCAGGCCATAAGAGTGTCTAAATCAGCGGGATTCTCTTTTGCGACGACAAGTGCAATATTCTTTGTAAAGTCAACGAAAAGCTCATTCTTCGCGACAAAGTCGGTTTCTGCGTTTACTTCAACGGCAACTCCCACTCCATCGAAAACTTCGGCGTAGGCAATGCCCTCTGCGGCGATGCGTCCGGACTTCTTCTGTGCGGCGGCAAGACCCTTTTCGCGGAGCCACTCAACGGCCTTTTCAATATTTCCGTCCGACTCATTAAGAGCCTTTTTACAGTCCATCATGCCGACGCCGGTCATTTCACGCAAATTTTTAACATCCTGTGCTGTGAATGCCATAATATTTTACATCCTCTCGTATTTTTTCATGCGGGCTATGCACCCGAAATAAAAAGCGTATAGTACGCTTTATCATTTGAGCAGGGAGGGAATTTATCCACAACCTGCTCAAGTGTGTAATCATTCTACAGCGGGAGCTTCATCCTTGGCGGAAGTTTCCTCTGCGCTGACTTCAACAGCTGCGTCCTGTCCCTGACGGCCTTCCTGAACTGCGCTTGCCATAGCTGCAGAAATTAAGCGGATAGCGCGGATAGCGTCATCGTTGCCGGGAATGACATAGTCAATCTCATCGGGGTCGCAGTTGGTATCGACGATAGCGATAATGGGGATGTTAAGCTTGCGTGCTTCTGCAATTGCGTTGTGCTCCTTGCGGGGATCAACAACGAAGAGAGCGCCGGGGAGCTTTTTCATTTCCTTAACGCCGCCGAGATATTTCTCAAGCTTTGAGATTTCGTTTGTTAGCTTAATAACTTCCTTTTTGCTAAGCATGTCAAAGGTTCCGTCCTCCTGCATCTTGCGGAGCTGCGCAAGACGGTCAATACGTGTGCGCATGGTTTTAAAGTTTGTGAGCATTCCGCCGAGCCAGCGGGCATTGACATAGTACTGCCCAACGCGCATGGCTTCTTCGCGGACTGCGTCCTGAGCCTGCTTCTTTGTGCCGACGAAGAGGATGCTCTCTCCTCTTGCAGCGAGGTCGCGGACGAAGTCATAGGACTCCTCAAGCTTCTTTACGGTTTTTTGAAGGTCGATGATGTAGATGCCGTTACGCTCCATGTAGATGTATTCGGCCATCTTGGGGTTCCATCTTCTGGTCTGGTGACCGAAGTGAACGCCTGCCTCCAAAAGCTGTTTCATTGATACTACTGACATTTTTGTTCCTCCTGATTTTGTTTTTTCCTCCGGAGATTTCAACTTGTTTTCCCAGCTGCAAAAGGGTTTTTCCCAAGCGGCCACAGGTCAAACAATCCATCTCCGTGCGTGATGCCTTGGTATTATAACAGACATAGCATGATTTTACAAGTCGTTTTAGCAAATTTCTTAGTATTTTCAATAGTTTTTTGCGCTGTGACTAAGATTGCAATCTGCTTGTGCGCTATACATATATGTTGTGCGCAATTTATAGTTTTTTTAAACAGCTGTGCGCAATTATTCATTCTCACCGTCATCGAACTGCAAAAACTTGTGAGCCGGCACTCCCAATAAATCGGCAATATCAAACAGCATATCCAGAGATATTGCCCTTTCGACATTTACTGCCTCAACCGCGCCGATATAACCTGCGCTCTTACCTAACTTTTCCGCAAGCTGTTCCTGTGTCAAACCTCTCATTTTTCTGAAATAGGCGATCCTAAGACCGAGTTTCATGTATTTGTCCCTGTGTTCAATTTTCAAAATCCATCACCCCATTTAGACATTATTTTACCAAGACGACTTGACAATTAGTATTATTGCCAATATAATAAATATTATGCCACACATAATAATATTATCTGTAATATAAATTAATATATGTAGTACATAATAGATTAGGAGTGCGGAAAAATGGCAAATTATAAAGAAATGTATGAGAATCTGTTTCGATCTATGACAAAAGCCATCTCAATCATGCAGCAGGCACAGCAGGAGACGGAAGAAATGTATATAACAGCTGAAGGATGTAATATACGAGTTCTCGAAACTGCCAAGGCAGGCGGCGATGCCGTCTGTGATAATACTTACGATAATAGCGGATTAGTGAATCGGGAGAAAAAGCGCCGCATATTTAAATAATTTCCGGTGCAGGTGGAAGATAAAAAAAGGATGCTCTTTTAATAGAGCATCCCTTTTTATTTAGTATATTCTTAAATAGAATATTTTTTACTTAATGGTTGCAAGCAGTTCGCCCGCGACGACCGTCTGACCGGGTTTGACGAAAATTTCGTCAACTGTGCCGTCCATACGGGCAACAACGCTGGTTTCCATCTTCATTGCCTCTACTACAGCGATGACCTGATTTTCAACTACCTTATCGCCGGGCTTGACTTCAACCTTTGTCACGGCGCCGGGGATAGAGGCTCCGATCTGGCTTTTATCTTCAGGATTTGCAAGCACTGCCTGTTTTACAGCGGATACGGCATTTTTGTCGGGAACCGCTACCTCGCGGCGCATACCGTTCAGCTCAAACTGTACGTTGCGTGTTCCGTCATCGTTAAGATCACCGAGACCGAGATATTTAATAACAAGCGTTTTTCCGTCCTCGATATTGATCTTATTAGTTTCTCCGAGAGCCATACCGTTGAAGAAGACATGACTGCCCATACGCATAAGGTAGCCATATTCCTTGCGGTGGCTGCGGTATTCTTTGTATACCTTTGGATACAGGCAGTAGGAGAGCATAGCTCTCATGTTGGGTGTGTCACCACTCATGAAAGGCTCCATTTCCTTGCGTATCTCCTCGAAATCTATGGGCTCAAGTATTTCGCCGGGACGGCAGGTGATGGGCTTTTCACCCTTCAGCACAACTTTCTGCAAATCTTCGGGGAAGCCCCATGCGGGCTGACCCATCATACCCTTGAAGTAGTCCACAACGGAATCTGGGAATGTAAGAGCTTCGCCGCGCTCGACGATATTTTCCGGCGTAAGATCATTCTGTACCATGAATATCGCAAGATCGCCGACCATCTTGGAAGAAGGCGTTACCTTTACGATGTCGCCCAGCATTTTGTTTACAGTTGCATACATTTCCTCGACTTCGACGAAACGGGAGCCAAGACCGAGAGATTCGACCTGAGGCTGGAGGTTTGTGTACTGTCCGCCGGGTATCTCATACTTGTAGATTTCGGTAACGGGGGACTTGAGACCGCCGTCAAATTTCTCGTAGCGCAGGCGGACGTCGGACCAATAGTTTGTGAGCTTCTGAAGCTCATCAAGATTGAGCCCCGTATCGCGTTCATTGCCCTCAAGCGCGGCGACAACGGCGTTCATGGAGGGCTGGCTGGTAAGCGAGGACATGGAGGAAATCGCAACATCGACGATGTCTACGCCCGCTTCCGCTGCCATCAGATAGGTGGCTACCTGATTGCCGCTGATATCGTGTGTATGCAGGTGGATCGGCAGACCGACCTCGTTTTTAAGCGCGGTAACAAGCTTCTTTGCAGCGTAGGGCTTTAAAAGTCCGGACATATCCTTGATTGCAATTATGTGGGCACCGCGTCTTTCAAGCTCTTTTGCCATATTGACATAGTATTCCAAAGTATACTTGTCGCGCCTCGGGTCAAGTATGTCGCCTGTGTAGCAAATGGTTGCCTCGCAGATTTTGCCCTGATTCAGGACTTCATCCATGGCGATTTCCATGCCGGGAATCCAGTTAAGGGAGTCGAATACACGGAAGACGTCGATTCCGCTTCTGGCGGACTCTTTGACGAATTCGCGGATAAGGTTGTCGGGGTAGTTTTTGTATCCGACGGCGTTGGCGCCGCGCAGCAGCATCTGGAAAGGAATGTTCGGAATTTTCTTGCGCAGCAGGTCAAGACGTTCCCACGGCGACTCGTGGAGGTAACGGTAGGCAACGTCAAAAGTGGCTCCGCCCCACATCTCAAGTGAGAAGCAGTCCGCAAGAATAGCAGCGGTTCCTTCCGCACCTTTTGCCATATCCCGGGTGCGGACGCGCGTACTGAGAAGCGACTGGTGCGCATCACGCATAGTTGTGTCGGTAATAAGCAGCTTTTTCTGGTCGAGTACCCATTTCTTTACGGCATCGGGACCGTCTTTGTCTAAAATCTGCTTGAGTCCGGGCTTTGCGGGGTAATCTACGGTCGGGAAGCGCGGAATGTTGTATTGCCTGCGCTCCACATTGGGGTTGTCGACCTGAATTTTCGCGATATATTTCAAAACGCGTGTAGCGCGGTCGCGGGACATATTTAGATCGAAAAGTATCGGGGTTTCGTCTATAAACTTTGTATGACACTTGCCTTCATGGAAAGTCTGATGATGAAGAATGTTTGTTACAAAAGGAATATTTGTTTTAACGCCGCGGACGTGAGTTTCGTTTATTGCGCGGAGCGCGCGGCGGCATGCACCCTCGAAAGTCTTGTCCCAGCTCGTTACCTTAACAAGCAGAGAGTCGTAATACGGCGAGATGACTGCACCTGTGCCGGCACAGCCGCCGTCAAGACGGACGCCGAAGCTGCCGCCGGTGCTGTAGGCTGTGATTTTTCCGCAGTCGGGAGCAAAGTTGTTTGCCGGATCCTCGGTCGTAACGCGGCACTGGATGGAATAGCCGTTAAACTCGACATCGCTCTGCTTTTCAAGTCCGATAAGCGGAGTTGAAAGAGGTTTTCCCTCAGCTATGAGTATCTGCGCTCTTACAAGGTCGATGCCTGTAATCATTTCGGTTACTGTGTGCTCGACCTGTATACGCGGGTTCATTTCGATAAAGTAATGGTTGCCATCCTTGTCGACAAGGAATTCTATCGTTCCGGCATTTGTGTAACCCACGCTCTTGGCGATTTTCACAGCGTCTGCATGAAGTTTTTCACGTATCTCCTGCGGGACGGAGAATGCCGGTGCAAATTCGACTACTTTCTGGTAGCGGCGCTGGAGAGAGCAGTCGCGCTCGCCGAGATGCATGACGTTGCCATGCTCGTCTGCAAGTATCTGGACTTCGATATGCTTCGGCTCGACAAGATATTTCTCGATAAAGATGTCGTCGTTTCCAAAGGCCTTTTTTGCTTCGCTCTTTACAAGATCAAATGCGGATTTGATTTCGCTTTCGTTGTTGCAAAGGCGCATGCCGCGTCCGCCGCCGCCCGCGGCAGCTTTCAGAATTACCGGGAAGCCGTAGCTTTTTGCTTTTTCAAGAGCGTCATCGCTGTCGCGCAAAGGCTCGGCGCAGCCCGGAATAGTGGGCACATTGCATTTGATTGCGATTGCCTTTGCGTTCAGCTTGTCGCCCATCTTGTCAAGGACATCCGAGCTGGGACCTATGAATTTGATTCCCGCTTCCTCGCAGGCGCGGGCAAAATCTGCGTTTTCAGAAAGAAAACCGTAACCGGGGTGGATTGCGTCAACACCTCTGCGCTTTGCAAGGTCAATTATAGAAGGTATATCTAAGTATGCACCAAGAGGGCTTTTGTTTTCTCCGATGAGATATGCCTCGTCAGCTTTTATACGAAAAAGACTGAATGTGTCCTCATTTGAATACATTGCCACTGTGTGCAGACCAAGCTCATTGCAGGCGCGGAAAATTCTTATTGCGATTTCGCCTCGATTGGCGACCAGAACCTTTTTAAATTGCTTTTCGGCCATATGCTTTCCCTCACTTTGCTTGAATGATTGTTAAAATTATGCAAGTTGTGATTTGCAAAGTTGCATTTTCTTGAGAATATTATATCGGGTAAAGAGTCCGAATACAAGATAATTTATTTTTGCAATGTTAATTCGGGATACCCTCCAAAAGAAAGCGCGGCATTTGGGCACAAATCTGTCAAATGCAATAAAGCGTATTTGTTATAATGTAATGATGTTTCATTCAAGCTAAGATATTTAGGGGAATAAGAAGAGAAAACAAGACCTTAATTACAATGCTTTAAATTCTGCAATTTTCATCAAATTGCCATGTAAACCACGGACGTTTAACACGTTTTCCGCGTCTGTATTCGCCCGGAATTTCTATCAGCACAATGTCGCTCCCTATGCGCTTTATGCAGTCCCAAGGGAGAATATAGTCATCTTCACGCCAGAACAAGCCAAAAAACTTGCAGCGTCCGGGAACTATCAATGCCAGAACGCTTCCTGTTTTGATGTCGATCAAAACGTCATATACATAGCCGAGTCTTTGTCCGTCACAGACATTGACGACCTCTTTATAACGGAAATCCTCTATACGGCATTCCATAAAAAACACACCCCCCATATATATGATATGGAGGGCGGTGTTTGTCCTATTACAAATTTTCCTGTCACAGAAAAACTGATTAATGAGCGTCTATGCTTCTTTTGATTTGGCCGATGGCGTTCTTTTCAAGCCTCGACACCTGTGCTTGACTTATACCAACTTCGGCGGCAACTTCCATCTGCGTCTTTCCATCGTAAAATCGGAGGGCGAGTATGCGCTTTTCGCGGTCATCGAGTGCCATAAGAGCTTCCGAAAGGGCTATCTGTTCTATCCATGCATCATCGGTGTTTCTCTCATCGCCGATTTGATCCATGACGCAGATGCTTTCCCCGCCGTCTGAAAAAACGGGTTCATATATCGAAATTGGCTCAGATATTGCATCAAGAGCGAAATAGACTTCCTGACGCGAAATGTTCAATATTTTTGCGATTTCTGAAATATCCGGTTCTTTCTGCCGTTCCGCCGTTAGTCTCTCTTTGACCTGGAGGACTTTGTAAGCTGTGTCTCTCATGCTCCTGCTGACTCTTATGGCGCTGTTGTCCCTTAAATAGCGTCTTATCTCTCCCGCTATCATCGGGACGAGTGTCCGATGTCGTGAAAGCGGAAATAAGACATTAAAAAAGGTGTTTGGTTTAATATTTATAGTCTATTCGTACGGAAGAATGAGTAACAGTTATTTTCTCAATAACAGAACAGATGAGATTGCGCTTTTCCCTGACATCCATGTAATTCCATGTTTCTCTGATGTTTTTCAGCCGCTCCTTTGCCGCTTTTGCACTTTCGGACCATATTCCCTTATCAGCTTCCTCCTCGATTTTTTTGCTCAGCTTTTTGATTTCATCGGTCAGCTCGTTTATGCTCTCAAGAAGAATCCGGTTTCCCGCCTCCGCGTACAGATCGTAAAGACGCTTCAGCTTCGCTTCGAGCGATGATTTCTTTTTTTGAAGGGTTTCCTCAAGCGAGATAGGCGCACCCTCGGTGCCGTCTAAGTTGATCTCCTCCGCGGTCATGTCCATAAGGTCGGAAATAACAGCATTTTCAATGGCCTCCGCCCAAACAGTCTCGTTGTTGCAGTCAGGGTCTTTTATAAGGTAGGGCTTTGATATCTGCTGAGAGTAACAGACCAGCTTGTAACCAGCGTTTCCCCATTTTTGATATCTCATTTTCGCACCGCACACCCCGCAGTAGACAAGCCCTGTAAGGAGATGCTTTGTTTTAGAGACAAGCCTTTTTTCTGAACGCTGCGCGTGAAGTGCGACTGCTTTCTCAAAAACTTCGCGCGGAACGATAGGCTCATGCTGTCCTTGATACTCGACACCGTTGTATTCGATTATTCCGATATTCGTTTTTCTCAGCAGGATTTGAGCCGCCAGTTTCTCATATTTCAGACCAAGCATATTTGCAATCGACTGGAGAGAGTGACCCTTGATATACAAATCGTATAGCTGACGGACCGTATCAGCATCGCTGTTAGGGACAAGTATGCCTTTTTCAAGATCATAGTCATAACCGAAAGGAACGCCGCCTCCGCCCGGCCAGTATCCGGCTTCAACGCGTTTCTGCATGCCGCTTCGGGTACGCTCGTAGATATTTTCACGCTCAAGCTGGGCAAAAACGGAGAGGATACCCACAACGGCTCTGCCGAAAGCGGTTGCCGTGTTGAAACTTTCCTGTATTGAGATGAACGCGATGTTGTTTGGGAGAAAGATGTCTTCTATAAGGTGCAGAGTATCTTTCTGTGAACGGCTCAGTCTGTCGAGCTTATATACGCACACATGGGTTATAGCCTTGCTGCGGGCATCAAGGATAAGCCTTTGTATTGCTGGCCTATCAAGTGTCGCCCCGCTGAAGCCATCGTCAATATAAAGCTCGTAAGAGACATTGCCGTCCAGAGTCTTTGTAAAAGCTATGAGCCGTTCTTTCTGGACATCGATTGAATAGCCCTCCTCCGCCTGACGGTCGGTAGATACTCTGATGTACAGGGCTATTTTAACGATTTCATTCATGCTCTGATTTAATTTATGCATTTTGCTTTTTGCCATGATCAAACCTCTCCCTGTGAGGGAAATTTTAAAAATATCTGCGAAAATAGAGCAAAAGCGGCACAGACTGTGCCGCTTTAAGAACATGCCGCAGGTTTTATACGCGGCGCTGCGCTCAGCTCGTTATGATGCCCTCCGAAAAGACGCCGTCTTCGGATACTGTGCCGCCGGAAATCCTTCCGGCAACTTCACTTACGATGCGCTCTATCGTAGAGTTTGTAATACTAAGATTTCTCAGCGTTTCTTCGGGTATGACATTCCCATCCTTATCACAGCGGATAAAAATAAGCTCCTCGCCGCCGATTGTCTTTCGTTTTGCATGTTTCAGATAATCCATATCCATCCTCCTGTGTACCGAAAATAGAAGTACGGTAAGCTTTCTAAGATGATTATTGCCAATACACAAAAAAACAAACATGGAGAGCGTAAAAATGCCATAAATTTTAAAGGCGCGGCTGCTCCGTAAGGGGCAGCCGCGCTGTGTTGTTTATGGAAATTGAATTTAAAAGATCGGAAAACGCAGAACTTATTCTATGTCTTGTGAACTGCCAAGCTTAAACTGTTCAACCATGTTCTTGAGCACCATTGCCTGACTGGAGAGCTGTTCGCTTGCGGCTGCGCTTTCTTCGGATGTTGCGGAATTCATCTGAACTACGGAGGATACCTGCTCTATGCCGATTGAGATTTGGGAAACAGCGGCCGCCTGTTCCTGCGCCTGATTTGATATCTCTCCGACTAATGTAGTTACTTCGGCGGTCTTATCGGCAACTGCAGTAAAATCTGTGCTGGTCTTATTGACAAGAGAGGTGCCTTTTTCAACTGCCGCTATCGAGCTTTCGATGAGTGCGGTGGTGTTCTTCGCTGCCTCTGCGGATTTCTGGGACAGATTACGGACTTCATCGGCAACAACGGCGAAGCCTTTGCCTGCGGAACCCGCTCTTGCAGCTTCGACCGCCGCATTCAAAGCGAGTATGTTGGTCTGGAAAGCGATATCGTCAATAGCCTTGATGACTTTGCCTATATCCTTAGAGGTTACGGATATCTCGTCCATGGCCTGACGTGCAAGCTCCATGTGCTCCACGCTGCCCTGCATGATGTTTCTGGATTCTTCCGTCAAAATGCTTGCCCTTTCGGCGTCTGAGGCATTTTCTTTAACACGCTGGGCAATCTCCGCTATGGAAGCGGAAAGCTCCTGAATGCTGCTTGCCTGCTCGGTAGCGCCCTGTGCCAAAGTCTGTGCACCGGAGCTGACCTGTGAGGAACCGGCGGAAACTTGCTCCGAAACCTGCAAAATACCAAGGAAGGAGTTGGTAAGACCGCTCTTTATCCTTTTGAGGGCAACAAGAATGCTGTGGTAGTCTCCGACATATTTTTCGGGGACTTTCGAATAAATATCAAAGTTCCCGTTAGACATTTCCGTAAGCATATAGTCGATATCTTTGATGATTGCGCCCGTATTGTCAATAGTACTTTCGAGGGAACACTTCAAAGTGTGGAACTCAGAGGATACGGCATCAAAATCGGCAAGCGGGGAGTTAACGTCGCCGTCAGCGAGTTTTGACAGCCTGTCGACGAAAACATTGATCGGGTTTATAACACGATTTGATATATAGAAAGCCCCATAAGTTCCGATTGAAAGGAAGAACAGCATCAGACCTGCGGAGATGTAGACAGACTTTTTGACTCCGCCCGTAAAATCACCTTCGGGAGCAAGGACGCACACTGTCCATCCATTGCTGTCTTCTATGGGAGCAAAGCCGAGGAATTTCTTGACTCCTTTGTAGGTATAGCGGTCAAAGCCGGTTTCGCCTGATCTCGCCTTGGCATGCAATGCCGCAAGCGTCTGCATCGATGAATCGGTTTTTGCCTGCTCTTCGATGTTTTCTTTGTCCGTAACAAGCTGAATATCGGGATCGGCAATGGTATAGCCGTCTTTATCGATTATGTATGCCGAGCCGTTTTTGCTGATATGCAAATTTTCAACAGTAGAATTGATTATGCTCTGGGGAACAGTGAAAGCAACTACGCCGATCATCTTGGAGCCTTTTATTCCATTTTCCCATATCGGAGCGGATATAATAAGGCAGAGCTCGTTGACAGTGGGGTCGATTCTGGGTGTACTAATGTGTGTTTCCCCTTTTGCGCTGAAAGCAAAAGATTCGGTGCCCGAATAATCAGCACCGTTTTGAACGCAGGTTCCATCCAAATCAATTGTATAACCTTTGAGAAAACCGTATTCTGAGCATTTTTTGTCAAGAAATGCAACAACGTCTTCCGGAGAGGATTCCGGACTGTATAAAACAACGTTTGAAGATACCTCATTTATGATGCCTTTAAAACCGCTGAGCTTATTTGCTATTGATTCCTGTGCGATGCCAACTGCGGTGGTCATAGAATCGTCAAGGCATTTTATGGTGCTGTTATAGCACAATATACTTGAGACTATGCCGAAAATCAAAGTTGAACCGACAATGAGAGCGATTATAGGGAAACTTATTTTTGTTTTCAGACTCTTTTTCCGTTTTTCCTTTTTTTCTTTCAGTACTTCAACTTCTTTGGAAACTTTTTTATCCATACCCAAACACCCCGATCAAATTTATTTTTTTCTATAGAAAACATTATCCGCACATTTTGAGCCTGTTTTTTGCATTGGCTTAAAATGTTAGCAGACAAAATACAAACAGATAACGGCATGACATAAAATGAAAAAATTCTACATTATTCAATTGCTTTTCATTCTATTTATTCTCTATAATTCAAATCACACAAGTAATTAATAAGATATTTGTATAGAATATAATACCAAGGTTAACTTTACCAAAAATAACTTTAAGGAACTGGAAGTACAGGCCGCGCTGTTTATTGAATTCGATTTATTGTTATGGTACACTGTGCACAAAAGAAGTAATTTCAGAAAGAGAAAAAATATATGGACGAGGAAATAAAACTTTCAGAAAATATGATGGGAACGATGAGCGAGAACAAGCTTCTTCTGACTATATCGGTTCCTATGATGATTTCAATGCTGATACAGGCGCTGTATAACGTTGTGGACAGTTATTTTGTTTCCAAAATCAGTGAGAATGCTTTAAATGCGGTCGCACTTGCTTTTCCGCTACAGAATCTTATGATAGGCGTATCTGTAGGAACAGGTGTGGGAATAAACTCCCTGCTTTCGCGCCGTTTGGGACAGAAAAACCAAAAAGCCGTCAACGATGCCGCGATGAACGGTATTTTCCTTGCAGTTCTCAGCTCACTTGTTTTCGTGGCTTTTGGAGTGTTTTTTTCACGCATGTACTTTGAGTCGCAGACAAAAGTTTCGGAAATCGTAGAGGGCGGAACAGCTTACCTTTCGATATGCACGATAGCGTCATTCGGGATATTTGCAGAGATCACGTTTTCAAGGCTTCTTCAATCGACAGGGCGCACTATGTATTCGATGATAGGACAGCTTGTGGGAGCGGGAACTAATATTATTCTCGACCCGATTATGATTTTCGGATACTTGGGATTTCCTGCGATGGGCGTTGCCGGTGCGGCGGTTGCAACGGTTGCCGGACAGATTTTAGGCGCGTCTGTGGATTTGTTTTTTAACCTGAAGAAGAACAACGAGATACAGTTTAAGTTCAAGGGTTTCAGACCGGACTTGCAAGTGATACGCCAGATATATGCCGTCGGATTTCCTGCCATACTCAATACATCCATAGTTTCATTTATGACCTTTGGGATGAACCGCATTCTTCTTGGATTTTCAACGGCGGCAACGGCGGTGATGGGAGTTTATTTCAAGCTTCAGAGCTTCATATATATGCCGGTATTTGGACTAAATAATGCCCTTGTTCCTATTGTTGCATACAATTACGGGGCAAGAAAGCCTGATAGGATAAGGAAAACGATGCTGATTGCGCTTATGTACGCTTCCGGCATAATGCTGATTGGAATTTTAATTTTCCAGCTCATGCCTCATCAGATTCTGTCGCTTTTTATAGAAAAACCCGAAACTTTTAAAATAGGTATCGCGGCACTGAAAACGATTAGCACAGGCTTTATCTTTTCGGGTATCATTTTAATTATCAGCGCTGTCTTTCAGGCGCTTGGGCATGGCGTTTATGCGCTCGTGGTGCAGATCATACGCCAGCTTGCGGCAGTTCTGCCGCTTGCATATCTGTTCTCGCTTTCGGGAGATGTCAATATGGTTTGGTGGGCTTTCCCTGTGGCTGAGATAATATCCGCGCTTATTTGCCTTGCGATTTACCGCTTTGTTGTGAAAAGGCAGCTTTTAATGCTGTAAATCGGGTTTTTATTTGGGTCGGCAATACATTTTACGGAGATGATCACCATGAAAAAGGTTTTGATTCTTGCGACAGGAGGAACTATCTCCTCGAGCGCCGGCGCCAACGGCATGGCTCCGCAGACGGCGCCCGAAGAACTTATAAGCGCGCTCGGCAAATTTGGAAAATACTATGACATAACGTATAAGGTGATTTTAAATCTTGACAGCTCCAACATACAGTCGGAGGAATGGCAGCTTATTGCCCGAAATGTCTATGAGGCTTTGCCCTATTATGACGGAATCGTGATTACCCATGGTACGGACACGATGGCGTATACCGCATCAATGCTTACCTTTATGCTTCAAAACCTTGATAAGCCTGTTGTTTTTACCGGTTCACAGATACCGATCGAGTCGCCGCTTTCGGACGCGCAGAGCAATCTTGCAACTGCTTTTGCCGCAATAGACCACGATGTTATCGGAGTGACGATAGCCTTTAATCACAAACTAATGAGCGGCTGCCGCGCGGTAAAGGTTCGCACAATGGGCTTTGACGCATTCGAGAGCGTCAATTCCCTCAACAGGGGTGAGTTCTTTGCGGACGGCATCCGTCTGCTCAGCGACCGCGTTTTCCCTCATGGGGGGCGCTGTGAGCTAAAATCGGAGCTTAGCAACGATGTGTTTTTGCTCAAGCTTATTCCCGGCACGAATCCTAAAATTTTAGATTGCCTGATGGAAATGGATTACCGGGGAATTGTTCTTGAGACTTTCGGGGCGGGCGGACTTCATTATATGCGCAGGGATTTGTCCGAACCGATAAAGCGCCTTGTGGAAAGCGGAGTTGCAGTTGTGCTGTGCAGCCAGTGCTTATATGAAAAAAGCGACTTTTCACTTTACGAAGTCGGACGAAAAGTGCTTGCAACGGGGGCAATCCAAAGTCTTGATATGACGACGGAAGCGGCGGTTACGAAGCTCATGTGGGCTTTGGGGCAGACAGACGACATGTATGAGATACGGAGAATATTTGAAACGAATTACGCAGGTGAAATTACTATTTGATATTTGATTTAAAGGGCGGAACCGGAAATCACACTGGTTCCGCCTTATCCTTATCCTAAAGCCCGGAAATCCGCCGGATATTTTTACTGCATATACTGTATGGTTTTTCGGAATACAAAATCGTAATACTGATGTTTAACGGAAAAAGGCAGACAGCACGTCTGCTGCCTGCCCTGCAAAATATTCATAGCATTTTACGCTCTTTTGCATACGGATATATAAGGGTCAAATTTCTTTGCTAACTTTCGGTTTCGGAAGAAAGAACTATTTCTATATCGCCCGGTCCGACAAGTGCTTTTTTACGGGAAAGGCGCTTTTCAACAGCTTCTTTGACAAGCACATAGAGGATAGAGCAGATGGGAACTGCAAGGAGCATTCCAATTACTCCGGAAATGCTTGCTCCAAGCATAACGGAAATGAAAACGAGTATGCTCGGAAGCCCGACGGATTTTCCAACGACTCTTGGATAGATGAAATCCCCCTCAAGCTGCTGCAGGACGATAAGGAATAATATAAAAAGGAGAGCCTTGGCGGGAGACACCGAAAGCGAAAGGATAGCGCCGAGGATGCCTCCGATCCATGCGCCGAATACGGGTATGAGCGCCGTTATGCCGACAACGGCAGATGTCGCCGTCGGATATGGAAAACGGAAGATGAGCATACCGATAAAGCAGAGTATTCCTATTATGAGAGCTTCGGTCAGCTGACCCGTTACAAAATTGCGGAAAGAGACTTTTGTAAGATTAGCGGTTTTGAAAACACGCGCCGCGGTTTTTTCGCTTGTGTAAGCGCGAATGAAACGGGATGTAAAGATTCTAATTTTCTCTTTCTGCATAAGCACGTAAATCGAAAGGATGAGACCAAGAAGAAAATTCGTGATTCCGCTGACAACCGTCAGAGCCGTACTTGCGATGTCGTTCAATACGCCGTTTTCAAAGGCGTTTTTGATATAAGTTTTGGCGTTGGAAAGCAGGGCGGCCCAGTCTGAGGAAGCGCCTGTTGGGATTCTGTACGACACGTCAAGCTTTTCCAAAAGCCCGTTGGTGTTACTTATAAATTTTAAGATTGCGTTAGGGAGGGTTTCACCGATTATCGAGAAAGCTTCTTGAACTTCGGGCACGACAAGAAGCACCAGAAGAGCGATTATCCCGGCGACGACAATGATGGTAGTAACGATGCCTAAAGCGCGGGCAGCTGCCCGGCCTTTTTTGGGATAGCGCCGCACGAGCGAACCGAAAAGCTTTGCTTCAAGCGCCGAAGTGAGCGGGTCAAGCAAAAACGCTATGCACAGCCCCATAATAATGGGAGTAAGGATGCTGAAAACCTTTTGAAATGCCGCCCACACGCTGCTTAAATTTATCAGCGCGATGCAGAATGCAACAGTAGCAAATAAGATCAAAATGATCGATCCGGTATTTTTCTTATTAAGTTCCATGTAGCCTCTCCTTATTTAACTCAAAAACACCTAAGTGTTATTTTCCCCGGATTTTCCAAAAAGTTCCCTCTGGCCGGACTCATTTGTGTATAAACTTTTTCTGTAAACTACAAAACGGCAAAAACTGAATTCGGTGCCGAGATTGATGACCATAGTGCAGAGTATAACCACATATTCGTTCCAGCCTATATCTGTAAGATATACAGTCCACCAGATAGAGAGAGGTGTGAATACGAGATAATAGCAGAAAACTTTTAACATAGCCGCAGGGACATTGGCGGCAGATTTAAATGTGAATCTGCGGTTAAATGTGAAGTTCCACAAAACGGAAAGGGCAAGCGCAATAAAATATGTAAGTCCGTATTTATTGCCGAAAACCGCGTTAAGCCCCAAATACCTGTCAATGTCGGTAAACTTATTAAGCACAAAATATGAGCCGAACTCAATCAGTCCTGCTGAAATAGAAAATAGAGTAAACTTTACCGCGAGCCAAATGTTTTGCTTTGGGCTGAGCTTATGCTGACTATCAATATCCATAGTTCCTCCGAGAATATCAAAAGATGACCGGATAGGTCAGGGCTTTCGTATTATATATTATTACCAATTTTATAACGTTTGAAAGAGAATATCAAGATATGGCATCGCTTTTTTAAGGATTTACAGTGCTTCTTGATTTTTTGGATGAAATTAGATATCATCATATTTATGAGATAAATGCGGAAGATCGGCAGCGGAAAACGAAAGGATGATAATTTTATGGAATATAAAAGTGATATACAAATCGCGCAGGAAGCAGTGCCGTTAAAGATAAGTGAAGTGGCAGAAAACTGCGGGATAGACGGGAAATATATTGAACAATACGGGAACCGCAAAGCGAAAATCGACCTTTCTCTGCTGACCGAAACAAACAAAGAGGATGGAAAACTCATACTTGTCACAGCGATTACGCCGACACCAGCGGGCGAAGGAAAAACGACTACAACCGTCGGACTTGCGGACGGACTGCGAAAAATAGGCAAAAAGTCTGTGGTCGCGCTTCGCGAACCGTCCCTCGGCCCCGTTTTCGGAGTAAAGGGCGGAGCAGCGGGCGGAGGCTATGCTCAGGTCATTCCCATGGAGGATATAAATCTGCATTTTACGGGGGATTTTCATGCCATAGGAGCTGCAAACAACCTCCTTGCGGCAATGCTGGATAATCACATTCAGCAGGGCAATTCTCTTGGCATCGATCCGAAGAAAATCACTTGGCGCCGCGCGGTCGATATGAATGACCGTCAGCTCCGGAATATAGTTGACGGTTTGGGCGGCAGGGTGAACGGCTGCCCCCGGGAGGACGGGTTTGATATTACCGTTGCTTCCGAGGTCATGGCAGTGCTTTGCCTTTCGGACGGTATAAAGGATTTGAAATCACGCCTTTCTTCCATAATAGTCGGATACACCTATGACGACAGACCCGTAACAGCGGGTCAGCTTAAAGCTTCGGGTGCCATGGCGGCACTTTTGAAAGACGCGTTGAAACCGAACCTCGTACAGACGCTTGAGCATACGCCGGCTTTCGTTCACGGCGGACCTTTTGCAAATATCGCCCATGGCTGCAACTCTATAGCCGCCACAAAAATGGCACTTAAAGTGGGCGAATACGCCGTAACGGAGGCGGGCTTCGGAGCGGACTTGGGCGCCGAAAAGTTCCTTGATATTAAGTGCCGCATGGCGGGGCTCAAACCATCCGCCGTTGTCGTTGTTGCCACAGTGCGTGCGCTCAAGCACCACGGGGGAGCGGCGAAATCGGAGCTAAGCAAAGAGAACCTTGAAGCGCTTAAAAACGGACTTCCGAATCTCTTGCGCCACGTTGAAAATATAACGCAGGTATACGGACTGCCCTGTGTCGTTGCGATAAACCGTTTCCCGACCGATACGGAAGCGGAGCTTGCGCTCATTGAAGAAAAATGCCGCGCACAGAACGTCAATGCCGCACTGTCCGAGGTCTGGGCACGCGGCGGAGAGGGAGGAACCGAGCTTGCGCGTG
The DNA here is from genome assembly GCA_012719035.1 of Clostridiales bacterium. Lineage (GTDB taxonomy): Bacteria > Bacillota > Clostridia > Oscillospirales > Oscillospiraceae > UBA2658. The sequence continues at coordinate 25,845 of JAAYBD010000026.1, read as the reverse complement.
AGGTTGTTCGGCTCTGCGAGCAGGAGAGCAATTTCAATTATGCATATGACTGTGAGATGAGTATTGAGGAAAAGCTTGAAACGATATGCAGGCGAATATACCGCGCCGATGGTGTGGAGCTTACCGAAAACGCGAAAAAACAGGCGGCGCAGCTTACGGCGTTGGGATTTGCAGACCTTCCAATCTGCATGGCGAAGACGCAGTACAGCTTTTCGGATGACCCGAAGCTTCTGGGGGCGCCTACCGGATTTAAAGTTACCGTGCGCAATCTCAAGGTATCGGCGGGAGCGGGATTTATCGTCGCGCTTACGGGCGACATAATGACGATGCCCGGACTTCCCAAAACTCCTGCCGCCGAGAATATAGACGTTGACGAAAACGGAGTGATCACAGGGTTGTTTTAAGTGAGCCATCCGATATAAACGGAGATCGCTCCCATTAACTGATTAGGTATAGGGCGCTTGAAATGAAACAAAGTGCGGCGCATTGCCTTATTATTTTATATTGTACGCCGTTGGCGTTGGAGGAAAAACAATGAAAATACTGATTTTGAACGGAAGCCCGCGCCTAAACGGCAACACAAGCTTTGCGCTCTCCGCCATAGCCGAGGGAGTGTCAAAAAATACGCAGCACTGCGTAGAGATTATAAATGCCGCAAAGCTGAAAGTCGGCGGCTGCACAGCCTGCGATGCATGCAAAACGAACGGCGGGAACTGCATCATGCGCGATGACAGCAGAAGTGTCATCGATAAAATATATGCGGCAGATGCTGTAATTTTCGGCACACCCGTTTATTGGTGGGGAATTTCAGCGCAGCTTAAAGCTGTACTGGATAAATTTTATTCCAAGACAGCCCAGTTTAAAGAACAAAATAAGAAAATCGGCGTTATTGCCATAGGTGCAAGCGCTTTCCCCGGCAAACAGTATGAGCTGATACATGACCAAATTAAGTGCGTCTGCGATTTTTTGGGCTGGGAAATGATGTTTGGGCTTTCGTTTTCGGCGGCTGCCCCCGATGATCTAAAAAAGTCGGAGGCTGCGGTTAAAGAGATTTCAGAGGTATGGAAAAAGTTTTGACAGAGGCTGAATATGACGCATGATTATACTATAATCCGTTCCGACCGACGAACTCTTGCGCTGGAGATTACGGACAATTCAGAGCTTATCGTCCGCGCGCCTCGCCGATGCCCTAACTCATACATAGAAAGCTTTGTCGATAAGCATTCACACTGGATCGGCACACATATGGAAAAACAGCGTATTCGCGCCGAGTCCCGAATCTGTCTCACCGGGGAGGAGCAGGAAGCTCTTGTCCTCCTCGCGAAAGAAAAGATACCGCCGATTGTTGAACACTATGCCGACATAATGGGGCTTTCTCCTCAAGGAGTCAGGATAACAAAGGCAGAAAAGCGCTTCGGAAGCTGCAGTGGAAAAAACAGACTGTGCTTTTCCTACAGGCTTATGCAGTATCCGCAGGAGGCAATTGAATATGTAGTCGTACATGAGCTTGCGCATATCGTCCACAAAAACCACGGCAGGGATTTTTATGCGCTTATCGAAACCACACTCCCCGACTATAAAAAGAGGGAAGCGCTGCTTAAAAAATAGTGCTTCCCTTATTGCTTCAAGGCGCCGTATTCAAATGGTTTTTTGATTGAAATATCCGCTTGTCCTCAGTTCTTAAAGTGCCTTTCCGGAAGAAAGCCCGCCCCTGTGCCGCGGTTGACAAGAAACTTGTTTCTGTGTAAACTGTTGCGTGGGTAATCGGCTTGTCCGCCGGACGGCGGAGCCGATACTTTTTATACGGCCGAGGAGAATTCTGATGGTGATAACAGAGAGAAACAAAACGGACGCGCTTGGATACGAGAATGTCAGAAGCCTTCTTTTCAGGCTTGCCGCACCGGCGATTGCAGCTCAGATGATAAACCTCCTTTATAACCTTGTGGACAGGATGTACATAGGGCATATCGAAGGTGAGGGAAGGCTTGCACTTACGGGTGTGGGGGTATGCCTTCCTCTAATCATGATTGTATCCGCCTTTGCATCGCTTATCAGCATGGGAGCCGCACCGCGCGCATCGGTTTTCCTTGGAAAAGGCGACAGAAAGGCGGCTGAGAAAACGCTTGGAAACAGCTTTTTACTTCTTATTTTTGTTTCCGCTGCGCTCACTGTTATCCTTCAGCTTTTCTCAAGAGATGTGCTTTTTGCTTTCGGTGCAAGCCCCGCTACAATAGGCTATGCCTGCGATTATATGCTGATTTACAGCCTCGGAACGGTTTTTGTCCAGCTGACTTTGGGTCTGAATGCATTTATCAGCGCTCAGGGATTTGCAAAAATCAGTATGTTCACCGTTCTTATCGGTGCTGTTTCAAATATCATCCTTGACCCGATTTTTATTTTTGCTCTCGGCATGGGGGTCAAAGGAGCGGCGCTTGCTACTATCATTTCCCAATGTTTTTCAATGATTTGGATACTGGGTTTTCTGACAGGCAAAAAAACCTCGATACGCCTCAAAAGGAAAAACTTCGCGCTTGACCCAAAGGTCTTTCTTCCCTGCATTTCGCTCGGACTTGCCCCCTTTATCATGCAATCCACAGAAAGTCTTATATCCGTTTGCTTCAACACCTCTCTTCTCAGGTACGGCGGAGACATCGCGGTCGGCGCGATGACTGTTATGATAAGCGTCATGCAGTTTTCTATGCTTCCTCTGATAGGACTGTCGCAGGGCGCCCAGCCGATAATGAGCTATAACTTCGGCGCGAAAAATGCGGAAAGAGTAAGAGAGACGTTTAGGATACTTCTTGTGTCCTGCCTCATATATTCGATGAGCCTTTGGGCGCTTGTCGAGCTGTTTCCGCAGATATTCATAAAAATATTCAACAGCGATGCAGAGCTTCTAAGGTTCGCTGTTCCAGCGCTCAGGATTTACTTTCTGGCATCGGGGGTGTTCGGAATACAAATCGCGTGCCAGCAGGCGTTTATTGCTCTCGGCGATGCAAAAAGCTCTCTATCGGTTGCAATCCTGCGGAAGATAGTTCTTCTTGTTCCCCTTATATATATAGTGCCGGCACTGCCCTTATCCGTTTCAAAAACGACCGCAGTATATATGGCGGAGCCTATAGCGGACTTTGTCTCAGTTGCGTATACGGCAGTTTTGTTTTCCGTCCGCTTTAAAAAGATTATCGGTGAAATCGGCGGCGATGAGGCAGACAGCCACAGGCAGAGCGGGTATTTCAGATTTTTAAGGAAAGCTGTCCGCTTTTTTACAAAGCCCATGGAAACTGTTTGGGAGCTTCCGTTTGAGGGCAAGCCCTCCGTTTTTGTCTGCAATCACGACAGGGCGTATGGACCTATCGCAATGTGTGCGCACTTTGAGCTGAGCGAGGATGTAAGGCCTTGGATAAACGCGCAGGTGCTTTCCATGAGGGAGACTCCGGCGTACATACGTCAGGACTATTGGTGGGATTTGAACAAGTGGTATTCCCCCATTTTAGGGCACAGTCTTGCCTACATATATGCGCTTATCCTGCCCCCGATTCTTCGCGGGAGTGATTGCGTTCCCGTTTACCACGATACGGGCGTGATGTCAACGCTTCGGGAGAGTGTCAAAATGCTGTCGGACGGCAAGCACCTTTTGCTTTTCCCCGAACATCCTACCGGCTACTGTGAATACGGCGAAAAGATTTTTGACGGCTTCGTTTCTGTCGGCAGGCTTTACTATGCGCGCACAAAGGGACTTGTGAATTTTTATCCGACGTATGTCGACTGGAAAAAGAAGATAATCCAGGTCGGCAAACCTGTTCCGTACGACCCCAATGTGAAATATGAGGAACAGGTAAAAACGATAACTGCGGCTATTGAAGAATATTTTAAAAATTTTAACGGCAAAGATATTTTATAATGGAAATTTTCACATCTCTATGTTAATATAACCTCAATTGCGCTTTTAGCGGATTGTACATATTACCCGGCATGAGGAGACAGTTACAATGAGAATCAAAGCACCCACAAAAAGACAATGGATATTGCTGGCATATCTGCCCATTCACATTATTTGGTATTTTACTCTGGAAGCAATAATTATAACGGATTATTACCCTATACACTGTTCGCTTGATGATATGATACCGTTTTGCGAATGGTTCATTTTGCCCTATTTTTCATGGTTTCCGTATATGATTATCAGCGGATTTTACTTTCTTTTCAATGACGATGAGGCGTTTGAGCACTATATGCTGTCGCTGATAATAGGCTTTTTTGTATGTATGCTGATTTGTTCGGTATTTCCGAACGGACAGGATCTGCGTCCCGATGGATACAGGGATAATTTTGCTGCAAAAATAGTGAAATGGACGCAGGAGTTCGATACTAACACCAACGTATTCCCGAGCATGCACGTTGTTGGGGCTGTGTGTGCGGCTTTTGCTATTGCCAAAAGCAAAAAGCTCAAGGATAAGATCGTGCTTCAGATATTCAACTGGCTTCTGTGCGTGGCGATATTATGTGCCACTGTTTTCCTGAAACAGCACTCGATGCTTGACGTTATATCGGGAACTGTCCTGTCCGTCATCGTATTAGTCATCGTTTACAGAGGATATGCCGGAAAGCTGCTGACAAAAATTGAAAGCGCTTTAGGAAAAAAGCAGGCCGTTTAGGATTTGTTTCCGCGTCAATAAAAAAACCCGGAGTTTTACTAAAACTCAGGGTTTTTTATCGTTATTTTATAATCGAGTCGGGTAGCTTGAAAGCATCGTCTTCGGAAGCGCCTAAGACAGATTTTATGGTCAGATGCAGATAATCCGTATCTTCAAACAAGTCTACTTCCGTTCCCTTTGATCCCAGAGGACCGTCCTCTAAAAGTCTCAGTTTAGGACGAAGGACGTTTTCAGAGTAGTTTTTTATTACTACTGCTATAGAGCCGTCGCAGAGTTTAACAACGGTTCCCGAGGGATAGGCGCAGACGAGCCGCATAAAAAGCTGGACCATTTCATGATCGAACTGCGTATCAGCCCCCGCCATAATATACTCGATAGCCGCGTTCGGAAGCCATGCCTTGCGATAGCTCCTGTGGCTGGTGAGTGCATCGTAAACATCCGCTATCGCCAGAATCCGACCGAAAAGCGGGATGCGGTTGCCCTTATAGCCATATGGATAGCCGCTGCCGTCGATTTTTTCGTGGTGGCACTGGATTCCCTGCAAAACCTCCCGAGACACGTTGAAGCATTTGCGGAGGCGTTCTACGCCCTTGTCGGGATGGGTTTTGATAACAGCGAACTCCAAATCGGTAACAGGACCGTTTTTGTTAATTATTTCAATAGGGACATCTATTTTTCCGATATCGTGCATAAGGGCGCAAAGAGCTATATCGTCAAGTCTGTTGCGTGTGATCCCCATTTCGCTTGCCAGCATAATGCTGAGTATGCCGACGTTTAAGCTGTGAGAATATGTGTAATTGTCGTAGTTTTTGATTTCCACCATATCCAGGAGATATTCTTCCCGGTTAAGAACATTGTCAACAATGGTCTCTGCAATTTTTTTGTACACTCAACTGCGGAACGGGAAATATAGGGAGAATGGAAATAGCTGCTGTAAAGGGAACGGAATTCCGCCGCAATCTGCTGTTTGACTTCCGGCCTCATCAGGCATTTTGGCTCAATGTCTTCGCTGCCGTCCATCTCAACGTATATACCATCTACATAATGGACAGCAAGCTTTTGGATGATGGGGTCAGTTAATACCTCGCCCTTTTCAAGAAGGGAGAACAATCCATTCGGCGCTGAAATGCTTTTTGCAAGAATCATTCCAGCACGTGCGCTGGATAGTGGTATGTAAATCAATTGGAAGACCTCTTTCTCTGTTTATAGCAACAGATATATATAGATTTCTTTAACTCGCTTAAAAACACGGAGCAAAAGGTTCGGTTTGCCTGCGGCGTCAGATTCTGACCAAAAAGCGCCGCGCGAGATTTGAAACGCGGTGGCTGTGACAGCAACAATTGGATGTAATTTTTTGTCAGTTTCTGCGAATTCGTAGTAATTATAACGGATTTAACTTGTTAATGCAATAGACATGAACAATAGCTTGTCAAAATTAAGACATTATTATAGTAGGATTTTGTGTTATTAGGATATCAATAACTGATTTTCAGCGCAGTTTCAGCACCGTTAGAGAGATGCAGTTTATAATCATCCGTAATAAAAATGGCGTAATAACCATCCATATCATTGATCAGCTCCATCCCTTCTTCTTTGCCGAGAGCAAAGCAGGCAGTGCTTAGGGCGTCGCAGTATGAGGAGCTTTTTCCTATTATCGTTACGGAAAGCAGTCCGTTTTCAAAGGGGTAACCTGTTTTGGGGTCAAGGATGTGATGATAGCTTTTGCCGTTTTCCACAAAATAGCGCTCATATGTTCCCGAGGTGACTACAGACATATCGCTGATGCTTACACCCGCGATGGAACCGCTGTCGAACGGGCGCTGTATGCCGACCTCGAAACCGCTTTTATCTGTTTTGCCGCCTATGCACTGGACATTTCCGCCAAGATTTATAATTGCTCTTTCAACGCCCTGCGAGACAAGGTAATCTTTGACTTTCTCAGCGACATAGCCCTTGGCAATAGCCCCAAGGTCAAGGCGCGTATACTCATTTTCAAATGTCACTGTATTGCCGGTTACTGTAACTGCCTCGTAGCCGATGCGGCTTTTTGCCTCGTCTATTTCATCCTCAGAAGGAAGGGAGGGGGACTTTGCAGAGAAATTCCATAGGGAGGAAAGCGGTTCAATCGTTATGTCAAAGCTTCCGCCGGAAAGCCTGCTGAAATAAAGCCCCTGTGAAATCAGCTCCGCAGTTTCATCGGATACAAGCGATGTTTTGCGTGAATTCAGCAGAGAAATCTCGCTGTCTTCGATAGTTCGGGATAAAAGTGATTCATATTTTCTACAGAGATTAAAGCAGTCATCTATTAGTTTTTCGTCTTTTTTATCATATATGGTTATTGTGGCTGTGGTGTTGAGAACAAAGTCGCTCTTGCTGACTTTACCGCTTTTTATCGGTGAACAGGAGCATAAATTAGATAAAAACAACATAAGTATCAGGAGAAAGACCGGAGAAAATTGTCGATTCTGCTTTATCATTGTCATCAATCCTCTTTGTAAATATTGCCGCAATAATAATATAAATTGTGAAAGATTTCAACAAAAACAATAATTTTACGGCTGGACAATTTTACGCATTAATGTATATAATATTGTTCAAATGACCATGGCGCTCGCTTTTAAAAGCGCTGTGCGAAAGTAAGGAGGAAATGCCGTGTCGAAAAAAAGACTTCACGGAGCACACGTGCCGCATTGGAAGAACACGGCAGGAGATAAGCCGGAAAAAATGCCGACCCCTGCTGTTGTTACAATCCCGATGTCAATGCATATCGGCGCCCCCGCAAAACCTGTCGTTAAAGCAGGGGATGAGGTAAAAGTCGGCCAGCTTATTGCCGAGGCCGGCGGCTTTGTCTCATCTCCGATATACTCTGGCGTTTCTGGCAAAGTCAAAAAAATCGATGATATGCTCAATTCCGCAGGACAGCGTGTTCCAGCTGTTACAATTGAAACCGACGGCAAGCAGGAACTTTTTGAAGGCATTGCTCCGCCGAAGGTTACAAATCTTCAGGAGTTTTTGGATGCTGTAAAAAACAGCGGCGTTGTTGGTCTGGGAGGAGCAGGTTTTCCAACTGCCGTCAAGCTTACAGTAAAGGATCTGTCAATGATTGAAGCTGTGATAATAAACGGCGCCGAGTGCGAACCGTTTATCACATCCGATACCAGAACGATGATAGATGACGCAGACCTCGTCTGGCAGGGCATAGAGCTTCTTCAGAAGTATCTGAAGGTAAAGCGCGTCATAATAGGCATCGAGGACAACAAGCCGCAGTGCATCGGAAATTTCCGCAAGATGTGTAAACCGGGCTGCGGAGTTGAGGTCAGCGCACTTCCCGCAATTTACCCGCAGGGCGGCGAAAAGGTACTGATATACCACACTATCGGCCGCATTGTCCCGGAAGGCAAGCTTCCTATCGATGTCGGAGCTATTGTAATTAACTGTACGACGCTTGCGGCTGTCGCAAAATACATACAAACAGGTATTCCGCTTTACGAAAAATGCGTGACTGTAGACGGCTCTGCCGTTAAAAAACCGAAAAACGTGATTGCTCCCATTGGAACTCCCCTGAAAGATGTGTTTGAGTTCTGCGGCGGTTTCTCCTCAGAACCTAAAAAGGTTCTCTACGGCGGTCCGATGATGGGCATTGCTGTTCCCGATCTTGAACAGCCTATCCTCAAAAATACGAACGCTATTTTGGCTTTCAATGAAAAGGACGCGGAGCTTCCGAAGGAAACGGCATGCATCAGATGTGGACGCTGTATTGCGCACTGTCCATTAAACCTTGCCCCCGTAAATATCGAAACCGCGTTTCGCCTAAAAGACGCCGCATCGCTCGATATTCTCAAGGTGAACCTATGCATGGAATGCGGATGCTGTGCGTTTGTCTGTCCCGCAAACCGCCCGCTTGTGCAGGTAAATAAGCTTTCAAAAGCTATGCTGAGAAATTATCAGAACGAGCAGAAAGCTCTTGAAGAAAAACAAAAGGCAAAGGAAAAAGCGAAGAAGGAGGGGAGCAAATGAGCAACATGACCGTATCCGTTTCTCCTCATATTAAGGATAAAACGAGCACAAAGTCAATAATGCGCGATGTAATTATAGCGCTTACACCGGCTTTAATAGCTTCCGTACTTATTTTTGGGATGCGCGCATTGCTGGTTACCGCCGTTTGCGTTGCCTTTTCAGTGGGAAGCGAATGGGCTTTTGAAAAAATCGTTAAGAAACCAAACACCATAGGTGACTTGTCCGCGGCTGTTACAGGCGCTCTTCTTGCTTTCAACCTGCCTGTAGGTATACCGCTCTGGCAGGCGGCATTCGGAAGCATAGTTGCAATCGTTGTAGTAAAGCAGCTTTTCGGCGGCCTTGGACAGAACTTTGCAAACCCCGCGATAACGGCTCGTATCGTTATGCTGCTTGCATTTTCCAGCACTATGACGACATGGGTATTCCCCGGTCTTGTTTCAAGTGCAACGCCGGACGCTCTTTCAGGTGCCACACCGCTTGTGATACTTAAAGGAGAAACCTCTGCGGCGCTGCCCTCGATAAGGGATATGCTTTTAGGCGTTCATGGAGGCTGTCTCGGCGAGACAAGTGCTATAGCTCTTGTTGCCGGCGGCATCTATCTGCTCGTCCGCCGTGTGATTTCGTGGCACACTCCGGTTGCGTTTATAGGAACGGTTTTCTTATTTACCTTAATACTTGGGGAACAGCCCGTATATCAGCTTTTATCCGGCGGACTTCTGCTTGGTGCTATCTTTATGGCAACAGACTACTCGACAACGCCGTCAACGAACTGGGGACGTATTATCTTCGGTGTAGGCTGCGGTCTTATTACAGTCCTTATCCGCGTTTGGGGCAACTATCCTGAGGGTGTGTCATTCTCAATTCTGCTCATGAACATCCTCACTCCGTATATTTCCAAGCTCACCGCAAAGAAACCCCTTGGAGGTGCTGAAGTATGAGCAATATTGGAAAAGACTTTGTAAAACCTATTTTAGTTCTGACGCTAATCTGCCTTGTTATATCTGCTGCACTTGCGTTTACGAACCATAAAACGGCCCCCATCATCGAGGAGGCTGAACGCCTAAAGGCGGAGGAGGCGCGTAAAGAGGTGCTTCCCGAGGCAGATGCCTTCACGCTTATGAAGCTTGAGGAACTTCCCGCCGCAGTTACCGAAGTCTATAAAGCTGACAACGGTGCAGGCTATGTGTTTATGCTCAGTACCAAAGGATACGGCGGAGAAATGAAGCTGATCTGCGGTATTGACAGCGACGGAAATATAACGGACTGCAACACGCTGTCTCAATCGGAAACAAAGGGACTGGGAACAAAAATAACACTCCCTGAATTCACAGCGCAGTTCCAAGGAAAGGACTCTTCGCTGGAGGGCGTGGAAACTATTTCAGGAGCAACCATATCATCAAAGGCGTATATCGGTGCCATCGAAGGGGCTTTTGAGGCATATGAAATGGCAAAGGAGGCGGAATAAGTGAAAAAGCTTAAACTAATTACAAAAGGCTTGATAACGGAAAACCCTGTTCTTGTTCTTGTATTGGGAACCTGTCCCACGCTTGCTATTTCCACTCAGACGTCCAACGCGATTGGAATGGGGCTTGCTGCAACGGCTGTTCTGCTCGGCTCTAATATAGCTATATCAGCGCTCCGCAACGTGATTCCCGATAAGGTGCGTATTCCTTGTTACATAGTTCTGATAGCAGGTTTCGTTACGGTAGTACAGATGCTTGTACAGGCGTTTGCACCTGCACTTAACGAACAGTTGGGCATTTATCTGCCCCTTATCGTCGTCAACTGTATCATTCTTGGGCGCGCCGAAATGTTTGCCAACAAAAACACAGTATTAGATTCTGCTCTGGACGGTATAGGAATGGGGCTTGGCTTTACGCTTACACTCTTTGTTATGGCTACAATTCGCGAGGTTTTGGGCAGCGGTACATGGTTCGGCATGGAAATCCCCGTACTTATTGACAACAACATTTCTATATTGACCATGGCGCCCGGCGGATTTTTCGTATTTGGCTGCCTGATAGCACTTGTGAACAAAATCAGCAAGGGGAAAGCAATCAAGAAAAGCGACTTTGGCTGCACAGGCTGCCCCTCTGCCGCAGCCTGCGGAAAACTTAATGCGGAATGCGGAAAGGGGAGTGAAGCCTGATGGAAGGACTTCTGCACTTCGATTTTAAAGGACTTGTTATAATCCTGATGTCCGCAGTTTTCGTCAACAACTACGTCCTGCAGCGTTTTTTGGGAATCTGTCCGTTTTTAGGTGTTTCAAAAAAGCTTGACCAGGCAACGGGAATGAGCATAGCCGTTATCTTTGTTATGATGCTTTCGACGGCTGTGACATGGCCCATTCAGTATTACCTTTTGAACCCCAACGGTCTTGGATATATGCAGACCATAGTGTTTATTCTTGTTATAGCCGCACTTGTTCAGCTTGTTGAGATCGTCCTCAAGAAGTATATTCCCTCGCTGTACTCGGCTTTAGGCGTTTATCTTCCGCTTATCACCACAAACTGTGCTGTACTGGGAGTTACAATACTGAACATAAACGAGAGCTATGATTTTGCTGCCGCTATGGTAAACTCTTTTGGATCAGGTCTCGGCTTCTTCCTCGCTATGGTGCTGTTTTCCGGTGTACGTTCCCGCATGGAGGGCGGAGATACTCCCGAATCCTTCAAGGGACTGCCCATAACGCTTGTTGCCGCGTCTATAGTATCCATCTCATTCTTCGGCTTTGCCGGAGTAATTGAGAACCTGTTTTCGTAAGGAGGTTCGCAGATGGACGTAATTATATTTGCAATTGTTTCCGTTACTGTTATCGGCATAATCTGCGCGGTTATGCTTGCTGTAGCTTCAAAAATCATGGCGGTGAAAGAGGACGAGCGATTCCCCGCCGTCCGCGAATGCCTGCCCGGTGCAAACTGCGGCGCCTGCGGTTATGCAGGTTGTGACGGCTACGCGCACGCACTGATCGAAGAAGACGGTGTAAAAACAAACCTTTGTATTCCCGGAGGGGATGATGTTTCAAAAAAGCTGAGCGAGCTTCTTGGTGTTGCGTTTGAGGACGTTGTGGAGCAGGTCGCTGTAATAAAATGCAAGGGCGACTGCAATGTCACTTCGGACAAGATGGATTATCAAGGCATCGAAAGCTGTGCCGCGGCAAAACTTCTTTTTGGGGGAAAGGGCAAATGCACTTTCGGCTGCATGGGTCTTGGCGACTGCGCAAGGGTCTGCCCCAACAATGCAATCTGTATTGAAAACGGCATTGCGCACATTAATACCCGCCTTTGCATAGGCTGCGGAATGTGCACTTCGGTCTGCCCCAACAAGCTTATCAGCGTCATGCCTGACGTGGAAAAGATGCTTGTGACTTGCAGCAACACCGATAAGGGTGCAATTACAAGAAAGGCTTGCAGCCACGGCTGTATTGCCTGCCGTAAGTGCGAAAAGGAATGCCCCGTCGGAGCAATCACAGTTGTGGACAATCTGGCGCAGATAGACTATGATAAGTGCACAGACTGCGGGCATTGCGCGGAGGTATGTGTTACAGGCTGTATCATGAAAGGCGATTTCAGCGGTATACACCGCGCAAATCAGTAATAAAAAGCAGATAAAGCTCCGTCTTTTATAAGCCGGAGCTTTATTTTGGATTATCATGATTCTGTGCAAACCGCTTGTATTTGATTTGAAGGGGCGGCGTTGATGAAAAAAAGGAAAAACGACATAATGCTCGTTGCGGCAATCGGCTTTATTGCGCTGCTGCTGTGGCTGATAATATACATTACCCGCAGCGAGGGCGCCTTTGTACGTGTTACGGTGGACGGCGGAGAATACGGAACATATCCGCTTGATGCGGATGCAGAAATTTTTATACGCGGCGACGGAGCTTATAATATTCTTGTCATAAAAGACGGAGAAGCGGCGGTTTTGGACGCAAGCTGTCCCGACAAGCTGTGCATGCATCAGGGAAAGATACGCTACGACGGGCAAAGTATCATTTGCCTGCCTAACAAGGTCGTCGTCGAGATAGTGGGCGGGGGGCAGTCGGAATACGACGCGGTGACGAGATGAAAAAGCGTTTGACAGGAAAAGAGATTGCGGAATACGGTCTGCTTATCTCCCTTGCGATGGTTTTAAGCTATGTTGAATATATGATCCCGTTTTCAGTTGCTGTCCCGGGCGTGAAGCTTGGTCTTGCGAACATTGTCGTGATTTTTGCCCTGTACAGGCTGGGTACGTTTCAAGCATTTGTGATTTCGCTTCTGCGGGTCCTGCTTATGTCCTTCATGTTCGGGAACGCTTTTGCTTTGATGTATAGTCTTTCGGGTGCGCTTTTAAGTCTTTGCATCATGCTTGTTCTGCGCAAAACGGGGCGCTTCAGCCCTGTTGGAGTCGGGGCTGCGGGGGGCGTTTCACACAATATCGGACAGATACTCTGCGCTATGGTGCTTTTAGAGACAAAGCGGCTCATATACTATCTGCCGGTGCTTCTAATCTCCGGAACAATAGCCGGAATCGTAATCGGCGTTATTGCAGGAATACTTATAAAAAGGCTTGACCCGAAGCAAGTGTGAGCGCGTCTGTACAAAAGAGTGAGAGCCTTATATTGCCCGAAACGGGGAACTGTGTTAAAATCATATGGAAAAAGCATCAAAAGGAGAAGCAGATATGAGATACGAGGGAAGTGTATACAGACCGCCAAGCGAGGCACGCAGTCTTATTATTCAGGTTACGATAGGCTGTTCCCACAATACTTGTACATTTTGTCCCATGTACTCGGATAAAAAATTTAGGGTCCGCTCCTTTGAAGAGGTTTTTGCGGATTTGAAAGAGGCGCGGCGCAGCCAAGCCCATGTTGAGCGGATATTCTTTGCGGACGGCGACGCTTTGTGCCTTACGACAGATAAGCTGCTTTCACTCCTCGGCGCGGTTCGGGCGATATTTCCCGAGTGCACGCGCGTGAGTGTTTACGGCAGAGCAGACAATATCCTGCGGAAAAGCGATGACGAGCTTAGGCAGCTTCGTGATGCGGGATTGGGAATCATCTATGTCGGCGCGGAATCCGGCTCCGCCGAGGTGCTTCGCCGCGTGCATAAGTCCGAAACTCCGGAGGATATTATAAAGGCGGTCCAGCGTGCGGAAAATGCAGGAATCCCTGTATCGGTCACTTTTATCTCGGGCTTGGGCGGAAGAGAACTCATGGAAGAACACGCTGTGGAAACGGGAAAGATGATCAGCCAAATGGGTGCTTCATATGTAGGGCTTCTGACATTGATGCTCGCGCCGGGAACGCCGATGAACGAGGATGTGATAAGCGGCAAATTCGAGCAGCTTACGATGGATGAAGTGCTGAAAGAGCTGGAGCTTATACTGAATAACGCGGACTGTAAAAAAGACTGCGTTATCCGAAGCAACCACGCTTCTAACCGTCTTGTCATAAAGGGGACGCTTCCGCATGACAGGGAGCGCCTGCTTGCACAGGTACATAAGGCAATGCACGATGAAAAAATGCTTAGACCGGACCGTTTTCGCGGTTTCTGAATAAATAAAAGGCTTGCTGCCCTAAAATTCTGGGCAACAGGCCTTTTTTGTTTTATTTCGACTGACTTTATCTAAAAATGGCTTTGTGCATACGACGCGGACCCGCATTCCGCATCGTATGCACATAAGGGGGGACACATGACACATGATAAGAAGGAAGATTATTTACAATTAGAAGTATAGCATTACATAGTAAGTCCTACAAGCCACTATGGGGGTCACATTTTAAAAAAATTTTATTAATTATTAAAAAGCATTTTTTGCCGAGAGGAAGGCATAATAGTTCTTATGTATATACGGGCGTGTTTGTGTTATATGCTGGATTATGGGAAATACTATCACAAGCTGTCTGAGAAAAAGTTCATAGTTGAAAGAAAGGGAAATGAGCAATGGATATAGAAGGCAGAACAGAGAAAGAAGCCGTCAATTCGGAGATTTTGAATAAAATGGATGCGTGGTGGCGCGCCTCAAACTATTTATCCGCCTGCCAGCTTTATCTGGTTGATAATCCGCTTCTTCGGGAAAAGCTTGTACCGGAGCAAGTAAAGAAAAAAATCGTCGGTCACTGGGGAACAGTTCCGGGTCAGAATTTTATTTATACGCACCTTAACCGTGTTATCAAACAGTATGATCTTGATATGATATATCTCTCCGGTCCCGGACACGGCGGAAACGCCATGCTTGCGCAGGACTGGATGGACGGAAGCTATAGCGAGGTCTATCCGAATGTCAGTGAGGATTATGAGGGTATGAAAAAGCTGTTTAAGCAGTTCTCATTCCCGGGAGGAACCTCAAGCCATGTCGCACCGGAGGTTCCCGGTTCAATAAACGAGGGCGGAGAACTTGGTTACAGTCTTGCCCATGCTTTCGGCGCTGTACTGGATAATCCCGAGCTTATAGCCGCTTGTGTCGTTGGAGACGGCGAAGCCGAAACGGGACCGCTTGCAACTGCGTGGCAATCAAATAAATTTATAAACCCCATTACGGACGGAACAGTATTGCCGATACTTCATTTAAACGGCTATAAGATAAGCAATCCCACGATATTCTCGCGTATTTCTCATGAGGAGATTCAGAAGTTCTTTGAGGGCTGCGGCTGGAAGCCTTATTTTGTTGAGGGCAGCGACCCTATGACCATGCACGCCCTTATGGCGGAGACTATGGATAAGGTCATAGCCGAAATACTTGAGATAAGAAAAAGTGCAAGAGAAAATAACGATTATTCAAGGGCGATATGGCCGATGGTCATCCTTAGAACACCAAAGGGCTGGACGGGTCCCAAGGAGGTCGTGGGCAACAAGATAGAGGGTACGTTCCGCTCGCATCAAGTTCCTTTGTCGATGGAGGACCCGTCGCATCTGGAGCTGCTTCAAAGCTGGCTTGAAAGCTACAGACCTTGGGAGCTGTTCGATGAGGACGGAAAACTGCTGCCGGAGATTCGGGAACTTGCCCCCGATGGTAAGCGCCGCATGGGCGCAAATCCGCACGCCAACGGAGGTTTGCTGCTCCGCGACTTGCGAACGCCCGATTTTCGCGACTATGCGGTCGATGTTCCTGCTCCGGGTGCCGTCAACGCTCAGGATATGACGGAGCTTGGCGGTTTTGTGAGGGATATCTTCGAGCTCAATGAGGAAAGCAGGAATTTCCGCGTGTTCGGTCCCGATGAAACCATGTCCAACAGACTTGGCAGGGTCTTTGAGGAGACAAACAGAAGCTGGAACGCCGAGCATACGGAGGATGACGAATTCCTGTCGCCTGATGGAAGAGTGATGGACTCCATGCTTTCGGAGCATATGTGCGAGGGCTGGCTGGAAGGTTATCTTCTGACGGGACGTCACGGATTTTTCAACAGTTATGAGGCATTTATCAGAATTGTCGATTCCATGTTCGCTCAGCACGCCAAATGGCTAAAAGTATGCAGTCAGCTTCCGTGGAGACAGGATATTTCATCTCTCAACTATATCCTTTCATCCAACGTATGGCAGCAGGATCATAACGGCTTTACCCATCAGGACCCGGGATTTCTTGACCATGTTGCCAATAAAAAGGCTGATATCGTGCGCATTTATCTCCCCCCCGATGCAAACTGTCTCCTCAGCACTTTCAATCACTGCATAAAGAGCCGTAACTATATCAACGTGATCGTATCGTCGAAACATCCGCGCCCTCAGTGGCTGACTATGGATCAAGCGATAAAGCACTGCACTCAGGGCATAGGCATCTGGGAATGGGCTTCAAACGATAAGGATTCCGAGCCTGACGTTATTATGGCATGCTGCGGAGATACTCCCACGCTGGAAACGCTTGCCGCTGTGATGATACTTCGCAAGGCTCTGCCCGAGTTGAAGATAAGGGTCATAAATGTAGTCGATCTTATGCGGCTTCAGCCCCATACAGAGCATCCCCACGGATTGAGCAACGAGGATTATGACATGCTCTTTACAAAAGACAAGCCGATTGTTTTTGCTTTCCATGGATATCCCACTCTGGTGCATGAGCTGACCTACCGCAGGCACAACAAAAACCTCCATGTCCGCGGGTATAAGGAGGAAGGAACGATCACAACTCCCTTTGACATGCGCGTGCAGAACGATATTGACCGCTTCCATCTTGTGATGGATGTTGTTTATCGCCTGCCGCAGCTCGGAAACCGCGGTGCTTTCCTTATACAGAGGATGAAAGACAAACTCGTTGAGCACAAGCAGTATATTTATAAAAACGGAATGGATCTGCCTGAGATCCACAATTGGAAATGGAACCTTGATTAAGTTCCGGTCAAGATATCAATAAATTTACAAAGATGCGGTGTTCGATGCTGAATGCCGCATTTTTAATTATATATTTTAAATCCGCGGACAAAGACAAAAAAACAGGTTTATTATTCATGTTTTTACAGATACTACTTACTATATCCAGAGTATCGGAGGGAACAGAGTGTCACTTTTAAAAAAATTTAAAGAAAAATCAACGGAGCCTGACGACAAAGGTGTTCTGCATCTGGGCGGCGAGAAGCTGGAGAAGGAATTGGGCAGAAATATTGAGATAATCGAGCAGATATTCAAAGATGATGAAACCTTGATAAAAAGGGAATTTGAAAATCAGAAGGATAATAAAGTGAAATGCTGCGCTCTATTCTTTGACGGTATGATAGACAACAGAATCATCAATGAGAGCGTTATTCAGCCGATTATTGCAAATACGGGCTTGTCAAAAAACGATGAAACGATCGATGAGATACTGTCTCAGGTCATTGCTACAAATTCCGTAGAAAAGTCCGGTAATTTGGACGAGATATCCCAAGGGCTTCTTCATGGTGATACGGTCCTGCTTGTAGACGGGAGCAGCTCGGCTATTATAATAAATACCAAAGGCTGGCAAACAAGAGCCATAACAGAGCCAGATAACGAAAAAGGACTGCGCGGACCGAGGGAGGGTTTTACCGAAGCCTTACTGATAAACCTTTCACTTATAAGAAGAAAGATATTGACACCGGACCTAAAATTTAAGTTCAGGACATTCGGGACGAGATCGAACACCAAAGCCTGTATATGCTATCTTGACAGCTTGGTAGACAAGGAAGTGCTTGACGAACTGAACAGACGTCTGGACAAAATCGAAATAGACGGAGTGCTTGATGTAAATTATATCGTTGAGCTTATAAAAGACTCGCAGATGTCACCCTTTAAAACGATAGGTGTTTCGGAACGCCCTGATGTTATAGCGTCTAAACTTCTGGAGGGAAGAGTGGCTATAATTCTGGACGGGACACCGGTTGTCTTGACAGTGCCTTATCTGTTTATTGAAAATTTTCAAGCCAATGACGATTACTATCTTAATTTCTATTTTGCGTCTATAGGCAGGTTTTTGAGAATTTTAGGTTTTTTGATGACCATCAGCATTCCTGCTGTATATATGTCCTTTACCACTTACCACAGAGAAATGATACCGACCGACCTTGCTCTCAGTATTATGGAGGCGCACCAGGGCGTTCCGTTTCCGACTATAGTGGAATGCGTTATTATGCTTGTCTTATTTGAAATCATCAGAGAAACAGGACTGCGGATGCCCACAAACATTGGACAGGCTTTGAGCATAGTGGGAGCGCTGGTAATAGGACAGGCGGCAGTTGATGCAAAATTTATAAGTGCCCCTATGGTCATTGTCGTAGCCGTAACGGCAATAACGGGGCTAATAAACCCGAAAGTAAAAGGTGCGGTTGTAACCCTTCGCTTTTTATTTTTGTTCGCTTCGGCTATGCTCGGAATTTACGGCTATGCCTTTGCCTGCATCGGATTATTAATACACTTGTTTTCAATGAAATCATTCGGCGTTATCTATACTTCACAAATATCGTCTTACAAGTTCCAGGAATTTAAGGATAATGTTTTCCGAGCATCCTGGGAATATATGATAACAAGACCGATTTTCGTTAAAAAGAATATCGTAAGGAAAAAGTAAGATGTGGAAAAAAGCAATAGTAATATTTATGATTATATCGAATGTTTTCCTCCTTACAGGATGCTGGAACTATGTTGAGATAGATCGGCTTATAAATGTCTCGGGATTGGCTCTTGATGTTGGTGAGGAGGGAAAGAGATACCACTTGTCCGCAGAGATTATTACTGTCGGCAGTGAGGAAAAAGCGCAGACAAATGTAAACGTAATTGAAAGTGACGGAAATACTATTTTTGAGGCTGTCCGCAATTTAACGATGATATCATCAAAAAAATTGTATTTTGGGCACTGCAGAGTAATGATCATCGGTGAAGAGCTGGCGAAATACGGAATCAGTGAAATACTTGATTTGACAGTCAGAAATCATGAAACCCGAATTGCAATGGATATTGCAATATCGAAGGGCTGCAAAGCAAAAGATATTTTATTGACCGAGGGCATTTCAACGCCTATCATAGCTTATAAAATTTATGATTTGTTAGATACCACCGAAAAAGAAATCGGCGAATCGCCGTTTACAAAGTCGTATAAGATTTTTAATACCCTTCAGGCTGATGGAATTTCAACCGTAATTCCCGCTTTGGAGATAATCGAGGCCGAAGAAAAAAAAGCTGTGAAATTTTGCGGAGTGGGCGTATTCGATGAAGATAGGTTGATTGAATATTTAGACGTGCTTGAAACCAAAAACCTATCGTTCATTAATAACAAAATAAAAACGGGATTATTGACTATAAAAGCGGACGATGAACAGGGAGCATATGAATCTTTTGAAATATATAAAAACAAAACTCAAACAAAAATCCAATTTGAGAATGACGATATAATCGTAAATGTAAAAACCCATACGGAAGTAAATATCGGGGAGATGGAGACAGAAGAGGATTTTTTGAAAACCGATAGAGTTGAAAAAATAAGGCAGCATCTTGAAAAAGAAATGGAAAAAGATTTATATAAATTGATCAATAAGGCTCAGACGGAACTGGAAAGTGATATATTTGGAATCGGTCTGCAAATATATCGGGATCACTATAAAGAATGGGAGAAATACGGCAAAGACTGGAACGAAAGGTTTAAAAGCGTCAAGTTCAATGTTGACTGCAAAGTAGATATCATGGGCAGCGGCGTGTACGATGAGACGGCAAAAGGAGTAGGATGAACAGTGTTCATAATTTGATTCCGATTCAAAGTCGGGAATTGAAAAAACTTTCTCCGAAGAAGGTGAAGTATGGTAAATGAAGAAATAAACGGCAGGCAAGTTGTTAACATGATTATACTGTTTCTTTTGGGAAGCTCTTTAGTAACCGGAAACAGTATGGTGGCGGAACAGGATTCATGGATATCGGTGTTGATTGGAATCGCCATGTCTGTACCTGTAGTCCTAATTTATGCGCGCTTGTATACACTTGCGCCTAAACAGGATCTGTTCGACTTATCCTATCAGATTTTCGGTAAAATAGGCGGGGCGATTATCACCATCCTTTTCAGCGTTTATACGCTCCACCTTGGGATTCTTGTAATCAAGGATTTTACGGAATATATAAACGTAGTTTCGCTTCCCGAAACGCCCCAGTTAGCAAATGCTATATGTATTGGCCTGATTGCATATTTTACGGTAATAAAAGGCATTGAAATACTCGGCAGGGGGACCTATTTTGTTATGCCGTTTGTAGTTTTCGTTGTCTTTTTATTGACCGGATTTACCTTTAAATATATGGATATAAATAATTTAAAGCCAATTTTAACTCAGGATATAGGAGTTATTTTTAATGGGGCGCTATCAGCCTTCACATTTCCGCTTGCGGAAACTGTTTTGTTCATCAATGTTTTTTCAGTGGTTAATACGGACAAAAGCCCAGCATCATTGTACCTGACGGCTGTTTTGGTTTCCGGATTCATACTTTTTGTATTGGTTATAGGAAGCATAATGGTTTTAGGTTTTCCGTTGGTCAGCTCTTTGTATTTCCCGTCCTATTCGGATGTAAGAATAGTAGATATCGGAAACTTCCTTTCCCGCATTGAGGTGCTGGTTTCAGCGAACTATATTGTTTTTGGACTCGTAAAAGTAACTGTTTGCCTATATGTTTCATGCAAAGGGTTTGCAAAATTATTTAACCTTGGCAATTTTAAAATGCTTGCCGCTCCCCTGACTTTGATAATGGTTATAACTTCCACGATTTTATATGAGAATACCATGAAAATGTTCAATCATATCCAATACTACAAATTCTATGCTCCCTTATTTCAGATTGTCATACCGCTTATTATTATGATTTTTCTGCAGGTAAAAAGCAAAAAGCAGAACGCCGGAAAAGAGGAAAGCGGAGTTTGATGCCGCTTTCATAGATAAAGGCTTGCGTGAACCCGCTTTTCGAGTATCTTTCGGAGAGCGGGTTTTGCGGGTGCGTATCAGGATGCGGGAAGGGCTTTGTCATATTCCTTTACCGATATAAGCTCTGCATGAACTACAAAGCGTTTGCTCTGCCCCCCCGAGGTACAGGTGGAGAGCGTAAGGAGGGGTGTTTTTGATTCGGGAGCGAAATCCATGCGATATCCTGAATGCGTTACAGCATAATCAATATAGTCAAAAAAGCAAGTGTTATCAGGAAAACTCAATGTGTAGCTTCTGCTCCCGCTCTCTGTTTTGTAAGCGGAAAAAACGCGATATTTGAATATGCGCTCACCGGTGAAGATGTACAGATTGCGGTGCTCATCCATATATTCGGCATCGGAATACTTTTTTAGGCTTCCGAACATACTCCCGTTATTCATGTTGTGACCGTATATCACTGTATTGTCATCGGAAAAGTCGGGGGAGTTGCGATAATCTATAAAAATGCTGCCCGAATCCGTATGTTGCATATCATAGCTGAGTGAGAGGTATTTTCTGTTGTCTTCGGCGCGCAGCAAAGGGAAATTTACGCTTGAATCGGGAATCCATATCCAGCCTGCAATTTCGGGGTTTGCCGTACGGAGCGCCTTGAAGTCCACGTATACATCGGGAAAATACTCCTCAGACGATAAATTGTCTGCCTCCTGCCAAAGCGGGGCTGTTTTATCCAAAAAATGAAAATATTCGTTTTGGCTTTTTTCATAGATATCCTCAGCCTTTTTGTATTCTATTTCGGTCATCACGATACGCGCGGCGCTGTAAACCAATACAATAGACAAAATGACTGCCAATACCATGCGAAATTTTTTACCCATGAAATTTAGTCCTTATAAAAAACGCTGTTAATTTTACTCCCGGATGCTTTGATATGGTGTATTTATAACACGCAATAGTTTCATAGCGGTTACATGCTGTGTTTTGATGCATAAAATCGAAGCGTATAAGCTCTTATCGCCGTTGTTCGGACGAAAAAGAAAAAAGCCGCGGTTTCCCGCGGCGGACTGAAGCTGCCGGCAGCGTTTTGCAGGACTGATTTTTATGGGACATCCTTGCCTGACCAGATGCCCAGCCTTTCTTCGGGCCTCCAATCTGCCGTATTCGTTTTTTGCCATGAGAGAATTTTCAGCGTTTCTGCTTCTTGTTTCAGTCTGACGGCGATGGAATGCTCCTTGTCTATAGGGCAGGCAAAGGAATATGAGCCGCTCGAATCGCTGTGAATGGCAATTCCGTTTATCTTTGCGGGGATTTTGCCGTCGGAGAGAGCATTCCTAAGCTTTACTGCGGTTTCGACTGCCATACTGTCTGCGGAATAATAATTTTCTACGGATGCTTTGAATTTTTGGGTCAAAGTGTTTTCCCTATTCACCAAGGAAAGTGTCAGAAGCGAAAAAACGGCAAGGCAGAGAACCGAGAAAACGAGAATGAGCGAAGTGCTGCCGAGTCCTGTGTATCTCCCTTTGTTCATTGTCCCGCCGCCTTTAAAGAATTTACCGTAAGCGAAAATATTTCACCGCCTTTTTCGTCCCGAACTTTGATTTTTACAGTGCTAAAACCATCCTGGGAATTGAAATCATGTTCCAAAATATATGCAGCTTCGCTTTCCTCCGCCGGATTCCAGTCCCCGTCATAGAAAATTATGGGGTCCTTGCCTGCTTTGAAGCATTCCGCGGCATTTTCCACCGCTATTATGGCGTTTGTGAGCCTTACGTTTTTTTCGGATATTTGATGTGCGGATATGATTATCCGGAGACAGACCGCGGCGAAGACCGCGAAAAAGCCTATGACAAGGGCAAGTTCCAGCAGCATTAATTTGGAATGGAAGCTCATGCGCTTTTTCATATTTCGCCTCCGCTCCTGAGAAATATGTGCAGTTTGTCTGTTTTACCGCTTAAATTTGTCGCTTCGATATAGAACAGGGAAGGCTGCGGCTCCGAAAAGCTTACAGCTTTGGTTTCGATTATCCTTGTTCCGTCCGCAAGGCGGAAGTCCGCACCCTTTTCGCAAAAGAGTTCGCAGAGCCAGCCGTTGTAAAAGTAGATTATACTGCTATATGGCACATCACCGAAAACAGTGTCTATAAAAAGGGCGTTCACTCCGTCAAATTTTCCCACATAGACAGCCCCCTCGCTGTCACCATGACGGAGCTTTTCTGAAATATAGGAAATACAGGTCCGTTCGCTGTAGGAAAGCTCCGAGGAAACGGCTGCAGAGCGGTAAGATTGTGTGAGCAGCATAAGGACAAAGAGCACCGAGATTGTAAAAGCGAAAAACAGCAGCAGGACCGCCGCGGTGCAGACGGCTTTAATTTTTGTTTTTTTCATAACTTTAACCCTGCCGTTTGATGACCGTTATTTCAGGCATAATGTTGGAAGCAAAAACAGCGTAATGGACAGCGTAGATATCCTCATTCACACTGAGGTCATAATGCTCCTTCAGGTATGCTAAGCTCTCGGGATACGCGCCTTCAAGGGCGTAGCAGCTTACTGCGGCGCGGCGTATGCCATCCTCTAAGCTGTGCTCTATCTCTGTGTCAACGGTTCTGACGGTATGGGCAAGACCTGTCATAACAAGAGACAGTGTAAGGACAAACAGGGTGAAGGAGCCTAAAAGTCCGCGCAGAAGCGGTATAAAAGGTGTTTTGCGGTTTCGCATATTCATAGTTTTCCGTCCTTTCCATACCCTCCTTTGGTTTTTACATAGTATCAGATTATTGACGACATTATGCCGATAAGCGGAAGCATAACAGAAAACAGCATAAGTCCAATGATGAGTGAGAGGATAATCACAAGAGCCGGCTCGATTTTTTTCAGTCTCTCGTCAAGCTCGCTGATCACTTTTTCCTCGCAGCGCCTTGCCGCTTCCTCCATAAGTTCAGCGGTCCTGCCCGACTTTTCTCCAAGAGCCAGCATGTGGCTGACCTGCTTAGAAAATATCCGCGATTTTAAAAGGCAGCTTTCAAGACTATCTCCCTTTTCGAGATGTTCTCTGCATTCCTCCATTTTTCTGCACATTCCGGGTGCGGAGCGGCAGATGTCGCCGGCAAAAAACATTGCCTGTTCAGAGTCAAGACCTGAGGAAACAGCTATTGACATTGCCGCGGCGAATTTGACCGCCGATATGCGTTCGGAAACACCCCTGCCGATAAAGCGGTATCCAAACCTGCGGGAAACCGCCTTTCGCATGGAGGGGATATTATTAAGCAAAATAATGCCAATCAGAATGACCGCGAAAACAGACATAAGCAGCAGCGATGCAGAGGATAAGCCTTTTCCGATATTTACAAGCGAAGCGGCGGGAGCGGACATTTGCGTGCCTATCTGCGCGTATATCTCATCGAATATGGGGAGAACCCGGGTTAAAAGAACAAGGACCACCGCCGCCATTATAATAAGAAGTATCAGAGGGTAAAAAACAACTCCGCGTATGCTCGCAGAGAGCCTTTCGCGCCTGTCGTAGTATTCCGAAAGCGAGTACAGAGCATCTGCCAGCCTGTCGGAGTCCTCACCAAGCCCTACAGCGCCCACCATATATTGCGGGAATCTGCCCGTATCCTCCATTGCCTTTGACAGCGGCATTCCGCTCTCTATAGATATATAAAGCGTATCTATAAGGGCTTTTGAGGCTTTGCTGTCGTTGCCGCTGTGCAGAACAAGAAAACTGTCCCTTAAAGTAAAGCCCGAACGCAGAAGCAGGCTGAGTTCTCTGCAAAACCCGGACAGATATTGAGGTGTAAGAGTTTTCATTTAGATGCCCTCCCAATTTATAAATGGGGGCTGTTTTTGCTATCCCATTATATTGACGTGTACGGCGTTTTGTAACTGAAGCGGAGCTTAATAGAGGTACTTAGCTGTATAATTTGCTCCGTTCCCGATATATTTCATAATCTCGTCGGACGAATCTGCATTTGATGCAAAGGTAGGGTCCATGAGCTTCCACTCTTTCCCGTTAAAGTATATATAGGCGTTTATCCAGCCGCTTTCCCAGCTGTAGACGGATATCCAAGCGTGATATACAGAACCTGTATATCCAAAAACCATCTTTGTTGGGATGCCTTGAGAGCGGAGCATGGCGGTCATGACCGCGGCATAATCAAAGCATATCCCGGTGCCCTTTTCTAAAACGGCATCAAGATCGGGGATGTAGCCGCTCTGAACGGTTTCGGCAAGCTGATAGTCGTAGGTGAAATTATCTACAAGGTATTCGTATATTGCCTTTATTTTTCCGAGTGTTGTGTCTATATTGCTGCACAGCTCACCTGCCTTTTTTACGACCTTGCCGGAGGCGCTGTAGTTGACATACTTGTTTGATATGAGAAAAGGTCTGAATTCATCTTTCAAAGCGACCGTTATAGAGAAGAAAAAAGCCGTTGAATAACTGCTGCCGGAAATGTTTTCGTAAACCCCTATTTTATAGTCGCCGTTTCCGTCGGAAAGGGAGTATACGTCATACTCACCCGTAAGTGACTGGCTATAGGTATAGACTGTACCGCTCGGTCCGGTTATTTGGACCTTTACTTTGGAGTTTACGCCTGTATATTTTATCATTACGTAACCGTCCGATGTGTTAGAATAGTCAAGGAGTACCTTGTCGTTGCTCTTAACTTTAAGCCCCGATGCCTCAGCCGATACCATTTCGGAAGCGGATATGCCCGAGGTAAGCGGAATTCCTCCCTCCCCGGCATCAAAATCTCCATATGCCGATCTGTCTGTTCTGCCTTTTTCGACAAAACAGGCAGTTAATAAAGACATGAAAAGTGTGAATATCAGCGCCGATGCATATAAGCTCTTTTTG
>JAAYBD010000025.1 GCA_012719035.1 Clostridiales bacterium | reverse complement strand
TTATAATAACACGCCGTTATTACTTTGTCAAGAACTTTTTTCGACTTGCGTCTCTTTTTCTTTTCGCTCTCCGCGGCGAGAGCTTGTTTATAATAACACCTACTTCCCTCCTTGTCAAGCTGTTTTTACGCTCTTTTTTTCCCTTTTTGCACTTTATTTTACACGAGCTTTTTCTCTTCTAAATATTGTATATAAGACCGCAGGTCACTCCCGTATATTGATATAATATAGGTATAGGGAAGGGCACGCCAATCGGCGTGCCCTTATACAATATAAATTAGTTTGCTTATTTGTTTTCGGCGGGCTCTGTCTTGGCCCTGTTAAAGACAGCCTCGATGTCCATTTTTTCATAAGCCTTCGCGAACTTGACCGAACTCTCGTCCGCCCAATCTTCGGTTTCAGCGCTGAACATGTCCTGTGCCGCATAATACGAAAGCGTTTTATTGTTGCTGTCAATCACAGCAGAGCTGCTGAGCGGCAGGCGCAGAATTATATGGTATCCGAAATTTGTCTCGACAATTTCCGAAAGTTCATAATCGCCGAGTTTTGTAACAGCATTCTCAAAGTCTGCGTTCATTGTACCGCTGCCGGGTATAAAGGTGTAGCCGTCTTTGAAAAATTCTGTGCCCGGGTCATTCCCGTATTCCGAAATCATTTCATCAAGACGCTTTTCAAGCGCTGCTTTGTCGCTTATTCCTTTAAGTTCTTTCAAAAGGTTTTCCGCAGAGGCTTTCTTTTCGGTAAGTTTGTCATCGGAAAGTTTTTCATTGTTTTCATCCATTGATGAAATAAGAATATGCTTTACGCGGACATATCCCATTTCGGAGCCTTTTTCAAGAACATCCTTTTCGCTTATCTTCTCCCCGTTTGCTCCGAACATATTATCAAGCATTCGATCATAGAGAAGACTGACCTCGTTGATATGGTCATACATTTCTTTTGAAAGGTATGCTTTTTTCAGATATTCAATAAAAGCCGCTTCATCACCGTTTCCATAGCTTTGAACATTGTTGTCCCAATTGGTTTTAAGTGTTTCTTTATCTTCGTCCGTAAGTGCAACGCCCATATCCCTCGCCTTGCTTTCTACGGCACAATAGTGCTTCACGGTATCAAGCGCATTCCCTATAACATAATCCCGGTTGGTCTTGTTGGGGTCAAAGCCGCACTGAGCATCCCAGTCGGTTATTTCACCGAAATAGTTTTCCACAGTGCTGACATCATAAACATACCAATAGAAAAGTTCGCCCCATGTGACCTCGATTCCGTTGACCGTAAGCATAACCTCATCGGGATCATATGATTCATAAGCTGGAGTATAATCTTTTACCGTTTGTGTGTTGTCGGATGTCGCGGGAACAGAGCTTTCTTTTGCCTTGTCCTCCGTATAAGAGCTAAGCTCGCTGCTCTGGCATCCTGTTAACAGCCCAAAACAGACCGAAGCCGTAAGGATAAGCGGGATAAATTTAGTTTTCATTGTGTTCTCCTTAATTATAATGTATAGATACAAATTATAAAATCCGTGCAGAAGCCGTTATTTTCTTGTCCGCGGGGGCATCTGCAGGGGATGAAGCGGTTTTTCGGCTGCAAATAACTTGTTCATGATACCACAGTAGCAATAGCGTAACAAGTCGTAATTTGTAAACATTATTCTGCGGAGGTATCGTTCCCTGCCGCCTTGTAGTCTGCAACAAACTTTCTTGCAGTTTCAATTATGCGCTTTCCTGATCGGAGGCGAAGGCTGATACATGGTTTGGCGCCTGCCTCTACCTTAACCCTGCCCTTATATTCAGGCTGTTCATACAATGCAGACACTTTTTCCATATTGAATTCTGCCAGCGTAAACCGCAGAACGCCCGACTTCTGTGATATTTCGCTTATTCCTGCCTCCTCTGCCTCTCCCCTCAGGAGTGCAACGCTTATAAGTGCGTTGACATTTGACGGAGGATCGCCGAAGCGGTCTATAAGCTCATCCATAAGGTCGTCCGCTTCCTCTTCTGTCCTTATAAGTGCTATGCGCCTGTACAGATCCATTCTCTGTTCGGAACTTTCAACATAGCTGTCCGGAATGTTGGCGGAAACGGCAAGATCTGCGCTGCATTCTGTGTGGACCCTCGGCTTTTCTCCTTTTTCCTCTAAAACTGCCTCCTCAAGAAGCTTTAAGTACATATCATATCCTACATCGATAAGGTGTCCGCTCTGTTCTGCTCCTAAGAGATTCCCGGCTCCGCGAATCTCAAGGTCGCGCATGGCGATTTTAAAGCCGCTGTTGAACTCTGCAAATTCCCGAATTGCCGAAAGACGTTTGTCCGCAATCTCAGTCAAAACTTTATCCTTGCGGAAAGTGAGATACGCGCTTGCACGCCTTGATGAGCGTCCCACTCTGCCGCGAAGCTGATGGAGCTGTGCAAGACCCAGTCTGTCCGCATCTTCTATAATAAGCGTATTGACATTTGGAATGTCTATACCGGTCTCTATGATCGTCGTGCAGACAAGCACCTGTATGTCCCCTGCAACCATGCTCTCCATAACACTCGAGAGTGTTTCCTCGTCCATTTGTCCATGCGCGACAGACACCGTAGCGTCCTCCAGCATCCTTTTCAGGCGCGAAGCGGTTCGTTCGATGCTTTCAATCCTGTTATGAATATAATAAACCTGGCCGCCGCGCAGTATCTCGCGTTTTATGGCATCGCACACTACCCCCCAGTCATGCTCCATGACATATGTCTGTACCGGCTGCCTGTCCTGCGGCGGTTCTTCTATCGTTGACATGTCGCGAAGCCCCGAAAAAGCCATGTTAAGTGTACGCGGAATAGGTGTTGCCGAAAGAGTGAGACAATCTACCTGACGGCTCATTTCCTTCAAACGTTCCTTGTGTGACACGCCGAAGCGCTGTTCCTCGTCTACGACAAGAAGACCCAAATCCTTGAAAACTATATCTTTTTGAAGAAGCCTGTGCGTACCGATGACAAGATCGGCTTTTCCGCTTTTCATATCGGCGAGAGTCTGTTTTACCTGTGCGGGAGTGCGGTAACGGTTCAGAAGATGGATATTTACCGGAAATCCGTAAAATCTTTGCAGGGCGGTCTGATAATGCTGCTGTGCAAGCACTGTAGTAGGTACAAGAAACGCCGCCTGCTTGCCGTCCAGAATGCACTTCATCACAGCGCGGAGAGCAACCTCTGTCTTGCCGTAGCCCACGTCGCCGCATAGAAGTCTGTCCATGGGCAGGTCCCTCTCCATGTCGGATTTGATATCTGCAATGCATCTTAACTGGTCGTCTGTCTCCTGATATCCAAAATTTTGTTCAAATTCTATCTGCCAAGGAGAATCGGGAGCAAATGCATGACCTTTCAGCTTCTGCCTTTCGGCGTAAAGGCGAATAAGCTCCTTAGCAAGTTCCTTTGTCGCAGCTTTTGCCCGCGCCTTTGTCTTTGCCCATTCGGTTCCGCCCATTTTTGAGAGCTTAACGGGACGTTCTTCACCGCCGCCTATGTATTTTGAAACCAAATCGAGCTGTGTTGCGGGAACATAAAGACTGTCTGTTCCCGCATAACAAATTTTTATATAGTCCTTTTCAATGCCGTCCACAGGCATTTTAAAAATTCCCGCAAAACGTCCTATGCCGTGATACTCATGAACAACAAGATCCCCGACGGACAGATCGGCATAGCTTTGAATTCCTTGTCTGTCCTTCATTGCCTTTTTCTTTTTTGTCTTGCGCAAACCGCCTTGAACAATCTGATTGTCGGTCAAAACCGCAAATTTTGCATCCGGATATTCATATCCTGACGTCAGAGAGCCGACGGAGATTACACAGCTTCCCTCCGGCGGCAGCCTTTTGAGTTCGGTATCGAGAGCAGTTTTAACTCCCTTTCCGACAAAAAAATCGCAGAGAAGCTCCGCTCTCCGCTTATCGGCGGCAAGAACTATAACACTGAATTTCTGGCTTGTGTAGTGCTTTACATCCTCAATCGCCGTTTCCGAGCTTCCGCCATAGGAGGGAAGCTGCTTGACTGCTGCAGAGATGATGCTTTTCGGTTCGATAATGTATCGTCCGGACATAAAGTTATCCGACATTATCAAAGCAAAATCCTTGAGTTTTTCGCTTGCCATCTCCCATGGCAGAAAATACTGAGCGGTTTTCCCATAGATGATGCCGCTCTCCATCAGAATATTGATATCCTCCACATGCTGTTTGAAAAATGCAGTCGCCGTTTCGGTTACTTTCCCCGGCTTATCAAGAAAAACAAGAGCATCGGAGGGGATATAGTCAAGAGCCGTAACAAACTGCGGATAAATAAGTGCCGCATACCTGTCGGATGCGGAGATGCTTCCCGTTTCTGAGAACTTCTCCGCATCTTCCCTCATGGTTTCAGCAAGCTTTAAGTTGCCGCGTCTGCTGACTTGTTTTATGATTTCATGCAGCTTATCCAATAAAATCTCGCTTTCACCCAAAGACGCGAGTATTTCTCTTGAAGGGAGAATTTCGCAGCTTTCAAGCCGTTCCGTTCTCCTCTGACTGTCAGTGTCAAAGAAACCCATTGAATCGACATCATCGCCCCAGAACTCGCAGCGAACTGGGCTGTCGTAGGCGGGAGAGAAAAAGTCTAAAATTCCGCCGCGGCGTGAATATTGACCCGGACCTTCGACCTGCACACTTCGGTTATATCCGCATAAAATTAGGGATTTTTCAACATCTTCGGGCGGAATTGTTTTTCCGTCCTCAATTGTTACAGCGGAATTAAGCAGCGCTTCCCGCGGCATCGTTCTCTGGAGCAGACCCGCAACAGTGCAGACAACAACGGGGGCTTTGTCTGATGCGAGCGCATACAGGGTTTTGATACGCTTCTGTTCATTTTCACGCGAAACTCCCTCGGCTCCGTAAAAGTTCATATCTCTTGAAAAAAGCATTCCGCAGGGTTCTTTCAGAAATATCTCCAAATCCCGCTTAAAGTTCTGCGCCGCATTTTCATCGGCACAGATTACAAAAAGCGGACGTTTTGTTTTAAGGCGCAGTCCTGCGGCTATATTTGCTCTGCTTGTTTTTCCCGGGCCGACAACAAGAGCAGGCAAATTGCCCCCTTCCACACAATCCGGAAGGAGGTTCAAATTTTTGTCGTTAAAGACAGCCTGTGCTAAGGTAAGCATTTTTTGTCCTCTCTGTTCAATTGTTTCGCTGGGGCAGAAACAGCAAACGGATATTTTCTGTTATGCCGTACGAAAAAAATCAGCTTTGCCATATTATTTGGCAAGCTCAGGTAATTTGTTTTTATAGTACGCTATAACTTCGTCGAAATCAAGCGCAAATGTGGATAAGGTGGTATATACATTATATATATTTATGTATAATAAATACTTGTAATGCTGGTTAATTTTTGCTATAATAAAGAGGTTATAAAGCAAAATAATCCTTTCAGAAAACAGGAGACTATATATCAATGAATTCGGTCAACGACATCTGGAACAGCATAATGAGTCTTCTCTCCACAGAGCTCACGAGCACATCTATAAACACATGGTTTTCCGACTGCAAACCTATAGAAATTTCGGATACCCGCCTTGTTATCTATACTCCGACGGAATTCAAGCGGAACATCATTACGCAGCGCTTTGCAGGGGCAATCACCGCCACACTCTCAGATTTGTTTTCATGTCCGTTTGACCTGCTTGTCCTTGCGGAGGACGAGCTTGACGATTATGAGAATACCTCAGAAAAGGACGATAATCTCCCTGAAGTGGCGGGATATACCTTCGACAAGTTCATAGTAGGAAACTCCAATAAATTTGCACATGCCGCAGCGGTAGCCGTTGCGGACAATCCCGGTATTGCCTACAACCCTCTTTTCATATACGGCAACTCGGGTCTTGGAAAAACCCACCTGCTGCTGGCTATTGGACAGAGAATACACGAGCAGAACGCCGCGGCTAAAATAGCCTATGTAAAAGGCGACGACTTCATAAATCAAATGGTTCAGTCCATAAAGGACAACACACAGGAAGAGTTCAGAAACAAATACCGCTACGTCGACCTGCTTCTTGTGGACGATATCCAATTCATCGCCGGCAAAATCGGTGTACAGGAGGAATTTTTCCACACCTTCAACAACCTTTACGAAGCCGGAAAACAAATTGTAATCACATCAGACCGTCCGCCTATGGAAATGGTCAAGCTTGAGGACAGACTTCGTACACGCTTTGAGGGGGGGCTCATGGCTGACATACAGCCGCCCGACATAGAAACACGCATGGCGATAATCCGCAATAAGGCGGCACAGCTTGGAATGGTTCTGCCCGACGACGTTGTTGAATACATAGCAGACACCATAAAATCCAATATCCGTCAGATTGAGGGGGTTGTAAAGCGCCTGACAGCCTATAACTCCATACTCAATGACGAAATGAACATAAGTTCCGCGAAGCGGGCAATAAAGGATGTTATACGTGTCGGTGAGTTTGTACCTACTCCCGACATTATCATTGAGGAGACTGCACGTTATTTTTCTTTAGAGCCGGATGACCTTCGCGGTCAACGCCGATCAAAAAACACCGCAATGGCGCGCCAGATATCAATGTATCTGATGCGAAGCCTGACAAATCTTTCCCTAAAGGATATAGGAGAGCAGTATGAGGACAGAAATCATTCCACTGTTCTAAGCTCCATCCGAAAGGTTGAAGAACTTATAAATAAGGATCCTTCGATAGGCATTACCATAAGAGATATCACAAGCAATATAAATACATCTCAAGGTCAATAGCCATCCTTTGCCGCAAGCTTTTTTCTATGCGTAGTTTTCAACTATTTTATGTGGATTGATGAAAACGAATATGTTGAAAACTCGAGGACAAAAAACAAGAAAAATCACTGTGTTGAAAACATTCATCTTTTAAACATTTTTTTCAACATCGGTTTTTCAGCGCTGTCAATGGCTCAGCCCACTTTTCCACATATTTTTTCTCTACTACTAACACTACTACTTAATATTCTATACATCTTTCTTTCTATAAAAGATATGAGCGTTTCTAATGTAACTATACGGAGGGAAAAAAACTATGAAATTTACCTGTGAAAAATATCTTCTCCAATCGGCAGTTGCGACCACTTCACGTGCCGCCGCTTCAAAAAGCCCCAACCCCGCGCTTGAGGGACTGCTCATCGAGGCGGCAAACGGCGTTAAAATTACCGGATACGACTTAATCGAAGGAATTTATACAAGCTTTGCGGCAGATGTTTCCGAACCCGGCTCCGTTATAATATCTGCAAGACTTTTTGACAGCATAGTGCGCAGTCTGCCCGATGATATAGTGACTATATCTTCCGACGACAACAACCTTACCCGAATTACATGCGGTAATTCCGATTTTTCCATTATGGGCATGTTTTCTGACAGCTACCCTGAGCTTCCCTCGGTTGAACATCAGAAATCTGTCTCTATTCCTCAGAAAACTATGAAAGAAATGATAAATCAAACGATTTTTGCCGTAAGCGATAATGAGGCACGTCCGGTTTATACAGGAGCGCTGTTTGAAATAGAGGACGGAAAGCTGACTGTTGTCGCTGTGGACGGATACCGTCTTGCCATGCGCAGGGAAACGCCGGAATCTTCCGATATGGATGATTGTAATTTTATCGCACCCGGGACGGCACTGTCTGATTTGGAAAAAATGTGTTCGGATACGGACGAAACGGTTAAGATAGTATTGGGAAATAAGCACATTTCGTTCTCTGTTGGAAATTGCGTTCTGATAACCAGAAGGCTTGAGGGAGAATTTTTAGACTATAGGAAAGCCATACCCACCGAATACACATATAGATTGAAAGCAGAGCGCGCAAAGCTTCTGCGCGCGGTCGACCGCGTTTCTCTTATAATCGACGACAGAATTAAGAATCCTCTGCGGTGCATCTTTGGTAAGAACAAACTCAATATGTACTGTGCCACTGCAATAGGCAAGGGAGAGGATATCTGTGAGTTTGAGGGTGATGGCGAAGGTTTGGAGATAGGTTTCAACAACCGTTATCTTCAGGACGCCCTAAAAGCCACACCTGCAGAGAGGCTTGAGCTGTGCCTTAACACCGGCTCATCACCCTGTGTAATCGTTCCTGAGGACGGAAGCGATAAGTTCCTTTATATGATTCTGCCTGTGAGATTAAAGGCATAAAAATAGATAAATCCGGGAAATTTTTCCCTATTATGGAGGATACCATGCCCAAATCACCGGAAAAAATAGAAATAACGACGGAAACCATACGCCTTGACTCATTTTTAAAATTCGCTGCGCTTGTCGGAACAGGCGGTGAAGCGAAGAGCCTTGTTCAGGAAGGAATGGTAAAGGTAAACGGAGAAGTATGTCTTCAAAGAACGAAAAAACTCTATAACGGAGACATTGTTTCAGTTGAAGATCAAAGTTTTGTAGTGAGCGGTGCAGCGGAATGATTGTAAATTCCGTTCATCTTGATGGGTTTCGCAATTACGAAAATGAAACCATAGAGTTGTCTCCGGGAATCAATGTTATAACTGGTGAAAATGCTCAGGGAAAGACAAATCTTCTCGAAAGCGTGTATCTTTTAAGCTGCGGACATGGTTTCCGCACAAGGTTTGACAACGAGCTTATTTCCTTTGACAGAGATCATGCCCGCATAACGGGAAAAGTTTTTTCAAAGGAGAGAGAGCAGAATATCGACATAAGACTGAACCGCGGGGCAAGAAAGCAGATATTGTGCAATAACGTAAAAAAGAACTCTTCGGAACTTTCCGAAGTTCTCCATGTGGTGCTTTTTTGTCCCGATGACCTAAATATGATAAAAGACGGGGCAAAGGCGCGCCGCAGGTTTATGGATATGGCAATTTCGCAGCTTCGTCCATCATATGCGGCGCTCATCTCCGAATACACAAGACTATATGAACACAAAAAGAGAATTTTGTTGGACTGGCATGAAAAGCCTTCGCTTCTGAATGCTTTGGACGATTTTTCAGACGGCATGTGCAGATGCAGCGCCAAAATAATAAGATACCGCGCCGCTTTCTCAAAGAGGCTTTCAGAAACTGCCGCATCTATCCACAGCGAGTTTTCAGGAAGCGGCGAAGAGCTGCTTATCACTTATGAAACAGTAAGCACCGTCAAAGACCCCTTTGCTTCGGCATCCGATATATATTACGATATAATTGAACACCAGAAAGCTCACAGAGAGGCAGAGCTTGCCTCCGGCAATATTCTTACAGGTATCCATAAGGACGATCTTGTTATAAATATAAACGGCGCTAACGCAAGGCTCTACGCCTCACAGGGACAGACTCGCACAGCAGCACTATCTTTAAAGATGGCGGAGCGTGAGATATCCTTGCAGGATACGAATGAATACCCGGTTCTGTTGTTAGATGATGTGCTGAGTGAATTAGACTCAAAGCGTCAGGAATTTGTGTTGAACCGGATAGGCGGCGGACAAACGCTTATTACCTGTTGTGAGGATGCTCAGATAAAAATGCGCACTGATGGAAAGGTAATCACTGTCTCGGGAGGTAAAGTTACTGAAGCCTGACCGATTAGAAAGGGAGTTTACCGTAAGCAGGGCTGTTAAAAAGGCAAATCGCGCTGTTTGAGGACCTGTTTTTATTTTATTACAGAAAAGCTCTGTGCCTAAAAAGGTCACAACAAGGAGAATATTATGTATTTACACCTCGGAAAAAACGTCGTAGTTGCTCATTCTGATATAGTTTTTGTCTGCGATTTAGACAATTCGTCTCATTCGCACATCACGAGGGCATATCTTACGGCTGCAGAAAAAAAGGGACAGGTAGTAAACGTCTGCGACGATTTGCCTAAATCCTTTGTAGTCTGCCAGAATTCCGAAGGAAATCAAATTGTTTATCTGTCACAGCTTGCGTCCTCAACTCTTCTTAAAAGAGCCGGCACGCTAAGCTTCGAATAATAAACACAAAAGCGCTGTTCGTTTTACGCTTTACAATATGGAAGGAAGAATCAAATGTCTGATATCACAGATAAGATTACACAAGATTACGATGCATCACAGATTCAGGTCCTTGAAGGACTTGAAGCTGTCAGAAAAAGACCGGGCATGTACATTGGTTCCACATCTTCGAGCGGTCTGCACCACCTCGTATATGAAATCGTTGACAACGCTATTGACGAGGCACTTGCAGGCTATTGTACCTGCATCAAGGTCACGATTGAACCCGGTGATGTTATCCGCGTTTCCGATGATGGGCGCGGTATTCCGGTCGATATTCAGGAGCAAACGGGAAAGCCGGCTCTTGAGGTCGTTTATACTGTTCTGCACGCCGGCGGAAAGTTCGGCGGCGGAGGATATAAGGTAGCGGGCGGTCTCCACGGTGTCGGAGCCTCTGTCGTCAATGCACTCTCCGAGTGGCTGGAGGTCGAGGTACACAAAAACGGCAACATCTATCAGATGAAGTTTTCTCGCGGAAATATCACGCAGGAAATGAAAATAGTCGGCAGTACAGATTGTACGGGAACAGTTGTCCGCTTTAAGCCGGACCGCGAGGTGTTTGAAGAAACGGCATACGACTATGAAATACTTCATATCCGTATGCGCGAGCAGGCGTTTTTGAACGCGGGGCTGCATATAACAACGGAGGATCTGCGCGGAGAAGAACCAATCCGCGATGAAATGTTCTATGAAGGCGGCATACGTGAATACGTCAAGTATATGAACCGCAACAAAACGCCGCTGCACAGCGAAGTGATATACATGAACGGCGAGCGGGATAACAGCATAGCCGAGATTGCGATACAGTATAATGACAGCTACAACGAAAATATAGTGTCCTTCGCAAACAACATACACACTCCGGAAGGAGGTATGCATGAAACGGGCTTCAAGGCGGCTCTTACCCGCGTTTTCAATGCCTATGGGCAGAAAACAGGCATATTGAAAAATGATGACAAGATTTCGGGAGAGGACTGCCGGGAAGGTATTGCCTGTGTAATTTCAGTCAAGCTCACCGATGCACAGTTTGAGGGACAAACAAAGGCAAAGCTGGGCAACAGCGAAATACGTACTTTGGTCGACAATATAGTTTCCGAAAAGCTGGCTACTTATCTTGAAGAAAATCCGGCTGTAGGAAAAGTAATACTGGAAAAAGCATTGACTGCGAACAGGGCGCGGGAGGCAGCGCGCAGGGCAAGGGAAAATATACGCAGAAAGAATGCGCTGGAAGGCTCAACGCTCCCCGGAAAACTCCGCGACTGCAACGAACGTGACCCCTCGCTGACCGAGCTTTATATCGTAGAGGGAGATTCCGCGGGAGGCAGCGCAACGGGCGGCCGCGACAGCCGGTTTCAGGCAATTTTGCCCCTGTGGGGAAAAATGCTCAATGTCGAAAAGGCGCGTGCCGACAAGGTCTACAGCAACGACAAGCTGATGCCGGTCATAACGGCTCTGGGCGCAGGAATAAGCGAGGACTTTGATATAAATAAGCTTCGTTACCACAAGGTCATAATCATGGCAGATGCCGATGTCGACGGCAGCCATATCAGAACGCTTCTGCTTACTTTTTTCTTCCGATTTATGCGGCCGCTCATAGAAAACGGTTTTGTATATGCGGCTATGCCGCCGCTCTATAAGCTGGTTCGCGGAAAGCAGACGCGATATGCCTTCTCAGACGAGGAAAGGGACAGGATCTCTGCCGAAATGCGCGGGGATGAGGGTAAAGGCAAGGTCGACATCAGCAGAAATAAGGGTCTTGGTGAAATGGATCCCCACGAACTCTGGGAAACGACCATGAATCCCGAAACACGCACACTAAAACGTATAACCCTTGAGGACGCGATATTGGCGGATGAGACCTTTACTATCCTGATGGGAGAAAAGGTTGAGCCTCGAAAGGAATTTATCGAGAAAAACGCTAAATATGCCGTCAATCTGGATATTTAATATTTGCACGCTCTCCCGTACAAAGCCATACAGCCGATTCGGATAGAAATATCCAAAAATTACTAAGGTGGTCAAACTAATGGCAAAAGATTATAAACCGGAGGACATCCGGTATCCCGAGCAAAAAATCATCTCGTCTGAGCTTGTAAACGAGATGCAAACTTCATATATCGATTATGCAATGTCTGTCATCGTAGGCAGAGCATTGCCGGACGTCCGCGACGGACTGAAGCCCGTACACCGCCGTATACTATACGCGATGTATGAGGACAATCTTACGAACGACCGTCCGTTTAAAAAGTCCGCAACCTGCGTAGGTGACGTTCTCGGACGTTATCATCCGCACGGTGACCAGTCTGTTTATGACGCATTGGTCCGCCTTGCACAGGACTTTTCCATGCGCTATCCCCTTGTTGACGGTCACGGAAACTTCGGCTCCATCGATGGAGACCCCCCTGCTGCTTACCGTTATACAGAAGCAAGGATGTCAAAGATTTCCGAAGAACTTGTAAGGGACATAGAAAAGGACACAGTCGACTGGGACCCGAACTTTGACGAAACTCGGAAAGAACCTAAGGTCATGCCCAGCCGTTTTCCAAATCTGCTTGTAAACGGATCCAGCGGTATCGCAGTAGGAATGGCAACAAATATACCGCCGCATAACCTCAAAGAGGTCATAAACGCCTGCATCTGCGTTCTGGATGATCCTGAAGCGGAGCTTGTGGACTTGATGGAGCACGTGACAGGCCCGGACTTTCCCACAAAGGGTATTATTATGGGAAGAGCGGGAATTCGTGCAGCCTATGCTACAGGCAGGGGCCGCGTTGTTATCCGCGCTCGTACTGAGCTTGAGGAATACGGACAAGGCCGCATTCGCATCATCGTTACAGAGCTTCCCTATCAAGTCAATAAAAGAACGCTTATAGAAAATATTGCAGATCAGGTTCACGACAAGCGGCTGGACGGAATATCCGGTCTGCGGGACGAATCTGACCGCAACGGCATGAGAATCGTAATAGAACTGAAAAGAGATGCAAATACACAGGTTGTACTGAACCGCCTTTTTACCCAAACACAGCTTCAGTCGTCTTTTGCAATAAACATGCTGGCGCTCATAAACAATCAGAGTCAGCCGAAGATACTCTCACTTCGGCACATTCTGGATGAATACCTTGACTTCCAGAAGGAAATTATAATTCGCCGTACTAAGTTCGACCTTAGAAAGGCTATGGAGCGCGCTCATCTGCTCGAAGGTTTGCTGATAGCGCAGGATAACATTGACGAGGTTATCCGCATCATCCGCGAAAGCTATGACGATGCCAAGCAAAACCTGATGGAGCGCTTCGGGCTTTCCGATGTGCAGGCGCAGGCAATTCTTGACATGCAGCTAAAGCGTTTGCAGGGACTTGAAAAGGAAAAGCTCGAAAAAGAATACAAAGAGCTTGAGACAAAGATCGAGTATTACAATACTCTTCTTGGTTCAGAGGAAATGATAAAGGATGTTCTGAAAACCGAGCTTATTGAAATACGAGATAAATACGGCGATGAACGCTGCACGGAAATACAGGACGTTGAGGACGAAATCGACATAGAAGACCTCATTGAGGAGGAGGACTGCGTTTATACGCTGACGCACGCGGGATACATCAAGAGGATGCCGGCAGACACTTATCGTGCTCAGCGCCGCGGCGGCAGAGGAATTACAGCCCAGACGCTCCGCGATGAAGACTATGTGGAAACTGTGTTCACAGCTTCGACGCACGATTATATCCTGTTCTTCACAAGTTACGGAAGGGTATACCGTAAGAAAGGTTATCATATTCCGGAGGCGGGACGCACCGCAAAGGGCACGAATATTATCAATCTTCTTCCCATAGAGCAGGGGGAAAAGGTCAGTGCCATGATTCAGACCCGGGACCTTGACACCGAAAATGAGTATCTTGTTATGATAACAAGGGACGGTACAGTCAAGAGAATGTATCTAAATGCGCTAAAAAATATCCGCAACAATGGTATCCGCGCGATAAACATCGAAGATGGCGACGAGCTTATCTCTGTCCGCAGAACTGACGGAAACCAGAAAATCCTGATAGCGACCCATGACGGCATGGCTATTTGCTTTGATGAAAACGACATCCGTCCCATGGGAAGAACAGCTACGGGCGTACGCGGGATTCGTCTGCGCAAGGGAGACTACTGCGTAGGTGCGGCGCGTGCACGCGAGGGCGGCGCCCTGCTTTCGGTCACCGAAAACGGCTACGGAAAGAGAACGGAGATCGAGGAATATCTGCGCGGAAACGATGGGACAGCTCAGAAACGCGGAGGAATGGGTCTCAAAAACTATAACGTCACCGATAAGACAGGCAAGGTAGCGGATGTAAAGGTCGTTGATGACAATGATGATATTCTGCTGATTTCGGACGACGGAACGATAATCCGCATGGGCGCAGAAACTATCAGCACCTTCGGCAGGGCAACACAGGGTGTTCGCCTTATGCGTCTTGCGGAAGGAGCAAAGGTTATATCCATAGCCCGGACCGACAAAGAGGAAATTGAGGAGGAAGCCGAGGAAGAAGTGTCAGAGGAATAAGCTTCAGTCTCAAATCAGGAGAATAATATGAAACAAGTGACTATCTACACCGACGGAGCCTGCTCCGGCAATCCCGGACCGGGAGGGTGGGGGGCTATACTTCAATATAAGGACACTCTGCGGGAGATGTCCGGCGGAGAAAGCCAGACGACAAACAACCGGATGGAGCTGCTCGGCGCGATAAACGCACTTTCCGCATTAAAAGAACCCTGCGAAGTTTCCCTTTATACCGATTCGCAGTATCTTTCAAAAGCGATAAACGAAGGCTGGCTAAAAGGATGGAAAGCGAAAAATTGGAAACGCAAGGACGGCGAACTTAAAAATGTCGATCTTTGGCAGGAGCTTGACAGGCTGCTGAATATCCATTCGGTTTCCTTTCATTGGGTAAAAGGTCACGCCGATAATGAATTCAACAACCGCTGTGACGAACTTGCCGTTGCAGAACGCGATAAGTACGCGGGCAAATAAAAAAGAACCCCCATTCATTTGAATGGGGGTTCTTTTTTGTAAGTTAAAACTCCGCTGTTCCGACAGTCCTCGGATGCGGGAGAACATCGCGGATATTGCTCACGCCTGTGAGATACATGATAAGGCGCTCAAATCCCAGACCATAGCCGGCGTGGCGGCAGGAGCCATAGCGGCGCAAATCAAGGTACCACCAGTAATCGTCCTTATTAAGTCCCAATTCCTCCAAGCGTTTTTCGAGAACGTCAAGACGTTCTTCACGCTGGCTGCCGCCGATTATTTCACCGATCGCGGGAACAAGGCAGTCTGCGGCGGCAACGGTTTTTCCGTCATCGTCAAGACGCATGTAGAAGGCTTTTATCTCCTTGGGATAATTCGTTACGAAAATAGGCTTTTTGAATATCTTTTCCGTCAAATAACGCTCATGTTCGGTCTGAAGGTCACAGCCCCATTCAACTTTATAGTCAAACTCATCGTTGTGTTTCTTCAAAATCTCAACGGCTTCTGTATAAGTGACTCTGCCGAAGTCTGAGCTTGCAACGTGATTGAGGCGTTCAAGCAGGTCTTTGTCCACAAAGCTGTTGAAAAATGACATCTCCTGCGGGCATCTTTCCAAAACGGTACGGATGACATACTTTATAAGAGCCTCTGCGTTGTCCATATAATCAGAGAGGTCGGCAAAAGCCATTTCAGGCTCTATCATCCAGAATTCCGCGGCATGGCGCTGAGTATTTGAATTTTCGGCACGGAAAGTGGGACCGAAAGTATACACATCGCCGAAAGCCATAGCAAAGTTCTCTGCATTGAGCTGACCGGAAACGGTGAGGTTTGTTGCTTTTCCGAAAAAGTCCTTTGTGTTGTCGATTTTTCCGTCCTCTGTACGGGGAGGTTTGTCTATATCAATAGTGGTGACACGGAACATCTCCCCTGCGCCCTCACAGTCAGAGCCTGTGATAATAGGGGTGTGGACATAAACAAAGCCTCTTTCCTGAAAGAACTCGTGTATTGCCGCCGCGGCAACGCTGCGAACCCGGAATACGGCGGAAAAAAGGTTTGTACGCGGGCGCAGATGAGCGATAGTGCGCAGATACTCAACGCTGTGGCGCTTTTTCTGAAGCGGATAATCGGAGGCGGATGTACCCTCTACCTCTATTGAAGCAGCTTTCAGCTCAAAGGGCTGGGGCGCATCGGGAGTCAATTCAAGCCTGCCCTTGACGATAAGCGCCGCGCCGACATTCTGGTGAGCGATTTCGTCGTAATTATTCAGCGTACTCTTTTCAAAAATAACTTGCAGACCCTTATGGGAGCTGCCGTCATTGAGTTCGATAAAAGCAAAGTTCTTCATGTCGCGAACAGTGCGGACCCAGCCGCAAACTGTGATTTCTTCGCTTGTGAAAGCGGACGCGTCCGCATAGATTGCCGATATTTTAGTACGTTTCATAATTTTTTCTCAGGCCTTTCTTGACATTTGAAAGCAGAGCGTTTTTGAGGTTCCCTTTTTAAAAGGATGATACAAAAGGACCCTAAAAACCCCATACTTTTTATTGCGAGTATAATGAAGTATTATACCTATAATAACCGAAGATTTCAACAGTCTAATCAAATAAAACCCGCAAAACCGGCAAAAACAGGGAAGGTTCTTGACTATATTAGTAACTTACTGTTTTTTTCATAAGTTCGGTAGCTCCATTCAGTTGGTTTATATATTTATCCATTTCGACTTCGTCCGGTGTACTTATATCAATATTCATGCTGCGCAGAGTTGACGACAGCTCTTCGCTTTTTATTAAGGATTTATCATTAATTGCTGTTAAATAGGCTGTATTTGCTTCATGAAAAGCACTTAATGCAGTATTTAAGCTTTCAGGGATTATTTTCTCGCTAAGATTTTTTTGACCGCTGATTGTAACATAGCTGTAATAGGGATTATAATCCAGCGTTCCGTCAATCTTTCCGCTCAGATGACCGCACTGTTCTCCTGATTCGGGGGAAATTGAAGATGCTTCGACAACTATCTGTTCTAAAGTCCACAGATCCATAGAGTAGTAATACTTAAAATTACTTTCCGCCTCTCTGTTCCAGACTTCTATCGGGCTATGACATTGTATTCATAAAAAAAGCACCTTACCGTTAACGAACCAATTCTATTCCTTTTTTAAGCCATAGTATGCCAAACCAAGCCCGGCAATAAAAAGAACAATTTCACCAAAGCCAAACAGACTGTACTTGTCGGAACAGGAAAATCCTATTCCAACAAGGATTACGGCAATCCCAAATAGAATAAATTTTATACCTTTCATTTCATCAATCCTTTATATAGTCAGGTTTTACCGGCAGAGCCTATTCATCCTTAACCAAAACAAATTTAGCTCCATCTTCAATTGAGGGTTCTCCTTTGTACTCTGTAAGTTTTGATGATGAATCCAAATCAAAATATAAGTTCCCGTCATCGATTTGGAAAGCGTAAGTATATTCCTTGTCCTCAGTAGTCAATATTAATGTATTATCTTCTATTTTATATGACCCATAATTAATATAACTACTAAAATTTGAATAATGGAATACAAATCCGTTTTCAAGCAATACATAGGGAGCTATGACACGCCCTGTATCCTCAAGCTGATATTTTCCGGGAACCAATGACTCTGGTTTTTGGCTTGAACATCCACAAAGCAAGGTACAAAGCATAACAATTAAGCACAGAAAAGATTTTTTCATAATTATGACCATTCCTCTCAATGTTCTCACTTATATATGTTTTAAAAGACACAAAAGGGGACATATCAAATGAAGTATCTTATTTTTTTATAGAAATCAGTAATCTTATAATTACTGACTTCATGCGCCGGATTACTTTTCGTTGTGATTAGCAAATGGCGGTATCTCCGTCAATGACCCTGCGGAGATATACATCAACAAATTCGTGAGCACGTTCTATGCTGCGGGTACGAACAAGCTCAAACAGGGTGCGTGCTGTGTCAT
The DNA here is from genome assembly GCA_012719035.1 of Clostridiales bacterium. GTDB lineage: Bacteria > Bacillota > Clostridia > Oscillospirales > Oscillospiraceae > UBA2658. The sequence goes on along the minus strand of JAAYBD010000025.1, from coordinate 36,519 downwards.
ATACGGGCTGAATGCCGTTTTTCTCCATGTATCTCGTGTACATTCCAAGCATCGGTGCGCGGAAAGAATGGTACAGCAGCGGAAGCAGAATATTGTCACTCTGGATGGACATTTCATGAATAAAATCCAGAGCTGTGTTGGCAACAGCTTCAAAATCATTTTGAGATTTCATAATGTCAAAATATCTTTCCAACTCTGCGATTTTCGCACTGTCGCCCCGCTCGATAACCTGCCTTACCATTAACTGTTCTATCACGATACGGGTTTCAATTAGAGAGAGCACTTCCCTCCTGTTCAGCTTGCCGTTGTTGTAGCGCATTAGTGAAACCAGCGTATCCAGCGAACCTTTGTGTATATAGTCGGAAACAAATACGCCCTGTCTGGGACGGATTTCGACGAAGCCTTTGCTTTCAAGTTCGGCAATGCCAGCAGTAACAACGCTCAGACTTATACCCATGCTCTCGACTATTTCCCGTTCGGGAGGCAGCTTGTCACCGATTTTCAGCTCACCCGAGAGTATCATATTTTCGATTTCGTGGATGAAAACCTCTTTTAAAGAGGGCGTTGACAGCTTTCTAAATGCCATTTAAAGCCTCCGTTCTGTGATTGTGATATCGTGACTACTTCAAGTGTTCTGATTGATATTATAAGCATTACAGCATATTTTTGCAATAGCTTACATTTTGAGGCTTATATAAAGTGCAGGCTGCAAAATCAGTCCCCGCTTAACGTAGCGACTACTCTGTTTTTTCCTTTTCTTTCAAGTAGCCCGATTTTTTCAAGCTCCGCCAGTCCTTCGGATACAAGTGCCCGGCTGACGTGCATTTGTTCGCTTATCTCCCGTACCGTTGGCAGCTGAGTCCCTGCCGGGATTTTTTTGTCCAAAATTTGAACTGTAACGTTGCGGACAAATATTTCTTTGAGTGATTGTTTGTTTAACTTTATAAATTCCATACATAAATCTCCAAATTGGCAATATGATTCGAGCGGACAGAAAAATCGTTTTTCTGTCCGCTCACGCTATAGGATGAAGAGAGTAAGGCTATTGCCGCGAAGCGGCAAAAACGGAATGGAGCGTTCCGTTACCTTGCAAATGATTTGGCAACCGGCTCAGCGTTCAGCAAGCTTCGATTTCCTTAATATTAAATTCATTGCCGCGAAGCAGATAAGTATCATCACTGCTGCAATGCGGGCATTTCTTTTTGAATTCAACCGTAGGATATGTCTTGCCGCAGTCGCTGCAAACAGTAAGCGCAGGGATAATCTCTATTTTCAGTTCCGTATTCTTTAACAGATCCGACTTCTTATGGCTATAATTCCAGCAGTCTTTGAAATAATCAGGCACGACCGAGCTGACCTCTCCAAGTTCCAGTGTAATCGAACCGATTTCCGTCAGATTCTTTTCTTTTGCAAGCTGCTCAACGGCATCGATAACATAAACTACAAGTCCTAATTCGTGCATAATTTTCGCCTTTCAATTTATTTATTTCTTTTTGTTAAAATCTTTATTTGGCGTTTTGCGGCATATGGGAGGATTGCTTTCATTTTATCCTCGCTCTTTATCATACGTCCGTCAAATACCCTTTCAAGATGAATGGCATCAAATTCACACCGGGTCGTACATACGGCGCAGCCTAAGCAAGCATTTGGATCGACAACGGATGCACCGCATCCTAAACAGCGCTTTGTCTCTGCCTTTAACTGTTCCTCTGTGAACGTACCGCGCAGATCGCGGAAAGAGCGCTTTGCATCCTGTGCACTGCCCTTGGCAGGAGTCTGACGTTCTGCGTTGTCAAAACTCTCCCCTTTAATGTCGAGATTGCTCTTATCCAATTCGATGAAGCGGCGCTCATCGCGTCCGATTGTCAGGCTTTGTCCTTCGTGTACAAAACGATGGATGGAAATGGCGCCTTCCTTACCCGCGGCAATAGCATCAATGGCGAACTTAGGACCGGTGTAAACATCGCCGCCGGCAAAAATGTCAGGCTCATCGGTCTGATATGTAAAGGAATCTGCAATAACTCCGCTGCCGCGACCCAATTTCACTTTAGTGCCATCTAACAAACCGCCCCACTGTATGCTCTGCCCGATACTTAAAAGAACATTTTCACACTCAACGATTCTAAGAGATTTCTCGTCATACTGCGGGTTAAAGCGCTTGCTGTCATCAAAGACCTGTGTGCATTTTTTAAAGACAATCCCCTTTACCCTGCCGTTTTCAACGAGGATTTCCTTGGGTCCCCATCCGTTATTTATGGTGATGTTTTCTTCTTCGGCTTCTTCCACCTCATCCGCGGCCGCCGGCATAATGCTGCGGCTCTCCAGACAGAACATGGAAACCTCAGATGAGCCGGCGCGGACAGCCGAGCGGGCAACGTCGATCGCAACATTTCCTCCGCCGACGACAACTGTACGTCCCGTAAGTTTGGTGCTTTCATCGCTGTTAACCATGCCCAGGAATTCAACACCCGTAAGAACACCTGCCGCATCCTCGCCGGGAACACCCGCTTTGCGTCCTCCCTGACACCCGATTGCTATGTAGAATGCCTTATAGCCCTGCCCGCGCAGCTGGGCAAGTGTGATATCTTTGCCGACCTCTACACCGCATCTGAATTCAACACCCATCTGGCGCAAAACTTCGATTTCGGCTTCCACGACATCCTTTTCCAAACGGAAAGCCGGAATTCCCATCAAAAGCATTCCGCCGGGTTTTTTATTTTTCTCGAATACGGTAACAGGATATCCTTTCTGAGCCAAAAAGAATGCACAGGTCATGCCGGCAGGACCTGCGCCGATGACCGCAATTTTTTCGGCGAAGGGCTTTCCTGTCTGGTTTAGCATTTCCGGAACATAACGTGTATCGGTATTTAAATCCCGTTCGGCAATGAACTTCTTGATTTCATCAATAGAGACAGCCTCATCGATTGTTCCGCGGGTACAAGCCTGCTCGCAGCGGCGGTTGCAAATGCGTCCGCACACTGCCGGGAACGGGTTTTCTTTCTTTATAAGCTTCAGGGCGTCTGTATATCTTCCCTGTGCCGCCATCTTAATGTAGCCCTGAACTGCAATATGTGCGGGGCAGTTTGTTTTACAGGGCGAGGTGCCGGTGTCGTAGCAATTGGCACTGGGAATATCGTTGCGGTAATTCGGACTCCATTTTTCCGGTCCCCACTTTGCAACATCAGGCAGCTCTTTTTTGGGATACTGAACAGCGCCCTCTTTTGTGCATAATTTCTGACCTAATCTGACGGCTCCCGCAGGGCAGGTCTCCACACACTGACCGCAGGCGACGCAATTTTCAGGATCGACCTTTGCGATGTAGTTAGATCTGGACATATTCGGCGTGTTGAAAAGCTGCGATGTTTTTAAAGCATTACAGGAGCATACACAACAGTTGCAAATTGCGAAGATTTTGTCTTCACCATCTATATTGGTAATCTGATGCACAAGACCGTTGTCTTCAGCACGCTTTAATATCTCAAGGGCTTCGGCTTTATCGATGGGGCGTCCTTTACCTGTTTCAACCAGATATTCGGCCATATCGCCCACACCGATGCACATATCTTCTTCAAGGTGTCCGCATCCCTCTCCAAGTATACGGCGCATACGCCGGCAGGAGCAGTCGCCTACGGCAAAGTGTCCGTCATACTTTTCAATCCAATGAGAAAGATGCTCATAGCTTTCGGACTTTTGTTCTGCGGGAATAGCCTTTTCCACAGGGATAACATGCATACCTATCCCGGCTCCCCCGATCGGCACCATGGGGGTAACCTTTTCCAGAGGCAAACGGCTCATTTTTTCAAACATATCCGCTATTTCGGGATGTGCCTCCACCTGTTCTTTGTTCATGACCATAAATTCGGCACAGCCTGGAACGAACATCGGAAGTATATACTGTTTATGATGATCGGCGTTTTCCCAGTTATACTCAAGAAGCCCCATTCTGCTCATTTCTTCCATTAACTCGCGGGTTTTTTCTACGCTCTTTTTGCATTTAGGGGCGATAGCTTCGGGAGTAGCAGGCTTGCGGACTTTCATAGCCAAAGCAACCTCTGCCATTTCATCAGTAACAACACAGGCGAGTCCGCAATATTCCGGATCCTCAATGCTAAGCTTATGCCCAACCCTGTCTGTGATTTTCTGCCCGAGCTTTAAAATCAATTTTCTTTCTTCTGCCATTTTCATGCTCCTCACATCTTATCTGATAATTTCCGCCTGCTTTTTATATCCGCGTGTTTGTTATAAATTTTCGGAACTAAAAACTGATTGCTTTTATAGTTTTCTTAATTGTATCCTTCCCTGCAATATCACACAATGAACACGTGAACAGTTCAGAACTATATATGTAAACATATCACACATTTTTTTAATAATCAAGACATAATTTCTGAGTTTTCCTATAGAGCAAAGTCCTATAAAAAGACTCCCGCAAATCAGCGGGAGTCAAAGCGTGTCAAAAATGTCTGTAAACAAGCGATATAAATTAATAATATAGAGTTTTTTGATAACAGTGGTAACGACATAGACAAAATAATAAATTACAACTTTAACTACGTAACATTCTGTTGTGATGATGGCAAACTGTTTCTATCGAGAGTTTTAAAACCGGATTTATCTCAAAAGCTTGGAGATTATCCTATCATCGACGAAGAAAAAGCCGTTGAACTTCTCAAAAACAAAAATTATATCACAACATCCCCTGAGGAATTCCCGGGAGAGGAATTTATAAGAAAAATAGAACTTATATATCGGACCAGCAGCAACGAACAAGTGTTTATGCCCTACTACCGCATCTATATTGAAATGCCGTCAATGAAAGTTAATAACGGATTAAATGTTTATGGAGCATTCTATGTTCCTGCTGTTAAGAGTGATTATATAAAGAATATGCCGGTTTGGAACGGCTCGTTTAATTAAGTTTTTACCATTAAATAATGCTATGGGCTGTCAGCCTAATTGTTGAGTCTGTTAAGATATATCGATGAGAGCAGAATTGATGCTATGGAATACGTTGCTGAAAGAATACGTGAAGCAGACTGGGATAAAGAAAGTGAAGTAGCTCTTTTTGATTGACTCAATCCAATCAGGGAAAAATCGAACACCCAGAGTTAATCTATATATTTGTTCAAAATAGTATTGCTTTGAATTAACTTACTATTATGTTTATTATGAGAACACTTCAAACTCTATCCAATATCATCCCACAACTTTTGCTTCATATTGCGACAGATTTGCGCCGCATGCCATTTGCGTTACCCAAAATATCAACAATTGACGATATTAAACAATGGATAGCAATGGTTTATAATCATTTTAAATAAACACTTGACATCATCATAGCCTTTGTGTTACTATATATAAGCGCTCAAAACAGTATGTAGTCACCGATTTTAGCGCAAATGCACAACTCTATATCGCGGAGTGGAGCAGTCTGGCAGCTCGTCGGGCTCATAACCCGAAGGTCGTAGGTTCAAATCCTGCCTCCGCAACCATTTTTCCCTACGACGGAGTTTAATGTCGATATGATATTAAACTCCGTCGTAGCTTTTTCTTTGTCTTTTTTGACCTCTATGCGCTCAATTAGCAGACGCACCGCCGTTTCGTCCGGGGCTTCACGGATACTGCCCAGCCAAGTAATGATCTGCTCGGTGGTATAGTCGCGTGGAGGCTCACTTACAGAAAGCACTTCCATTTCCTGCTTCAGCGCGGCGATTTTCCCGCCGATTTGCTCAACGACCTCGGGAGGCAATTTACCTGACGCAAGGTTTTCAATCAGAGCGTTAATTTGACTTTTCCTTTCGGCCAGTTGTGCTTTTACAAGTTTATTATGCTCTACAACACGGTCTTTCTCAGTGCGTATGTACTGACGAAGGGCCGTTTTTATTTCGTCCTGAACGCTGTCGCTCAGAAGCTCCCGCAGATACATACAGGCCGGGGTCACGTTCGGAAAAAACCGAAACGTATAATCCAAAACGATCAAGAAAATGAGGGCGCAAAATCCCCTCTTCTACATTCATTGTACCAATCAAAGCAAAGTTGCTCGGGTGCGAGTAGGAAACACCTTCTCTTTCAATGCGGTTAACTTTGTTTGCGCTCACATCAAGCAGAATGTCGACTATATAGTCCTGCAATAGATTAACTTCATCGACATATAAGATCCCATTATCAGCATTTTTAAACAAGCCTTCTTCAATGCATACATTGCCAGTCATAATCGTTTTTTCCATATCAATCGAACCAACCAGCCTGTCTTCGGAAACAGATAACGGAACTTCTGTAATCGAACAACCCATCAAGGCACCGACAGATCTCACGGCAGAGGATTTCGCAGTACCTTTTTGACCGTTAATTAGAAGCCCGCCAATTTGAGGATTAATAATATTCAGTATTAATGCTCTCTTCATCTGTGCCTACCCAATCAGCGCCGTGAACGGATAGCTTTCTTTTGTCATTAGTTTCACCCCTTTTCAATAAAAAAAGAAAGTTCTGGGCGTAACAAACTAATTCTTTACGCTCAAAACCTTCTGTTGTTCAGTCGGGTGCCAATTTCGACATTATTTTACAGTTCTTTGGAAATAATAGTATTTCATGCCCATAACATTTTCAAGCCCAGCGGGGGGTGAGTGTTATTAAATGGTTTCTTTTTATAAATAATCATACTGTATTTATGTAGCCCACGGAGCATTTTTATGGCTTCGTCCGCTCCCGTATAACCCAGAAGTTGACAAAAAACTTATGAGAAGATAGAATGCCTATGAGAAAAATTATGGTGCAGAACACCCAAAATACTGCTTCATTTGTAGCAAGCGCTTTTGCAGCACTTTCGTATGGTAACGAATATACACGGATAGCTGGCTCTGGTATATTTAATTAATTTAAATGTAAAAATAAGGCGGGAATCGAGCTTTTTTATAATACGGCGGGACATAGCAGCTTGCCGTATTATTTTGCCTATCGTCAACAGCAGCCTGGGCATCTTGGCGTGCAGGCACATTTGTGTAAAGCATCAAATAGCACAATATTCCGTAGTAGTGCTTGGACTTGCAATACAACTGCTGCTCCTGGTGTTGGTCACAACATTATGGAATACCAATGTGCATCAAGGACATTTTTACGCACAAGCTGAAACAAAAATATATTATGATGGAAGCTATCAAAGTCAATGGACTTATGGGTCGTCAAACGTAGTTGTGCCATAGAATCTTAATAAGAAGGAGTAATTAAGTAATGACGAAAATAGCCAATAAAAACGTCAAGATTATATTGTTGTCACTGTTATGCCTTGTTTTAGCTGTTGCCATGTTGATTAAATTAGATGTTTTTGCTCAGGATAATGGGACAAAATACTCTGTGAATAGGAATGGTCAAACATTTGGAACAATAGCCAATATGGACTCAAATTCAAAGCCTCCAGAATTAATTGCTGCAACAGGCATCGATGGTACAATCGGATATGTTTATCTTAAGGATCTATATGGCGAGCAGCCTTGTAATCCGGAAGAGGCGAAGGATTATATGGATCGATTAAATGTTCTGATTGAAGAAGCTTTAAAAAGAGGAGATAATTTTTTGTGGTATATTCCTCTATACGAGTCTGATGGCATTACGGTAATCGGTTCATATGGAATTAGTATTCCGAACTCAATTGATTAGAGAGGATATTAACGATTGACGATTTTGGGGATTCTATCCAAGATACAAAATAATCGTCATGAGTGTGGAACATTGCTTTCATGTTACTTCATTACTTACAGAACCGTCTTCCAAATCACTTAGATATTATATGAATTTACTCTTCTCCACACAACACGATTCCGCGCAGGTTGGACTATAGAGTTGTGGATACTTTTCCCGATTGATACCCCCTGTCCTCTTTAAGTGGAGGCAGGGGGTGTTTAACTCGCAATAATTTGGAATATCAGGGGCGTAATTATTCAGTAAAAGCAATACTCAACTTGAGGTTTGCGTCACAAATATACCGTCGCAAGCAAGAGAGCAGCACTGCAAGCGTCAAGGAATCAACCCCTTTTAAATGCGTTATATAGTAAAATTGCCTATCCATGGTCTTGTTTATATCTCCTTAAATTTCAACTTTTTAAGGTAATTGCAACGGAATATGCCAAGATGACAGACGAGCAGAAAGGCTCAGTCTAAGATACATTTCCACAAAAGACGAGTCAAAAGAAGTCGAGCAAATCGGAAAACGCATGTACATCATTTTGCATCAAGAGCATCGGGAACAGCAACCGCGCAGGGAACTGGGCATGGAACAGTAACAGGCTATGAAACTTTTTTAAAATTATCCGACATTTTTAGCCTCTCAATCGTATTACTAATAAAAGGAGGTCGCGAGATGATAAAGCCTTTGCCGGTGCGCGGCGAGGGAGCGTCGTTACAAAACATTGAGGAAATATACAGGCGGCATTTCGATATGGTATATCGAGTCAGCTTCTCATACTTAAAAAATACGTCTGATACAGAGGACGCAGCCGCAGACGTATTCGCAAAGCTAATGCAAAAAAGCATCGTCTTTCAAAATGCTGAACATGAAAAGGCATGGCTTATACGAACTACTATAAACACCTGTAAAGATTACCTCAGTCATTGGTGGCGCAGCCGCGCGGATATAGACGATTACGGAAATTTGCAAAGTGATGATCCTTTCCATATTGACGAAACGCTAAAGGCCGTCATGGAACTGCCCACACGCTATAAAGATGTGATTTATCTCTATTATTACGAGGGCTACACGTCGGAAGAAGTCGCGGGTATATTAAGGAAACCGCACTCTACCATTCGCAACCACTTGTGCGAAGCAAGAAATCTGCTGAGAGGAGTTTTAGAAAATGAAGAATGATAAAATCATAAATGCTTTTAATATCATTCAGCCGGACGATGAGGTTAAAAACCGCGTGTTTGATAAAGTCATGGAAAAAGAGCAAAAGGAGCGCCCTGTATTGAAAGTGGTGGTATCATTTGCGACTGTGGCGGCTGTAATATGGTTAATAGTATTTGGCAGCACGTTTTTTACACCTCAAGGTGATAACATCTTTGCTGTAAAAGCCTACGCGATGGAGGTGCAGGAGGATGGCTCCGTTCAGCTTCGCGAGGTGGACATAGCGGACACCCGGCCCGAATATTGGGGCGGGCACATTGACGGAGAGACGAACACCATGTACGTTGGCCTTGGACTTCGGTGCGAGGGTGAAAACATTGGGAGCGTGGAATTTTCCACCGATAGCGGCTTCTTTGCTGAGCAGTATATCGGCAATCTGGCTGATATCTCAACGATCGGAGTTCCCACCCTGTATGTGGGACCGGACAATCAGATGGTCATGTTCGGTGAGGATTTTGACGATGTCGGCAGCACGATAACGCTCGATGCAGAAACGGTTGATGATTACCTCCTTTTTTGGGGCACACACTACGTTGGAGGTTTGGAATACCCCTCATTTCCAGAGGAGATAACTATCCACGTCAAGGTCGCCTTCATCAACGGAAAAACGGCGGAAAAGGACGTCACGATTGACTTGTCTAAAACGGGTGTATACGCCTATGCTCCAAGCGAGGAGCAGAAGGCCAAAAATCAGAAGGACTATGAAGCGTACAAGCAGCTTCTCCAAAGTATCCCATTGGATAAATGTGAGGTCGTTTCAGACAGTGTACAGGCCCTCACCTATGGCGACACGTATGAATACCACATGGGTGATCCGCTTAGCACCTCATATAGCCCAATTATGGAGGAAATGATGGATACGGCGCTATTTGACGAAAACGGCATTTTTAGAATCGGCTCAAACCTGCCAGACGACGGCAGCGACGGGTATATCACGGTGATAGAGCGCAACGGCGATGGCGCGTTTACCGGCATGGTCTACAAAGTGCCCGGGCAGCTTATATTGGAACACATTAAAAAATAGAATTGGCTACAAGAAGCCCGGACGGATTAATTCGCCCGGGCTTTTACGATCCAATAGTTATTCGTCATTTTCATCTGTTGTCAGTGTCGTCAAGATAGGACGATTGGTCGTTCGGCAAGCAGTGCTGGCGTTATAACACACACCTAAAATGCTTGTTGTGGACAGTGCCCCAAATCCCTTTTCACGCACATAAATGTTTGCATGCTTATGGAACAGAAGCGGTCAGCGCCGCTCCTGCTCTTTTTCTTTCATGGACTCGCAGGGTATCCATGCCGAGGATTCTGTCCACGTTGGACTGGATGGTAAGCGGCTCCCGAATCTCGTCGCGGGTCTGTCGATAATTGGAATAGGTCGCCTTTTTCTCAGCCGGCAGCTTTGCGTATTTCTACTGCAAGCTCTTTATCCTGCCGAAAGCTGTCATCCTGAGCGTGGTAAGCGTAAAGTGCAGTTAGAATGGGAATTATCCCTGTGATGGGTGCTGCAGTTTTTTGATATGCGCCATAGTATTTTCAGAAATACGAAAACATCTTTTTTGCTTAGCAAGCAGCTTCTTCCTGCTTCTGTGAGGAATGTCGCAGCGGCGAAACGGCGTCAAGAGGCTTTTACGGCATAAAACAGTGAGATACTGAATTATTCCATGTTCCTTTTGACCCCGTTCTGCCCCTGCTGTGTAAGGTAAACAAGACATGAACGCACCAAGCGCTCACACCTCATTCCATAATTACATAAGCAGCGCGTGAATTTTAAGCCCGCTCTGCCAATCGGCAGAGCGGGCTTATGCTTTGTTGGGAGATAATTGCGGGTGCTGATGGGGTCTGGTTATAGGTATACATTGATTTTCATAAACGTCAAGGAGGTGACAACGGTACGAGTTTCAAATAAGTAGTAAAAAGAGCAGTTGGACATATTAACGCAAACACTGCCGTTGCGGATAAAATTGTTTGAAGAGATGATTGCCCTCATAAGCAAAAGTATCAAGAAAACGAAGGAGCGGTCATATGATTTCACGTCAGGACAACCTAAGATTCTAAGTCAGAATAGGAAAAGGCGATTTGTAAAGTTATTTGACGATTTTCCAATTTCATTTTGCTGATTATCGCCAGCGAAAATAACAAATCTTCCATCGTCTCTCTTTTATGGTCTTAATGTTTTATTCGCTCCTTTTTTACAAGCGCTTATTCGCTTATACCTGCTCCTTTGGGGCACAAATTTTAACTATAATTTTTCCAATTGCAATACATCCATAGATAATAAGTGTTACGCCAACAGCGGTCAAAATAATCCAGACAAGCGGAAGCCCTGCCATTACGCTGTGTTCTAAATTATCGGCTTTAATTCCCAATGCAGACACCAAGAAAAACAGAAATGTAAAGGAATTAAACGCTAAGCTAAATACGCCTTTTTCTATCCAAACAAGGCCTGTAATCGGAATAGAAATAGAGGAATCTATTACTCGAAAGCTCAAATCAGCTATTAATATAAAGGTTAAAAACGAGTGCTATATGATCCGCAATAGTATGAGGAGAAGAGTCATTAATAAGCTGATAAATAGCCTATTAAAATCACATTCGTGTTTAAATATAATAATAAAAAAATATTGCTATTGCAAATAGTGTTCTCGGGAAAGACTCCAGAAGCTGGGAAAACGAATAAAGAGAGGTTCTATAATACGGCATATAAAACAATTTTGAAAAAGGTGAAATTGGATCTGTTTTTTCTGCCCCCCTCTTACTCTGGATTTTTATGCTTGCCTGGATGCATGTACTATTCTATAGCCTGTAGTTTCATATATTTACAGAAACCTATCTTACTCAAACTGTAGAGCGAGATAGGCTTTTATCATTTTTAACGAAATTTTGCTTCGATCTTTCTCCGGCTCTCACTATGGGAGGAACCGGAGATTAACTTTAAGCATATGCAGCAGGTATTTCAAAATTTTATCAAGCGAATCGGTCGAATATGAGCTGACAGCGGTTTCGATGCACCGAATGTAGTTGCGGTGCGAACTGCATTCAGGTAAGCTCTCGATTTTTGCGTCAGTATGATGTTTAGTACAAAATTGACCCAAGTATCATAGCGGAGCTTTTTCGCGCAGTCACTTTTTACTATAAATGTAGCGCGCAGGTGCATAAGAGAGTTTTAATGGAAAATAGCATGTGGTAAAATTTGCATTAATATCCATACAGACAAATATCCTTTGGAGAAGATTGCGCAATGAAACAGCTGAAACACAGTCCCAGCACAGCTTTGCCCTTTTATTTGCTTTTTTGGCGGATTTAGCGGCAAGGCTTCGGTCTTAAAAATGACATATGAGGTGAGTATACGTGTTTAAAAAGCAATGGATCTCGATTTTTTTGGTACTTTTTCTTGCAATGAGCACTTTTTCTGAAGGAGTCCACGCTGCTGGGGATTATGCTTATTCAAAGCGAGGAGTTGTGTCAAGTACTTTGCAGCTTGAACACCCTGTGAAGGGAAATACTGAAAAAAATTCAGGGTTAAACTGGGCAGAAGTCTCCCCGGTATCCCAATTTATAGATAAGAACGGAGGCTTTGCCTTCGCTTATGAAAGTCAAAACATGGTCTGCGTGGTAACGGGCTCCGGTACAGTTTCAATTCCCAAAGCCTATCCGATGCTCGGTGCAGTCACTGCCGATTCCGATGGAAACATCTATATCGTCTGGGGGCGCAATAACGAAACCGATGACGCCACGGTTGAAACCGTTTTCATATCAAAATACACCGAAGATGGCAAGCTTGTCAAAACCACCGGATTTGTCGGAAAGGTCGGAGGTTGGTATACGGGCGATAAGTGGTTAACGAAGTATCCTTTCGATGCGGGGAACTGCGACGTCGTTATTGCAGATGGAATACTTATGTGCAATTATGCGCGGGAAATGTACAGCGGACATCAGTCAAACAACGTTGCTGCAGTGCGAATTTCGGATATGCTTCCCTCCCTGTCTTATACCAGCCCCGTACCCTATTCTTCACATTCGTTTGATCAGCGAGTGATTTATTACAAAAAGACAGGTGAGTTTATCTTTGCCGACCATGGCGATGCCTATCCCCGCGGCTTTTCCGTCTCAACCTTAAACCACGAGTTGGTTCCCTTCCATTTTTATCTTCGCGGAAATGCCAATTACAACATGTATATTGTCAACAAAACCTTCGCGCAGCTTGGAGGGCTTGCCGAAACAAGCCGAGGCTTGGCCCTTGTTGGGGCTTCCGCCAAAACGCTGGGCGCGGCGGCGGAAAACGAAACGCAAAATGTGTTTATCCAGATATTTGATCCGACCGCTTCAAGGCTGAGCGCGGACATTTTCGTAACCAAGGGAGACCGCAGCGGTGAAATGAGCACCGATCTTAATGACAACTCCGGCAAGCCGCTGACACCCGTTGCCGACTACGGCGTCCAATGGCTGACGGATTATACAGAAGACTACCGCGCCGTCGCGCCGCAAGTTGTTGCGACAGATGATGACAGGTTAGTTGTTCTTTGGGAAAAACACAGCTTTAACAGGTATCAGTTCGTTGACAGCTGTTATATGGTTCTGGGGGCGGACGGCTCTGTCCTGAAAGGCCCCGAATCGCTTGGCGGCATACGGCTTAACGGCAATGAAATGCCGCGGTATGTCGACGGCGCTGTCTGCTGGGTGACATCGTCATGGAACAAGGCGGAGATGCATAGGCTAATATTGGAGGACAAGCCTTCCACATGGGCAAAATCAGACGTAAGCCGGGCTGAAAAGCTTGGGCTTGTCCCTGCAAAATTGCAAACGGACTATTCCGGCAGCATTACCCGGGGGGAATTCTGCAAGCTCGCCATACCGATCTATGAAAAACTGAAAGTGACAATAACCCCATCCTCCTCTTTTGCCGACACATCGGACTTAGACGTTCTGAAAGCGGCAACAATCGGGCTTGTCAACGGAGTCGGAGACAAGCGTTTCAATCCCGACGGTCTGCTCACGCGGCAGGAGGCTGCTGTTATTTTGAGCCGCTTGCTTTCTTTGTGCGGCGAAAAGGCGGCGGCAGCCGACTTGCAGTATACGGACAGCACACAGATTGCAGATTGGGCAAGTGAAGCGGTTGTGCATGTCACGAAAGCGGGCGTTATGAAAGGCGTTAGCGGAAACAGTTTCCAGCCGATGGGTACATACACGCGCGAGCAGGCCATTGTGACCTTAATTCGGGTCTGGGATATTCTCCAAAAGAATTAATTAGAGAGAGCACCGGACAGAGTCTTTTTGATTTAAATGTAAATGCCAATCTGAAAGTGAGCCATTTGGGGCAAGTTTAAGTGAGCGTTTATATCATAAACTGGCACCTTAAAATATTCATTGAGCACGCAATACCCCTAACATAAAACAAGTATTACAAAAAGAGAGGATTACGCAATGAAAAAATTCAAACGCAGCATCAGCACAGCATTGGCTCTTACCCTTTTGCTCACCCTTTTTGGCGGATTTGGCATCAAGGCTTCGGCATCAAGTATGACCTATAAACAGGTTGTCACGCCGCAGTATGAGGACGCGGGGTACTTCAGCGAGGGCTTGGCTCCGGTGAAAAGTAACGGTCTCTGGGGCTATATCGACACGACCGGAAAAACTGTGATTGACTTCCAGTACTATTATGCATACACCTTCAGCGAGGGACGTGCGGTCGTGGTTACCAAAGAGGAGGCTGTTTCCCCCGAAGACAACAGCATCTACTACAACTACTGCTATGGCTTTGTCGATCATACAGGCAAGTACACGCCCTTTGTAATGCCGGGATATGATGAAAATTGGAATTTTGATTTCAATTCGACTGAAACAACGCAGGCGTGTTCCGGGATAGACTTTTATGAATATGAAGAAAGTGAAAAACCTGATTATTTCAAAAATATTCGCGCATGTTTCGTCAATGGATATATCATCCTTCCTTGCGTGAACCCCGTTGCGTTTCCCGAAATTAACGTTATTTTTAACGCACGCGGCAAAGCCGCGGCTGAATATTACAATAAGTTTGCAAAAGAAAGCGGCAATGGTTCTACATTCGCGCAATATGAACCCTATAGTTTTGTAGGCGAAAATGGATACGTTCCATATTCTACAGTGGATGGTACTACTTACGTAAATCTTAAGTCTTCTACCAGTGATGACAATATTGTTGTGAAAATTCCCGACCCGGATACACAATGTGCCGCAGGACTGCCCTTCAATCAAGGAATGGCCGGCATTTTCATCTGGACATGGGACGACGCTTCCACCTATTTTGGCATTGTCGACCAAAGCGGCAATTGGGTTATAAAGCCGCAATATTCAAACTATTGGGCAGGCATCTTTAACGGCGAGCTGTTTGCACCGGGGGTCGGCATTGCCTCTGTCAAGAATCAACAGGGCTTATACGGCGGCATCAATAAGGCGGGCGGAACGGTCATTCCCTTTGAATACGAGCATCTGGATAAATTCAATGAGGGTTTGGCAGCATTTTGTAAAAACGGCAAGTACGGCTATATGGATACCACAGGGAAGGTTGTCATTAATGCGCAATATGATGATGCGACCGGATTTAACGGCGGCTTTGCCGTTGTGCTCAAAAACGGTTCAGCAAGTCTGATTGACACCAAGGGCAATCTGATCGAGGGCAGCAAGGATATAGATGCCAGCAGCTATATCGTCATTGACTCCAATGGCACCAAGACCGTACATTCGCCGGGTACTTACACCATTATCAAGGTAAATGGCAAATACGGCTTTGGCTGCATCAGCTTTACTCCGGATATGCCGACCGAAAAGGACGTGGCAGTGTGGGCGTTGCCTGAGGTGACCTCGGCAATCACCAATAATCTTGTACCCACCAATTTGCAGAATCAATACTACAGCGACATTACACGGGCGGACTTTGCTTCTTTGGCTGTTGCGGCGGTCGAGGTAATTACCGGCAAGGACATTAAGGAAGTCGTTTTATCCGAAACCGGAAAATCCCTCTATACTTATATTGGTGAAAATCCATTTATCGATACGAGCAGCAGCGACATCATCGCCGCCTACGCCTTGGGGCTTGTGAACGGCACAGGCAACAACCGCTACAATCCATACGCATCCATTATCCGTCAGGATGCGGCGACGCTGCTGATGCGTCTTGCCAGCTTCTTTGATCAGGAGGGCGGGACGGACGCTGCCGCGTTTGACGACAGCACGAATATCAGCAGCTACGCAACAGCCGGAGTCAACTATGTATGCTCATTGGGCATTATGAACGGCACAGGCGACAACAAGTTCTCCCCCCGCGATACCTATACCAGACAGCAGGCCTTTGTGACTATGAGTCGTATATTCAAAGTAATATCTGAGGCATGATTATAAAGTAATTGCAAAAAATCTGCCCAATAAATATAACGGGCAGATTTTTTTATGTAATTAAATCTCGGCGAAAATGCTTCAAGGCAGCAGCACCGTGCGTTATCCGAAGTATAAAAGAACCGAAACCGGAGGAACCTTTATGGTAAAAAGGTATGGACTTACAGCTAAGGTTATTGTTTTTGTTTTAGTCATAAGCTCTAATATATTCAAGTTTAACTGTTTCGCAGAGGGGAGCAATACAGCGCTTCCCGATATGGTTCAAAGTTTTATGGCGGAAAACAAACTCAATCAAAATAATTTTTCAGTTGCCTATTATAACACAGTAACGGGAGAGACTTACACTTTTAATGAGACTAAATTATTCACACCCGCAAGTATTTATAAGCTACCGCTAAATATGTATTACTACGAACAGGAAGCAGCGGGAAATATCAGTCCGGACAGGAAATTTGCAGGGCACAAACTGAGCCATTGTCATTACTTGAGCCTTCAATACTCCGATAATACTACGTCTCAAGCCATGAGAAATGCTCTTGGCACTGTAAAGCAATACAAAACATTGATGGCCAAATACGGTGGAATGACAGATGAGGAACTCGGAAATGATTTTTTCGCAACAAGCAAATATAACACCAAATTTATATTAAACACGCTAAAATACCTTTATGAACGTCCCGATTTCTTCTCAGAAGCAATTGCTTATCTTAAAAATGCACAGCCCAATCAGTTTTTTGAATACTACATACCAAATTCCGAATGTGAGATCGCACAAAAATATGGCTGGCTGAACGGCATTGCGCATACTGCGGGCATCATATACGCCGACACGCCTTATCTTCTTGTGGTATTTACGGAAAATGTAGGATATGCGGAAAAGCTCATAGGAAAGACTAACAGGCTTTTCTATGATTATACAAAAGAAAGCATTGCATCAGCTGACCCCGGCGCTTTGTTCTTTGACGTGCCGGCAGATTCGTGGTATCGGGATTATGTTGATAAGGCTGTCAGCCTCGGACTGATCAATGGTGAAGGAAACCGCAAATTCAACCCCGGTGGAAACCTGAAAATCAGCGAGGCAATCAAGCTCTCCTGCATGGTTCATAGCAGTGTATTCAATCCTGATTACACATTTATACAGGGAGAGCCCTGGTATCAAGTTTATTGTGATTATGCCGTTGAGCACGGAATAGTAATGCCTGATATGTTTGGTGATATGACATTAAGCATCAACCGTGCGGAGCTGGCATATGCCGTTGCAAATTCGGTCGGGCTTAGTAACTTAGTTCCCATAAATACAGTGGAATTCATACCCGATATGGCTGAGTCCGACTTGTATGGGGCTGAAGTTTACGCCCTCTACAGAGCCGGGGTGCTTCAGGGGGTAGATAGCTCCGGCGCATTCAATCCAAGCGGAAGAATAACAAGAGCCGAAGCTGCCGCGATTATCACAAGAGCTGCATTGCCCGATATACGTATAAAAAAGTAAATACATAAATCCAAAGTCAATGAATTCAAAAAATATGGAAATAGTATGAATTGTTTTCATGCCCGTTTAAAAACTCGGGTTGCTTGGCAAGAACTTACTTGTACTGTGATAGGAGAATACTTATGGATCGTTCGTTGAAAACGATGTTTTTAGCAATCCTGCTTATACCGATTTGCGCAGCTTGCCTTTCTCTGCCGGCTTTTGCAGCTTCGTTAACATTTAGTGATGTACCCGATGATGCTTGGTATAAAAAATATGTAGATATCTGCGTGGACCTCGGTATAGTGGATGGACTTCCCGACGGCAGCTTTCAGCCAAGCGCATCAATAACAAGAGGCGAATTTATAAGGATGCTTGCTTGCTCAATAGGCGGCTCCGATGTGCCTGATACAGACTGCGCTGTTCATTGGTCGGAAGGCTATTGGAAACTTTTAGACGAAGCCGGCGTTCTGTCAGGTACCGGCATTAAATGCGACAACGCGTCATTGGAGCAGCTTATCACACGAGGCGAAATGGCGATGCTTCTTAGTAACGCGATATATAAAGTAATGGGTGAGCCGCAGATAGAGCTTGAAAATCCTAATTCATACCTGTCTGATCTCGGCGGTATGGACCCCAATTACATATATGCTGTTATTCAAGCGTATGGCAAAGGGTTGATTACCGGATATGCAGATAAATCATTCAGGGCGGACATCAGCTTAACAAGAGCAGAGGCTGCTGCCGTTATAAGCGGATTGGCAGACAGCAGTCTTCGCATACCCCCCGATAAAAATAAACATAAATGGGATGGGACATTTGACTCCGGAACTTTGTTTATAGGAGATTCCATAACTTATCATCTTATTACAAAATATCTCAAGCCTAAAGGGCTTATAGGGGAAGCGTCATATATGGCGGCGGCAAACTCCGGACTTCCGCACTTTTGCGACAGCAGCTGGGGGCTGAAGCCTGCCAAATACAACGGCTATGGCTGTGTCTGCAGTCCTGAGTTTTACAATCTTTCTTTTTCTCAGGCGATATCTAAGAGCAGCGGAAAATATACGTCAGTTTATTTTTTGATGGGGTCTAACGGAAGCGGACAAGTCACTCAAGACGCCTATGAAAAAATTATTGGTCTTTTGTTAGAAGCATACCCCGACGCAACTATTCACATGCAGACGGTGCCGACATGCAAAACAGGAACGGTCAGCTCCGCACGTGTCAATTCCTGTGTTGAGGCAGCCGTAAAAACCTTCGGCGACAAAGGAATTAATAATGTTGTGCTCTTAGATACCAACAGCATATGGGACAACTCATGTATCATGAGCGACGGTGTACATCTTACAGACACTGGTCTAAAAAAGTGGTTTGAATTCATTGTAGACAACAGATAAATACAGGGGGCGGAATGACGGCACGCGGCGTTATGATCCGGAACCTGTTTACGAAAATGATGGGCGCATGTTCACCGGTCAGATCATAATGCCCCTAAAAGCATGCGCCCTTTCTTCTGCAGGGGCTTTCAGAGCCGGCGCAGCAAAAATTGTATATATTTGAATTTTATCGTACAGTAAGCCGATATGGCATCGGAAATGCGGCGGGAACGCGTTGTTTTCTTCTGTGCCGGGGTCAACTAATAAAAAAAGCTCTTTACAAATACAACCTGAGGTTGTATTATTTTTATGAGGTGAAAAACATGCTCTCAAAAAAGCTAAAACAGCTGCGGAAAGAAAATAAGCTGACTCAGGGAGAACTTGCAGCCCGCTTTGGCGTAACACAACAAGCCATTGCAAAGTGGGAGGCAGGCCGCGCATTGCCGGAGACAGAAACCATTTCCCGTATTGCGGAATTTTTTGGCGTTACGACCGATTATCTGCTCGATATGACAGATACGTTTGCCGCAATAGGAACAGTTTCAAGCGTGCGGATTATCGGCACTGTAAAGGCAGGGTATGACGCACTTGCGCTTGAAGAGGATTTGGGCAGCGCACTTGCCGAGGTGAAGGATGCGGAAGGATACCGATACCTTGTTGTAAAAGGCGACTCAATGGATCCGTATATCCGCGAGGGTGATCTTGCCCTCGTCCGGCTCCAATCCACCCTGAAAAACGGTGACCTCGGCGTGGTCATCTATGGAGATGGCGAGGCTACGCTGAAAAAATACTACTATTCGGACGGGGCGGTCACGCTTGTCCCGTTTAATGATGCGTATGAAACCATCACGCTCCGCGGGCATGAATTGGAGCGGCTTATGATTTTCGGCAAAGTTGTGGAAACTAAAACGAAGTGGTGACAGGAGAAAGCCGATGGATTTAATGGAGAAACTTACAATCCTGACCAACAGCGCAAAGTATGATGCGTCCTGCACCTCGTCTGGCGTAAATCGCCCCGGGAAAACTGTTGCAGCCGGATGCTGCCACTCTTTTTCCGCCGACGGCAGGTGCATCAGCCTGCTTAAAGTGCTGATGACGAACTATTGCATTTACGACTGCAAATACTGCGTGAACCGGTCAAGCAACGAGTGCCGCCGCACAGCCTTTACGCCTGAGGAGCTTGCTGAGCTGACGATGGAGTTTTACAGGCGCAACTATATAGAGGGCCTTTTCCTCTCCAGCGGTGTTATCCGCAGTCCGGATTACACGATGGAGCAGATGATTCAAGTCCTGCATCTTCTGCGCCACCGCCATGATTTTCGGGGCTATATCCACGCGAAAACAATTCCCGGCTCATCACCCGAGCTTGTGCGCCGTCTTGGTCTTTTAGCTGACCGAATCAGCGTTAACGTTGAGCTGCCGAGCGAGCAGAGCCTTAACCGGCTTGCCCCTAATAAAAAACGGGAAGCCATCTTTTCACCCATGAAGCAGATTTGTGCGGAGACAGAGCAGAACCGGCAGGAGCTGGTAATTTACAAAAAGGCACCGCGGTTTGCGCCGGCCGGACAGTCAACGCAGATGATTATCGGAGCAAGCCCGGAGACAGATTACCAAATCATCACACTTGCCGAGGCGATGTACGGAAAATATGCGCTAAAGCGCGTTTTTTACTCTGCGTACATCCCCGCAGTGGAGGATTCCCTCCTGCCCGCGCTTGATGCAAAGCCGCCGCTCCTGCGTGAACACCGGCTATATCAGGCAGACTGGCTTATGCGGCAGTACGGCTTCAAGTCGGAGGAAATTTTAAGTCACGATACGCCGAATTTTAATCCCTATCTTGATCCGAAGTGCAACTGGGCGATCAATAATATGCAGGAGTTTCCCGTAGATGTAAACACAGCAGAGCTTGAGACTCTGCTCCGCGTTCCCGGTATCGGTCCTACAAGTGCGCGGCGCATCGTAATAGCGCGCAGGAACGGACGATTAGGACTTGCGGAGCTCAAACGCATAGGTGTGGTTTTGAAACGGGCGCAGTATTTTATCCAAACATCCGACAGGACCCCAAGCGCACGGCCTGACAAGGAAATGACCGTCCGGGCGCTGATCGACCAAAATGTTTATTCTTTCGGAATGGAACAGTTATCCCTCTTTCAGGATGCGCCGGGGCCTATGCCGCTGCCGACATCCCGGGATGTAAAATCCATAACCGAAGCTGTGGAGGAGACGGTATTATGTCTGGCTTCAAGCCTTTAACTGTTCCTGCCGATGTCATTTATACCTATGACGGGAGCTTTGACGGCTTTTTGTGCTGTGTGTTTGAAAGCGTTTACACCGGTGAGCTTCCATTTAGTATCCGGCGTGAAGAGGATTCGCCAATGACGCTTTATGATGTGCGTTCTATCGTGACGGATTCCGCAAAGGCGGAGCGGGTGCGTGCCTCGATTCCTTTGAAAATCTCTGAACGCGCACTGGAACTTGTGATAACGGTATTTTGCAGCTGCCTTGCGGAGAAGGAACTGCGGATACTGGAATTTCTTCTGCGGGCTTACCGTGAGGGCGGGAAGCTGTGCTTTAAGCTTGGGGACGCAGCAGTGGCGCCGCTTTTGAGCGCGGAAAAGCATCTTTTGAGAGAGGCGCATCACCTAAAGGGCTTCATTCGTTTTGCCGATGTCGGCGGCGCACTGGTTGCTGCGATTACCCCGAAAAACTATGTTCTGCCGTTTATCTCGCAGCATTTTGTTCTGCGGTACAGTAACGAGCAGTTCATGATCTTTGACAAAACCAATAAATCGGCGCTCGTCTACCAAAATGGCAGGGCCGAGATCCTTCAAATCGATCATGTGGCATTTCCCGAGATTTCAGAAAGCGAAGCGCGGTATCAGGCGCTATGGAAACAATTTTATAACACAGTCTCGATAGAAAGCCGCGAAAATCCGCGCTGCAGGATGACCCATATGCCCAAGCGGTATTGGGAGAATATGCTGGAGGTCAGCGGCTTAGTGCATCCGGCGGCGGAGAGAATATTGCCCGGCGGACAAATTGTATCTGTTTTATAGCTTTTCAAAGGTCATGGGACGTATGAGCTCCCCCAAATCAACTAATTTTGCAGACGATGTTTCCGGAATCTGGGGTCCCGCCTTTTTTATCTGCAGATTTTCATAAGTATTAAAGAAATATTCACTGCTGTTTATATTTATAAAAGCGGTATATTGAGTGTAATCATCTGTTCCACGATCAGTCACAACGGCTCCTTTTGGAATAGATACACTTTTCATGATTTGAAAAAAGGAGAAAATCGAGGCCTCAGGGCTTTCCGGTTTCGGAATATGTGTTTTCAGATAGGCGGCACGAACAAAACGTTCCGGCGATGTATAACCGCCGGGCAATGGTACTGTTCCGCCCGCCTGACCAAAGGGAGTCAGACGGACTCCGCCCCAGACAGTTTCCTCAGTCTGATGGGGAGATGCTTCCATGTAGTTGCGCAGGTTTGTCATGTGCCAGAGAAAATCCGGACTGTTGGCAAAAATGCCGATTGGATTGCTGAACAGCTCAAGCCTTTTCCCCGTTTGCTCAAGAACAACGCATTTTCCCGCCTGATCTGCAGCAATCCAATGCAGCGGAGCTACAGTTTGCGTCATAGGGTCGGTCATCCCGACGATGCTGATGCGGTTGATCTGAGTGCGGAGGTCTTCCACCGATATGCAATGCCCCAGAATATAATGAAGAAAGTCATAGGACGCAACCTGCATCACTGCTGGATTCTTCATCGCCGTATCGTATTGCGCATATCCGGCAAAGTACAGCGCTGCCGCCGCAAAACCATGTTCGTTGACCCCGTCGAAGAAGCTCAGCACACCGTCCATTTCCTGCCCAATTCCGATGAAACTGTAAGAATTACGGATTTCTTTCCCGCTTATTACGTTTTTCCATCTATAATTTTTCGGTACGGCATAAAAATGGGGCTGAAGCGGATATGAAAAATCCAGCGTTCTGCCGATATAGTTTGCTTTTTGTGATGACTGCAAAGTTATTGCTGTACACATTGATCTCATCCTCCTGCAATAATTGAGCCTAAGGCATCTTATGCAAGGTGCCGCCTTTGGGTATTAAAATTATTGCAGCTGCGCCTCATAGAAATCAGAGTGCCGCATCGGAGTTTATACTTATTTAAGATCGGACAGCTTGAGAATTAAAAGTGAACGTCGTGCATTTCGCGTTTATAGGCAGTGCAAAACGAGGATAATGTCCCCATATTATGCGCTGCCTTAATTGTTTCGTATATCTAACTTGCCTTTATTTAAATATAGATTTTCTTTCTTTTTTAAGTTTATATGTTTTATTTATATCTTCAAGCTCACATATCATTTTTATTTTCCTCCATCATTAGTTTTAAGATTCTCTTTTTGTTGAGACCTATAATAAACACAGTAATAGCTATAAATAAAAATACGATTGATAAAGCTATTGCATAGGTACTATAAAAGAAGTTTTTAAACAAAACCAAAGAACTCAAAATTGTAAAAACATTCCCAACTGAAATGATAAAAGCCGAATCCAAAATTAACGATCTCAAAATTAAGCGGTAATCCATGCCCGAAATCAGGCAGACAGTATAATCCTGTATGTTTATCTTAGCCCTTTTAAGAAGTAAAAGAGTTGTTATGATAATAAAGATTAATAAGATGAAAAACGTAGCTGCCATCATAAAAGATGAGTGCGCTTTGCCTTTGACGGTCATAAATCCAACCTGTACAGCTTCTATAGGTTCAGTATAACTAACACTATATACAGCCAATTTTGAATCTTGGGCAAGCGTTTCGATGTTACCATTTAATTCGTTAAAACTAATTGAACTGGGGACACTGAAAAAGCCGCTTGTTTTATTTAAATAATGCCTTATCTGAAAACAATTATCTTCATAATTTAAAGGATCGTATGAACAATTAAACATCGGCATAAGTATGTAGCGGCTCAAGGATTTAAGTCCCCACTCATTATTTACATAGCTGTTCTCTTTCGTTATACCTATAACTGTAAATCCTTGCGGTTTAAACAGATACTCACCGTGCAAAGTGTCGCCGATTTCGTATAAGCCTTTATATTCAGAACCCAGTATAATCGGTATCTTTTCATTTTCGTTATATTTATAATCTTCCGTATTAAATGCCCTGCCGCCATCCATTTTTATACCAAAATTCCCGATAACGTTTTCACTGATTTCAAAGTAATCCGTTCCGGAAATGTTAGTAAGTTGATTATATAACTCTTTCATGCCGATTATCTTGCCTTCTTCAAATAATTCCTGAAGGTTCCCCTCATAGACTATATGATAATTCAGCAGCCTTTCTTGACCCTGAATTTCATTGGCTTTTTCAGAATATGTTTTAGAAACATATTTGCTTGTGTTAAGAATAATGAAAGATAAAATTATAAACGTAATAATCAGCGATGATAACACTGGTTTAGCAGAGTAGGTCAATTTTATTATTGTCCTTATTTGTAACCTCGCAGTCTGATCATAATTATCGAAATATAAGCTGCCGCTATAAAAACAAGGTAAGCTGTACTGCCGAATAAAACAGCCTTCATTTCAACAAAACCGGATAGCACTCCAATTACTTTATATTCAGCATTGTTAATTTTTACGGTATTGTCATTTTAATACTTGCAGCCTACAACAGCACACAATTTATCTCCCGTAGAAATGTAGCTGCCGGAAAGCAGATCCGGATGGTCAATTTCTCCGCTTACGTATATTCCTATATTGCAGCTTCCACTTTGAATATTGTCAGTCATATCATAAATTACATAGTCATTTATTGATGGTACTGCGCTTAATATATTTATAATCCCAGAAAAATTTATAGTTTCATTAATTATAAATCTTTTAGAATGCTCATTTATGTATCCATTAAATACTTTTGTTGCTTGACTTGCATCTAAACCCGTTGAAATGATTAAAAAGGATAAGATCAAGCTGATAATGCTGCAAAGTATAGAAAACAAACTTTTTCTCATGTATTCACCTTATACCTTCAATAGCGATGCAGGATTAACGGAGGCTCCGTTTGCATAAACCGGCTGAGTTTCTAATTAATAATGCCTTTAAAAAGGCAAAAAGCAGCATAATTCTATTTTCAAAAAAATTTCTGACCAAGCAGAATTTGGTCAGAAATTTAAGTGTTTTTATGAAGTTACAAGGACATTTGTTTGAATCCGGCATATATGAATGATTCGGGTCTTGGCGCGGCTAATTATAGATTGAATCAATCATTTTAATAAGCTCCTCTTTGCTCTCTAAGCCGCATATGCCGCACTCGAAATGTCCGTTGACCCATACAGCCTTGTAGTTACCCATATTTGTCATGATATAGTGCTTGATACCGCCCGCGTTATAGATTTCCGGATCCCCCTCGTCTTTCTCATGGTATGCTCCCGATTGGGTCATATTTTTCGTAATGTGAATAACGATCGTCCTTTCGTCTTTTACATAAGCGGCAGAAAAGTTTATGATGCCTCCCATACCCATATCAATGGCCTTGAGTTCCGTTAGTTCAAAGCCCTCCGGCAAGTATTTGGGAACGAGTTTATTCGTTATTTTGTATTCGTCTAAAACAGCCTGCAAATCAGTATTTGCGCCGGCATTATTAGCCGTGTGAGAAGGCGAGATGTTTTCTTCTTTTGAATCTGCGCTGTAGGTAAATCTAAAGGTTTCCGATGTCCATCCCGCAATGGCTTCCCACAAATTATATCTAAACGCATAAGCCGTAATTGTACTTCCGAGAACGAATACAATTATGATGGCGGCAGCGATTGCTATTCGCGGACGGAAGCTGCGCTTTCTGGGCTTATCCAGATTGTGAATCCGGTTACAGCCGCATGACGCATCATAGGTATACAATGGTTCAGAAACAGAATGTTCGTTCACAAAATCCCGCCACGAGGCATTAACATCGCAATTGGTTTGCTGTATGGATTTAGCCCTGAGCACAGAATTGACACGTTTGATCAATTTGATATCTATTTCATCTGATTGCATCTCCGTACGCAGTATTTCTTTCAGCTTCTCTTCGTTCAATGCATAAAGTATATCGATAGTTTTATGTCCCGGCTGTTTATCAGACATCTTCTTACCTCCTTTCAGATAGTAATGCCAATTAAAATGGCAGAAGTAACATCCCAAGAAATTATTTTATCCGAGTAAATCGGAGTACTTTTCTTTCATATTTTCCTTAGCGCGCTTTATGCGCATTTTACATGCCCCAACTGATATGTCATATTTGCGGGCGAGTTCCTTGACGGAATATCCCTGTATGTAAAACTGTATTAACAGAATTGTGTCTGAATCGTTGAATGAAGACATTGAAAGACGTAAATCTCTGCCGTAATCGGATGCCCGCAGTTCCGGGGCTTCACCAATCGAGACAACTCTTTTCAGAAGCCGCTGCTGATCCCTGTATATATGGCGGACAATATTCTTCAGCACGTTATAAAGCCATCCGACAGGATTCGGACTGGCTGTCAGTTTATCCATATGCTCCAACGCGAAAACAAATGTATCCTGAACGGCAACCTCTGCTAAAGCCTTATTATTATTTAATAGATAGGAGGCAAGCGACAGCATGTCCGCATATTCGCTGCGGAAATATTCTTCTATGCACTTCAAACGCTCTTTATCTTGGGTTTCGTTTGGCGCTGACATTAAGCGGCCTCCTTCTAATTAAATTTTTAAAAAAGCAAAATCCTCTCCGCCAATCATATCTCAAATATATAGATATTTACCATAATATAACACCTTTCGGCGTTTGACAAGGTCTTAACCGCCGGCAGAGCGTAAAAACAAACGAAAGACGTTTTTTTAGCAGTTTCTGCAGATACAGCAAGCTCTTATGGCTTGAGCGGCAAGGGAGCTATTTTGAAAACTACTTAATTAGAGCGTACAAAAAACCAGCCACGATTTCGTGACTGGTTTTCTGCGTTTTGGGATGTTTGGCTGTCTTTACTTTGTTTTTCGAATACCGTTTTCGTCTACCTTGCAGCCATCGATCTTGGTGTTTTTGGCAAGGGAGCCATCGGCATAGAAATAATGCCATTTGCCGTTGATTTCCAACCATTTGCCGGCTGCCATAAGACCGTCCTTGGTGAAGTAGTAAGATTTGCCGCTTATGTTCTGCCACCCTGTAATCATTTTGTTGCCGAGGTAGTAGCGCCAGCCGCTGCCGTCTTTTACCCAGCCGGTCTGTAGAGCGCCTGTGCCGTAGAAGTAATATTTCGCTCCGCCGATGGTCTGCCAGCCGGTGAGAGCTTTGCCGTCTTTGTAATACATATACTGTCCGTCATCGTTCTGTGCCCAGTTCTGTGCTGTAGAGGGGGTGATGGTCAGCTTGATGTAGCGGTGAAGCATAGCAGAAACCTCTGCGCGGGCGGCATTGGACTTAGGATTGAATTTATGGTCGGGATCGCCCTCCATGATACCTGCCTGCTGCATGGCGGCTACCGCTGTTTGATAACTGGCGCCGATGCTGCTGTTGTCCGTAAAAGCAGCGGACTCGCGGATAATGGGCAGTGTATAACCGACCGACTTGGCGAAATTAGAGAAAATCAGTGCGATCTCCTCGCGGGTGACGGCCCGGTTGGGAGCAAACTGGTTGTTGCCGATGCCTTGAGTTATGCCGTTTTTGTAAGCCCACTCAATGTAGGTGTGAAAAGCGCTTCCTGCCTCAACATCTGTGAAGCTGCTAATCTTGTAATCGTCCGTGTCCGTGCCGGCCAGTCTGCCGAGAACTGTCACCAGCATCCCGCGAGTCATGGTCTTATCAGGGGAGAAAGAGGTTTGAGAAGTTCCGACAAACAGTCCCCTCCCCACTACATAGTCAATGCTATCCTTTGCCCAGTGCTTTGCAGTGTCGGTAAATTTGGCTGACGGAGCCGCATAGCCCACGCCGTACACTGAGAAATGACCGGCGGGTATAAGGACGCCTCCCGCATTTGCATCGTAGAAAGAGCCGGGTATACGGCTTGCGCTGCCGCTTCCGTCCACATATACGCCGAACAGACAGCCTACGGCTTCATTTCTGTCTGGTGTGTAGGGGATAAAAATGCTTGCAATGCCTCCGTCAAAGGAGGAAATTACGGCTGCTTTTCCGTCCCCTGCATAACTAACGCTGATGTCGTATACCGGTCTTGCGCCGATCAGTGACTCTGCGCTGCTTGAAAGGTCTTTTACGGAGGTTATGCTGATTGTTACATCCCCGCTGCTCTGCGACTGGATAGCCTTGAGCGTTTTCAGGTCAAAGCTGACGGAAGCCGGAGCACCGTTTATCTCAAGGCTGGAAACGCCTGCGCTGACAAGGTTTTGCAGAGCGTTCTTTGAAAGTGTGGCGGAAAGCGAGACTGTGCCCTGCGGCATGGTCACATTCACTCCTACGGCGATGCCATTTACTGTCTTGCCCTGCGCTTGAGCATGATGCTGAGCTTTTGCAATGTCATCGGCGATGGCTCCATCTGGGATAGAAACACCGGCAATGCCGTTTTCCCTGATTGATGCTGTTACCGAAGTTGTGGCTGTGACAGGTTGGTCGGGGTGTTTTTCGGGTATTGCGGCGCTTGATGTGCTGCCGTCGAAACTGCCTGAGGGCGTCCAATGTGCGTAGATGGTGGTGTTTGCGGTAAACACATAGCCTGCGGTAATTTGCGCGCCGCCGGCGGCTGCCGTGAACCAGCCGTCAAAGGTATAGCCGCTTCTCGCCGGGGCGGGCAAGATGGCAAGTCTGCCGTCTGCGCCTGTCTGAGCTGTGGCTTCATATACGGAGCCGCCGTTTGCGTCAAAGGTGATGGTATAAATTGTGACCGGCACCGCGTTTATCGTGATGCTCTTTTCCCCATACACACCAGAGCCGTCCTGAGCGGTGGCGCGCACAGTAACAGAACCTGCCGTCGTCCCTGTCACCAGACCATCTGCACTGATTTCTGCACCGCTTCCCGATAGGTTCCATGTTACATTTTTGTTGGCGGCGTTTTCCGGAAATATTTCAGCCAGCATTTGCAATGTGTCCCCAACTTGAATGCTTTCTGCTCCGCCTGTGCCTATTACCGTGATATCTGTTACGGATATGGCGGACGGTGCGGCTATGGTGGAGTTGATAGTATATGTTTTTGTCGTTTTATCCTCGGCTGTAACTGTGACTTCTGCACTGCCGGGCAGGGATGAAGCCTGTGTGATGCTGCATCCCGCATTGGGGTCGCTGACCTCCGCGGTAACTATGGCGCCGGATGAACCGTAAGGCAGTTCCACATTATATGTTGTTGTTCCCGCATCAAAACCGCTCACCGGCGTACCATTGACCGAAAGGCTGCTCAAATCGGCATTGCTGCTTGGAACATAGCCGTTTACGACATGTACGGTCAATACTGCGGTATCTCCCGTGTCGAAAGTGATATTAAAAACAAGCGTATCACCAGCCAAAAGAGTAAGCCCCGACAAGTAATTCTTGGTGATAGTCAAAACGCTGCCGCTTACCGTATAGGTGTCCGGTGAGGTCAGGGGGGCTGTGCCGCAAACTACTTCAGTGACCGATGCCGCATTTCTCCATGTGATTGCTGTAGTCACATCATCCGGATCATTCAGATCGTAATTGCAGGATATTGGGCTGATTGTCGGCGGTGTGGTGTCGGTGACAGCAATAGTCAGCGTGACCGGACTGCCCTGATCGAAGAAAACCGTCAGTACAAGACTACCCGCGGTCTGTGCCGCCAGATATTCCTTTTTTATGGTGAGCGTATTGCCCGAAACGCTGTAATTGCCTGAGCCGATAGATGTTCCGCCGGCTTTTACGTCCGTAACGCCGGTTGCACTGCCCCATGCAATTGACGTCTGCACATCAGCCTGATTGGCGGTTTTTCTGTCAAAGCTGCCGGAGCCGGGAGAAAGCTCCGCATCCACGACCGGTGCGGCTGTCACAGTCAGCTTTGCTCCGGGGACAAAGGTGATAGCGTAGTTGGGATTGTTCTCATTTGTCAAGGTTCCCTGTGTTATCGCATATTCGCCGATGTCTTCTCCCGCTTCTCTGGACAGTTTTCCGGTAAGGGATTCCGAAACAGGCAGCGTTCCGCTTGTGATACGGTAGCTGAACACAGGATCTGAAGCTCCAAATGTTTTTGTTGCAGGTTCAAGCGTGATTTCTATACTCAAGGGAAAAATATCGGCGGAAAGACCGCTTGGCACACTGATGTCATAGTTGCCCGCATCGGCGCCGGATTTTGTAAGGCTTCCCAAGGTAACGGGTTTTCCGGTACCCACATCCTTACTGTCAAAGGCAGCGGCGGCGGATACGTTAACAGTATCTCCCGAACAGAGGGTATCCGAAGCAAAACGAAAACTTACCGCTGCGCTTATGGTGCCGTCATAAGCCTTGCTTCCAACATCGGCAAATGCAGTTATCGGTTTCGGTGATATTGCCACGCTGACAATCGGCTGGGCGGAGAGGACGTAGTTATCCTTATCGGTTCCAGTCAATACGATGGGGGCAAAAGTGACACCCTGTGTCCCTGCGTCTTTTTTTGCGGCAGTCCCTGCCGTAGGATAGATGGCAGAAACATCGTCTCCCGCAATTACACCGATCAGCGTTCCGCCGCTGAGGGAAACGTTTGTTGTCCCGTCATATGTTTTTGCAGCGGCGGTAAAACCCTCAACAGATAAGACTTTCTGATTAATCGTAAGGGTGTGGGAGCTGCTTGCAAGATTTGCAAAATGAGCATTGGCGCTGCTTGGTATGAATTCTGCGCTTATAGAAACCAACCCTGCGTTCAGCACCCTTTCCGCAGCTTCGTAGGAAACTGTGTTCCCGCTAACGGGAACAGGGCTTCCCAAATTGGTTCCATTGGCTTTGAACTGAACGGTACCGAACAAAGGCTCATCGCAGCTCAGGGCTGCGGTGAAGGTTATTTTATCCCCGTAGACCGCGCCGCCGCCTGCGGCCGTACTTGTTACCTGAGGAGCCTGCACTACTGTAACGCCGGTTGCGCCGGCGCTGATTTTTGTATCTGCCTTATATCCTGCCATATCGTTGATGGGCGAGATAGTATCGTCAATTGCCGTTCCGACTGCGACGGCACCGGAATCGCTGCTGCCGATAGTGTAGCGATAGGTAATGCTGTCGGCAGTGCCGGACAGGTATGCTGCGGCAGCCGGTACTCCTCCGATGGTCAGGGGGAGCTTGGAGCCGGTTCCGCCGGTGACGGGATAATTAAAATGCACAGTAAAGTCCAGATTGCTGCCCGCCGCATAAAACCCCTGTTTAGGTGAGGCAACATCGCGAATCTTTGCAGGCTCATTGACGCTTACATCAAAGCTGGCGGTTGCTGATTTGCTGCCGTCATTCAAAGTCAGCGTGATGGTGACGTTTCCGTTTTTAAGCGGAGTGAAGCTGACGCTCCGGTTAAATTCGGAACCTGTTACCGTAATACCACCGTTTGAAACAATTGCCTGATTGCTTGAGACCGCAGTGAGCGTGGCATTTGCGGTGGTATAGTACGCATAGACCGGTACGGTCAATTCGCTCAATTTCGCTGTCTTTGCACTGATAGGAGATATCTTTGGAAAATCGTTTATGATTTGAAAGCTGATATTCCTCACTTCTATATTATTGTATCCCCAGTGTGTATTGCTGAATGTGATTTTTACGCCTTTCGCGTTTGCCGGAATTTTTTGCTGCAGCGATGCAGTGCTGTTATTTATAACGAAGGGAGAGCCAACGGGATTGGTGCATGCAATGTTTGTGTAGAACTGCGCGCTTACTTTGCCGTATGCGTTTGGAAAGCCTGCAGACATCATAAATACCGTTTCACCGCCATCGATCAGCGGAGAGAACTTGGAAATATCTATGTCCTGGCTCATGGAACTGTCAGGAGCCTTCGCGCAAAAACCGCTGCTTGTCGGGGTGATGTTGACCGTATTTCCCGACCAGCCCGCCAGTCCGTTGGCGCCGTTTCCGTTTTCAACCAGATTTGTGTCCATGGAAATGACTTTGTTCACAATGAAGTGGAAAGTTTTTTCTGCGCTCTTGGTTCCGTCTGAAGCCACTACCGTAATATCTGCTTCCCCGGATAAATTGCCTGCCGGCACGATGGTTAAGGTTCGGCTGCCGCCGCTGCCGCTCACAGTAATGTTGGAGGCGGGGATGAGGTTGACATTTGTTGAGGATGCGCTGAATTTCAGCTTAGCTAAATCCCCGGGGTCGGCATCGCTTATGGTGAAATTAACAGTATAAGGTACACCTGCATCTGTTTTTCCCGATGCAGGAAAATCGTTTCCGAAAACCGGAGCGTTTCCTGCGGAAGCGTCCGCGAGCTTCAAGGATACCTGATCAAATTGTGCATAACCGCCTTTGGTCAGGACCGCGGACAGAATCACCTTGAACTTTCTGGTGCCGGGGTTAAGCTGTGTGTTAATCTGATACGTCCCCATAGCAGTACCGGACGAGGTAGTGTTGGTCACCTGTGAGGTTTTCAGCAAAGTACCGTTTGCGGCATATTCCTCCAAAATTGCCTTTGCCTCATTATCCGCGCTGAGTCCCTGGA
Source organism: Clostridiales bacterium (assembly GCA_012719035.1). Taxonomy (GTDB): domain Bacteria; phylum Bacillota; class Clostridia; order Oscillospirales; family Oscillospiraceae; genus UBA2658. The sequence continues at coordinate 3,833 of JAAYBD010000025.1, read as the reverse complement.
ACATACTGATACTGAACTTGATCGACACGTTCCCGGCGGAAATGTCAGCAAACAGTCCGCTTCCTTCGGTTCCGGTCAAGGTGATCACTTGCGACATCGTTCCCGACAGGTAATCCATGCTGGGATTATAAAGGAAAAAGTATTTGCTGCCGGCAGCCGGATTTGCCCAATTGGAGTAAGCCGTACTCGAACTCCAGCGGTTCTGCCCTGTCTCGTCAGTCCAGCCTGAGATATTTGCCGATTCTGCGCCGCCGTTTGTAATGAGCTCCGTATTGAGCGCTGTTGCGGCATAAGCAGCGGTAAGGGGCATCATCAGCACAGTGAAAATAAGGGCCAGCAGGAAAACTGTCAGTTTCATTTTTTTCATAAACATACTCCCTCTTTCAGCACGCGGTTTGCAGATGATTTTAAACGAATCTGCACTTGCATTTATAGCGGCTTGAAAAATCTTCGCTTGTGCGAAGACAAAAATTCCTGTTAGACATGACATTTTATGCTGTTACGCAAAGCACCATGCTCCTGCTATGGCTAAGGTCCGATTTTATGCTCAGAGTGTATTCCTTTAGGCTCATTCCCTGTGAGGGAATAGAAAAACCCCCATGATAGCTCATTGTTTCTACTGCTATCATAAGGGTAAACCCGCGTATTCGGAAGTAACTTTTTGGGGGCAAAAAGTCACGTTTTTCAGCGTTAAAAAATGTATTTTGAAAGCTCGTCCCTGCCGGATATAAGCAGCTTCCCATAGATCTCCAGCATGATGTTCTTGAGTCTTCCGACCGAAATGCAATGCTGCTTTGCGATTTCGGCATACGGAACGCGCCTCGCCACGAGCAGGGCGATATGGTATTCCCGCAGGGTAAGCGTATACGTAATGTTGTCCTTTGTAAATTGATTATGGAAAGAAATCCAATTCTTCCACGTGCGCTTCCACTGCCCGATGACGGCATTGCGGTATTCGGGATATGCCTGCTCCAGACACTGCTCCATCAGTCCGCCCAAAGCGGTCACAAGTTCCGCAAAGGGCGTGATGAAGCCGTGAGGCAGGGCGATATCCATGGCGTCAAGCAGCCAGCGGCGGGCATCCTCCCCGCGTCCGAGACAATGACAGGCGACAGCGCAGGTCAGGCGCAGATAAATGTCCGGAAACGTAATTCCCTGTGCCGAGGCGCAAAAAGTCAGCGCAGTCTGCGCAACGGCAAGCATGGCTTCGTATTGACCTATGCATAGAAAATACTTTGCCCGCAGATATAGGGCGTCCGGTCTTGCCTGTATGGGAAGGGCGCGTAAATCCCCCTCCTTCAGCCAGTCGGGAGCCATGTTGGGCGCGATTACGCTTACGGCAACGGTAGCGGCCGCCAACTCTGCCATGGCGGTTATAACACTGTCTCCGCCGCCTTTCAGATGTTTTTTCAGGTATTCGTCAATCTCCGTATAAGCGTGGTAATCCCCTATGCTGATGGCTGCCGCTATCGCCACCGGGCAGGCGCGCAGTCTTGCCGCGTCATCTCCTTCGGTTTTTTGAAAACAGCTAAGCGTTTTTTGAAAGTCGCCCCTCAGATAGGCAAGCTCGCCCTCGTATTGGATATAAAGCCTTTCTTCAAGCATAGAATCCAAAATTGCGTCAGGGTTATGGCTGGGCATAGGAACGGTAGTAGACGCAAGTACATAGGCCAAATCGGATGAAAGCGAATTTTTAGCGAGCCTTTTCTCCCTGCGCGGATCGATGGGTTTTTCTGCATCGACCGGAATCATCCACGACCTTCCATGTTTTTTGGCACAGGGTATTCGGTTATTGGCTAACAGCCGCTGAACCTGCCGCGGAGAAATGCCCCATTTTTCGGATGCCTCTGTTGATGATATATATTCCATCAAAAGCTATCCTTTCTTTATGGAATGACAACTTTATTGTAGTCGTTTCAGCGACGTATTTCAAGCGTGGATTGCTGATTGCCTGAAGCAATTATATTGTTTATAGCAATAATCTTTTTGCCTGCAATCGCTGCTTGATATTTGCGCGATGCCATGATATAATATCTGCAAGCAGATATTATATCTGATTAAAATAAATATATCATATTTTTTAAATTTTCGTATCATAACACCGCCTTGCGGCTAATGATACGTGCAAACAAAATAATTGTATTAATATTAAGCGATAGTCGCGGCAGAGAATTGAGAGCCAGACTTGCATAGCCGGGTTTCCGGTTTTGCAGTCGTGGCTTTTTTTGCGTTTCCATGCCCTGTTTTATCGTTTGTATATGGGCCTCTATTTTTGGGGTTATAAGAAAGGTGTGCGAAGTTATGATAGATGTTGCAATAATCGGTGCAGGCGTAATAGGCTGTGCTATAGCGAGAGAGCTTTCGCGCTACCGGCTCAGCATTTGCGTGCTTGAAAAGGATTCGGACGTTGCGGAGGGCACTTCAAAGGCAAACAGCGGTATAGTCCACGCAGGCTATGATGCCGCACCCGGCTCACAGAAAGCAAAATTCAACGCCAAAGGCAGCGCGATGTTCCCAAGCCTGACAAGAGAGCTTGACGTGCCTTATAAGCAGAACGGCTCGATGGTCGTCAGCTTTTCACCCGAGGATAACGCCCGTCTTGAAAAGCTGTTTGAAAACGGTATGCGCAACGGCATCAATGACCTTGAGCTGCTCGATCGGGAGCAGGCTCTGGCTGTATGTCCCCGTCTTTCAGAGAACGTACTTGCCGCGCTGTATGCAAAAACAGCCGGTATTGTCTGCCCTTATGAGCTGACGATAGCACTTGCGGAAAACGCCTTTTCAAACGGAGTCCGCTTCCACTTTAATTCACGTGTAAATGGGATAGCGCGCATAAAGGGAGGTTACAGGCTGACTCTCGATACGGGCGATGTAATCGAAACGCGGACGGTTGTCAACGCCGCGGGTCTGTATGCCGATGAGATCAATAATATGGTCAGCGAAAATAGGATGAAGATTATTCCCAGAAAGGGAGAATATTGCCTTTTCGACCGCATGGAAGAGGAAACTATCCAGCAAACTATTTTCCAAATGCCCACCGCCATGGGAAAGGGCGTGCTTGTAACGAAAACAGTGGATGGAAATCTGCTGGCAGGACCGAACGCTGTGGACGTTAAAGGCAAGGATGAAGTCGAGACAACGCGCGAAGGTCTTGAATATGTGCTCAGAACCGCTGCACTTTCCATCGGCAGGCTGCCCGAAAAACAAATTATAACGTCTTTTGCGGGCTTGCGGGCACACCTTGAATCAGAAGACTTTGAGATAGGCGAGCTTCCGGACGCAGAGGGCTTTTTCAACGTTGCCGGCATCGAATCGCCGGGACTATCCTCAGCTCCGGCTATCGGCGAGGGAGTTGCGGAGATGGTTGCAAATAGGCTTTCAGCCAAGCCGAATCCCTCGTTTGACCCGATACGGAACGGAATACCGAAATTCAGAGAAATGAGCAACGATGAAAGAGCGCGGCTGATTGCCGAAGATCCGGCTTACGGCAGGGTGGTCTGCCGCTGCGAGACTGTTACGGAGGCGGAAATCGTAAACGCCATACACAGACCGCTTGGTGCTTCAACAATCGACGGTATAAAGCGCCGCACTCGCGCCGGAATGGGGCGCTGCCAGTCCGGATTCTGCACTACGAGGGTCTTGGAAATTCTGGAAAGGGAGCTTAATGTCCCGCGTACATCCGTTACAAAATGCGGAAAAGGCTCTGAGCTTTTAAGCGGCAAAAGACACTAAGAAAAGAGATGATTTTTATATGTTGGAAAGGGAGCTTGTTATCATAGGCGGAGGGCCGGCAGGTCTTGCGGCAGCTGTCCGCGCCCGCGAAGAAGGCATAC
>JAAYBD010000024.1 GCA_012719035.1 Clostridiales bacterium | reverse complement strand
GCCAAGAGTAACGACAATACCAGCGACAAAAAACAAGTTCACGGCGCTACCGACAGCGTCCATTGCAAAGCGACGCACTGCCGGGTATGCCCGTGTTTCCACGGATAAGGACGAGCAGTTCACCAGTTACGAGGCACAGGTCGATTATTATACCAAGTACATTCAGTCCCGAGAGGACTGGGAGTTCGTCACGGTCTACACCGACGAGGGCATTTCGGCTCTGAACACCAAGCACCGCGACGGCTTCAAGCAGATGGTCAAGGATGCGCTGGACGGCAAGATAGACCTTATCGTCACAAAATCGGTCAGTCGATTTGCGAGAAACACGGTTGACAGCCTTGTTATCATCCGCAAGCTGAAGGAAAAAGGTGTGGAGTGCTATTTTGAAAAAGAGAATATTTTTACCTTTGATGGCAATGGCGAGCTGCTTCTTACCATTATGAGTTCTTTGGCACAGGAAGAAAGCCGTTCCATTTCGGAGAATGTCACATGGGGACAACGCAAGCGTTTTTCGGATGGCAAGGTCAGTGTCGGTTACTCGCAATTTCTCGGTTTTGATAAGGGTGAGGACGGAAACCTGAAGGTAGTACCGGAGCAAGCCGAAACGGTACGACTCATCTATAAGATGTTCTTTGAGGGAAAAACCACACAGGGCATTGCAAATTACCTCATGGAACACGGTATTCTCAGCCCTGCTGGAAAGAAAACATGGCGGTCATCCACGGTCGCCAGCATCCTCACCAACGAGAAATATAAGGGCGATGCGCTGCTTCAGAAACGGTTTACAGTTGACTTTTTAACGAAAGAACTGCGGGTAAATAACGGCGAAGTACCCCAATATTATGTGGAAAATTCGCACGAAGCCATCATCGCCCCAGAGGAATTTGAAGCGGTGCAAGAAGAAATGGCACGGCGCAAAGAACTCGGTAGGGCTTACAGCGATAAGGCTTTTCACAGTAAAATCATCTGCGGAGACTGTGGCGGTTTCTACGGCCGAAAAGTCTGGCATTCCACGGATGAATATAGAAGCGTGATATTCCAGTGCAATCAGAAATTCAAAAACATGAAAAGGTGCGCCACGCCCACGCTCACCGAGGACGAAATCAAACAACGTTTCCTTACCGCCTACAATGACTTGATGGGCAATCGCTCCACAGTGCTTGCTGACTGTGAGCTTATCCGGCAGACGCTCTGCGACACTACGGCGCTTAATGCCGAAATGCAACAGGAACAGGATGAAATGACGGTCGTGTCCGAGCTTATGCAGGCGCATATAAAAAAGAATGCGTCCGTAGCCCAGTCGCAGGAAGCCTACGCACTGGAAGCGGGACGTATTGAAAAACGGTATAACGATGCTTTTGAACATTACACCGCACTCGAAGCGGAAAAAGAAAAGCGGATGCGAAAAAGCAAGGAAATCAGCACTTTTATCACAACGTTGAAAAAGCAGCCGCTGACCGTGCTGGAATGGAACGAGCGGCTTTGGATTACGCTGCTCGACATCGCAATCGTTCAGCGGGATGGCAGTATCGTGTTTCGGTTCAAAAGCGGGAAAGAAATCACAGAGTAAGTTAAGGAACATATAAACAGTACCTTTGTTTTCAAAATCGATACCCGCCTTATCTTAATTTAGCTATGTTAATTTCATAGCCCCTTTTGTACTTTGATACTATTTTCAATCCGTTCAGATTTTGACAAGACTTATAAAACTCCCAGTTCCGCTTTCAACGACAGGATTTTTGATTCAATTTTTTTTATAACTGTAATAAATTCATCATCGGATTTTCCGGTTGGATCGTCAAGGCCCCAATCCTCCCTGCGCTTGCATGGCAGATATGGACATTCAACGTTGCAGCCCATTGTTACAACTACATCAATCGGCGGAAGTTCCTCAAGCAATTTGGATCGCTGAGTTGCTTCCATATCGATTCCATATAGTTTTTTCATAAGTCTTACCGCATCTTGATTAATTTGCGGCTTGGTTTCAGTCCCTGCAGAATAGCTTTCAAAAATATCGCTTGCCAAATCTTTGCCCAGTGCTTCGGCAATATGGCTTCGACAAGAGTTATGAACGCAAATAAAAGCGACCTTAGGTTTACTCATGCTTGAACCATCCTTTCGTATTGTTTGCAATTTTTACGAGTATCAGCATGACCGGCACCTCGGTTAGAACACCAACTATAGTTGCAAGCGCCGCGGGACTTTGCGTACCAAAAAGAGAGATTGCAACTGCGACAGCAAGCTCAAAGAAATTAGACGCGCCTATCATACCAGCCGGTGCGGCGATATCATGAGGCAGCTTTAATGCCTTGCTTGCAAGATAAGCAATGAAGAAAATTAGGAATGTCTGTATAATCAGGGGTATTGCGATCAGAACTATGTGCAGCGGGTTATCCAGGATTACATTGCCCTGGAATGAAAAAATGATAACCAGGGTTAAAAGAAGACCAACGATTGTGACATTTCCGAACTTCGGAATGAAGCGGTTCTGAAAATATTCCAGACCGTGTTTCTTGGTAACATAGTTTCGGGTTATCACTCCTCCTGCAAGAGGAATTACAACAAACAAAACTACCGATAGAATCAGCGTGTCCCATGGAATAGATACGCCGCCTACCCCAAGCAGAAACGCAACAATCGGAGTAAAAGCAATAAGAATAATTAAGTCATTGGTTGCAACCTGCACCACTGTATATGCGGCGTTGCCATTTGTCAGATGACTCCATACGAATACCATTGCTGTACAGGGGGCAGCTCCAAGAAGTATAGCACCTGCAAGATAGTCCTTCGCAAGCTCTGCAGGGATAAGGGTTTTGAAAATCACAAAGAAAAATAGCCAAGCGATACCAAACATAGTAAACGGCTTTATCAGCCAGTTTGTCACCCATGTTACAAATAGCCCTTTTGGGTTTTTACCCACATTCTTTATGCTTTGAAAATCGACCTTAAGCATCATGGGATAGATCATGAGCCAAATGAGTATGGCAATTGGAATGGATACATTGGCATACTCGAAGCGCCCGAGAAATGCGGGGACACCAGGAAGAAATTTGCCAATCAGTACTCCTACGATCATACACAAAATAACCCACAACGTGAGATATTTTTCAAAAAAACCGATTCCGGTATTTTTGCTCTTTTTCATATGAAAGCCTCCTAATTCTATCTGACCTTCTGCAGAATCTTCACTACTTCCTCGGCTTTCAAAACTTTACCATAGGAAACCACTTTTCCGTCAATAACGAGGGCAGGCGTTGTCATGACTCCATATGCCGCGATTTGTGAGAAGTCGGTCACATGGTCAATCGTCGTATCCATCCCGAGCTGCTCCAATGCGGCTTTTGTCGCCGCTTCAAGCTGATTGCATTTTGCACAACCGCTGCCCAAAACCTTTACACTTGCGCCCTCTGATTTTGCGCTTTCCGCTTTTGCCATGCTTTCCGCATCACAATTGCCGCCACAGCAGCATGAGGTTGTTTTTTCATTTTTGTTTTTCTTTTCAAACAGTCTCATAATCAATATCTCCTTTATAAATTATTAGATTCTAAGATAGAATTGTAAGTGTCACTGCAATCTATACCGGAACCAATATTTTAACGAATAGCTTTTTCTTATCTGCTTTTTTATTATCTATCAGCAGCAATTGCCTCCGCATGAGCATCCTGATTTGCTTTTCTTTCCCTCAAAGAATTCCCTCAGGTTTTCAGGTAGTTCGTACTCGCCACAGGAACAGCGGGTTTCAAGTTGCCCAAACGCAACATTTAGGATGGCTTCGGCAAGCATTTCTTTTGGAGGAACCTCATAAGTTTCCTCGTTATACTCAAACACCCTACAGCTCACATCGGTTCCGCTTATGTCACTGCAGCAACCGCAGCTGTTTTCTGAAACCGATTGACAGATGTCCTGGCCGTTCACACGAATCGTAGGAGAAGAAAGGAACTTATATTGCTTTGCGAGTTCTGCCGTTTTCATCTCAATTTTATTGTATGCTACTTCAAATCCAGCGATTTTTAGTGCAGGCGTAATCGTCATCATAACCTCGTCAAGTACGTTATCCGTTCCAATACAGCGGTCACAGGTCTCAAGGTCGAGGTATAGATACTCCACGAAAATTTTCTTTTTTATATCCGTTCCACACCCGCAAGAACAGCAGGATTCCTCCTCTGTTCGTTTTCCGTTTGGCGGTGTCCAACCCGTATCATCGCCAACATAAGTAATTGCGCCTGCCGGGCAGCGGTTGCCGCAGCCATGACAATGGTCGATGCAGGCTTCCGCATTCTTTACAATGGGGGATGGAGCTTTTGTTGTGTCATAGACATTGTGAGGGCACATTGCAACACAGCTGCCACACTCTATGCAAGTAAGATAATCGATAACTGGATACCAGGTTTTTGCCATAATTTCTTTCCTCCTATACTATCAGTGCCTGTAAAGCATTGAATAAATACCCGACAATAATAATTCCAACTGTACATATAGCAATGAACAATGCAAGCAGTTTCGGCTTAACTGCCTTTCGAAGCATAATCATGGATGGCAAAGACAGTGTAGTAACGCCCATCATGAAAGACAGTACTGTGCCTAACTGGGCACCCTTAGAGAGCAGCGCTTCAGCAATGGGAATCGTGCCAAAGATATCTGCATACATTGGAACGCCTATAAGCGTCGCTAAGATAACGCCGAAGGGATTTTTGCTTCCAAGCAGGGATACTACCCATGACTCGGGAATCCAGTTATGAATTATTGCTCCTATTCCTACGCCAATCAGGATGTATGGGAAAACCTTTTTAAAGGTAGATAGCATTTGTTCCTTCGCATAGATCAACCGGTCTTTTCTCGTCAGATCCGGAGATTCAATATCAACGCTTCCGGCAGTAAGGATAAAGCTCTCAACATGCTTTTCCATATGCATTTTCTCGATAATGGTACCACCGATAACGGCTATTATAAGCCCGAATATAACATATAAAATAGCAACCTTTGCGCCGAAAATGCTCATAAGCAGAACAAGCGAGCCGAGATCTACCATAGGTGAAGATATCAGGAACGAAAAGGTCACTCCCAAAGGTAGTCCTGCAGATGTAAATCCTATAAAAAGCGGTATTGATGAACATGAGCAAAACGGCGTCACAGTTCCGAGCAGTGCAGCAACCGAGTTGGCTCCGATACCATGAAAGCGCCCTAATATCTTCTTGCTGCGTTCAGGCGGGAAATAGCTCTGAATATAACTGATAATAAAGATCAGGAAGCATAAAAGAACAACAATTTTTATAACGTCATATACAAAAAACTGAATGCTTCCAATCCAGCGATTCGTGGTGTCAAGACCTACTGCTGAAAGGCCAGCGCCAATTAGTTCGTTTAGCCATTTCATGCCAAGTATTTGATTCTGGAAAAAATCCCAAATTGCTTTTAATATTTGCATAGGATATAAGCCTCACTTTCAATAAAAGGACAATAATATCAAATAATTTTGATGTGTTCTACTGTTTTTAAGCCATCATCAGATGGCTTATTTTTTGCAGCAGTCTTTTTCTTCTTTAATCGCGTTCGGTGTTGTCAGCTCCTTCAGCAAAGTACCAGCATAAGAACTGCCTTTTTCACTGATCTTGTAGTGCGTCCATTTGCCTTCCTGTCGGCTTTCCACAACACCCGATTCAACAAGAATCTTCATGTGATAGGAAAGTCCCGATTGTCCCAAATCCAGCTGTTCCAACAAAACGCAGGCACATTTTTCTCCGCCGCGCAGTAGTTCAAGTATTCGCAAGCGTTTTTCATCGCAAAATGCTTTAAATATCCTTGCGTGTTCCTCATAAACGGTTGCCAAATCATCACCTCATATCAAAATTATTCGATATGTTATTATTATATGCGTCAAATCAAAATTTGTCAATATGTTTAGGACAATTTCATACGATTAAGTAATGGCCTTAGCATTTTCATTGTACATGCGATTTTGCCGATAAAATTAGTAGAGAGTTTCTCTAACAATTTTAGCGAAAACGTAAAGTGTGTTCACCAGCAAACAGAAGTAGTACAAAAACCGGAAAAAGCCGAGGGTGTTCACCCAGCACACGGAACAAACGGGAACGAGGCTACCGGGTGCATTTTGTATCAAACTCGTGTTCTTCTCCAAAAACAAACGTCAACATTGTATCAATGTTGACGCACTAAAAAGTCCAGTATTACTGGGCTTTTTAGCATTTTAGGGCAAAAATTAAGCCGCCTATTGAGGCGGCTTTTTTGTTTTCTATGGAAATTTAGCGTTATAAAATGCAACCGCTATAAATTCGATCATTCACACACAAAGCATCACCCGGCAATCCGATATCGTGTATTGACTCCGCGTCACCTGAACACGAAAACCTAAAGCTTCGTTATTGTCACGGAGGATTTTGCGTACATCGCAAACTTTGTGCGGTATACAAATGCGTCAAAGCCTCCGTGATTGGTAGTTTGAAACGCGCCCGGCGTGACCGGAAAGTTGGTTGAATTTGTAGAGCCCGTAATATAAACGCTGCCATCCGTACCGAGAGTAATGCCTGAGGCTTTGCTCTCATTATCCCCGCCAATATAGTTGGAAGCAATAAAAAAGGTTCCGTCCTCAGATATTATCGCGAGAAAAGCGGCTCTATCACCATGCAGTGCGGTAGGGGATACCCATGGGGTTGTCGGGAAGTTGGATGAATACGTATAACCGGATACGTATGCACGGTTGCCGGAAGCCAGTGTTATTGCGCATCCGGTGTCATCAGAACTGCCGCCTAAATAGGTGCTGTAAGCCAATGCGGAGCCATCAGCCGACAATTTAAACACATAAGCGTCTCCATTGCCACCGTAGGAACCCTGCGCCGCGCCGGGCGTAACCGGGAAATCGGGGGATTTAGTATAGCCTGTCACATAGGCGTTTCCTTGCTCATCTATACAGATACCTATGCTAAAATTGTCATAACCACTGCCTCCTACATAGGTCGAATAAACGAGACTGGAAAAGTCCGATGAAATTTTCGTTACAAATGTGCTGGAATCGCCCTTTAAGGTTGTCTGAAACGCGCCGGGGGTTACGGGGAAGTTTGAGGCGCTGGTTGGGCCCGTGGCGTATACGTTGCCCGCCGTGTCGATGGTAATTGCGCTTATAAATGATACGGCACGGTTAAGAGCGATGGAACCGCCAAGATAGGTGGAATAAATCAGCGCCGTGCCGTCCGCGGAGAACTTGGAGATAAATCCATCCTCATCCCCGGCGAGAGACTCTTGAAACACCCCTGGCGTAATGGGAAAATCCGAGCCGGCTCTCCCGCTCACATAAGCGGAGCCATTCGTGTCCACCCGGATAGAATAAGCGTTATCGTTTTCGCTGCCGCCAAGATAGGTGGAATACACAAGACTTGCGCCATTCGGCGAAAGCTTGGTGACGAAGCAATCTTGTACCCCCTTTTTACTTGTCTGAAACGCCCCTGCCGTAACGGGGAAATCAGTCTCCGATGTTGAACCGGCAACGTAGGCGTGGCCGGCACTGTCTATCGCAATTGACGAGCTATACGTTTCATCAGTACTCCCCCCCAAGATAGGTGGAATAGATTAGTTGGCTGCCGTCCGGGCTGATCTTTGTGATAAACGCCGAAGTACCTTTTGGAAGGGTTGTTTGAAAAGCACCAGATGTGACGGGAAAATCATTAGAAAGCGTATAACCTGTAATATAGGCACAACCTTCGGCGTCTACCGCTATGTCAACGGCATGATCGTCGAGACTTCCTCCCAAATACGTCGCGTAGGGCAACAGGGGGTCGATGATGAGCTCACGGTCGGAGTCGTAGCCTTCGCCAAGCCAGAATCCATAAGAGAGTGTTCCGTCCAGGCGGTAACCGCAAGGTATATCCACACGCTGACAGTCTTTCATTTGATAGGCAACCGGGGCTTCCTCGCGCACTTCGCCGTATGGGTGGGCAAGCACAAGGCTGCCGCCGTCGCCAACGGACAGGCTCTCCGCGCCCTCGCAGGTCAACCGGATGGCGTCGGGATTTGTTCCCGCCGCGATATGCCAGTCAAGCTTGATCCCTTTTTCCGTGTGCCGGATGCTGAGGCTGATGCCTTCCCATACCTCGTTATAGCTTAATTCCCCATAGGTGGAGATATTGCTTTTCCATTCATCTGCCTTGTTCCCCTTAAAATAATTGACCTTTCCCTCGTATGGCTCGGCGCCCTGCACGGATAAATCGAGATTTGCGTTCACAAACCCCAGCGACAAAGCGACGCCCCGCATCCCGTCCGTTTCATCCGCAGCACACTCCATAGCGTGGAGGATGTGTGACTTCATAAAATAAAACTGCGTATGCTTCGCGGAGGCGGCAAAGAGGACCTCCTGCAGATATTGTCCATGGTTTGGGACAAAGAAAGACGGTGTTTTCACTGCGCTTTCATGCGTTTTTACTTTCATGTCTGCTTTCCTCCCATTTGGTTTTTTCCGAAAGGGCTAATCGATGCGCAAGGTTACAACATCTCCTGCCGTCAAGGACAGAATCGATGGATCTGAAAACTCGCCGGCTTCATTTCCGGTTGGGATAGAGGTGGAGACTGCCACCACGCCGTTAACCGCCAAGGACAGGACCATATCTGACGGCTCTGTTAAAACAAACGTATAGTGTATCTTATAATCACCGTCTTCCAAAATATTGATTTCACTGGTCTCCACAATATGTGTCACATTGACCAGAGGCCCGTTTTCCATAAACACAAGATTATTTCCCTGTTCCGCAGCCCAGCTCGATCCCGAAACAGGCGTATAAACATAGCCATAAGCCTGTATTGGTTCGGGACCGGTTGGACCTGCGGGACCGAGGTCACCCGTGGGTCCTATCGGACCTGTGGGACCGATGTCGCCCGTCGGACCTGTCGGACCTGTGGGACCGGTTATTCCCATATCATCTATTCCAATTACAGCCAAAGATGCTTTGACTGGGACAACTGTTGGATAATAAATTGTTGCGTCGCTGATATTCCTCAATTCTACGTTTACAGGCGCTGTTACAACCTTTATGACGCCAACTCCGCCCACTTCTCCTGTTTTGATTGGCGAATTGCCGATTATGGTGTCTTCTTGCGATGAAACCAACGCAAATCCGATGCCCATGGTCGATACAGAAGATTGTGTAGCTACCCACCAGTTCAATTTATACTGTCCGGATTCCTTAAAGGTAATGAATCCGGTGGCGGGATTGTAAGTGATATTGCCGTTGGAATATACGATAGAATCAAATAGCACATTTGCGCTGGCAGCTACGAAACCTGCGGCAGTTCGTTCTATTTGAAGAGCAGTATTACTCATAATAACCTCCAAGCCAGCTTAGAATATGGCATCCTAATCCATTGTTTTTTTGATAATAAGGGTTGCCAATACCGACATTAATCCGTAATTTACAGTGGCGCCGGTATTGTTCCTGAGAAGCAGAACTGCTGGTGTTGCCATTGCGGTAATAAATGCGCGGGCATTTACAGGGACTGCAATTGGTCTTCATCATACTATAATTATGATTATCATCCTTCATCATGTCTCCTCCAGTACAGACTGTTATCAGGGCATTATATCCCCAATACATTGATATGCTTAGAAATGGGGTTTGTTACAGCACAAAAGGAGAGCAGACTCACAGTGACCATCGGCATTTACGCAAAAAGATCAGGAAAACTTACATAAATTCTTTTTAGTCGTTTTATACAATGGGATAGATAGGCAGCAAGAGAAACTTAAAGCCAAGCTTTTGTCTGTTCTTAAAATAGAGCCTATCGGGTTACTGAAGTATGGATCAATCGCTTGCTGCCGAGAGAACAGGGGACAACAAAACAGAGTAAAAACAATTCAAGGCTGTTTTTTTATAATGTTTAGCCGTATTGATAATAATATAATTTTATTATACTTGCCGCTATTATCAGCATTAGCTTGAAAATTTTAAAAGGCAGAAAATCACCCGCTCTATCCCACTCAGAATTGTGAGGCAGCTATCCGATTAAATAACAAAAAGCCTTGTATCACTTTAGATACAAGGCTTTCAACTGTTTTATTCTTACTTTCTTTCCGCAGTAAAAATCAATATTCTTCAGTTCTATTAAGACTGGCAGTAACAGCTTTCATTTTTCCTATCTCTTCGTTAACATTTTTGATTGAAGTGTTCTGTTTGTGAATATCCGCCGATACGGATTCAATAGTTTCACTGATACTTATAACATCGGTGACCAAATTGCTTATTTCAGTCGAAACGGTTTCAAATTTTCTGTTAACTTCATCATTGGTCTGAGTTTCTTTTAAAACCACGTTAGCCACGATATCATTCGCATTCTTTATTTCTTCCAATGTAACCAGCAGGTTTTCCATGCTTTCCAATCCTGCGATTGCGGATTTGGTGCCGGCTGAAGTTTTGGTTGCGACATCGTCTACCTGCAAAGACAGCTCGGTTATGATTTGCTGGATACCTTTGGCGGACTCACTGCTTTCATCTGCCAAGCTTTTGATTTCATTTGCGACAACGGAGAAGCCTTTGCCGTTTGCTCCAGCCTTGGCTGCCTCTATTGAGGCGTTGATAGAAAGCATATTCGTTCTCATAGTTATTTTATTTATTTCTTTAAGGATGCTGTTTACCGAAGATATTTTGCCGAGAAGGACTTCCGTTGCCTCTCCGGACGCCAAGACAGTGTCTTTCATCGAATCCAAAGTCGTTTTAACATGAAGCGCACCATCACTGCCGTTCTGAACGGCAATTCCGACTTCCTCAAATTGGTTTTCAAGTTCCTTGTTCAAGACAACATTTTGATTAATTGCATTTACAGTATCAGAAACCAGGGAGCTGAGCGCGTTTGCGGAGGAACTCATTGCTTTGGTCAAGGTTTCCATCTCGTATGTTGCATCGCTTATTCCCTGAATACGGTCAGTGAGTATTCCGATATTTTGGGAGCTTTCTTCCATCGAAGAATTTAACTGTTCGATAACACTGCTGGTTGTTTTAGCGTCCTCTTTAATTCTGCTAAGCATTTTGTTTGAGGAGTGGATAAGCGTACCGCCTCTTTTTGTTACAAGTATCATAAGTATGCCGAGCATGATATATATCATTATATATTCAAGACTTAGTGTCAAGGATGAGCCCGGTCCGCTGATATATTCTGGGTTTACAATACAAACAATAACTGCAATAGGTATGTAAACCGATAAAAAAATCGTAATTATCTTCCTGTTGAAATATAACAGAGCCGTTCCCATCGGAAGAAAAGAGACGAGAAAAGTCGCATCGTTACCGCCTTGAGCTATGGATACAACTAAACAATCGACGGCAATTATCAAAGTCAGGCAGCAAGCCTTGGTTACTGCGCTTACTCTTGTCAAAAAAATGATCGTGACAAGGGTAACGCCTGCAAGCATGCCTAAGTCGCTGATTTTGGTAGATGGGTTTTCCCATCCTCTGGATATTGTGATAAAAACAATCAGCGCAATCGTCAATATCCATAAGATGATGATGTTTGTTTTGTTCAGCTCTTTCATTTGGTTACCTCCGTGATAAGCATTGTAAAATATTGCATATTCATGGTGCGGATAGGCCAATATAGCTTTTCATAGGGAAGATATACTTTGTACATTCTATCATATATTGCAAGTTTTACAAGAATTATTTGGAATATGGTCAAATACTGGCATAAAACGCAAAACAAACTCTATAACTTCAATATTATGCCATTTGTCACAATAAAAGTAACGCTGGCGGGGATTTTAGAGAATATCCCTGCCGGCGTTATAATATCAATATGCTCATTACAGAAGGCTGAATATTTTTGCGGTCGTTGCTGTGATAAAGCAAAGGATTATTCCGATAACCGTGGGAATGAGGAAAGATAGAAAAGCCCATTTTCGGCTCTTAGTTTCTTTCAATATCGTTAAGAAGGTTGTTCCGCATGGCCAGTGCATAAGAGAAAAGAGCATTGTGCAGACTGCAGTCAGCCAAGTCCATCCATGATCTATTAAAAGTGTGTGCAGCTCGGATAAGGTGCTCAATTCGGTAAGCGACCCCTCCGCCATGTAGCTCATAATAATAATTGGAATAACTATCTCGTTTGCAGGAAACCCAAGAATGAAAGCGAGCAGTATATAGCCGTCAAGACCTATAAGTTTGGCAAAAGGGTCGAGAAATCCGGCGCAGTGGGAAAGCAGGTTTAAATCACCGACATTAATATTGGCAAGAATCCAGATTATGAAACCTGCGGGAGCGGCAACAGCAATAGCCCTGCTGAGAACAAAGAGCGTTCTGTCAAGTATTGAGCGGATTATTACCCTACCTATTTGGGGTTTGCGATAGGGGGGAAGCTCAAGTATAAATGAAGAAGGAATACCTTTTAATATAGTTTTTGACAGCAGCTTGGATACAAGCAGCGTCATGGCAACGCCAAGAACGACCATTCCGGTGAGCATCAGAGTGGACACGGCGGACTGAAAGACGCCTCCGGCGGTTCCCGCGAAAAACATCATTATTATAGCAATAAGCGTTGGAAATCTTCCGTTGCAGGGAACAAAATTATTAGTAATAATGGCTATCAGACGTTCACGCGGTGAATCTATGATGCGGCAGCCGATAACCCCTGCCGCGTTGCAGCCGAAGCCCATACACATAGTCAAAGCCTGCTTGCCGTGAGCGCAGGCTTTTCTAAAATAATTGTCAAGGTTGAAAGCAATGCGCGGCAGATATCCCGAATCCTCAAGCAGGGTAAACAAAGGAAAGAAAATTGCCATAGGGGGGAGCATAACCGAAATGACCCATGCCAGTGTCCTGTACACACCGTCGACAAGTATTCCCCGAATCCACTCAGGCGCTGAAATCCAGATAAAGAAATTCGAAATTGGCTTTTCAAGTGAGAATAATCCCTCCGCAAGGAGGTTTGAAGGAACATTTGCACCGGAAATGGTGAGCCAGAATACTCCAAATAAAAGAAGGATCATAATTGGAACGCCCGTAAGCTTGGAGGTTAGAATTTTATCGATTTTTCTGTCAAAATCGGCATATTCCTTTTTTTCATATATTATGGTTTCACGGCTCAGATTTTCACAGGTTTTTACGATCCTCTCAACTACCTGATTTGCGAATTCTTCGGGAGGGATTCCTTTTTCCGCCAAATATAATCTGGCTTTTGCAACATTATCAGAAATCTCCTCATCCTGCATTATATCGTAACCAAGGTATTCCGTCAGTGAATTCAGCAGGCTGTCGTCAGCATCCAGCAGCCTAAGCGAGACCCAGCGGCTGCTTACGCTTTCATGCAGGCAGGCGCTGACCGACGGCTCAACCATTGAAACGGCTGTTTCGATTTCATCTGAGTAAATAAGGCATAGAGGCTCGGCACCGGCGCGATTCTCAGCTACCGAAGCTACTGCATCCAGCAGTTTGCCAAGACCTTTTTTGCTTCGCGCGCTTGTTCCGACAACGGGGATGCCCAATTGTTCCGAAAGTATATCTAAATTTATACGGATTTTCTTTTTTCCCGCTTCGTCCATAAGGTTGACGCAAAGAACAACATTTCCCGTCATCTCCATTATCTGAAGAAGCAGATTTAGGTTCCGCTCGAGGCAGGTGGCATCTGCAATGACGACTACGGCATCGGGCTGACCAAAGCAGATGAAGTCGCGGGCAATCTCCTCCTCTGTGGAGTTAGACATAAGGGAATAAGTGCCCGGCATATCCACAATGATATAGTTGTTGTTCCGATAAGTATATTTCCCCTGAGTATTCATAACAGTTTTTCCGGGCCAATTGCCTGTGTGCTGATTAAGCCCCGTCAAGCTGTTGAACACAGTGCTTTTTCCCACGTTCGGATTGCCGGCAAGCGCGATTATCTTGTCACTTTGTGCTTTCTTTTCAATATGTAGTCCGCGGTATTTAGAATTTATCTCAAATGGTGCTATGCCCTTAAAATCCATAATTGTCCTCCCATATAATTATGGCCGAACGAAGCATAAAGCAAGATTACTTTCATAACGAAAATTATATTCAGCCATACTTTAATTTATGACATTGAAACCATGATTTTATATGACAGGTCAGCCCGCAGAGCAATAACAGCCCCTCTTATCATATAAGCTGTCGTGTTTCCCGACGGGCTCTTATAAAGCGGCTCTATTTCGGTGCCGGCAATTATGCCAAGATCAAGCATCCGCCTTCGTGAAGCACCGTCGGATGTCAAACCGGATACAATCACTTTTTTCCCAATCGGCGCTTTACTAAGCGGTATCACAGTATTATTCAATATAGAGCCCTCCTAAATAAAAATATCCATGCAAAGAAACAGGATTTCTCTATACTAATATATTGTTACAATATAAAATGGGTTACGAATTACTTGAATGTTGGGAATAATCTCTCTTTTTATATTTTATATTAGGATAACTTTTTCCTGATTTGCTGCCTAAGCTATATGCGGACAATGCAGAATAAAAACCGCAAGACCCTGCCAATAGGTCCTGCGGCTTAATTTCTTGTAAGCAGAAGCTGTGTTCATTGTGTCTATTTTTTTCTGTAGGTTTCCATGGCGCGTCTTACTCCCTGAGCAAATTCTCTGTCGGCGTTTTCAAAATATTTCAGAACACGGTTTATTATATCGGGTCTGCAGCTCCAAAGCTCAACTGCAATGTTGTCGCACAGATGGGCGCGCTCGATTTTGCCGAGTGAGCGATAGCGTTCACCCGCCTGCGTGAAGTCATCGGTTCTTGCTATTGTAAAGCGTCCGATATTTCCGCTCGCATAAACAGGCTTGGGAACCGGAATATTCGCCGGTTTTGGATTGTTATTTGCAAGGCTGTTGGGGGAATAGTTGATTGGGGAGGGATTGAAAGAGTAAGTCATAGCACCGTCGCGCTGATTATTGAAGGGGGGCTTCAAAGGACGGTTTACAGGAAGCTGCATGAAATTGGGACCTAAGCGATGTCTTTGCGTGTCGGCATAGGAAAATGCGCGTCCCTGAAGCATTTTATCGGCGGAAAGCTCAATTCCGGGAACAATATTTGTGGGACAGAAGGCTGCCTGTTCGATTTGTGCGAAGAAATTTTGAGGGTTTTTGTTGAGAGTAAGAAGACCGACTTTTTTGAGCGGAAACTTATCCTCAGGCCATGTTTTGGTATCATCTAAGGGGTCAAACGGCAGATTTTCGCCTTCTTCAGGCGTCATAAGCTGTACGCACAGCTCATATTTGGGGTAATCACCCCTTTTGATAGCCTCATACAGTCTCCTTGTCGCAATATCGGGGTCAGCTCCAGCTAAGTGTTCCGCTTCAAAACGGTCGATCGTTTCAATCCCCTGCATAGTTTTCAAATGGAATTTGACCAGATGGTGGACGCTGTCTCTGTTGACCCAAATATAGGTGTTGACGCCGAAGCCGTCCATATTTCTGTAGTCACGGATGGTGCCGCGGTCGCTGTAAAGCCATGTTATCATATGTGTTGCTTCGGGCGAAAGGGAAATGAAGTCCCAAAAACGCTCCGGGTCGCGGAGATTGCTGTCCGGTGAGGGCTTCAGCGAATGAATAACATCGGGGAACTTGATAGCATCGCGGATAAAAAAGACGGGGAGACTGTTTCCTACGAGATCATATATTCCTTCGTTAGTATAGAACTTTGTTGCAAATCCTCTGGGATCACGCACAGTGTCGGCAGAACCGCGCCCTCCTATGACCGTTGAAAAACGGACAAGTACCGGCGTCTGCTTTCCCGCTTTTTGCAGAAAGTCCGCGGTAGTGTATTTCTCCATACTCTCATACGTGACAAAAGTGCCGAAGGCTCCCGCACCTTTAGCATGGACAACACGTTCCGGAATACGCTCTCGATCGAAGTGTGCTATCTTATCAATTAAATGTATATCTTCCAAAAGGACTGGACCGTTAGCGCCGACAGTAAGCGAATTAGTATCATTCGGAATCGGACGCCCTAAACTGTCCGTCATATAGCCGCTTGAGGGAGGAGTTTGCTGTTCGGCTGTTTGATATCTGTTTTCTTTTGCCTGCTCTGGATCGAGCCCTTTTTTCGTCTGCGCTGAGTTAGCGGCATTGGATTCTGCGGCAGCGCGGCTTCTATTTTCAGGCGATGCCGGACGGTTGGAATTTTGAGGAGACATCCTTCCGCCGGACTTTTGAACAGGACGGCCCTGCCGCATAGGGTTCATCCTATTTTCGCCTCCGTTGTTATTTATTATCATATAAATGCTCCTTTGTCTGTTTTAATCACCGTTACAGCTTATTCCCGGGACAAAGGGATTGTTAACAAGCAGGATATCAGGATTACCAATCATCCGGCAGGGTGCCGGAGCAGAAATCTTGCCATTGAATAATCTGGCAATTTGTAGTATACTACTAACAAACAGATAACTTTTGACGCATCGATAAAATCGATAAATATTTGGGAGGTCATTATGGACAAAACCAGATCACAGGGAAAAGGGAAAAGAACACTTGTAAACCTTCTTATAACCCTGGCAATCGGGCTTGTGTATTTCTATTTTAAATTGCCCGCTTTAAATTTACAGGACCCCGCTTTTTACACCTTTATCCTTTTACTGTCCGCAGTATACTGCTTTCTGTCCATTATGACACAGGGACTGTTCAAGGCGGAGAGCGGCCATGAGCTATGGAAAAGCATAAAGACCCACTGCGCCATTCCGGTTTTTATCTGCCTGCTTCTTGCCGCCGTTTTTGTTGTCGGAAGCCTGATTTCTTCTCCGATAATACGTTCACACTCTTACCGCAACCTTTTGACGGTTGAAACCGGAGATTTTGCCGCTGAAGTTCAAGAAGTATCCTATAATCAGATTCCAATGCTTGACGCAGACAGCGCGAAGAAGCTTGGAGATAAGAAAATGGGGGAGCTTGCGGACATGGTTTCCCAGTTTGAAGTGGCTGATGATTACACACAAATAAACTACAAGGGACGTCCGGTCCGCGTTACACCGCTTTTATACGGCGATTTTTTCAAGTGGATTACCAACCGTTCGGAAGGACTGCCTGCATACATCGTTATCGATATGGTGACGCAGGAGGCTAATGCCGTAAGGCTCAGCGAAGGCATGAAATACACGACAAACGAGCATTTTTTCCGCAACGTCTACAGACATCTGCGTTTCAATTACCCTACATTTATATTCGATACGGTGAACTTTGAAATTGATGATGAGGGAACACCTTATTGGGTATGTCCAAGGATAGTCAAAAAAATAGGGCTCTTCGGCGGAACGGATATTGACGGTGCCGTACTTTTGAACGCAGTCACCGGCGAATGCAAATTTTATGAGGAAGTTCCAAACTGGGTCGACAGAGTTTACACCGCCTCACTGATTATGAGACAGTACGACTACCATGGAATGTATCAGAACGGCTGGGTAAACTCCTTTATCGGACAGCGCGACGTGACAATAACCACCGAGGGCTACAACTATATTGCAAAAGATGACGATGTTTATATGTATACGGGAATAACAAGCGTAAACATGGACGGCTCCAACATCGGATTTATTCTTACTAACCAGAGAACAAAGGAAACAAGGTTCTATAGCTGCGCAGGTGCGCAGGAAATTGCGGCTATGGCAAGCGCTGAGGGTATAGTCCAATACACGGATTATAAGTCGACATTTCCTCTTCTTCTGAACATCTCGAATCAGCCGACCTATTTTATGGCGCTCAAGGACAGCGGCGGACTTGTAAAAATGTACGCGATGGTCAATGTCGAGCAATATCAGCTTGTTGCTTCGGGAACATCGGTCGCGGAATGTGAGCGCAACTACGTGAATCTTCTTGCAGGCAGCAATCTTGCCGACGAAAGCGAAAATGCAAGCACCGCTGTGACAGGCTTTATCGAGGATATCAGAACTGCGGTCATTGACGGAAATACCCATGTATTCATAAGGCTCGACGCAAATGACTACTATTATGTGATATCTGTTAAAGACAGCGACCTTGCCGTTGTCCTTTCCAAAGGCGATAAGGTTGAGATTTCACCTTCGAGCGGTAAAGGCGAGCTTAGGAATGCATACAGCGTCAAACGCGCAAAATAAGGGGATGCAAAATCTTATATAATTTCATTGATAAGGCATATACACTGCATTTCAAAACTGTTTCCATTCCGCAAGTACGCAGTATTAATCAATTTCGGGAGAACATGGATGGCTCTTTACGCAATAGGTGATCTTCACCTCTCAATAAGTACAAACAAGCCCATGGATATTTTCGGCTCAGTATGGGAAAACCACACAGAAAAGCTCAAAGACTCCTTTTCGGCTCTTTCTTCGGACGATGTAACCGTTATCTGCGGAGACCTGAGCTGGGGCATGAATCTTGATGAGGCAAAGGAGGATTTTCTATTTATCGATAATCTTCCCGGCAGAAAGATCATTCTAAAAGGAAACCATGATTACTGGTGGTCAACCGCTTCAAAGGCAAAAAGCTTTTTTCGTGAAAGCGGAATTACCACGATCGATATTTTGAACAACAACTGCTTTTTCTATGGCTGCGATGCGGCTATCTGCGGGACGCGCGGTTGGTTCTATGAAGAGGAAAAAGGTACGGAGCACGACAAAAAAATATTGAACCGTGAATTGGGGCGGCTCGAAACATCGCTCAAAGCGGCAGGGGACAGGAAGAAATATGTCTTTTTGCACTATCCGCCGAAATACGGAACCTATGTATGCGAAGAGATACTTGACCTGTTTGAAAAATACGGCGTGATCATGTGCTGTGCTGGTCATATCCACGGCAAAGGTCTGCACAGCAGATTTGAAGGGGAGTTCCGCGGAGTGACTCATAGACTTGTTTCCGCGGACTATCTGAACTTCGTTCCCATAAAGATTTTGGACTGAGGGAATGTTCATAAAAAGTATTTGCATTTGGTATATAAATCTGTTACAATACAGCTTATGTAATTTGTGGTCATCGGTAAAAAATCAGTTCCGATGTAAATAGTAGGAGGAAAAAACCTAATGATCGTCAAGAACGTTGAAAAAAAAGAAAGCAATAACATCTCCTTTCAGGTTGAAGTAGATAAGAGTGAATTTGAAGATGCAGTCAACAGCGCTTATCTCAAGAATAAGAAGAAAATAACCGTTCCCGGTTTCCGCAAGGGAAAGGCTCCCAGAATGGTAATTGAGGGAATGTACGGCGCTAATGTTTTTTATGATGACGCTATCGAAGAGATTTCACCAAAAGCTTTCGAGTATGCCGTTAAGGAAGAAAATCTCAAGACGGTCGGCCGTCCTAATATAACAGATGCAGACGTTAACGACGACAAAGCCCTTACGCTGTCATTTGAAACGGCTCTTTATCCGGAAGTTACTCTCGGACAGTACAAGGGTATTGAAGCCCCCAGACAGGAAATTAACATTACAGATGCAGATGTTGATGCATATATTGAAGAAATCCGCAAACGCAACGGACGGCAGGTTACAGTTGACCGCGCGGCAAAGCTTGGCGACATAGCCGTTATCGACTATGACGGCTATCTTGACGGCGAGCAGTTTGACGGCGGCAAAGCCGAAGGCACGCGCCTTGAGCTTGGTTCGGGTCAGTTCGTTCCTGGCTTTGAGGAGCAGGTTGTCGGCATGAAGGCAGGCGAGGAAAAGGACATCGACATCACATTCCCCGAAAACTACCATGAAGGGCTTGCCGGCAAGGCAGTTGTTTTCAAAGTAAAGGTTCATGAAGTCATAGAAACTGAGCTTCCTGCAGTTGATGATGAATTTGCAAAGGATGTTTCAGAGTTCGACAATCTTCCCGAGTACAAAAAAGCTATTATGGAACAGCTTATAGCGTCACGCACACAGGTTGTTGATGAGGACTTCGGCTACAATGTAATGCAGAAGGCAGTCGAGAACATGACATGCGATGTTCCCGAAGCTATGATCGAAGAGCGCATGAGCGTTATGATAAACGAATACGACAGGAATCTCATGGCTCGCGGCATGCGCCTTGAGGAGTATATCCGTATGTCCGGCATGGATCCTATGGCTTTCCACAATATGATCCGTCCTCAGGCTGAGGCTCAGGTAAGAACCGACATCCTTCTTGCCGCTGTTGCCGATGCCGAAAACATTCAGGTAAGCGATGAAGAAATCGAAGAAGCAATAAAGAATATAGCCGATGCCTATCATGCAACTGTCGAGCAAATCAAGCAGGCAGTTCCGATGGATGCAATGGCTGACGACATGAGGAAAAAGAAAGCAAACGATATCATCATGGAAAGTGCTGTTCCCTGCGCTCCCGCTGCCGAGGAAACAGCAGAAGAAGTAAAGGAAGAAAAACCGGTTGAAAAGAAGCCCGCAAAGAAAAGCTCCAAAAAGGCAGAAGCAGAAGCGGCTACAAATGAATAACAGATTTTAATATGCTTTTCATCAGGGTAGATATGTAAATATTCCGCTTTTAATAAGCGGAATATTTACCATAAAATATGGGTATGTTCTTTAAGATTAAATCCAAAATAATCAAAGGAGAAGTATCATGAGTTTAGTACCATATGTTATTGAACAAACGTCTCGTGGAGAGCGTTCCTACGACATTTTTTCAAGACTTCTCAATGACCGTATTGTCATGCTCTCTGAGGAAGTAAACGATACGACGGCGAGCCTTATTGTTGCACAGCTTCTGTTCCTTGAGGCTCAGGACCCCGATAAGGATATACAGTTCTATATCAATAGCCCCGGCGGAAGTATTACGTCGGGAATGGCTATCTATGACACCATGCAGTATATTAAACCCGATGTTTCTACAATTTGTATAGGTATGGCGGCTTCAATGGGCGCATTCCTTCTTTCCAGCGGGGCAAAAGGCAAGAGACTTGCTCTTCCTAACGCCGAAATCATGATTCACCAGCCCTCAGGCGGAAGTCAGGGTCAGGCTACCGACATCGAGATTCAGGCAAAGCGTATTCTCAGGATGAAGGAAAAGCTTAACAGAATGCTTGCAGAAAACACCGGCAAACCAGTTGAAGTTATTGCAGCTGACTGTGAGCGCGATAACTTTATGAGCGCAGAAGAAGCAAGAGAATACGGACTTATCGACAAAGTTATCTATAAGCGTTAATTGCTTTTTGCTCCTATCTTAGTAAATAAAATGGGGTAATTATGTCAAAATTTGAAGAAAGCAAAAATATCCGCTGCAGCTTCTGCGGGAAGCCCCAGTCTATAGTGGAAAGATTGATTGCGGGTAACGGCTCATATATCTGTGATGAGTGCGTTCGTCTGTGTATGAGTATAATTGATGAAGGATACGATCCCCAAAGCGGCGTTTCCTCCGGTAAAAATTCCGGAGATTATGGTTTAGGGCTGAGACCCGACAACCTGCCTCGTCCGACTGATATAAAAAAAGTTTTGGATGACTACATCATTGGTCAGGAAAAAGCGAAGATTGCTCTATCAGTCGCTGTGTATAATCATTACAAACGAGTGCTTTTTGGCGATAAAGGCGATGTAGATCTTCAGAAAAGCAATATTCTGCTTATAGGACCAACGGGAAGCGGAAAAACGCTTTTTGCCCAGACCATGGCAAAGGTTCTTGACGTGCCGTTTGCTATTGCAGATGCCACTACACTGACCGAAGCGGGCTATGTGGGAGAAGATGTTGAAAACATCTTGCTGAGACTTTTACAGGCTGCCGATTTCGATGTTGAAAAGGCAGAGCGCGGCATAATTTATATAGACGAAATGGATAAGATTTCACGTAAAAGCGAAAACACATCTATTACAAGGGATGTTTCCGGCGAAGGTGTTCAGCAGGCACTCCTCAAGATTCTTGAGGGAACTGTTGCAAACGTGCCGCCGCAGGGCGGGAGAAAGCATCCTCATCAGGAGTTTATCAAAGTTGACACTACCAATATCCTGTTCATATGCGGCGGTGCTTTTGACGGCATTGAGAAAATCATTGAAAACCGCCTTGACAGGAAGAGCATGGGCTTCGGCGCCGAAATTAAAAGCAAAAACGACCGTGATACTGGGGCCATCATGCAGGAAATACAGTCACATGACCTTTTGAAATTTGGAATTATTCCTGAACTTATAGGCCGTCTTCCCGTTATAGTGCCTCTCAACTCGCTAAAGCGCGAGGATTTGATAAAAATACTGCTTGAGCCTAAGAACGCTTTGACACGCCAGTACAAGGCTTTGCTCAACTATGATGATGTAGAGCTTATATTCGAGGACGAAGCCTTGGGAGCTATCGCAGACAAAGCTATAAAAATGGAGATCGGTGCGCGTGGGCTTCGCAGCGTTATGGAGAACATTATGACTGATATAATGTTCGAAGTCCCATCTGACCCTTCAATAAGTCAGGTTGTAATAACAGCAGATTGTGTGAAAAACGGTACTTTGCCAATGGTTCACCGTAAGGAAGCAGGGGCATAAATATATACCGTTAATACAATAATATTGGTGTCTGTGCTTGACTAACAAAAAAAGCCGCACTTGCTGTGCGGCTTTTTCAACACCCCCGAAAGGAGGAAACACAATGAAAGAAACTAAGGACTCAGCTCAGGAAACAAGGTATCCTCTGCTGCCGATGCGCGGACTATCCGTTTTCCCCGGAATGCTGATCAATTTCGATGTGATCCGTCCAAAGTCAGTTGCAGCGCTCAACTCTGCTCTCAACACTAATCGAATGGTCTTTATTGTCGCGCAGCGTGATATTTCTAAAGAAACGCCCATGGAAAACGATTTGTATTCTATCGGAACAGTTTGCCGAATAAAACAGCTTCTTCGAATTCCCGGTACTGAAGGTGTCCGTGTTCTGGTTGAGGGCATAGAACGGGCGAAGATGACACGCTTTGAAGCAAACGATGAGTTTTATTTTGCAGATGTTTTGATAGTAGAGGACAGTGACAGCAAGTATTCTTCCGCAAGAGCGGAGGCGCTCATCCGCCAGTGCTTGTCCCTGTTTGACGAATATGCCCATCTTTTCGGATCTTTACCTCCCGAGCTGCTTGCAAAAATAGCAGATTCAGATAAACCCGGATATATCGCAGATTTCATAGCTCAGAATATCTATATGAAGCCCGAGAAAAAACAGGCGCTTCTCGAAGAGGTGCGCCCTTTGCAAAGGGTCCAGCTTCTTAACCGATTTCTTACGAGGGAAATCGCGGTTCTGTCTATTGAGCAGGATTTGAATGAGAGAACACATGAGCAGATGACGAAGTCCCAGAAGGAATTCTTCCTGCGCGAGCAGATGAAGCTCATTCAGGCGGAACTGGGTGAATATGATGATACATTTGAAGACTTCCACGAGTACCGCAAGAGGATACTCGACTTAAAGCTTTCCGATGAAATCACAGATAAACTTTTAAAAGAGGTTTCACGTCTTGCCAAGCAGCCTCCCGGCACATCTGAAAGTGCTGTTATCCGAAACTATCTGGATACGTGCTTAGACTTGCCGTGGAACACCAGAACAGTTGAACTGATAGATATTACAAAGGCAAAGAAAATTCTTGACGATGATCATTTCGGACTTGAAAAGGTCAAAGAGCGCATAATTGAATACCTTGCTGTAAAACAGCTTTCGCCCAATCTGAAGGGTACTGTTTTGTGCCTTGTCGGACCTCCCGGAACAGGAAAAACAAGTATTGCGACAAGCATAGCGAAGGCGACAAACAGAAACTTTGCGCGTATCTCGCTCGGCGGTATTCATGACGAGGCAGAAATACGCGGTCACCGCAAAACCTATGTCGGCGCGATGCCCGGAAGGATTATCGCGGGACTTGAGCAGGCAAAGAGCGCAAACCCGCTCATTCTGCTTGACGAAATAGATAAGCTCAACAGCGATTACCGAGGCGATCCTGCCGCGGCACTTCTGGAAGCTCTGGATGTCGAACAGAACCACTCGTTCCGCGACCACTATCTTGAGATTCCGTTCAACCTTTCGGATGCTTTGTTTGTAACAACAGCAAATACCACAGAAACCATTCCGAGAGCCTTGCTCGACAGAATGGAAGTAATAGAGCTTTCAAGCTAT
The DNA here is from genome assembly GCA_012719035.1 of Clostridiales bacterium. Lineage (GTDB taxonomy): Bacteria > Bacillota > Clostridia > Oscillospirales > Oscillospiraceae > UBA2658. The sequence goes on along the minus strand of JAAYBD010000024.1, from coordinate 10,973 downwards.
ACCGATGAGGAAAAGCTTCAGATAGCAAAACGCCATCTCATTCCCAAGCAGAGGAAAAAGCATGGGCTCAGCGCAGCACAGCTCAATATGAGCGATGACGCTGTAAGAGATTTGATTACACTATATACAAAAGAATCGGGAGTTCGCAATCTGGAGCGCGAAATTGCCTCCGTATGCCGCAAAACTGCGAAAAAAATCGCGGGCGGCGAATGCAAATCCGTAAGGCTGAAAGCCGGAATGCTGGAATCTTTGCTCGGCCCGGCAAAATTCAAGCCGGATGCGCTTGCCCCCGCCGATGAAGTCGGACTCGTAAGAGGTCTTGCATGGACCAGCGTTGGAGGAACGGTTCTCGATGTCGAAGTAAGTGTTCTTGAAGGCTCAGGAAATCTGGAGCTTACAGGTAATCTTGGCGATGTAATGAAAGAATCCGCAAAAGCCGCCGTTGCTTATATCCGCAGCCGTGCAGACAGACTTGGCATCCAAAGTGATTTTTATAAAACAAAAGATATCCATATCCATTTTCCCGAAGGTGCCATCCCAAAGGACGGCCCGTCTGCGGGCATTGCTATCTGTATAGCAGTCATTTCCGCTCTTACCGGAACCCCCGTGCGCCGCGACGTCGCCATGACCGGCGAGATATCTCTCCGCGGCAGAGTCATGGCTATCGGCGGACTGCGCGAAAAAACTATGGCAGCCATGCGTACCGGTATTAAAACGGTCATAATCCCCTCGGAGAACGAAAAGGATCTTGAGGACATTGACCAAACGGTCCGCGCCGCTTTGAATTTTGTTACAACGGACCACATCGATAAAGTTCTTGATGTTGCGCTGAACACAAAGATTGAGTACACCGTAAACAATGAGGCGGGACCGGAAGATATCACCGTTCCGGTGATGGAGGCTTCTCCTACGGTTTGTCCCTCAAATCTGAGGCAGTAGGTATCGAAATATGAACATAAATAATGCCGAGTTTATAAAATCTGCCGCCTCTCCCAAGGACTTTATATACGGAAGTCTTCCGACAATAGTGTTTTCGGGGAAGTCAAATGTCGGCAAATCCTCTGTTATTAACAGGTTGTTAAACAGAAAGAATTTTGCGCGTGTAGGGCAGTCTCCCGGAAAAACCATTCATGTCAATTACTTTCTGATCGACCAAAAAGCATATTTTGTAGACTTGCCGGGTTATGGCTATGCTAAAGTTTCAAAAACAGAAAAAGAACGCTGGGGACGCCTCATGGAGGACTTTTTTGCCCGTGATGGACTGATTTCTTTGGGCGTTATGATTGTCGATTCCCGCCACAAGCCAACAGCAGATGATGTGACTATGGCAAACTGGTTTATGTCCACAGGCTGTCCGCTTGTAGTTGTCGCCAACAAGTGCGATAAATTGAAAAAAAGCGAGATCGATCCCAATATGGCACTTATCTGTGAAACGCTCAAGCTCCCCCACGATATCCGTATTATACCTTTTTCCGCGGAAAAAGGTACGGGAAGTCACGAGCTGATGACGGAAATCATGCAGTATATAAAATAATTCATAAGGGACAGGACGATTATTATGCGGTTTTAGCCGTATGTATTGTTCTGTCCCGCACTTGTTTTTTCTCATGCAAATTGGTATAATAAAACAAGCGCGGTAGAAATAATAATCATTTTTGCCTATGGAGGTATAATTATTAATACACTTAAAACTATATGGTTGGGTCTTGATTGGTCTGTTATTACCAACGCTTTCATATCTGTCATCCCCGCCCTGCTCTGCATAACATTCCACGAGCTTAGTCATGGATATGTAGCATACAGGCTGGGAGACAATACCGCAAAAGACGCGGGCAGACTAACCCTAAATCCAATAAAACATATTGATATTATGGGACTTCTTATGATGCTGGTCGCCAGATTTGGTTGGGCAAAGCCCGTTCCCATAAACATGAACAACTTTAAAAATCCAAAAGCAGGCATGGCAATAACTGCGCTTGCGGGACCTGTTTCCAATATAATTCTTGCAGCGATCATCTTTTTGATTTACGGCTTATCGGCAGGAGCACTTGCCGCGGCGGGAGAACTGGGAATAACGATTTCCTATATGCTCTATACCACCGCCTATTTAAGCTGTGCGCTCGCGGTATTCAACATCATACCTATCCCGCCGCTGGATGGATCAAAGGTGCTGTTTTCACTGCTTCCCGAAGATAAATATTATAAACTTATGCGTTATGAGCGTTACGGCTTCATCATCCTACTTATCATAGTATCGACGGATAAGCTTTCGCCTTATCTTACAACCGTCACCGAAGCGGTTTTCGGCGGTCTTGCCGTTATTTCCCAATGGGCATATACACTTACGCTTTGAAACTTTGTGCGGCAGGCGCACGGTGAGGATAATATGGAAAATCTGACCTTTCATCTGGAAGGCATAGTTAAGAGCAGGGACGAGATGCAGGATTTCAGCGGTCCCTTGAATCTTATCCTGATGCTTCTATCAAAAAACAAAATAGAGATACGCGACTTGCATATTTCGGAAATATTGGATCAATATCTTGAATACATCTCGAAGATGAAAGAGATGGATTTGGATGTAGCAAGTGAATTTGTCCAGATGGCATCTCACCTTGTCTATCTCAAAACACGAACCTTGCTTGCGGGAGAGGAAGAAATTTCCGAGCTTGAGGAGCTTATGAATTCGCTCGAGCAGCTAAAGTGCCATGACGCGTATATGAGTATCAAGGCAGTAACGTCTGAACTTGCGGCAAAGGCAGAGCAGGGGATTCTGCTTTTTTCAAAGACTCCCGAACCCCTCAAGAAAACCTGCAATAAAACATATACATACAGCCATGAACCTCAGGAACTGCTTGCCGCTTTGCTATCTGTTTTCTCCCGAGGGGAGATAAGCCGCGGTGAGGAGCGCGTTGGGACGATGGTTCCTAAGCGAATCATATACGGGGTGCGTGAGAAATGCTCTCAGCTTATAGAAATACTTCGCTGCGGCAAAGCGCATACATTGAGCGAATTATATCTTTTGAGCCGCAGCCGCTCGGAGCTTATTGCAACCTTTATATCCGTTCTTGAGCTTTGCAGTATGGGCAGTCTTGAAATAACAGAATCGGACGGCGAACTTGCTGTCTCTTTTATAGGAGAAGTTCCCGCCGTATTACCGGAGTTAGTCTCCGATTAGGAAAGAAATTTAAGCATGGACAATCTTGAAATAAGGTCAACAATAGAAGCAGTTCTTTTTGCGGCGGGTGAGCCGGTTCCTGCTGAGCGTATAGCTCTTGTTCTGGGAACCGATACGGATGAGGTTTTCAAGTGCGCAAAACAGCTCGCGGATGAATACAGCTACCAGCAGCGAGGAATCCGACTTGTCCGCATGGGGGATTCGCTGCAGCTTTGCAGTTCGCCTGAATTTGCCCAGAGCATAACACGCGTTTTGGAACGCCGAAAGCCGCCGAAACTCAGCCAGTCTGCGCTTGAAGTTCTTGCTATATGCGCATATTTTCAGCCAGTTACCAGAGCATACGTTGATCAGGTTCGGGGAGTTGACAGCTCATATACTATGGGTCTGCTGCTTGAAAGAGGACTTATTGAGCCTTGCGGAAAGCTTGATGTTACAGGAAGACCTTCAATTTACAAAACAAGCGAATTGTTTTTGAGGACTATGGCCATAACGAATCTAAGCGAACTGCCTAAGCTTCCCGATATGAGCAGCGGTGACGGGGTCGCTCAGCTAAAAAGTGTTATAGATGCCCTCAAATCCGATGAGACTGAGCAGATGGAAATAGTAAATTGATATTTCGGCAGAAAAGAGGTGGGGCTCTTGAGGGCGCTTGTAATCGTGCTTTTGGTTTTAACTGTTCTGATGCTCGTCCCTTTGGGCGTTGACGGCGGTTATAACGGCAGGAGCCTTATTCTCGGCATCAGGATAGGTTTATTCAATATACGAATACTGCCGAGAAAAGAAAAAAAGTATAAACCCCCAAAGCATAAGAAACCGAAGAAGCAGAAAAAGCCAAGCAAAATAGAAGAGGAAGAGCCGGAAGACAAAAAACCTCTTGATAAGAAAAAGCTTGCCGCTTTGGTAAAGGCCGCTCTAAAGGTTTTGGGGCGCTTAAAAAGAAAGCTTAGAGTCGACTATATACGGATTCACTACACTTTTGCTTCTGACGACCCTTTCGATACGGCTATGGGATTTGGTGCTTCATCAGCCGCGATCGGGGCATTTCTTCCCCTCATAGACAACGCATTTGTCATAAATGAGAGGGATATTGGAACATCCTTTGATTTTTTGACTGATAAGCCCAGATTTGATTTCTGGATTACAATGTCCATTCAGATTTGGGAAATATTATACCTTGCAATCGTTTTCGGAATAGACTTTTTGATACTTCGCATCAAACACAGACGAAAAAACCGTAAAGGAAAGGAATGACGTTATGGACAGACATCCTATTGGTGATTTAACAGAGGTTACATTAGGCAAAATCAAAGAAATGGTTGATGTAAACACAATAGTGGGAGATCCAATAATAACACCGGACGGAACAACACTCATCCCCATTTCAAAGGTCACTTTTGGCTTTGGAAGCGGCGGATCCGATATGCCCTATAAGGAAAGGGGAGGCTTTGGCGGAGGTAACGGCGCGGGGGTAAAAATCGATCCCGTTGGCTTCCTCACAATATCTGACGGCGTTGTTAAAATGCTCAACATTACGGCTCCTGCAAGCACAACTGTTGATAGGCTCGTGGAGCTTATACCCGATATAATCGACAAAGTCGAACAGCTTATTGATAAGCATAAGAAAGATTAGGCGTCCCAGAAACTGTATAATTAGCATCCTTGGCGTCAATAATAAGCACTACCCAATTATTCCAAGGGTGGTGCTTATTATTGAGAAAAACAATTTTGGGTATTCTTACGATTTTAACTATTTTTTATTCTGTCTTGCCGGTCAGCGCACATGCCGCACCGGAAAACAGCGCAACAGCCGCAGTTCTTGTTCACGCAGATACAGGGCAGATGCTGTTCAGCCAGAATGCAGACTCGCGGATGCTGATTGCAAGTACGACTAAGATAATGACGGCTCTTGTTGTCGTAGAAAATTGTTCTCCGGATGACAAGGTCAAGATACTTCCCGAATATACGGCGGTTGAAGGTTCGTCAATGTACCTTAAATCCGGAGAGTCATACACGGTCCGAGATCTTCTTTATGGAATGCTCCTTGCTTCCGGAAACGATGCGGCAACAGCTCTTGCCTACCATTGCGGAGGAAGCATCGAAGGTTTTGCGGAGATGATGAATAAAAAAGCAGGGGAACTGGGGCTTTGTAATTCTTCTTTTAAAAATCCGCACGGACTTGACGCCGACGGACATTATTCCAGCGCAGAGGATTTGGCGATAATTACCTGCAATGCGATGAAAAACGAGTTGTTTGCGCAGATAGTATCCACAAAAACATACAGCGTGGGCGAACAAACTTATATGAACCACAACAAACTGTTATGGAACTATGAGGGAACGCTGGGCGTCAAGACAGGCTACACAATGGCGGCGGGAAGAAGCCTTGTATCCTGTGCCGAAAGGAACGGACTTCGCTTTATCTGCGTTACGCTCTCAGACCCCAATGACTGGAGCGACCATAAGGCGCTCTATGACTGGGCTTTTGAGAATTTTGAATATAGAAACGTTTTGCCCATGGGTGTAATTTGTGAAGTGCCGGTTATATCCGGAGTAGCGGACAGCGTTGGCGTCGTTTCCTCTGCAAATCCCCGAATCCTTGTAAAAAAAGGAGCAAAGCTCAATTTATCGCTTGAGCTTCCGGAATTTGTTTATGCGGGAATAAAAGAGGGAGAGTGCGCCGGACGGGTATTCGTTATGGCTGACGATGAACTTGCAGGGGAGTTTCCCCTTGTTTATATCAAAGATGTGGAGCTTGCCGATAATGCAAAGCTCTCGGCATGGGAGCGCTTTAAGCGCACATGGTTTATTGTGAATAAATATGGCTTTGTATTTCAGAGCAAGGATTGATTACTGAAAAATATTGGCTTTAGTAGGAGGTCGAAATGGAACAGCGGCTCCAAAAAATAATATCTTCCTCCGGCTACTGTTCGCGCAGGGCGGCAGAAAAGCTGATATGCGAGGGCAGAGTTTCGGTCAACGGCAAAGTCGCCTCAATCGGCGCTCTTGCCGATGATGTAAGAGACATTATAGAAATAGATAACATTCCTCTCCCCAAAGCGGGGCGGAGGACCTACATAATGCTGAATAAGCCGCGGGGATATATTTCCGCAATGAGTGACGACAGGGGAAGGCGCACCGTCGCCGAATTGACAAACGATGTCGGCGTCAGGGTGTATCCCGTAGGCAGGCTTGACTACGACTCGGAAGGGCTTCTTATTATGACCGACGACGGCGAGCTTGCGCACAGACTTATGCATCCCTCAAGCGGGATTAAAAAGACATATGAAACGCGGGTAAGAGGAGAAAATATTGAAAAGGCAATAGAGATTCTGCGTTCTCCGCTTATAATTGACGGTTACAAAATAAACCCCGCCGAGGTGAAGCTGCTGAAGCTTACGGATAACGGTGCATTGTTATCAATAACTATCTCCGAGGGGAAAAACAGGCAGATCAGAAAAATGTGTGAGCAGGCAGGTCTTGAAGTTTTAAGGCTGAAGCGCTGTGCCGAAGGCGGTTTGAAGCTTTCTTCGCTTCCTGTCGGTAAATGGAGATTCTTGACAAGCGCCGAGATAGATAACTTGCAAAATAAAACCTGAAATCGCATTAAACAGACCTGTAAAAACAAATTGGGGACAGATATTTGGTTTTTATTGTCAAGCTACTTGCATTTCGTTTTGAATATGTAGTATCATGGGATAAGCAAAGCTGTTTTTACAAGCAGAACTACAAGGATGTGACATAATGGAAAAAGATGTTCTTTCTGTAATCGCAAATAACAATATCCGTTACTCAAAGGGACAGCGTCTCATTGCGAAATATATTCTCGAAAATTATGATAAGGCTGCATTTATGACCGCCGGAAAGCTTGGTGCTACGGTAGGTGTCAGTGAATCCACTGTTGTGCGTTTTGCGGCTGAGCTTGGATATGATGGTTATCCCGGTATGAGAAAAGCATTGCAGGAAATGATCCGAAACCGTCTTACCTCTGTTCAGCGCATCGAAGTTGCAAAAGAACTTATACACGATTCCAACGTACTTAAAGCCGTTCTTACGGCGGATATGGAAAAGCTCCAAAAAACAGTTGATGAAATCGACACTGCAAGCTTTGACGCTGCCGTTAACGCCATCATAAATGCTAATCATGTATATATTGTCGGGATGCGTTCCTCTGCGGCCCTTTCGAGCTTTATGGGCTATTATTTAAACCTTCTTCGCGAAAATGTACATCTGCTTAATGATACGGCTGTAAGTGAGGTGTACGAGCAGGTCATACGCATCGGCGAAGGCGATGTATTTATCGGCATGAGCTATCCGCGCTATTCGAGCCGCACTGTAAAGGCAATGCGTTTTGCAAAAAAAGCGGGAGCAACGACAATAAGCCTTACTGACGGAGAGACATCTCCGCTTATAAAAATTTCTGATATCACGCTTTTTGCAAGGAGCGATATGGTTTCTTTTCTGGACTCCCTCGTCGCGCCTTTGAGTTTGATAAATGCACTGATTGTTTCTATCGGGCTGCGTTCGGAGGAAGCATTGTCCGACACATTCAAGCGCCTTGAAAACGTCTGGACGGAGAACGATGTTTATGAAAACACTGCAGAAGACTGACGCTGTCGTAATAGGCGGCGGCGCGGCAGGATTATTGGCCTCGGCTTTGCTTGCTGAACGCGGACTTGATACTGTTTTGATAGAGCCGAATAAGATTCTGGGCAAAAAGCTTCGCATTACAGGCAAAGGGCGCTGTAACCTGACCAACAACTGTGACAATAAGCAATTTCTGGAAAATGTTCCCTGCAACGGGAAATTCCTTTACAGTGCGATAAACAGATTTGGTACGGCAGATGCTATGGCTTTTTTTGAAAACATCGGCGTTCCGCTTAAAACAGAGCGGGGAAACCGGGTTTTTCCAGTCAGTGACAGGGCACACGATGTCGCCGACGCTCTTGAAAAATTTGGCCGCAGTCAAGGCGTAAAACGTCTGCATAAGCGTGCCACAGCCATTAAAGCCGAAAACAACATTCTCACGCGGGTAATTGCTGAGGATACGGAAATAATTTGTAAGACGGCAATTCTTTGCACAGGCGGGGCAAGTTATCCCGGAACTGGTTCCGCAGGAGATGGATATGCTCTTGCCGAAAGTCTCGGGCATACGGTAATTGCTCCGCGCCCTTCGCTTGTGCCTTTAGTCTCCGATGATGATTATTGTTCTGAAATGCAGGGTTTTTCACTCCGCAACGTAACACTGAAGGTCTATGACGAGACTAATAAGGTTATATTTGAAGAGTTGGGCGAGATGCTTTTTACACACTTCGGAGTGTCGGGGCCTCTTGTCCTTTCGGCGAGCTCTCATATGAGGGACTTTGCCAAGCATAAATACCGCTTGTCCATTGATTTAAAACCCGGATTGGACGAGCAGCAGCTTGACGACAGAATCCTGCGGGATTTTAAAAAATATGCTAACAGAGATTTCCGAAATGCGCTGACAGATCTTGCGGGGCGTACAATGATTCCGGTTCTTGTCAGACTATCCGGCATCCCGGAGGAAACAAAGGTAAATTCCATCACAAAAAAACAGCGTCAGTCGCTTGTGCGCTTGTTTAAGGATTTTCCTGTAAATGTAACAGAGCCGCGTCCTGTCGCAGAAGCCATCATAACGACGGGCGGCATAGATACGCGTGAAATTGACCCAAAAACAATGGGTTCAAAGCTTATTAAGGGTCTTTATTTTGCCGGTGAAATAATCGATGTGGACGCATATACCGGCGGATTTAATCTTCAGATCGCATGGTCGACCGCCTATACCGCGGCGCAGTCGGCGGAAAGCTTCTGATCAACATATGACTTGAAAGGACTTCGTAAATGCATAGAAACTTCTCCATTGCAATAGACGGCCCTTCGGGAGCAGGCAAAAGTACGATTGCAAAGCTCTGTGCCGAAAAGCTTGGCTTTCTTTATGTGGATACGGGGGCAATATACCGTACCGTCGGCGTTGCCGCCAAAAAAGCAGGGCTGGACTCGAAAGACGAGCCGGGGATGACGACATTGCTTCCGGGCATCGTCATCACGATGTGCCATGACGAAAACGGACTCCAAAGAATGATTTTGAACGGGGAAGACGTAACGGAAGATATCCGTCTGCCGGAAATATCGATCTATGCCTCGGATGTTTCCGCAATGCCTGCTGTGCGCTCTTTTTTACTTGAAATGCAGCGCCGTCTTGCCGAAACCAATAACGTAATAATGGACGGACGGGATATCGGAACAGTGGTCTTGCCGAACGCTGACTTGAAGATATTTCTTACGGCAGCTCCCGAGGAACGTGCTCAGCGCAGATACGATGAGCTTCTACTCCGTGGTGTATCAACTACCTATGAGGAAGTCCTTCGCGATATACAGTACCGCGACATGAATGACAGTATGAGAAGCACATCGCCGCTCCGCCCCGCGGAGGGCGCAGAAATATTGGATACCACAGGAAATACTTTAGAGCAGAGTTTTGATCTTGTCTGTAGTCTTATTGAGGAGAAGCTCTTCCAATGAATACCGCATATTTTATCTATTATATAATCGCATATCCCTTTGTACGTCTTATTTTTCCCTGTCGTTTCCGGGGAAAGGAAAACATACCCGATGAACCTGTAATCGTATGCGCAAATCACTCGAGCCTTTTAGACCCGGTTTTGATAGGGCTGGCTTTCGGACCAAAGCGCCAGCTTCATTTCATGGCTAAAGCAGAGCTTTTTAAAATCCCCGTTTTGAGCGGATTTTTGAGATCTATCGGAGCATTTCCCGTTGTACGCGGTGAAACGGATATAGGCGCCGTAAGAACCGCTATGAAGCACCTTAAAAACGGCAGGCAGATAATGATGTTTCCGGAAGGGACAAGAGTCAGCGAGAGCGATTCCGTTGCGGCAAAGAGCGGTGCCGTACGTATTGCGACAAAGCTGAAAGTTCCCATTTTGCCGGTTTATGTCTCAACTGACAAAAGGGCGTTTCGTATGTCTAAAGTCGTAATAGGCAAGTCTTATATGCTTGAAGCCCCTCAAAGTAAAGATTACGTACCTTTAGCAGACGAGCTTATGAAAAAAATTAAAGTGCTGGAGTCAGAAAATTGAAAAAGCTTTATATTTCAGAAAGCGCCGGCTTTTGCTTCGGCGTCAGCCGCTCGGTAAAATTAGCTGAGGAAACCTTGAAAAACAGCGGCAAGCCCTGCTTCAGTCTGGGCGAACTTATACATAATGATTCTGTTGTAAACGAGCTTCGGCACAAAGGTCTTTATGTAGTGTCGTCTGCAGCGGAAATACCGACAAACTCCAGCGTCATCATACGTTCTCACGGTGTTCCGAAGAGCGATTACAAAATTCTTTCCGAAAAGTGTGCGGAGATAATCGACGCTACTTGTCCAAAGGTCAAGCGAATTCATAAGCTTGTGGCGGAAGCAACCGAAAACGGAAGGACCCCGGTAATAATCGGTGCAAAAGATCATCCGGAGGTCATCGCAATCTGCGGATGGTGTGACGGCGCAGAAGTTTTTGCAAATGCAGAAGAGCTCAAATGTTGGCTTGATAAAGACGCCGATAAGCGTCAAAAGCCCATGACAGTTGTCTTTCAAACAACTCAAACCCAACATAATCTTGAGGAGATTAAAAAAATTCTCAAAAAAGAGTGTACAAATTGCGAAGTATTTGATACAATATGTAGCGCTACATCCATCAGGCAATTTGATGCCGCGGCATTATCTCAAAAGTGCGGCGCAATGGTCGTTATTGGTGCGCGTCACAGCGCAAACAGCGTCCAT
>JAAYBD010000023.1 GCA_012719035.1 Clostridiales bacterium | reverse complement strand
GGCTTTGAGAATCACGCAGTCCTTGAAATTAACTCTTTCCATTATGGCATCCCGTGCACGTCTCGCCCTGTCGGGACATTTGCAGTGGGTTATATAGAGTGAACTCTCGCTCATATCCATACCCTTGCACTTTTCGCCTATCTGTTCCGCCATTTTAATGATTGCCCTATCCATAGAAAGAGCTTTTCCGCGTACGCATATATTTCCGTTTTCATCTCCGCCCATTACAAGCTTTAATTTTAATGCGCCTGTAATTATGGACTGCAAATGATTAAGACGCCCGTTTTTTCTAAAAACCTCAAGCGTTTCCAGAATAAAATAAGTTGTAATATTGTTTATAAATTCCAGTGTTTGGGCAACGATTTCTTCAAACGGAACACCTGCTGAAGCAAGAGAATAGATTTTATTGCATATCGCAATCTCTCCCGCCGCAGCGCTGTGTGAACTGAATACAAATATCTTCTTATCCGGATTGTTCTCCTCAAACATTTTCGCTGCAATAACAGCACTGTTATAGCTGCCGCTTAGTTTATCGGAAAGTGTTACTACATAGATTTCATCAGCACCGCATTCATATGCTTCAAGATAAGTACCCGGCGCAGGGCAAGCTGATTTCGGAGCATTGCGCGACGCGGCCATTTTGCTTATAAGGATACTGCTGCGCAGTGACTTGTCGTCAACAAAATTTTCACCGTCCAGCTCGATGGTAAGTGCTACACGATTTAGCCAAGGGTAGTCGTCTTCGAGATAAGGATAATCACAGCAGCTATCCCCTATTATCTGAAAGCTCAAGCCATTCACCTCACATTTACTTGTGATAATATAGTATTGATAACCACATATTATAATACAGGCTACCATATCGAGTTAATTATACTATCAATAAACAGACTTGTCAATTATGTTAGTTGAAAATGTGGTTTTGTTTCTGATTGTGATTTTATTAAAAATTATCGGCGTGTTGCCAAGTCAACAATAATATCGGCACAGTTTTCTACGCCTATCTTTCCGCTGTTAAGGCTTATGTCGTAATTTGTGCTCATCCCCCAAACTCTCCCCGTATAGTTTTTGTAATAAACTTTTCTTTTTTTATCTTTTTCTTCGAGGCGCTTTTCCGGGAGGTCTTCCCTCTCGCCGTAAAGACGGACGATTCTATCTGCTTTGAACTGCGTATCCGCATATATGAACACATGAAGCGAATCTTCAAAATCCTTCAGAATATAGTCGGAGCAGCGCCCGACAATAACACAGGGACCTTCTTCGGGAAGACGCTTGATCAAATTATGCTGTATGACATACAGCTTGTCGGAAATTCCGGACACGCCTTCATAGCCTCCGCTGCCTGAGCGTGCAAGGTTGAACAGAAAGCTGCTGGTTGAAGTTGCGTCCTCTCCCCGGCGCTCAATAAAATCCTCCGAATATCCGCTTTCTTTCGCGATACGTTCCACAAGTGCTTTATCATAAAAAGCATAACCCAAGCGCTCTGCAACCATTCTTGCGATCGTTCTTCCTCCGCTGCCGAATTCACGGCTGATTGTAATAACTTTTTTACTCATTTCGGTTCCTCCGATATGATTATTTTATGATATTGTTTAGGTCTAAAAAGATCATATTTATTGTTTGCTACTCTATCCTTGGCAATTGTATTTCATTTTTTTCCCTTTTTGCAATATCCCTTAATATAATAACTGCAAACGGAACAGTTAACAAGAAAGAAAACAGGTCTGCAACCGCCTGTGATACAGCGACGCCATTAATGCCGAAAAGTGACGGCAAAATATAGATGACGGGAATGAAGCAAAGCCCTTGCCTTGTAATCCCGAGGATGATAGCCCCAGTCGGTTTGCCCAAGGCGGAGTAGAGCATATTTACCACTATGACCCATGCATTAAGCGGCATGGATATGCACTGCGATATCAGACAAAGACTTCCGATTTCCACTAAGTCTGTATTGTTTTCGGTGAACAGCAGAAGAATCTGCTTTGCGAAAATCCCGATAAGGAGACTGACAGCCGCAATGAATGAAACACCGATGATCGATGAGAACCTGTATGATTCCCGAACCCGGTCATAGCGCTTTGCCCCCCAGCTAAAGCCCGCAACCGGCTGAAACCCCTGCCCAAAGCCAAGCATCGCGGCAGTGGGAAGCATCATTATGCGCGTTACTACAGAGATAGCTGCAAGCGCCGAGTCGGAATGCTTTCCTGCAACATTGTTGATCAGAATGGCTGCAACTACGCCCAGTCCCATCCTAAACATGGATGGAAAACCCATTAAAGTTGTTTCCCGCACAATGTCGGAACTAAAGCTGATATTCTTTGCTGAAAGCCGAAGGATGCTTTTCTTGCTGATATAAGGGAAAATCAAAATACAAAAGCCGATAAATTTTGAAATTGCCGTCGCCATTGCGGCGCCTGCAATGCCTAAATCAAAGGTAAAGATAAAAAGCGGGTCAAGAGCTATATTCAAAACTCCGCCAATGCCTATCCCTATCATTGAATAAACGGGGCTGCCCTCAGAGCGCAGGCATTGATTCAGCACAAAACTTGGAGCCATAAAAGGAGCTGCGATGAGGATGTATCTTGCATAATCCGCCGCATAAGGAGTTACCGAATCATTTGCACCAAGAAATCTTACAATCGCTTCGGTAAAAATCAAGCCGGGAAGCATGACAAGAACGCCAAGAAAAATCGCGGCAAAAAAAGCTGTGGACATGGTTTTAGAGGCAGTAAGGGTTTTCTTAGCTCCCAAAAGTCTGGAAACATAGCTGCTCGAACCAAAGGCAAGGAAAGAGCCTGCCATTGTTATGGTCTGGTCAATGGCCATATTGACGCCAACGGCAGCGGTCGCCGCAGTGCCGAGATGGCTGACAAAATATGTGTCCGCCATACTGTAGATAGACGAAATCAGCATAGCAGTCATGGTAGGCACTGCCATTTTGGGTATTAGCTTCGGTATAGAAGTATCGAGCATCAGCGCCCTGCGTGCGCTTTGCTTTTGCTTGTCATTTTCCATTATATTCCCCTTAAAGGAAGCCAATCAATATAGGCATTGATTTTACGTCCGGCGCTGTGCCAATCCTTATTATGTACCGATGGGAAACGAAGTATCGTATAGACATCAAAACAGGTATTCGGCAATCTGTGCCCAAAAAGGAATCGTGACCGCACAAGCCAATATCGAAAAAAACACGCTTCCGGCGCTCTCGAGTCTTGCTTCCGGCTCGGGGTCATACTGAATTGTAAATGCCGCAAGGAGCGAAGCTACGGGAAGAGCGGCGTAAATCACAACTATTTTTGCTACAAGCGGGTCAACGGGAATAAAATACATGATTGCAGTCACCAGAGCGGGCATGATGATGTTGCGCAGCAGCGGCATGCGAAGATATTTCGCCCTTAGAATAGATTTAATATTGTTTTTGCCGAGTGATATCCCGCACAATATCATCCCCATCGGCGAGGAAACCGCACCTATGCTCGAAATGGTTTTGTCTATTGCAGGAGGAAAGCTGAAGCCGGTGATGTAAAGAACAAGACCGATGAACACCGCAACGACGGGCGGCGACATCCAGCCTTTGAAATTTTCCTTGAAGCTGCGCTTTCCGTGTTCGAGTCCCAAAGGGGATAAAAGAGGCTCGGCAGCACTGTAATATACCATTCGGATAGGCAGAATAAACACTACGAAATATAATAATCCCGTTTGTCCGTAAAGCGCCTCGACAACAGGGATGCCTACAAATGAGAAATTCGTAAACATTGCGCCGAAGCGCAGTATTCTCCCTGTATATCCGCCGCCGTATAATTTGAATAAAAGCTGCCCTATCCCAAACCAGAGTGCGAGAAAGACTATACTCAGCAAAATCAAAACGGCGCAGTTTATAAGCTGTTCGGACGAGTATTCGGCGCTGAAGGATTTTATAATCATACAGGGCAGTGCGACGTTCAATATAAAGGACGTAAGCGATGAATCAAAGCTTTCATTTACTATACCAAGCCGCCATACGGCAAATCCTACAAGTATCAGTATTATTAGCTGGAGAGAAAGCTGGAAAGCAAGCATTATTTTTCCTCTTCTTTATCATTGTATAAGCAAAAGTGTTAAGAGGCGGCTTCGGTAAAAACCGCCTCTTAATACCTCGAAACTATCTAAACGGACAGAAACAGGCGGAGCACTATCTCAAATCGCTGTCATTGAAAGGATCGCCGCACTGTGGGCAGAATTTGGGAGGTTTTTGAGGATCCTCGGGTTCCCACCCGCATTTATCACATTTATAAAGCAGTTCGTTCTCGGGTTTCGGTTTCCCACATTCTCCGCAGAACTTACCCTTATTGACAGCTCCGCATGAGCAGGTCCAGCCGGCAGCGGAAGCGGGCTTCGCTGCTCCGCACTCAATGCAGAATTTGCCCTTGTTGCCGGTTTTCCCGCAGGAGCAGCTCCATTCATCGGAAGCGGGAATATCTGCGGAGGAGGAAGACGGCATCTGCCCTCCCATTGCAAAAAGATTCTGAGCGCTCGCGCCTCCTGCATTCTGAGCCATGTTAAGACCTGCAAAACCCATGAAAGCCCCGCCCATGCCCTCGTTTTTCGCGGCGCTCTGCATAGCCTCTGCCTGAGCACCGACAAGATGCGCCGCCGCCATGGTAGGATTGCGGAAAGCCGCATTGCGCTGAAGCTCCTTTATCATATCCTCATCTTCTTCGGATGCCTTAACAGAGCTGACTCCGAAAGAGACAATATCTATGCCGCGAAGCTCATGCCACTTTCTTGAAAGGACTTCGTTTAATGCTTCCGCAAGCTCATTCGTGTGACCCGGCAGCGCACTGTAGCGTATTCCCATTTCCGAGATTTTCGCAAACACAGGCTGAAGCGCTGTAAGGATTTCCGATTTGAGCTGGCTGTCTATCTCTTCGCGGGTGTATTTCCCGTCAATATTACCGCAGACATTAGTATAGAAGAGCATGGGGTTCATTATGCGGTAGGAGTATTCCCCGAAGCAGCGTATAGAAATGTCCACATCAAGACCTACGTTTTTGTCGACAATGCGGAAAGGTACGGGATTTGCCGTTCCGTATTTATTTCCGATAAGCTCCTTTGTGTTGAAGTAGTAAACACGCTGATCCTTTGCGGTATCCCCTCCGAATGTAAAGCGCTTGCCCATGTTCTTGAATGTGTCCGAAAGAGAACTTCCCAAATTACCGACAAATACGCTCGGTTCTGTAGAAGTATCATAGACATATTCACCGGGGACGGCGCACAAATCGACTACCTTGCCCTGCTCAACAATGATCATACACTGACCGTCGTTGACCGCGATAATAGAACCGTTTGAAATGATGTTCTCATCACCCTTTGTGTTGGAGCTGCGTTTTGAAACACGCTTTATGCCTTTCTGCGCTAAAACTTCCTGCTCCATTGACTCGCAGTAAAAATAGTCTCTCCACTGGTCGGCAAGAACACCTGAAAGAGCACCGGCCCCCGCTTTTAACAGACCCATTGAATAATCTCCTTTCATATGCAATGAAAGATTGCATGACCTATTTCTCTTTTTCTATTATGAAATCAGTTTGATGTTGGAATATACGGAATAATTTTAGATGCAAACTCAGCCATGCTTACGGACTGGAGATAAACTCTTCCCGGTCCGCGGAGCACCGAAAGGAAAAGCCCTTCACCGCCGAACAGCACATTCTTGAAGCCCTTGACAGTCTCCGCCGAATAAGTGACACTTGACTCATAAGCGGCCAGATTGCCCGTATCTACCTTAATGACCTCGCCCGGAGCAAGATCCTTTGCAACGACTGTGCCATCGATTTCAAGGAAACACAGGCCGTTTCCGCCTATGCGCTGCATGATAAAGCCCTCGCCGCCGAAAAAGCCTGTTTTGGCTTTCTGCAAAGAAGCGGAAAGACGAACGCCCGGAGTAGCGCACAAAAATGCGTCCTTCTGGCAGATGAATTCCCTTGAGCCGCTGAGTTCGATCGGAACTATACTTCCCGGGAAAGTCGACGCAAAGGTTATCTGAGCACCGGGTCTTTGAGCCGTATAAGTCGCCATAAAAAGGGATTCGCCAGTGAGCATCCGCCCTAAGGCTTTTCCGAAACCGCCCTTCATATTGGTTTCCATTGAAATACCGTCTGTCATCCAAGTCATGCCGCCTGACTGCGTATAAATACTTTCGCCTTGTTGTAGCGTTACTGTAACTGCGGGCAAGGTAGTACCAAAAATTTCATACTGCATTGCAATACCTCCGATTTTTCTGTTTTTATATACGTATTGATTATATGCTGATTAGCCGGCATGAAACCTTATTGAATATAATAACAAAATTATATCTGTCTGTCATTCATAAATTGATAAAATCCGGTGTTTTTATGGAAAAAGAACCTGCGATCACCGGGGTTTTCCAAAACCTCTGTGCCTATAATCTGTCCGTTTAGTCATATGTCGATAATAAGACCCCTTTTTCCTAAAAACAATTGATTATGGATTCTTGTTTTAAAAAATGCTATAATCCAGAAAACAGGGTTCCGGAGGTTGAAAATATGAAAAATATTATTCTTATAGGAATGCCGGCTACGGGGAAAAGCACAGTCGGCGTAATACTTGCCAAACTGCTTGGCTATGACTTCCTTGATACGGATATACTGATTTCTCTTGAACAGAAGCGCACTCTTTCCCAGATTATTGCTGAGGCTGGCTATGACAGGTTCATTGAAATCGAAGGGAATATAGGTAAAAACATAAAACACGAAAGAACGGTTATTGCAACAGGCGGCAGCATGGTCTTTTCGGAGGATGCGATGAAAAATTTATCGGAAAGCGGGGTTGTAGTATGGCTTGATACGCCTGTTTCCGAGCTTGAAAAGCGTCTTACAGGTTCGCTTGCCGACAGAGGTGTCGCGACTCCTGCGGAAATGACCTTCAGCGAAATTTATGAGATGCGTGCTCCGCTGTATCAAAAATATGCGGATATCCATATACTTTGCTCAGGGGCAACCGAAAATGTTGTAACAGACTTAAAAGACAAGCTGCTGCGTGAAAAGCTGATATAATATTCACAGAGCGGCGTTATAATAAAAACCGTTTCAAAGCCCGAGAGCTTGAAACGGTTTTATTAATTATCAGCAGAAACAGGCAATCGAACTGTAAAAGCAGTTCCGCTTTCTATGCTGCTTTCAAGTGAAACAGCGCCGTTTAAGGAATCGACAACATGCTTTACGATGGAAAGTCCAAGCCCTGTGCCCCCGATCGTCTTACTTCTTCCGCTGTCAACCCGGTAAAAGCGCTCAAATACACGTCTTTGCTGGGAGAGCGGTATCGGTTCACCGTCATTGCGGACTTTAAGAATTGCTTCTCCGTTCTGCTCTTTCAGCGAGATGTCAACGCATCCCCCCTGCCTGTTGTATTTTACGGCGTTAACAAGCAGATTAGAAACAAGCTCTCGAATGTCCTTCTTGTTTGCAGATATGAAGACCGGCTTAATTTCAACATTCACAGTCAGATTGTCCTGCTCTGCCATCGGTGCAATTTCGATCAAACTTTCGTTTATTGCCTCGGAAATATCAATATTGTCTATATCCCCAGCCAAATCGCCGCTTTCCATACGGCTTATCATGATGATATCGTTAATAAGCATATTCATGCGTTCAGATTCGACACCGATTCTTGTCAGAAGCTCTTTTCTTTGCTTTTCTGAAATGGGAAGATCGGAGCAGAGCAGCTCGGCGCTTCCTTTTATGGAAGTTATGGGCGTTTTCAGCTCATGGCTCGCATTGGAGAAAAACTCCCTTCTCATTTTCACAGAGTTTCTGTTCTCCGTAACATCCGACATCGTAATGATAAGCGACGCTGAAAATCCGCTTTCTTCTTCAACATATCTAAATACAGATTCAACGATTTTCCCGGAAAGCTCTAAGTCGAGCAGCAGTCTTGTTTTTTCTTTGATTGCCCTTTCCGCGCACTGAATAAAATTAAAATCCCTTACAGCGAGGAGGATATGTTCGCCTACAGCGGACTTCCTGCAATTCAGGTAAACGCAGGCGGAGTTATTTATTAAAAGTATGTTTAGCTTTTCGTCAAGCAGTAAGAATCCTTCTCCGACATTGTCAAGTATATAGTTTAATTTCTCCTTTTCTTGCTGAATATTGCTTATATACTTTGACAAATGAGATGAAATGACGTTGATTTTTACCGCCATATCCTCCAGCTCACCGTACCGGTAATCCTTCGGATTCAAGAGCTTTCCGCCGTCCTTTACCCCTATAAGGCTGTCGTTCATTTCAATTATCGGATTAATAAATCCGACAGAAAACCTGTTTATCAGATATGCCGCCAAAAGCAGTGAAAACAGCATGGAAAGCACCATTGCGGGAACCACTGAAATCAGATGGCCAAAAACTCCGGCTACCTCTTTGGTAGCTCTGATAAAATAGCCGTCGGGTGTTTCAACAGCGGAATAGACCAGCTTTTTTCCTATAGTTTCACTGTTTCTCACGCTTGTGCCCTGTCCCGAGGCTGAAGCCTGAATGATTTCCGACCGATCAAGGTGGTTTTCCATAGTTCGGTGGTCAGCCTGAGAATCGCCAAGGACAGTTCCGTCCGAAGACACAATAGTAATGCGTATATCCCCTATCGCAGCCGAAAAAGCACTTGCCTGCTCGTCTGCATCCAGCTTGGGGTCAAATTCTTTTGCCGTTAAAGCCGCACAGGAAAGAAGTTCCTGTTTCGTGTCTGAAATCAAGCGCGAATTGAAGGCAAGGGCGGTAAGTGCTCCGAAAACGAGTAAGGCAAGAGAAAGGATAAGTACAAAACCGCTCATAAGGGTTTTTTTCATTTTCCGCCTCCTATAAATCGATACCCAAGTCCCCTGACGGTTTTAATATAGCTGCTCTTTTCGGCGGTGTCACCAAGTTTCTGGCGAAGCGTGCCTATGTGGATATCAAGGGTGCGCGTTTCTCCGAAAAAATCATCTCCCCAGATATTGCCGAGAAGCTCTTCGCGCGAAACGGCGCGGGATCTGTTCTCCATAAGATACTTCAGAAGTTCAAACTCCTTGAAGGTAAGCTGCAGAAGTTCTCCCTCTTTATAGACTTCCCTAACATTGTTATCAAGTGTGATGCCGCCCAGCTCCAGAATATTTTTATCGGCGGCTTCATGAGCCGCATTGCTGCTCCTGCGCAGCTGCGCGCGTACCCTCGCACAAAGTTCCAAAACGCTGAAAGGCTTTGTTACATAGTCGTCAGCGCCGGCATCAAGCCCGATAATTTTGTCAAGTTCGGTATCCTTTGCAGTCAGCATTATAAGCGGAACGGATTTAAGCTCGCTTGATTTTCTCATGGTGCGGGCGGCTTCTATGCCGTTCATACCGTCCATCATGATATCCATGATAGCCACATGCGGCGGCTCCCTATACATATAGTCAAGTGCTTCCCTTGCATTGTCAAAGCTTTTAGTAAGGTAACCGTTGCTGCCGAGCGCGACTTCAAGAAGCTTCCTTATGCTCTCATCATCTTCAACAATTACAATTCTCTCGTTCACTTTAAGCCCCCTTCTTACAAAAACCTATATGATACGTTCGTCAATATGGATTCCCGTCACGTAAAACTGTACCCATTCGCAGATATTGACTGCGTGATCTCCGATGCGTTCAAGATATTTGATTATCATCAGATAATCAATAACCGTATCCATCTCCTGCGCATCTTTATAAATTCGGGACGCAAGCTCATTGCGTATTTTTATAAAAAAGTCGTCAACCACGTCATCCTTGGCGATTGTTTTTGCGGCAAGATCGAGGTCGCCCGTAACATATGAGTCTATGGCGGAGGCAAGCATTTCTTTTGCGCTTTCAGCCATATTCAGCACCTCGTTTTGAATCTCGGGAAAACTGCAGTCGTCGTGGAACATGCTTATTTCGGCAATATCCGAAGCAGCATCGCCTATCCGCTCAATGTCAGTTATCATTTTGATAGCTGCGCTTATCTTGCGCAGATCTGTAGCCACAGGCTGCTGCTTTAAAATAAGTTTCAGGCACATCGTTTCAATGTCCCTCTCCATTGCGTTTATGTTCGCATCATCTTCAATTATCTCTTTTGCGAGCTGTTTGTCAAATGTTTTCAGTGCCTGCATAGAGCGGGAGACAGCATCGATAGCCATAGCACCCATTCTTATCAGCGCCGATGATAGTTCTTTTAATTCATCATCATAAAGTTTCCGCGTCGTCATAGCCAAGCTTCCTTCCTTTAATATTAACCAAAGCGTCCTGTGATGTAATCCTCTGTGCGTTTATCCTTAGGCATCGAAAATATATCGTCTGTCTTCCCTATCTCAACAAGCTCACCTGTGAGGAAAAATGCGGTTTTGTCCGAAATGCGTGCAGCCTGCTGCATATTGTGAGTCACAATTACAACAGTATAGTTCCTGCGCAGATCATCCATAAGCTCCTCTATCTTCATCGTGCTTGCGGGGTCAAGCGCACTTGTCGGTTCGTCCATAAGCAGTATTTCAGGCTCAACGCTTAAAGCGCGGGCAATGCACAGACGCTGCTGCTGACCGCCCGATAGTCCAAGCGCACTCTTTTTCAATCTGTCTTTGACCTCATCCCAAAGCGCCGCCCCACGCAGCGATTTTTCGACAATATCATTAAGTAAGGCTTTATTGTGATTTCCGTGAAGGCGCGGACCATAGGCAATATTGTCATATATGCTCATCGGGAAAGGGTTTGGTGCCTGAAAAACCATGCCGATATTTTTTCTGAGCAGGTTTACGTTCGTGTCCTTGGCGTAAATATCTGTATCGCGGTATCTGACTTCCCCGTTTATGCTCACGCCCGGAACAAGGTCGTTCATTCTATTCAGCGTTTTCAGAAAAGTGCTTTTTCCGCAGCCGGAAGGTCCGATCAATGCGGTTATTTCTTTTTCCTCTATGTCCATATCTATACCCTTGAGCGCCTGAAATGTCCCGTAATATAGCTCAAGGTTTCTTGATGATATTATGTTCATGTTTATCACCCAATCTTTTTAAGCTTTCTTTTGGTGGCTTTTGCGGCAAAATTGATGAGCAGCACTAAAATCATAAGTACGGATGCTATTGCAAAGCCCACTTCAAATTCGCCGTTTTCCATAACGTATACATAAAGCATAACGCTCAGCGAACCGCCGCTTGTGCCAAGTGCCTTTATATAATTCGTAACCAACACATATCCTGCCCCGGCAGTAAAAAGCAAGGCTGCCGATTCACTGACTATGCGCCCTATGGCAAGGATCGCGCCGCTGACTATGCCGTCAATAGTGCAGGGCAGAACGATCGTGCGGATTGCATACCACCTTGTTGCACCAAGCGCCGCGGCGCCGTCGCGGTATGACTGAGGAGTTGTTTTGAGTGATTCCTGTGTCACTCTTATTATATTTGGTAAAATCATAATAGCGAGCGTCAGCGAGCCTGCCAGAATGCTGGATTTAAGCCCAAGACGCTGTGAGAAGAAAAGCATACCGACAAGTCCGTAAATTATTGAGGGAATTGCCGTTAAGGTCTCCGTTGAAAATTCAATAAAACGCACAAGCTTCGGATAGGAGGCATATTCGTTCAGGTAAATTGCCGCTCCGATTCCAAGCGGAAGCGCTATAGCAAGCGATGTTATTATAATATAAAGCGTAAACAGTATATTCGGTAAAATTCCGATTCTGTCCTCAAGCACACTGCGCTGAGTGCTGAGAAATTCCCAGCTTATATTTGGAAGTCCCCTGACAAAAATATATCCAATGAGAGAAATCAAAAGCAAGCTCATGATAATAGCGGAAAGGTATATCAGAGATTTAAGAATTATCTCATATGCCTTTCTCCCTTTCGAGAGCTTCATATTAAGCTGAGTTACGGAGCTATCTTTTTTCATGTTTATATCCTCTTTTCAGCAATGTGTTTAAAATGATATTGATTATCATGATAAACACAAACAGAACAAGACCTATGGAAAACAGCGCCTTTCTTTGCAGTCCGCCCGCATAGGACATTTCCAGTGAGATTGCCGTCGTCAAAAAGCGTACGCTTCCGAAAAGCTCGGGCATATTCGCGACATTTCCCGCAACCATCATGACTGCCATCGCCTCCCCTATTGCCCTGCCGATTCCGAGAACTATGCCCGCGGTGATTCCGCTTTTCGCGGCCGGAATGCTGACTTTGAAAATAGTCTCAATTTTGGTCGCACCAAGAGCAAGACTTGCCTCCTCATATTTTTTCGGAACCGCGTTGAGAGCACTTTCGCTGACGCTCACTATGCTTGGGAGTATCATTACGGCAAGAACGATAATAGCGGAAAAAAGCGTTGAACCGCTTTTCACATTAAAAACGTCCATTACAAAAGGGACAAGAACTATCATTCCGACAAGTCCGTACACGACTGAAGGTATTCCCGCCAAAAGCTCGACAGCAGGACGCACGCTTGCAGAAAGCCGCGGGCTTGCTATTTTTGATAGGAACACCGACATGAGAAGTCCCATGGGAACGCCGATAAGTACCGCTCCGAAAGTTGCAAAAAGCGATGAAAGTATGAAAGGCAAAATTCCGAACTGCGGCGGACTTGCCGTACTTTTCCATACCCGCCCAAATAGGAATTCCCTTAGACCTATCTCTTTAATTGCAGGCAGTCCGCTTACAATCATATATGCCGTTATTCCTATAACTGCGGTAATAGATATCAGTGCGCATATAATAAAAACTGTGTTCATTATTTTTTCTGTAACGTTTTTTTGCTTCATTTTGTCCCCCGTTGTTTTGAAGGTTATAGGATATCAGCGAAAGGGGACCTCAGACCGAAAGTTCCCTTCGTGCATAAAATCACTTTGCCTGTATAACTCCCGCCTTTGCAATAACATCGCTTACTTCATCGCTTAGGGCAAATTGTATAAAAGCCTTCGCCGCAGCGGAGAGTTCCGCTCCCTGCTTTGTAATTATGTTGAAGTTTCTCTGGATGGGGTAGCTGCCGTCGAGTATGGTTTCTTTGGTGCAGACAACACCGTTGACTTTCACCATATTAACGGTATCGCCTACAGCGGCTACCGACGCATAGCCTATAGCATTTTTGTTGGCGGCAACTGCTGCAATAACGGCGCCGGTGGAGGTCAGCTCCTGTTCGTAGGCACATTCATCGCTGACTTTTACAATGCTTTCAAACCCATCTCGTGTTCCGGAACCGGCTTCACGCCCTATAAACACTACCGGCGCGTCATTGCCGCCTACATCTTTCCAGTTGCTAATCCCGCCCTTTGCAAGTCCCGCTATTTGCTCCGTCGTAAGGTCGGCGACCGGATTTTCTTTATTGACGATAAGCGCAATCCCGTCGATTGCAATCACAGTTGTGTCAAGCCCCATTTCATTCCCTTTAAGATCACGGCTTGAAAGTCCTATGTCTGCCATTCCTTCCGATGCAGCCGTTATGCCTGCCCCGGAGCCCGTAGCCTCGTAAGTAACTACAACATCGGGATTTTTCGCCATAAACGCCTCGCTGAGCACTGCAATGAGCTTTTCCATCGAAGTTGAGCCGTTTGCGGATACAGTCCCCGAAAGTTTTCCTTTCCCTGTCTCCTCTGACTCCCCAAGTTCTTCTGACGAGCATCCTGTAAAGAGCGCAAGGCTCATCATTGCCGCAATGGTAATCAATAGAAACTTTTTCATATCGCTTCTCCTTTAATATGTTATAAAATTGCTACCGCCGCTCTAATCATAAGTTACGATAGTCTGCCTTCACTACCATGCAAAAATAAAGAATATGTAAAGAAACTGCAAAGTGCTCCCCTTTGCTGCTTTGCAGCAAAATATAATTAGATTGTTATAAAAAAGGTACTGTCAAAAATCATGGCACTTTGTATAAGTCAAAACCAATATTTTGTTAATATGGCGCATATATTCTTTTTATCCGTTGCTTTATAATAAAATAAGCAGTTTCTATACATATTTCAAAAGTATTCTCCATTGCTATTACGCCGATTTTCGGAGGGTTTTATGGATATTAGAGATTTACGTTACTTTTGTTTAACGGCGGAACTTGAGCACGTATCCAAAGCGGCAGAAAAATTAGGAATTGCCCAGCCCTATTTGACAAAAATAATCGGTCAGATCGAAGATGAATTTGGCGCGGAACTTTTTGACAAGGTCGGCAGAAAAATAAAGCTGAACAATGACGGAGAAGTATTTTATCAAAATGCTAAAAAAATCCTTGCGGATGTTGACAATCTCTATACCGAAATGGATTTTGTCCTCCAAAAGCACAGACGTACGATATCGCTTATCAGCAACACCGAAGCTCATACGCATGGAATGATTTCTGAATTTCAAAAAAGAAACGCGAATTACGCGCTGAAATTTTCAAACGGCACAAGAAAAGAAATGACCATAGCCCTTGCTACCGGAACAGCTGACTTTGCTCTCTGTGACCCGCCTATAGACGAGGATTTAAGCAAAAATATCAAGACAGAGATTGTCTTTTGCGATACAGCATGCGTTCTGCTCCCCCCCGAGCATCCTATGCTCGGCAAAAAATCAATCAAATTTGAAGATTTGCATGGTGAAAGGCTTGTTACTGCTTCAAAAGGCGGGGCTATGCGCAACCATGTGGACTATGTTTTTGAAAAGTATTCAGTACGCCCTAACATTGTTTGCGAAACGCACAATCTGAATTTGATAATTCAGGCTGTCGAGAGTGGTTTGGGCTATGCTTTTATTTCATATTCGGTATTGAGCAGATATCCCGAACTCAGGAAATACTGTATAGAAATTGACAGCCCCGATAAATATGGATATATGGGACTGAGTTATAACAACTTAAATATAGAAAATAGAAATATGCAAGATTTCCTAAATTTCAACAGAAATTATTTTAGGAAGCTTCAGGAAAAAGTCGATAACAGTGATATCTTAGGATTAAACTGACGGCGTCAGTTATGTTTTAATACTGGATATCGCTTATATTTGGAATAACTTCAAAGGCAGCAGGGTTTAGTATGCCGTTTTACTGATACTCTTTGCTTGTTCATCGACGTCATTTGGAGGGGTATATGGATATAAAGGATTTACGCTATTTTTGCATGACAGCAGAGATGGAGCATGTTACGAAAGCGGCAGAAAAACTTGGTGTTTCTCAGCCGTTTCTGACAAGGGTTATCGGTAACCTTGAAAAAGAGATTGGACTTGCACTTTTTGACAATGTAGGCAGAAAGATTAGACTAAACGAGAACGGCGAAAATTTTTATATTTATGCAAAGAAAGTGCTTGCAGAGGTTGATAATCTATATGCCGAGATAGATTCGATGCTTGATAAACGCGAGCGCAACATAAGGATTCTTTGCAATATAAGCTCATACTCGGCAGAGCTTATTGTTGCGTTCAAAAAGGCGCATCCAAATTACACACTGACAATTGATTATGCTTCTGCCAAGGAAATAAACAGCGCCCTTGCTATCGGAGACGCAGACTTTGCCTTCTGCACGCCCCCGATTATTGACGATCCTATCAAAGGAATAAAAACTGACCTTGTATTTTGCGAGCGGTGCAGCCTTCTGTTCCCTCCTGATCATCCCCTTATCGGGAAAAAGAATATAACTTTTGATGACATCAAAGATGAGCAGCTTTTAACAACTCCCAAAGGCTCCGGACTGCGCATCAACATCGACAGAGTTTTCCAAAAGTATGATTTTCATCCCCAAATCGTATGTGAATCCAACGATATGAACATGATCATGCGCAGCGTTAGGGACGGTATGGGATACGCGATAATCCCCCGATGGCTACTGTACAGTAATCCAAGCCTAAAAAAATATTGTGTCAACGTAGATATTCCGGAAGCCTGCGGATACATTGGATTCAGCTACAATACCAATCCTGCCGAAGGAAGCGCCTATCCTGATTTCAAGAGCTTTGCAATCAGGTTTTTAAGTGAGTTTAAGGACAATATTTATAACGAATAGCCATATAAGCAAGCGCACTGCATTGAAATTTTTGCACTTATATGACGGCGAAGCATCTTTATTTTATTGTTAGATGTGACGATTTTCGCAGATATACTTGACATCTTTTTTTAAATATACTATGATTATGCCAATATGATATTTAAAGGCAATGATAAGGAAGAAGTAGCCGTTACTGATCCGAACAGAAAGCTGCCGGCATGATGAGAGGCGCGCGGAAAATTTCGGTGAATACATCCTTTAGCTTCGCACTGAACAGTTTTTAGTAGGCTGCGACGCTTGACACTCGTTACTGTGTCGGCTCTTTGCACGGCGTGCTCTGCACGATGGAAGAGAGCTTCAAAGGCAGCTTTTCGTAAGCAGGCTGTGAACCAAGGTGGTACCGCGAAATGTTTTCGCCCTTCGGATTTTCCGAAGGGCGTTTTATTTTTTTAAAGGAGAAGTTGAATATGCCGATTACCGAGCTTTTAGAACAAAACGCAAGGCAGTTTCCGGACGAAACCGCACTTATTGAAATAAACCCCGAGCACGAGGGCAGCAAGGCTCAGACTTCGTGGAAAGAATTTGCCCTCGTAGAGATGAACTATCAGGAAAACACTTACCGCCGCGAAATAACATGGCAGGATTTTGACTGCCGCGCAAACCGTTTTGCGCATTTGCTCCTTGCTAACGGCGTAAAAAAAGGCGACAAAGTCGGGATTCTTCTCATGAACTGTCTCGAATGGCTTCCGATTTATTTCGGAGTTCTCAAAGCAGGAGCCCTTGCAGTGCCGCTTAATTACCGCTACACTGCCGACGAGATAAAATATTGCCTTGACCTTGCCGACTGCTCGCTGCTTGTGTTCGGAAATGAATTTGTTGACCGCGTCTGTGAGATAAAGGACGATATGCCCAAACTTAGAAAGCTCTATTACGTCGGCTCAAGCTGCCCCGAGTGGGCGGAGAGCTATTACAGCTTCATGTTCTACTGCTCAAGCAGAAATCCCCGTATAGAGATTTCTGAGGACGATTATGCAGCTATATACTTTTCTTCAGGCACAACAGGCTTCCCGAAAGCTATTCTGCATAAGCACCGCAGCCTTTCACATTCCGCAAAAGTCGAGCAAAATCATCACGGTCAAAAGCGCGGAGACTGCTTCCTCTGTATGCCTCCTCTTTACCACACTGGTGCGAAAATGCACTGGTTTGGAAGCCTGCTTTCAGGCAGTTCCGCAGTCCTTCTGCGCGGCATCAGTCCCAAGTGGATTTTAAAAACCGCCGCCGAGGAGCGCGCAACAAACGTCTGGCTCTTAGTGCCGTGGGCACAGGACATTCTGGATGCGCTTGACCGCGGGGATATCAAGCTTTCAGACTATGATCTTTCCGCATGGCGGCTCATGCATATCGGAGCACAGCCTGTTCCCCCGTCCCTGATAAAGCGCTGGAAGGCATATTTCCCCAATCATCAGTATGATACGAATTACGGTCTGTCCGAATCTATAGGTCCCGGCTGCGTACATCTCGGTATTGAGAATACGCACAAAGTCGGCGCTATCGGCGTTGCAGGATACGGCTGGGAAACTAAGGTCGTTGATATAAACAAGGACGAACTTCCTCGCGGCGAAGTAGGTGAACTTGCCGTTCGAGGTCCGGGGGTTATGACCTGCTATTACAAAAACGAAGATGCCACCCGCGATTCTCTTTCGGATGACGGCTGGCTCTGGACGGGAGATATGGCGCGTATAGACGAGGACGGCTTTATTTGGCTTGTTGACCGCAAAAAAGACGTAATCATAATGGGCGGAGAGAACATCTACCCTGTTCAGATCGAAGATTATCTCCGAAAGAACGATAAAATCAAAGATGTTGCTGTTATCGGCAGACCGCATGACCGCTTGGGCGAAATCGCCTGCGCAATAATCGAGCTGAAACCCGATATCACTGCAACTCCGGAGGAGATAAACGAATTCTGCATGGCATTGCCGCGTTATAAGCGTCCGCGTGAAATATTTTTTGATAAGGTTCCCCGAAACCCGACAGGAAAAATCGAAAAGCCTGTTCTGAGAAAAAAATATGGCAGCATTGACATTGTTTCTATACAGACCGGAGCCTCAAAATAATTTTACTCCCGCAAGCTTAATCAAGCTTGCGGGAGCTTTATGTTTATTATGATATTTATTAGCAGACCTTTACGGACCAGCCGAAGGTATCCTCTGTTTTCCCCCACTGTATACCTGTAAGTGTATCATACAGTCTCTGCGTAAGATTGCCTATTTTGTTATTTCCGATAAGATGGTTTTCCCCTTCAAAGGATATCTCTCCAATTGGAGAAATGACCGCCGCGGTACCTGTACCCCAAGCCTCCTCAAGACTTCCGTCCTTTGCGGCTGCCAAAAGCTCATCAATCGAGATTTCGCGTTCTTCGATATCGTATCCCCAGCTTTTAAGGAGTTCAATACAGGATTTTCTTGTGATTCCGGGAAGTACACTTCCGGTAAGTGCGGGTGTTATTATCTTTCCGCCAATTTTAAACATGACATTCATGCTTCCGACTTCTTCAATGTTGCGGCGTGTGATGGCGTCGAGCCAAAGCACCTGACTGTAGCCCTTCTTTTCGGCTCTTTCTCCCGCACGGATCGAGGCGGCGTAGTTTCCGCCGCACTTTGTGTGCCCCGTACCTCCGCGTACGGCGCGCACATCATTGTTCTCTATCATAATACGCACCGGGTTTATCCCCTCGGAATAATAGCTTCCTACCGGGCAGGTGATGATTGCGAACAGATAGCTGCTTGAAGCATGGACGCCAAGCTGGGGAGAAGTTGCGATTATGAATGGGCGTATATAAAGCGAAGTATCGGGAACATTGGGAACCCAATCTTTATCAAGCTCAATAAGGGCATTAAGACCTGCAATAAATATGTCTTCGGGAACCTGCGGCATACACATGCGCTCGGCAGAGCTGTTCAGCCTTTTTACGTTTTCAGTCGGACGGAAAAGCAGTACATCGCCGACCGGACTTCTGTAAGCCTTCATGCCCTCAAATACTTCCTGAGCATAATGGAATACTACTGCTGCCGGGGAGAGCTCAAAGTTTGCATAGGGTACAATGCGGGGATCATGCCAGCCTTTCCCCTCATCATAGTCCATAAGAAACATATGATCGGAAAAATAAGTGCCAAAGGGTATCCCATCAAGCGAAGGCTTGGCCTTCAAAACCTTGGCTTTTTCGATTCTAATGTTTTCCACTTTGTTCACGCTCTCTTTCAATTAGTTTTTTAGATTATTTAACTTCAGATTTTATCACTATTACACTATTTTTCAAGGGTAAATGGTCTATATGCACAAATTTTGTAATTTACGCTGTTTTACACATTAGTTCGCTGATTATTTTTGGATTATTAGGCAAGTCAAAGGGCAAGATTCTTGAAAAAATACATATTAAATAGTATAATAAAGTCGATCAAAAAGCAACTATTACCGGCGACACAATTTTAAATAGGGAGAAAATATGAAATGCTGCAGGTAGAACAGGTCACAAAGAAATATGGAAAGCTGACAGCAAACCGCGACATAAGCTTTACCGTTGATGAAGGACAGATTGCGGTTTTGCTCGGTCCGAACGGAGCAGGCAAATCCACAATCATCAAGTGTATATCAGGGCTCCTTCGCTTCGGCGGAAAAATCCTGATAAACGGTAATGACAACAAGTCCGTTGATGCAAAAAGGCTTATCGGGTATGTTCCCGAAATCCCCGCCGTCTACGAGCTTCTTACCATTTCGGAGCATATGGAATTTATCCGCCGCGCATACCGCCTCGAAGACGACGGCTATGACAAATACCTTTTGGAGCGCTTTGAGCTTTGGGATAAAAAGGATAAGCCCGGAAAAGAGCTTTCTAAGGGTATGCAGCAAAAGCTCTCGATTTGCTGCACACTTCTGCACAGACCCCGCGTCATAATTTTCGATGAACCGATGGTTGGTCTTGATCCCCACGCCATCAAGGAACTTAAAAAAATGTTTGTTGAGCTGAAGCAGCAGGGCTGTGCTGTGCTTATCAGTACGCATATGATTGACAGCGTTGAAAATTATTGGGACGTTGCCCATATTATGATAAATGGCAGCTTTGCCGCTACAAAATACAACATCTCCGGCGAAAGCGGTGAGAAGAGCCTTGAAGAGCTGTTCTTTGAAATCACTGAGGGTGAAAAAGCGGGGGCTGCTGAATGAAAGGGAACGCACTTGGATATCTGCTGCGCACAAAAATGCGCAACCAATTATTAAGTTTTTTCAAAAAGCCTATACGTATAGTGTATGTTGTCATAGTTTTAGGACTTCTTGCTATGACTTTTATCGGCGGAAAATCCGGAGCCGCAGAGCCGGACAGGAAGCTTAGGGATATATCTGAGCTGACAGCGGGAATTAACGCACTTTTTATTTTGATCTTTTCCACTACTTTCAATTCGGGGCTGAAAAACGGCGGCACATTTTTCAAGATGTCGGACGTGAATTTCCTGTTCCCCTCTCCGCTGAGCAAAAGGAGTGTTTTATTCTACGCTCTTGTTCAGCAGATGTGGTCCTCTCTGCTCATAGGAATTTTCATTCTTTTTCAGTATTCCGCTCTACATATCAATTATAACTTGAGCGCTCTTGGTCTTATTCTCATTTTCCTGACATATTCGCTTGTCACTTTTTTAAGCCAAACCTTTGCTATGTTCGTTTACACATATGTAAGTGACAGCGATAAAAAGAGAAATATTGCTAAGATTATCTTCTACGCGGTTATTCTTTTACCCATTTCCTATGCCGGACTTCAGGTCCTTCAAAACAAGAGCGCTATCATTCCGGCACTTG
This sequence comes from Clostridiales bacterium, assembly GCA_012719035.1. GTDB lineage: Bacteria > Bacillota > Clostridia > Oscillospirales > Oscillospiraceae > UBA2658. Next base: position 43,870 of record JAAYBD010000023.1, on the reverse strand, counting down.
CCAAAGCCGGAAACGGCCTGCCTGTTCTGGTCTTTCCTTTCGCCGGCTGGCTTGGCGGCTTTACGGGCGGCATATTGAAAGGCGAATATCTTGAAGCTGCTGTATATTTGGCAGTTTGCGCTGTTGCTTTCTTTGTAATGCTAACCGCCATGTCAAGGTCAAAGCGCGATTATTATGAGGATGTTATAGCTTCCGCCGAATCCATCCAGAGCATTACCGGGGCGGCAAAAGACGGCGTTGCTCCGGAATCTGCTCCCCGCCATATAAAAGTTGGAAGAACAGGCATCGGCAGAGGAGAAGGTTCATCCGTTCTCTTTTTTAAGCACCTTTTGGAAAACAGGCGCTTAAGTAAAATAATGGTCAGCCCGATGTCCATAATGTTTACACTGATATCCATTGGCTTTTCTCTTTTTATAAAAGACGGCGGGATTTTTCCTGTTTTTGCTTTTTCGATTTATATTATGATTTTTTCAGTCGCAGTAGGCAGATTCAACCGCGAATTGACAAAACCGTATATATATCTTATCCCAGAACCGCCGATGAAAAAAATGATATATGCGCTTGCGGAAACATTTCCGACGCAGCTTGTTGAAAGCTCCCTGATATTTATACCGATATCTGTAATCATGGGAATAGATTTTACACTGTGTATTGTATGTATAGTTGCAAGGGTTGCTTTCAGCGCTGTGTTTCTTTCCGCAGGCATAGCGATAGAACGGATATGGGGCGGCTCTTTGCCAAAGCTGGCAGGCGTTTTTCTGTACTTTTTGGTTGACATACTGATGGTCCTGCCCGGAGCGGGTCTTGCTTATCTGGTTAGCCTTACGGGCTTTCAGATAATCAGTTCCGATATCACTGCAATCCTCTGTCTGACCGTATCCAACATACTTGTTTCGCTGCTCGTCCTGTATCTTTGCAGGAATGTGCTGCAATATGCGGAAGTAAACTAAAAAAGTAAAAACCTTTCGGAAATTTCCGAAAGGTTTTTCTTCTTATCGTTCGGTAGAAATTGTCTGCAAAACTTCAAACTTCTTATCTCTTAAATTTATCGTTTTAATAAAAGCAAGCTTCTTTCCCGATTCCCCATCCTTTCCGAAAGTGATTTTGCCGGTAACACCGTCATAGGAAATCGTTCTTATTGCATCCATAACGATCTGTGGGTCAGAAGAATTTGAAGCCTTTATAGCTTCTATTACAAGCATATAAGCATCATAAGCCAGGGCAGATTCGGAAGAAGAATAATCACAGCCGCCGTTTTCCTTTATGCGCTCTTTGTCTTTGCTTATCCACGAAGAGAAACGCTTTGCAAATTCAGCTGAAACAGGATCATTGTCTGCATCAAATGCCGAGGCAAAGAAAATATCTTTTGAATAAAATGATGCCTCGGAAAGCAGCAGGCCGGAATCCCAGTTTTCCGGTCCCATTATGGGGCAGGATAGTCCTTGTTTTCTTGACTGCTCAATAAAATATTTTGCCTCGTGAGGTCCCGACATCATAAAAACGATGTCAACATCATTGTCTTTGATTTCAGTAATGAGAGAGTTATAGTTTTCTTGTCCGGAACGGAAACTGAAATTGGCTGCTTCGCCGCCGAGCCGTAAAAATTCTTCTGTAAACATTTTGCCCGCCGCCTTGGAATAAATATCGGCGGTCTGTGTTAAGACTGCGGCTTTTCTGTAATCCATACTGTAAGCATAGTTTGCCATTACCCCGCTTTGGAAAGCGTCGGTAAAACACATTCGGAAGAAATTGCCCCTTTTTTCCGCCACAAGAGGACTTGCACACGAAATTCCAATAACGGGAATATTAGCCTTTTCAAAAGACGGGACAGCTTCTGCTGTGTTTTCCGAATCATATGAGCCAAGCACTGCGGTAACATTTGCATTTACAAGCGTTTGAGCCGCATCGGCCGCCCCGCTTTTATTCGACATATTGTCAACTTCAAGCAATTCGATGTTATATGTAGCACCGCCTATTTCAACAGTCGGGAAAAGCGAATATGCATACCTGATCCCAAGAATTTCGCGCGCTGCGCCTTTGGCATCATCTCCGGTTTTTGGCTGGTAAACTCCGATGTATATCGTGTTCTCATTTTTCTCTTCTTTGCCCAGTATATTAAATTCATTATTAATAGCTCCGCACAGGATCAGCACACCGATAACAAGGCAAAGCGAAAAAATCAGTAAAATAGCTTTTTTCATTTGAACTCCCATTTGTGATATCTATTTGAGACTTCATTACAAATTTATTTATGTATAATATAACAAAATGGTTACAAATGCAAGTCATTGTATTAAAAACACACAGATTATACAAAATGTGGGCTTTTAGTACCTTACATATTCATATTATCTTGGGGCTTGTCCTCCAATCGTCGTTCCCGCGGCGTTCCTCTTTTGCGGTATAGCCCAATACATAAAAGTCATGGGCGGCGCTGTTAAGTTCAAACAGCTTTCTGCATTCCGCTGAAAGCTCCTTTACAGACGCGGGCTTGGTAATTACGGGTATAGCCGCCTTATCCGACATCATTTTGAGAATGGCCTTTCCCTTGTCATTTGCCGCAAGGACCCGCGCATATGGAGGCGTACCATCCGCATCCCCCTCTTTTATCCCGAGTGCGGCGCACATGCACATTCTGCGTATTCTTGAAAGTGCATAGCGTTTTGACTTTGAGGCAGAAAGAATAGCGTCAAGCGTAGATTCTTCATGTGCCGCAGCGTATATACGGTTCCCAAGACCTTCGGCATCATCCGGGATTATTGAAAAGTCTTTTGCGCTCATCATACGATAACGGGAAAGGAGCGCACACTCGAGAGCTTCCATGGTGACTGGTCCCCTGCCCCTCTCCATTTCATGCCTGTAAACATCAAGGGTTTCGCGCGGGATATAGGCTTTGATAGGTTTGTCCATTTTAAGCATTTTTCGTATATCAGATGCGGATCCGCCCTCCTTATCATGACCCGCACCGCTTCTCTTAACGGTTATAGGCTCCATTCTAAGGCGCAATGTATAAAGTGCCTTTAAGTATTCGACCGCAAGTATATTGTTCGGAGTTTCAAGATATTCAGCTAAACTTCCGATATCTTTTGCGATAGCTTTCTGCCTTGCCGCGGCATAAGAAATTCCCGTTTTCAGTTCCTCCAATATTGCCGCATCAAGTGCGGGATCCATAAGAGCGGTCGCAAGCGTGTTGAGAATATTCATATCGCCGCATTCGCTTCCAAAACTGATATAATCAACACAGCCGAGGCTGCCTAACAAACCCACGGCTCCCCTTGCAAAGCCCTCAGCAGAGGATAAAGCCCAAGGCAGCGGCAGTTCTAAAACAAGGTCCGCCCCTCCTTTTACCGCAGCTTCCGCCCTTGCGTATTTAGAGAATATCGCGGCTTCGCCTCTTTGGACAAAATCCCCCGACATGACGCATACAGCAGCGGCATCGCGCGCAACGATTTTTTTGCTTTCTTCAATATGAAATTTATGTCCGTTGTGAAAAGGGTTATACTCGGCAACTATCCCAATAATCTTCATAATATCTCCCCTATTTCAAATATTATGGCAAAAATACGAATTAATGATAAAAAGGCTTGATTTTTTACATCAATTAGGATTAAAATAAAAAAGTATGTGATTTTATAGTAATCGTATTACTATTTTACATTTTATTCGCCAAGATTACAATACAGAAAGGGATAGCGATATGAAAATTTTGGTCATAAACGCAGGAAGTTCATCTTTAAAGTATCAGCTTTTTGATATGGAGGGTGAAAAAGTATTGGCAAAGGGGCTTTGTGAGCGTATAGGAATAGACGGTCATTTAAAGCACAGTCCCCTTCTTGAGGGCAAGAAAGTATTTGATGAGGATATCAGCCTTCCCACACACGCTGAAGCTATTGCTGCCGTTATCAACAAACTTACAAGCGCTGAATTCGGTGTAGTTTCCTCAATGTCCGAAATCAACGCAGTAGGTCACCGCGTTGTCCACGGCGGAGAGCTTTTCTCTTCCTCCGTCCTTATCACAGACGAGGTACTCAAGGCTATTGAAGACTGCACTCCACTTGCTCCTCTCCACAATCCCGCGAACATCACCGGAATTACCGCCTGCAAAAAGGTCATGGGCAACGATGTCCCCCAGGTTGCAGTGTTTGATACCGCATTTCATCAGACAATGCCCGGCAAGGCATTTACTTATGCTATTCCTAAGGAGTATTACGAAAAGGATAAAATTCGCCGTTACGGCTTCCACGGTACAAGCCATCGCTATGTCGCCGGACGTGCAGCCGCTATGCTTGGCAAACCCATTGATGACCTGAAGCTTATTTCCTGCCACATGGGCAACGGCAGCTCCATATGCGCCATAGAGGGCGGCAAGAGCATTGACACTTCCATGGGCTTTACCCCCCTTGTCGGTCTGCCTATGGGAACACGCTGCGGCGATTTGGACAGCGGCGTTATCCAGTATCTTATGAACAAATATGGTTACAGCATCGACGAGATGATGACCATTCTTAATAAAAAATCCGGTGTTCTCGGCGTCTCCGGAATATCCAGCGATTTCCGCGACCTTGATAATGCCGCTGATGAAGGCAACAAGGACGCAAAACTTGCGCTTGATCTCTTCCACTATGATGTTGCAAAAGTCGTCGGTTCCTATGTCGCCGCTATGAACGGCGTTGACGCGATTATTTTCACAGCCGGCATCGGTGAAAACAGCAAGAGCACAAGAGCCGCTATCTGCGAATACTTTACTTATCTCGGCTGCAAGGTCGATTCTGAAGCCAATTCAAAGCGCGGTGAAGAAATCGTTATATCCACACCGGACAGCAAAGTTAAGCTGCTTGTGATTCCCACGAACGAAGAGCTTGTTATCGCAAGAGATACAAAAGAAATCATTAATAAATAAACCCGCAAAGCAACAAAAACTCTCGGCAGTGCCGGGAGTTTTTTGTTTTCCTGTCAGAATTCTTCAAGCAGTGCGCAGAAAAGCTTTATATGATGCTCTTCATCAAGTATGATTCTTTCAAGCAGGGTCCGCACATATTTATCATTTATCTGTTTTATATGCGCCCTATAATTTGATATTGCGGTCTTTTCACCGCTGATGTTATCTTTCAGATAACATTTAGGGTTAGTTTCATAACTGATATATTGAGCATTCCAATAGCTGCAATTACAGCCGGACTGTACCGCTATCCGCGGGTTTCCCCCTAAGCTGCTGATTAGCTGTCCAAGGAATTCCATGTGTCTCATTTCAACAATTGCAATGCATTTGAGGGTATCCGCTATTTTACGGTTTACTGTTACAAAATGCTGATAGGTGTAGACGGAAACAGCGCTCATTTCGCTTACAATACCCGCATAATCATTTGTCAGAAGTGAGGCGTAGAACAGGTTTTTTCCTTCGGTTTTGACCGGAGGGTATGGAATTCCCAAATCACAGCTTTTCATGTATTCGTTCATAATTGCCTCCCTTTGATTTATATACTCTCCAGACTATTTATACAGACAGTCTTATGAAATGTATGCAGAAAAAAGGAGACAAATACTAAATCGAAAGCGCCGAACAAAAATGAGGGCACGCAGGTGTTCCCTGTATGCCCTTATTTTGAAAACATATATGCGCTTTAGCCTATGCCTTGAGCTTTTTGATTTCGGCAGTGAGAATCGGAAGAATCTCAAACAGATCGCCGACAACAGCATAATCCGCAACATTGAAGATAGGAGCGGTTTCGTCCTTGTTGATAGCTATAATGGTCTTCGAGCTGCTCATACCTGCAACGTGCTGTATAGCACCGGAGATTCCGCAGGCGATGTAAAGCTTGGGACCAACTGTTTTACCCGTCTGACCGACTTGGTGTACGTGGGCAATCCAGCCTGCGTCAACGGCAGCGCGGGAAGCTCCCACAGTTGCGCCAAGAACTTCGGCAAGCTCTCTGATGGGTTTAAAGCCTTCGGGTCCGCCGACACCGCGGCCGCCGGAAACGATGATTTCAGCGCCTTCAAGATCAACAAGCTCATCTGCAACTTCTCTAATGAGTTCAAGAAGCTCGGTGCGGATCTCCTCGGGGGCAACATGGAAATCTTCCTTGATGACTTCAGCGGTTCTGGCTTCGTCCGGCTCAGTCTTTTTGAAAACTCCGGGACGGACAGTTCCGATTTGAGGACGAGTGTCGGGGCAGAGTATGGTAGCCATAAGGTTTCCGCCGAATGCGGGGCGTGTCCATGCGACATTTCCGGATTCCTCGTCAATCGCAAGGGATGTGCAGTCTGCGGTCAGACCTGTCTTCAGGCGGCATGAAACACGGGGACCAAGGTCGCGTCCGTTGTTGGTAGCGCCAATGAGGATACTGGTTGGACCATACTTTTCGACGAGTGCATAAAGAGCTTTTGAATAAGCGTCTGTTGTGTAGTGCTCATATTCCTTGCCTTCAACAACAATAACAGTGTCTGCGCCATAGGCTGTTGCAGCCTTTACAGCGGAGTCAACATTGTTGCCGATTACGATACCAACGAGCTTTCCGCCCTGCTTGTCCGCAAGACCGCGGCCTGCGCCAAGGAGCTCCAAGCCTACGTTTTTAGCGGTGCCGTTATCGTTAGTCTCTATAAGAACCCATAAATCTTTGGTTTTTGCTTCCATTTTAAGCTACCCTCCTATTAAATGATGCTGTCAGCAACGAGTGTATCAAACAATTTCTTTGCCGTTGCTGCATTGCTGTCTTCGTGAATTTTTACGCCGCCGCTCTTAACAGGAGGTGTGAAAGTCTTTTTGACCTTTGTCGGGGAACCTTTAAGACCAATTCTCTCTCTGTCGATATCTGTAATGTCTGCGGAAGTGATAGAAGCGATCTCTTTGCGGTTTGCAGCCATCTTAGACTTGATAGAGGGATAGCGGGGATCGAAGGAGGGCTTTGTAACTGTTACGACGCAGGGCATCTTAACACCGACTATCTCAAAGCCTTCTTCAACTTCCTTCTTTACCTTGACCTTTCCGTCTTCGACGGAAGCTTCAACTGCGTATGTAACCTGAGGATATCCGAGGTGCTCCGCGATTTCAGGACCTACCTGAGCAGTGTCACCGTCAATAGCCTGCTTACCGCAGAAGATGATATCGAACTTGCCTTCAGTCTCTTCAAGCTTTTTGATTGCGGATGTAAGGATATAACTTGTTGCCAGTGTATCTGAGCCGCCGAACGCACGGTCGGTTACGAGGTAAGCTTTATCGCCGCCGACAGCGAGGCACTCTTTGAGAGCGTTCTTTGCCTGCTCGGGTCCCATTGACAAAAGGACTATCTGAGCAGAGGGATCCTTATCCTTAATTCTTGCGGCAGTTTCCAGAGCATATGCGTCAAAGGGATTGACAATGCTGGGAACGCCATCACGGATAAGGGTATTCTTAACGGGGTCGATCCTGATTTCTGTGGTATCAGGTACCTGTTTGATACAAACAAGCATATTCATGATAGGTATTCCTTCTTTCCAAATTATTGCTTTTTTCGAGTGTTAAGACTTAAAAAAGTTTAACCTTAAAACAAAGGCAAAAGGCAAACATATTAAGCCCGATACTCCCGAAGATGCTAATGTTCCACAATGATTAATTATACAGATTCAAAAAATGATTGTCAATATATAATGTATACTTCCACATATCTATGTCAAAATGTAGGGGTATTTTCTATAAATTTTATATTTTTGCAAAAGATATGCCTATACATCGAAGGGAGCCATTCCGGTATTATAAAAGAAGTCCGCACAGACACATGGTGTTTATGCGGACTTCTGAAGAACAGCTAACTACTGTAACTGAGCAAGTGCGTTTTGTCAAATATTATGGTAAGTAGTTTTCACTTACATCATGCCGGCAGCCTTGAGAAGATTCTTAACAATAACCATGCGCTGAACCTGATTTGTACCCTCAAAGAGCTGACCTATTTTAGCATTTCTGTAGATGATTTCAATGGGATATTCTTTGCTGTAGCCGTTTCCGCCGAATATCTGGATAGCATCCTCTGCAATCTTAACAAGGGCATCAGAGGACATGGTCTTGGAAGCAGAGGAGATTGCACCGTTAATGTTGCCATCATCGATCATAGAGGCTGCCTTATATGCCAAAGCGCGGGAAGCTTCATACTGAATTTCCATATCTGCTATCATAAACTGGATGGACTGGTTCTGGAGTATGGGCTGTCCGAAAGTCATGCGGGTTGCCGCATACTCAAGGCACTTGTCGATGCAGCTCTTCATAGCGCCGCAGCATGCTGCGCCGACGCCTGCAGGACGTGTAATGTCGAAGGTCATCATAGCAATCTTGAAGCCCTGTCCTTCTTTGCCAACAAGGTGATCATCAGGAACGCGGACATTATCAAATACGACTTCTGTGGTGTTTGAGAGACGAATACCTAACTTATCTTCCTCGGCGCCGATGGAGATACCAGGACGGTTACGCTCAACGATGAAGCAGGACATTCCGCGGGTACCGCCGCCGGGAGTTGTAACCGCAAATACTACATATACGTCTGCAAGACCGCCGTTGGTGATAAACGCCTTTGTTCCGTTTATGACCCACTCGTCGCCTTCCTTAACAGCGGTTGTGCGGGCGTTTGCAACGTCTGAACCGGCATCTGCTTCTGTAAGGGCAAAAGCAGCGAGACCGCCATCAACTATGTACTTTCCGAACATCTCTTTCTGTTCCTGAGTGCCGAACAGATTGATGGGTGTATAAGCAAGACCGTTTGCACCGATGACGGTAGCAAAACCGATGTCCTGATATGCAATTTCTTCGAGAACGAGGGAGTTTGTTACCTCACCCATTCCGCCGCCGCCGATGGATTCAGGAAGAGTAATGCTTGTAAGACCCATTTCCGCAGCCTTCTTAACTATGTCCATGGGAGTTTCGCTCTTCTCGTCACACTCCTTGATTCTTTCCCAAGGGAGTTCCTTGCGGATAAAATCTCGGGTCATAAGCTGAATGTCAATTTGATCCTGGGTAAAGCCATAATCTTCTCTCATGATAACGTCTCCTTTTTTATTATGCCGATACAGTGTTTTACTCCAGTCTTAGCAAATCAAGACAACATTGTATCTTAAATTATTGGGTAAGTATCAGGTTTGTTCTCAGCATTGCCGACAGATAAACTTACCGTTTATACGCCTCTTTGACAATGTTAAAAATCTGACATTCCACGAATGTTATTATACAGCAACTTTTTTGGGTTTGCAATGCTTTTTAGTAAAATAAAATCATTGTTTTTTCTTATAAAAAGGTATATAATTATTTTTTTAACAAGCTACCGCTTCCCGTGAATAAATATATTCTTGCAAAATCCATTTATTACGCCTATAATTTCTGAATAGTATACAAATATAAAGCCCTAACATTGCCTTGACAGTCAATATCATATATGAGAATATAAAAAAAGTTTAAGGTCGAATTATTGCGTAATAAGTCATCTATTAATATAGGAGGAATCATTATGGCATTCTGCACCGAATGCGGGTTCAAGCTTCCCGAGGACGCGGTTTTTTGTCCCAATTGCGGCTCGTCAGTTTCTGCCGTTTCCGCTGCCGGCAAAGCTTCGGGCAAAACCGCGCCTGAAGATACAGAAACAGGCAATTCGAATCCTATCGGCGGAACCTCCGAATCCGGCATCAATGCTGAAAGCACACCCTTTCAGAAGGAAGAAGCGTTTCACAATACAACGCAGGAAAACCACTCTGCTTCGGCGCAGGGTGCTTTTTCCCCTCCAACACAAGGCTCATATTCTCCCCAGCCGCAGAATACACGCTCAGGTCCGTATACATACGGATATCCGCCCCCGCAGGATACAGTTAGAACAACTCCCGCTGAACTAAAGAACAACGGCGGTAAAATCGCGGCAATAGTTATTTCGGCAGCAGTTATTTTACTTGCTCTTGCCGTCTTTCTCATTTATAGGGTCATGAGCGGAAATAATTCGTACATAGGCTATTGGGAAAGCTCTGCTGTAGATATCGGCGACGGCAAGTTGCATGAAGACTATTCCGGTGAAAACGTCGAAGGCATTCTTGGAATACAGATCAACGGCGATGGCTCAGCCTTTTTGGCATCCGCTTTAAACGATGAGATTGTTGACGGCGAATGGAAAGAAACCGATGACGGCATACAGGTTATAAATAAGAACGATATCTATTATTTTTCCTATAAGGACAGAAAACTCTTTTTAAAGAAAGATGATGTTTACATTGTCTTTGAGAAAACGAAGGGCGATATAAATCATCCCTCTACCCCCCGCGGTTCGCTCTCAGGCAGCGGCGGATTGCTTGATACAAACGATAAGGTGAACACCAAAATCGCCGGCAGCGGCTATGTAGGCAGCGACAGGTTTTATATTGAGGTCATCGGAGCAACTCACTTTACAGATGTTGACGGGGATCCCGCAATGCGCGTCTACTTCGAGTTTACGAACGACTTTAAATACTCTCTTTCCGCTTGGGATGCTCTTGATATATTTGTCAAGCAAGACGGAAATGAATTGCAGGAAACATACTCTTGGGAAGAAGCTGACGCAAGTTACAATATAGCGCATAAAATCCGTCCCGGCGTGACTATACAGTGCTGCTATGAATTCAAATATGATCCATCCGGCAGCGGAGTTGACTTCACTGTCTATGCTTGGGATGAAGGAAAAGACGGCGGAACCGTTTCAGCTACTTATATTCCCGGAGAACTTCCGGGTGCACCGGCGCCTTATGATATCAAACCGGTAGAAGAACCTCAATGGACCATAAATCTTCCGGGCGAAGGAACTCTTGATGATTACTATTACGTTTCTGTGCTTGGTGCAGAACTGATATATGATGTCGAGGGAGAGCCTGCTGTAAGAGTTTACTATGAATTTACGAACAATTCCAGCAAAAACGTAAGCCTGAGTGAAGTTCTTTATACCTATGCTTATCAGGATGGAATATCGCTTGATGTTTCGTATGCATATGAAGATACCGACACCGACTTGAATTACGACGCAAAAATTGCGCCGGGCACAACGATCAAAGCTTCCTGCGTATTTGCGCTCCGCAATCCAAACTCACCGGTGGAAGCCGAAATCGAGGCATTCAATACATTTGATGCCGTCGGACAGACTTATGAAATATCATAATCGTTTGCCTCTGCATAGAACCTCACACTATTAAATAAAAGCGTCAAACGCGTAGGGACGTCCCGCCGTGTCTGACGCTTTTATTGTGCATTTCATATCTCAAACACAGGAATAGCAGAGCCGATATCAAAAATCGGTTTATCTGTAAGATATATGGGTGAAACATTATTTTGCCATAAAAAGTTCTCTATCTCTCTTTTGTCGGGGTGATTGTCCAGCGATCCGGTAAAGGCAATCTTATCGCGTGCAATTTTGAAAGAAGCTCCCCCGATAAAACCTTCGCTAAAACCTTTTAGGGCTATTCCGCGCGGGCTGATTTGCAGCACCTGCACACCCTCGCTTTTCATTGCTTTGGCAAGACCGGGATCGGCAGTAATAGCAGCCGATTCGCTGACAAGACATACGGCGCATTTCGCATAGCCTTGGTTTATGTGGATATTCTTAAAAAGCCCGCAGCTTTGAATATACTTATCTCCGCATTTAGAATTGTGGAACAGAAGTTTTTCCGCGGCAAGAGCGCAAAGTGCCGCATCGTTAGGATACCGCGGCAGAAGTTCTGCCTCAGAAAAAATTATTTCAGCACCGTTTCTTCTAAGCTCGTCCGCAAAGCTGCTTTGGAAGAGCGGTTTTGCAAGCAGAAACCGGTTTCCGCCGATGTGAAAAATGCTAAGGTCAATATGCGATCTAAGACGTTCGTCAACAAGCGGATTATTGGGGCATGAAAACACCTTGATTCCAAGAGGTGAAAGAGCGCACCCGATTTCCTCAGCATAATCCTCCCCCACTGCCGCGGCGATGACTTGTCCTGCCGGCAGATTCGGAGATTTAACAAAGCTTGGCATCAATATACCTCCGCAGAATTTATATCAAAACCGCAATGATTGCCTCGCGGATGTTTTTTACGGAAATCAGTTTAAGACCATTGGGAGCTTTTATATCTCCGCTGATATGCGAGGGAATTACGCAGCGTTTGAACCCCAAGCGTGCGATTTCAGCCAGACGCTGGTTAAGAGCCGTCACGCTTCTTATTTCGCCTGTAAGCCCTACTTCGCCTACTGCGGCAAGGTCACTCCCTATCGGGGTATCCCGTTGACTGGAGGCTATTGCAAGCACAGTCGCAAGGTCTGCCGCGGTTTCGTTTAGTTCAAGCCCCCCTATGACATTTATGTAGGCGTCGCAGTTTCCAACCGCAATGCCTCCGCGTTTTTCGAGTACTGCAAGCAGGAGAGTTGCGCGGTTGTAGTCTATTCCGTTTGAATTTCGCCGCGCAACATTGAACCCGCTGGGCGCAACAAGAGCCTGAATTTCGGCGAGAATAGGACGCGTTCCCTCCATGACGCAGGTCACACAAGTACCCGGACTGTTTTCAGGTCTTCCCGATAGAAGCATTTCCGAGGGGTTTTTGACTTCGGAAAGCCCGCTGTCACCCATCTCGAATACACCGATTTCGTTCGTTGAGCCGAAACGGTTTTTAGCCGCCCGCAGTATTCGATAAGATAGGCTTCTTTCCCCCTCAAAATAGAGAACACAGTCTACCATATGTTCAAGCACCTTGGGTCCTGCAATAGCACCCTCTTTATTTACGTGTCCAACAATGAATACGGTCATATTCTCGCTTTTTGCAAGCTGCATAATCGCCATTGTGCAGTCTTTAACCTGTGATACACTTCCGGGGCTCGCTGTAAGCTCCGGATTGTACAGCGTTTGAACAGAATCGATAATTAGGATATCCGGCTTTATTTCCTCAATGGCGTTTACGGTTTCCGTCAGGTCGGTTTCCGCAAGTATATAAAGCTGATCTGCGGTGACTCCAAGACGCTCGGCACGCATTTTCAGTTGTTTTTTGCTTTCCTCACCCGTAACATACAGTATTTTCTCGTTTTTCCCTACAAAACCGCAGAACTGAAGAAGAAGAGTAGATTTGCCTATTCCCGGAGCGCCTCCTACAAGCACTAAAGAGCCGCGAACGGCTCCGCCGCCGAGAATGCGGTCAAATTCCTCAAAGCCGGTCGAAAACCTAAGCTCATCCTCTGTCCCAAGAGACATCAGCAGCTCAGGCGGATTCTTACGGATTTTTCCGGAAAGAAATGCCGCTCCCGCTTTTGATTTTGTTTCGGCAGGAGCCTCAACAAGTGTGTTCCACGTACCGCAGGAGGGGCATCTCCCCATCCATTTTGGCGTTTCGTATCCGCATTCGGAACAAAAAAACACCGTTTTTGATTTCATCATTACACCTCTAAATATCGTTTGTGTCTATGTATTGCAGATAAGCACTTGTAATCGCAACAGCAATTTTGAGCCTGTATCCGTCCGTATCGAGGAGCTTTGCCTCCTCCGGATTAGAAAGAAAACCGCATTCTACAAGAACGGCAGGGCAGCTTATATTTTTCAGAAGAAAAATACTCTGGGCAATAGGTGCCGCCAACCGGCGGTTGCCGGGGCAAATAGCGGCGTTCATCGAACACTGCATCAGTTCGGCAAGGGTATCGCTTCCCTCGTTCTTCCCATAAAAGGATTGCGGTCCGCGGGCGGATTTGTGCGGAAAAAAGTTCTGATGGACACTTATCAAAACAGCGTTGGGAGTGCTGTTTATAAGCTCTGCACGTCTTTTCTGGTCATAGCTTTTCCTGCTTGCGACGGTTTTTGCGCTTTCTGGATAAGGGATTTCTTCGCTGTCGCGAGTCATCGTGTAAGGCAGACCTGTCAGTTCAGACAAAGCCGCCATTTTTTTTGCAATATCAAGATTTATCACGCTCTCATGGATACCTGAACGGGAAACAGCTCCTCCGTCCTCCCCGCCGTGACCTGCATCGATAACCAGAATAGGAATATTAACATCACCGAGAGTAAAAACATATGGATATTCACTTTTTTTGCCGGAGCCAAGAGTAATGGCAAGAGCCGTAATCACTGCCGCTGTCATAAGAAAAGCAAATAATGCCCTGCTAAGTTTAAAAGTTTTTATCACAACAATCACCCCTATGCACTATACTATGGCTTTGCTGTGATTGCTATGCAAAAATCGAAATGAAGCGGAAGATATTTCATTGCGCGTGTACATTATATGTTTATCTGCAGTCCAAGTCAACATTCGTAAAAATCATATAAAATGCTCAAGCCGGCATTTGCCTGCTTGAGCATACAGGTTTTTAAACTTTAAGCTCGTCGCCCTTTTCGTTCAATAAATGGGCATAGCGCTTTAGAATCGGACGAACATCATTTTCAAGAAAATCCGTTACCTGCTGGGGTGCTCTGCCTACATATGCATGAGCATCCAGATTTGCAATTATTTCTTCTTCGGTAAGTCCGAAAAGCGGGTCTGCCGCTATCCTTTTGACAAGGTCGTTCGGAAGCCCCTGCTCCTTGACAACCGCGCCTGCCGCAATCGAGTGTATTCTTATGCGCTCGTGCAGCTCCTGACGGTTTCCGCCTTTCTTTACGGCATCCATCATAATGTTCTCCGTCGCCATAAACGGAAGCTCTTCGTTTATGTGCTTTTCTATTACTTTCTCATAGACTCTGATTCCGGACGCGACATTGATATAAATATTGAGAAGCGCATCAACGGCAAGAAAAGCCTCAGGGACTGAAATGCGTTTGTTCGCCGAGTCGTCAAGAGTGCGCTCAAACCACTGGTTATATGAGGTCATAGCGGGATTCTGTGCGTCCGCAATGACATATCGTGCAAGGGAACATATCCGCTCGCACCGCATCGGATTTCGTTTATACGGCATGGCGGATGATCCGATCTGGTTAGATTCAAACGGCTCCTCAAGCTCTTTCAGATGTGAAAGAAGCCGCATATCGGTGGCAAATTTCCCTGCGCTTTGCGCAATCCCCGAAAGCGTCGACAAAACACCCGCGTCAATTTTGCGGGAATAGGTCTGACCCGAAACGGGTACACAGGCATCAAAGCCCATTTCCTCCGCAATCAATCGTTCAAGTTCCACGCATTTTTCGTGGTCACCGTCAAAAAGCTCCAGAAAGCTTGCCTGCGTTCCGGTCGTTCCCTTTGAACCTAAGAGTTTCAGCGTTGAAATGCGGTATTCAATCTCATTTAGATCCATGAGAAGATCATTGATCCAAAGGGTCGCACGCTTACCTACTGTTGTAAGCTGTGCAGGCTGAAAATGTGTAAATCCAAGAGTTGGAACTTCCTTATATTTATCCGCAAAATCAGCAAGACGCGAGATAACATTGACAAGCTCCTCGCGGATAAGCTCAAGGCCCTCGCGCATAAGGATCATATCGGTATTGTCACCGACGTAGCAGCTTGTAGCTCCAAGGTGGATTATAGGCATTGCCTTGGGGCACTGCCTGCCGAAAGCGTGAACGTGAGCCATGACGTCATGACGGAGCTTTTTCTCCATCTCTGCGGCGTATTCATAATCTATCTCACCTGCATGGGCTTCCATTTCGTCGATCTGCTCCCGCGTTACCGGCAAGCCGAGCTTCATTTCTGCCCTTGCAAGCGCAATCCACAGCTTGTGCCATGTAGTAAACTTTTTATCGGGCGAAAAAATATACTGCATTTTACTGCTTGCATACCGCGAGCAGAGCGGGCTTTCATAAGTATTGTTCATAGGCGCAACAGTCCTTTCCAAATCGATTATATTACGCCTGCAGGAACTTTTCAAGCCTGTTAAGACCCTCGCGTATACTTTCCATTGATGCGGCATAAGTCCAGCGGACGAATCCAGGAGCACCGAAGCCGGAACAAGGCACAACAGCTACACGGCCTTTCTCCAGAAACGCGACCGCAAAATCATCATCGTTTTCAATAAGCCTTCCGCCTAAAGTCTCTCCGATGAGCTTGCGTATATTCATCATGACATAAAATGCTCCGTCAGGAATGATACAGCTTACCCCGGGAATCTCGTTTATACGTTTAACGATATAATTCCTGCGCACCTCAAACACCTTGCGCATAGCCTCAATACCGTCCTGCGGTCCTAAAAGAGCCTCTATAGCCGCATATTGGTTCATTGTTCCCGGAGCACCAGTGGAATGGCTCAGAAAGTTTGACATGACCTTTGATATCTTTTGATTTGCCGCGGCATAGCCGATTCGCCAGCCTGTCATCGCATATGATTTTGAAACCCCGTTTATCAGTATTGTACGCTCAAAGGCATCATCTGAAAGTGAGGCAAAGCTAACAAATTCCTTCTCATCATACACAAGGCTGAAATATATCTCGTCGGCAATAACGTATATGTCATATTTTTTGCATATTTCAGCAATCGCTTCAAGCTCGGCACGGGTGTATAGCATACCTGTCGGGTTGGAAGGGTTGTTGAGAATAATTGCTTTTGTCTTAGGGCTAATGGCATTTTCGAACTGTTCGGGGGTTATTTTGAAATTCTGTTCCTCCCCTGCATCCACTACAAGAGGAACTCCCCCCGCCATGCGGATCATCTCATAGTAGCTGACCCAGTAGGGTGCCGGAAGGACTACCTCATCTCCCATATTCAGCAAAGCCATAAGTGCAATAAAAACACTGTGCTTTGCACCGCTGGCAACTGTGATTTGAGTAAAGTCATAGTCAAGGTTCAAATCAATTTTAAGTCTTGCGGAAATAGCTTTTCTAAGCTCAGGAACACCTGCCGCCGGCGTATATTTTGTTTTGCCGTCATCAATAGCCTTTATTGCGGCGGACTTAATGTTGTCGGGAGTGTCAAAATCCGGTTCGCCTGTTCCAAAGCCGATGACGTCCAGGCCCTCAGCCTGCATTTGTTTTGCCAGTGAGTCAACGGCTAAGGTAGTTGAGGCCCTTACTTCTTCGGCTATTCTCGACAATTCTTTCATGCAATGCACCTTCCAATACAAACTCAAAGTGAAATTATTATAAGCTCAATTTTTCATCTTTGCAAGCTATTTAGGCAATTTTGCGAAATATGCATAATATTCTGAATTGCACACAATAGTAACAATGCAAAGTGACATCAAATATATCAACTCATTATAATCAGTTTTTTTAAATAAGTTATCATGGTAAAAGCCGAAGCGCAGACCGGCACTTCGGCTTTTATTCATTTAATTCGCTTAATTTTGATTTCAGAAGGCTTTATATCGCTTTTGACCTCTTTTTTATTCATACTGCATATTCCATAGCTTCCGCATCCCGAACAGTCGCCGCATGAACAAGTAATCGATCTTTTGTCGCGTATAAGCTTCATGACCACCAGTATGAGAACCGCCAATACAACTGCTCCCACAATTATTGTGCCTAAGTTTTCCGAAATGAAAGCGAGCATAATCAATCACCTACTTAACGCCGCTCTTAACATAAGGATTTTTACGTACTACAAGATAAATCAAACCGGCAAGAAGAATTAGAGCTACCGCGGTCCATACTCCGAAGCTCCCGCCCATAATGAGAAGTCCGAGCTGATTTACAATAAGACATATGACATATGCGAATACACAGAGATATCCGATTGCGATCAAAGTCCAGTTTTTATTGTTCATCTCCCGTCTGATAGCTCCCATGGCGGCAAAGCATGGAGCACAGAGAAGATTAAATATCATAAAGCTGTAAGCTGAGAGGGCTGTGAAATCCTGAGCGAGCTTGGGCCAATACTGGCTGCCGTTGGCGGAAACGTCCACATATCCGTATAGGATTCCGAAGGTTGCCACTATATTCTCTTTTGCAAGAAGTCCCGTAAGACTTGCGACTGCCGCCTGCCAATGCCCAAATCCCAAAGGAGCGAAGATAGGAGCGATAGAGCGCCCGAGATATGCAAGCAGGCTTGTGTTGTTGTCGCTTGTCATATGGAATAATCCGCCTGACAAGCTGAATGCCTGGAGGAACCACAAAATAACGGAGGATGCCAGAATAAGTGTTCCCGCTTTTTTAACAAAAGATGATGAACGTTCCCAAGTAGCGCGGAAAACATTTTTTCCCAACGGTGCGTGGTATGGCGGAAGCTCCATAACGAACGGGGCTTCGTCACCGGCAAACGCCTTTGTCTTTTTTAGAAGTATGCCCGATATTACAACAGCCGCAACACCGATAAAATATGCGGATGTAGCTATCCAGCCTGAATCCCCGAACAAAGCACCCGCAATAAGACCTACAAAGGGCATTTTGGCGCCGCAGGGTATAAATGAAGTGGTCATTATAGTCATTCGGCGGTCACGCTCGTTTTCTATCGTTCGTGACGCCATTATGCCGGGAACAGAGCAGCCCGAGCCTATGAGCATAGGGATAAAGCTCTTCCCCGAAAGCCCGAACCTGCGAAAAACTTTGTCCATAATAAAAGCTATTCTCGACATATAGCCGATATCCTCAAGTATAGAAAGCATGAGGAACAGAATTATCATTTGCGGCAAAAATCCGAGAACTGCTCCGACACCGCTTATTATACCATTGATCACGAGACCGGAAAGCCATGGTGCGACATTTATGCTTACAAACCATTCCGCAAGATTGGCACTAATCAAATCAGCAAACAATGTCTCGTTTATCCAATCCGCCGCCCAGCTTCCCAAGGTGCTGATAGATATGTAATAAACAAAGAACATAACAGCCCCAAAAATCGGCAGGGCAAGAAAACGGTTTGTTACGATGGCATCTATCTTGTCAGAGCGTGTAGTGCCTGATTTATTTAGTTTATTTACACAGGAGGATACAAGATTCCCTATGTAGTCATAACGCTCGATAGTGATGATGCTTTCCGCGTCGTCATCCAATTCTTCTTCGCAGTCTTTTATATGTCCGTCTATGTGCTCCCATTCCTCTTTATCAAGGGCAAGCTCCCTTAGTACCTCCTGATCCCTTTCAAAGACCTTGACCGCATACCATCTGAGATAGCGTTCCGGAACCCTGTTTTCAAGTGATTCCTCTATATGCGCGATTGCGTGTTCAACGTTTCCCCGAAATATAGGCGGATTCTTTGAGGCACTGCCGTCTGTAGCAATTTTAACAGCATAGGCGGCGGCTTCCGAAAGACCCTCGCCCTTTAATGCCGAAGTTTCAAAAACCTTGCAGCCCAAAGCCTTGCTTAACTTATCCAAATCTATAGTGTCGCCGTTTTTGCGGACTATGTCTATCATATTCAGCGCAATTACAACCGGTATCCCAAGCTCTATAAGCTGGGTAGTAAGATAAAGATTTCGTTCGATGTTGCTTGCGTCTATTATATTTATAATCGCATCCGGTTTATCATTGACGAGATAGTTCCTTGTAACAACTTCCTCAAGAGTATACGGCGACAAAGAGTATATCCCCGGCAAATCCTGTAAAATTACATTCTTATCGGATTTCAGCTTGCCCTCTTTTTTCTCTACGGTTACTCCCGGCCAGTTGCCTACATATTGATTGCTGCCGGTCAGCGTATTGAACATGGTTGTCTTACCGGAGTTGGGGTTTCCGGCGAGCGCGATTTTAAGACTCATAATTATCCTCCTACAAACTTACGATTAGAGATGCCTAATCGCAGTGCAAAGAAAAGTCCTCACTGAACCTCGATCATATCTGCGTCAGATTTTCTGACGGACAGTTCGTATCCTCTGACCGTTATTTCAATGGGGTCCCCAAGCGGTGCTACCTTTCTTACATATATCTCCGCACCTTTTGTAACACCCATGTCCATTATGCGTCTTCTTACAGCCCCTTCGCCGTGCAGCTTGACAACCTTTGCTCTTCCGCCTACTCTCACATTTCTAAGCGTTTTCATAATTTTTCTCCCACTTTTGCTGTGTTTTATTAATTTGCTAACAAACAGTTAGAGCCGTCTAACTCTATTTGAATCATATCACCCCTATAGTAAATTGTCAATACGCTGTTTGATTTTTATCAGCAAAAAACGATATCCGCAGAAGAAAAGTGCTTCTGCGGATATCGCCTTCTATTTTGCTGCTTTTATTTTCTTTTTACCAAGAATTACAATAAGTACAGCCGTTATCAAAACTACGCTTGAAATACAGATTATTATTGTCTTTGTCATGTCCTTTGAAGAAGAACGCGGAACAAATCCGGGGTCCGGGGTATGCATCGGCGGTATCTCTATATCTGCTGCTGCAATACTAAAGTTTTGGGGGTCAGAAAGACAAACCCAAAAGTTTTTATGACCGTAATAATAGCTTATATATCCCCATTTAAGTCCATCCGAATCTGTGTAGACCGATTCTACGGTGAAGTTATTATCTATTTCATCAAGCGTACCGCAATTTTCACCGGAGCGCGGAAAGGTCCATATAACTATATTTTTAATGCCTGACAATTCGGAATAGTCTCCGTCATAGGGCTTATACTCAAGCTTATGTTCTTCTTCAAAGCTGAGGTAATCATATTTCAAAACCGTATCGCTTAATTTTATCCAGCCGGTTTTATAGTCGCCATCGTCCCTTGGAACAAGCTTGTCGCCGCTTTCGGAATATTCAAGCACTCCCCAGTCTTCATCGCCAAGCTTGTAACTGAACTGCACGTGATATATCTCCCCGTTTTCCGAAAAGCCAAGGCTTATGCCGCCGGGTTTTGAAAAAATCTCAAGATACCCATTCTTGCCATTGGCATAAAAGCTTCTGTTTACATACTGGCATTCATTTGCATGAGACATATAAAAGTCATCCGGCGGTTCCCAAATTACATCGGCAATTGCGAAACCGCTTAATAAAGATATGAGCAGTGCGCAGGCAAATATAAGATGTGTAATTTTTTTGATAGGTTTTTTTCCCATTATCAGCACTCCTATATGATATTTAAGGTAAGAAGTCCCGCAAAATACGAAAACATGTTTGCGCCTATTGATATCCAAAATGGATGCTTTATACTCCTGGCATAAAATTTATAGCAAAAGCCTTCAATTACGATTACCGCAGTCTCAAGTACAAGCACTATCACGACCGGAGGCAAAGCGGTGCTCCGCTGCAGTATGTTATGAGTAAATACAACCGGCGGATTCGTGAAGACATTCACAAGAATAACAAGTATGATATCGTAGAATCCCCTAACCTTGAAAAGCAGACAGAAGGCTAATTCAAATGCAAGAGTCAGCCCGAGAGAAATCAATAAGGTCATAAAGAAATCAATCTGCATACTCCGGCTCCTTCAAACCAATATACAGCAAGCAGGCCGAAAAGATGCACGCCGCTGAAAATCCGTATGGAAGTGCCAATATATTTGCTGCACCTGTCAAAACGGGCAGAAAGCCCAGAAACAGGGCAAAGGTTAAAAGTCCGAAACCAAAACCCATAGCGGAAGGGAAAATCTTTGTTACGGCTCCGAGTGTTATAGGCATAGTCATATTGAAGAGCAAAACGGCAAGTATACCGCAAAGGGGTATTTTATAAAAAAACAAAAGCAGCGTGCAAACACCCAGTGTTGCAATTGAAACAGGTATAGCGCCAAAGCGGTCTGCCAAAAATCCTCCGGAGGCTTTGCCAAGCACAACCGATACTGCAAGAATAAGCGCAAAGCTTCCTTCTCCTTTCCATGGAAAGGACAATGTCATCCCCACATAGGAACGCAGGCATACAACCAAAAACAGGCAAAGGAGCATGAATGCGGTTTTTCTTCCGCCGTTCAGAGATATTTCTATCGGGGGTGATGTTATTCTGTCTTTATCATACAGCATGGGTATGATAATTAATATCACAGCAGAAACAATCAACAAGGCGCCTAAAATAGCAAATATCGGCAGAGCATCCATTTTTCCCAAAAGGATTCCGAGGTAAAGTCCTATAGCTCCTGGCGAGACAAACAGACCAAGAGCAGAGAATCTCTGTCTTGCCCCGCACAATACATCCCTTCCGGCGCCAATATGGAAAAGTGCGTTGCCTAAACCCGCGACACTGCTGAGCATTATGGCATTATTATCAAGGAACGGAGAAATAAGTATTAAAATACAGCCCGATGCCGCAAAAAAACGGTTCCGGTCAAACTTATCTGCAAGGAGTCCAAGCGGCATTTGCATAGCAAAGGCAAAGAAATTATATGTAAGCAGACACTTGAGCCATTGTCCGTTGTCTGACAATATACTAAAAATCAAATAAGCACAGGAAAAATCTACAATAAAATGCGACAAGGCATACAAAACGGTCATAGACGCATATTTTTTCACTGCGAGCGCCTCCAATCATTTTGGTGTTAAGACGAAAGCTGTGGCTGAATGTTCCATTATAGTACCAATTTTAGAAATCAAACATCTAATAACTTCTCACACCGTATGCTTTTTGTTCAAAAAGCTGATAATGAGCATGACCGCAGCCCCCATGAACCAAAAAAACAGGATTAAATAAGCGCAGTGCATAAAGAAAGTCATTGGCAAAATGTTGATGATTTGGTCGACTTTTGGGTTAAACAGCCATGTCGTACCATCAAAAAATATAGAATGAAAAAACGTAAAAGCTCTGTCAAAATTAATTGACATAGCAGTTATCAGCAAAGCGGGAATGATTAGAACAGATATGCCGGATATCCAAAGCGTTCTTCTGGAAAGCACCTTTTTTATCGTTAGCATTATCAGAAAAATTGCAGAGAAAAGACCCGCAAGATACACAGTATTAAACAATGTCTTGCATTGAGCAAAATGATATATGCCCAATTTAGAATATCTCAATGTGGGTAAAGCAAAGTTTTCGCTTGAGAAAGGCGACAGATAGTTCATTGCAGCATTATAGTTCAAAAGTATTTCCCCGCGGGAAAGACCGGTTTTTTCGCATATTCCGAGATTTTCTATATCAATTATATAAGGGATATCCGTTATATGAATAAAGGCAAGTCCGAGTGCAGTAGTAAAAAGGATTACGATTATTGCAAGCGGGATACCGATAAGAATATTCTTCATTTGGGAAAGCCTTTCGCGTCAGTCTGTTAGATTTTTATTTCCATGGAAATATTTTTGTTTTCCGTCTTTGAAAATGTTTCCTCCCGAGCAGTCTATACAGACGGTAAGAGGTAGTTTATCGACTGTCAGGCGCTTTACGGACTCACAGCCTAAATCAAAAAACGCGATTTCCTCAGCCTCAGTTACATGGCTTGCCATAAGAGCACCTGCTCCGCCGACAGCACAAAAATAAACGGCATTGTTGCGGATAAGAGCATCGCATACCGCGTCTTCCCTTTCTCCCTTGCCTATGATGCCCAAAAGTCCCATGTCCAACAGGCGCGGAGTAAATTTGTCCATTCTCATTGAGGTCGTCGGTCCGCAGGAGCCGACAGGTCTTCCGTTCTGCGCAGGGGTCGGTCCTGTGTAATAAATCACAGCTCCTTGTATATCAAAAGGAAGTTCCTCTTCCCTGTCCAAAAGCTCAAATATACGTTTGTGGGCAGCATCCCTTGCCGTGTATACAGTTCCCGAAAGTAAAACACGGTCGCCGGCTTTAAGAGTTTGTACGGCGTTTTTCAGTTCACTGACAGTTAATTCTATCATCGAATTCCCTCTCTCCTGCATCCAGCAAAATTGAAAAAAGAAAGCGGACAGCGTAATGCTGTCCGCTAAGAATAACACTTAATTGATTTCAACAGAATCAGCATTATGCATTGAGCGCTGCCTTTGCCTTCTCGGTAAGAGCGGTAAATGCTTCGGGATTATGAATAGCGGTTTCGGAAAGCATCTTTCTGTTCATATCAATGCCAGCAAGCTTAAGTCCATGCATAAATGTAGAATAGTTCATGCCGTTCATCTTGCAAGCTGCGCTAATACGAGTGATCCACAGTTTGCGGAAATCTCTCTTCTTCTGCTTGCGTCCGACATAAGCATATGTGAGGGATTTCATAACTGCCTGATTAGCCATTTTATAGTGGGTAGATTTTGCACCCCAATAGCCCTTAGCCATACCAAGGACTTTATTTCTTCTTTTGCGCGTCATAGTTGCGCCTTTAATTCTTGCCATTTCTAAGATCCTCCTTATTTATAAGGAATCATGCGCTTAATCGCAGACTCATTTGTAGCATCAGCATAGGTGCCCTGACGGAGACGTCTTTTTATCTTTGTAGTCTTGCCGTGACCGTTAAGCAGATGAGATTTGTAAGCGTGTGCGCGTTTGACCTTACCGGTTTTTGTGAGATTGAATCTCTTTTTGGCGCCACTGTGTGTCTTAAGCTTGGGCATATCAGTTTACTCCTTTGATGATTATTTGTTAGATGATGCTTTAGGTGAAAGAAACATAGACATATTCCGGCCTTCAAGCTTTGGATCCTTATCAAGGACGGCGATTTCAGAACATTTTTCCGCAAAATCTCTAAGCAGAATCTCGCCCAGATTGGTGTGGGCCATTTCTCTGCCTCTAAAGCGTACGGAAACCTTCACGCGGTCACCGTCGTGAATAAACTTCTGTGCATTTTTCAGTTTCACATTAAAATCGTTCTCGCCAATACCCGGTGACATGCGGATTTCCTTAACCTCAACTATGTGCTGGTTTTTCTTGGCTTCCTTTTCTTTCTTCGATTGCTCGAAACGGAATTTACCATAGTCCATTATTTTACAGACAGGCGGGGTTGAACCAGGAGCGATCTTGACCAAGTCAAGGTCTTTCTCCATGGCAATCTCTAATGCAGCCTTAACTGACATTATACCGAGCTGTTCCCCGGTGTCACCTATGAGACGGATTTCCTTATCGAGTATTTCCTCGTTGATCTGATGAGCTATGTTCGCGATATTAGGACACCTCCAAGCATAAATAGGAAGGGCAAAAAGCCCTAAAAAAGTAAATGCGGATGCAAAGGCACCCGCATAAAATACACATAAATAGCCTATGGCTCAATGTGGTTTTATTAACCCTGACGCACCATTGTGGCGGGGTGAGGACGGATACCGACCGAACCTACTTTGTTCTAACTGTTGTATTATAGCAGTGATTTTAAAATATGTCAAGCTATTTTTTATTTTCCTTTTAATAATCGGCTTCTTCTAAAGCATAAGCTTAACGAGCCTGCTTGTGCCGAGCCGGTCTGCACCCGCTGCTATCATTTTTTCAGCGTCATCAAAGCTGCTTATTCCGCCTGCCGCCTTGATTTTTGTTTCGGGTGCACACTCTTTGCGCATGATTAGGATATCCTCAACAGTGGCGCCGCGTTCTGCAAATCCGGTTGAAGTCTTTATGAAATCGGCGCCCGAGCGGGAAACAACTTTGCATATCTCACGCAGAACAGGCTCTGTAAGGCGGCAGGTTTCGACAATGACTTTGAGAATGTATCCCTCAGTTGCCTTTCTTATCTGTTTCAGTTCATCTTCGACTTCACCGTACATTCCGGCGCATGCCCAAGCGAGGTTTATGACTACGTCGATTTCATCAGCGCCCTCCTCTATAAGATGCTTCGCTTCAAAAACCTTTGTTGCGGTATCATTATATCCGTTGGGGAAACCTACTACGGTGCATATTTTCAGCTTATCGCCGCATAGCTTCTTTGCCTCATAAACATGACAAGGCGGGAGGCACATGGATGCGCAGTTATATTTCATTGCGAGTCTGCAATTTTCGGCAATCTCATCAAAATCTGCATCGGGGCGTAAAACGGTATGGTCACAAATCGCAAGGATTTCTTCTTTCGTCATGTTATCACTCCTGTTTTCTGCATAATGTTTATTTAGTGATGATTTGAAGTTAAATTGATAATTAGCTGATTTTCATATATAATTTAAGCTGAATGAAAAATATCCCTATTGCTCGGAGGTTCTATGGACGATATATTGTTTGATTCGCGCAGTGAACTCGACAAGCTTCCGTTTGGCGCTGTAAGTGCGGGAACAAGAGTCAGATTTGGCATAAGAGCACGCGAAACACTTGGAATTAAAGAGATGCGCCTAATAGTGATCAATGATGGCGGCGGTGCGCCATGCGAGTACCCTCTTGAACATGTCTGGACAGAGCGCGGATATTCGCGTTTTGAAGGAAGTATACATTTTAAGGATACCGGACTTTTCTGGTATCATTTCAAGGTCTTCTCCGAAAGCGGTGAACGCATTGTAGGGAAAACGGATAAAGGTGCGGGTTTTTCAGATGGTGCGCCGCATTCATGGCAGCTTACCGTCTATTCTCCTGATTATACCACACCCGAATGGATAAAGGGAGGGGCTTTCTATCAAATTTTTGTTGACCGTTTTTATAAATCAGGAGAACGTCCGATTAAAAGTGGAGCAATTTCCCGTTCCGACTGGGGCGGTATACCGAACTATAAGCCCGACGAAAACGGCGAAATCCTCTGCAACGATTTTTTCGGCGGCAATCTTGACGGCGTAATTGAAAAGCTTCCCTATTTGCATGAGCTTGGAATAAGCTGCATCTATCTTAACCCGATTTTCGAGGCTTCATCAAATCATAAATACGATACTGCGGACTACATGAAAATTGACAGCTCCTTCGGTGAGGAAAGTACCTTCGCAGAGCTTTGCTCTGAAGCGGAAAAGCTCGGCATACGTGTCATATGCGATGGCGTTTTCAATCACACCGGAATGGACTCGATATATTTTAACCGATTTGGAAATTATGGCGATGGCGGCGCTTACCGTACTAAAGATTCCCCATATTACGAATGGTACGGCTTTTCAGAGTGGCCCGACAAATACGACGCATGGTGGGGAATCAAAACACTTCCGCAGGTGCGTAAGGACAGCGTGGGCTTCCGGAGCTTCATAGCAGGCGAAAACGGCGTCTTGCACAAATGGATGTCCGTCGGCGCTTTTGGCTGGAGGCTGGACGTTGTGGATGAACTGTCCGAAAGTTTTGTTGGGGAAATCAGAAGAACAGTAAAAAGCATAAACCCTCAAGCGCTCATTATCGGGGAGGTCTGGGAAGATGCTTCAAACAAAATCGCCTACGGCGAACGCAGGCATTATTTTGAAGGCATGGAGCTTGACGGCGTTATGAATTACCCGTTAAGACACGCGATAATAGGCTTTATAAAAACAGGAAATGCAGAAAAAATGCGCGAAGGAATAGAGAGCCTTTGCGAAAATTATCCCAAACCCGCTCTTGACTGCCTAATGAACATACTGGGAACACACGATACTGTAAGAATACTGACTTTTCTGAGCGGAAAGGAATATGAAACGCGCGGTGAAAGAGCAGAGGCAAGGCTAACTAAAGACGAAAAAAAGCACGCTAAATCCCTATTGAAGCTCGCCTCACTTCTCCAATTTACTTTACCCGGAGTTCCCTGTATATATTACGGCGACGAGGCGGGAATGGAGGGATATGAAGACCCTTTCTGCCGCAGGTGTTACCCTTGGGGCGAGGAGGATACAGATCTGCTGGACTGGTATAAAAAGCTCTCTGCGGCAAGACAGGGCTGTACAGCCTTTGCCGGCGGAGAATACAGGACACTGAGGGCTGAAAACGGGGTTTTCGCTTTTGAACGCTTCCGTAAGGGCAGAAAGGCGCTTGTCCTCGTGAATATGGGGACAGATGACGTTTCTGTGGAGCTTTCGGATTCCGAGTACGTTCCGCTCATCTGGAACTGTGAAAAAAAAGATAACAGCCTCCGCGTTTTTCACGAAGGCTGCGTGATTGTGGAAATGGCTGAAGCGTAATAATTTTATGCTTCAGCTTTTGCTTTCGCTTCACAGTATATGCAGCGGTAAATTCCCTCTTTCCTGTCTGTCAGGCGGAAAACATGCGGAAGCTCCTGCTCAATGGAGGTTATGCAGCGGGGATTTTTGCAGGCAATAACCCCCGTCACCTGCTCCGGCAGTGAGAGGTTCTTTTTTTCTACGATTTCGCCGTCTCTGACGATGTTTACGGTTATTCCGGGGTCTATATATCCCAGAACATCGATGTTTATGTCGATGATCGAGTCTATTTTTATTATGTCCTTGTGCCCCACTTTCCTGCTAACGGCATTTTTTATTATCGCCACTGAGCAGTCAAGCTTTGAAAGCTCAAGCACGCGATATATCTCCATGCTTTTCCCTGCTTCAATATGGTCAAGAACAATTCCGTTTTTTATTGAGTCTATCGTCATGATTTAAACCTCCATGCACTGCTCTTTATTCGACTCCCAGAAGCTTCAGAATCAAAGCCATGCGGATATATTTGCCATATAAAACCTGTTTAAAATAGCAGGCGCGCTTATCGCTGTCTACGGCGCGTTCAATCTCGTTCACCCTGGGCAAAGGATGCATGATGCAAAGGTCGTCCTTTGCGTTCGTGAGCTTATCCTCTGTGAGTATGAACACATCGCGCAGACGCAGATAGTCAGCCTCGTTGAAGAATCTTTCGCGCTGCACTCGTGTCATGTAGAGTATATCAAGCTCCGCCATGTCGTCCCAGTTATCCGTTTCCTTATACTGAAGTTTGTTTTTATCGAGAACATCGGTTTTGATATAACCGGGAACCCTAAGCTCTTCGGGAGATATCAGCACAAAGCTGTTGCCCTCATAGCGAGACATAGCCTGAATAAGCGAATGGACGGTTCTGCCGAATTTGAGGTCGCCGCAGAAGCCGACTTTCAAATTATTGAAGCGTCTTTTTTCACGGTATATGGTAAGGAGGTCTGTAAGTGTTTGGGTCGGGTGGTTATGCCCTCCATCGCCGGCATTTATCACAGGTATGCTCGCGGCATTGGCGGCGACAAGCGGAGCCCCCTCTTTTGGATGGCGCATCGCTATGATATCTGCATAACAGCTTATAGTTCGGGCTGTATCCGCAACGCTCTCCCCTTTTGCCGAACTTGAGCTGGCTGCTTCAGAAAATCCGATGACGCTTCCGCCAAGCTCAAGCATGGCAGATTCAAAGCTCAGGCGCGTACGCGTGGACGGCTCAAAAAAGAGCGTTGCGAGCTTCTTTCTTTTGCACTTCTCGCAGTATTCATCAGGGTTTGAGATAATGTCCTCAGCCTTTGCGATCAATTCCTGCAATTCTTCGATAGAAAGGTCTGTAATACTGATCAGGTCTTTCATTTTGTGCCCCCGTTAATCCAGCTTTCGTCCGAAGGGTTGTCACGAAAAGCAAGTATGCGCTCTATATCTTTTTCCGGAATGATACCGTCCTCGGCAGCAGTCTTAGTCAGTACATCAAGGTTTGTAAGACTATAATTCGTTACGGCTTTTTCCGTTAGACGCTCAAGACCCTTTTTCATATTGTAGGTGAAGATGCTGACGACGCCAAGAACCTCGGCTCCCGCCTCCCTGAGGACTTCAACAACTTCAAGGACGCTGCCCGCGGTCGAGATAAGGTCTTCGACAACAACGACTTTTGCTCCTTTTTCGAGTCTGCCTTCTATCTGGTTTTTTCTGCCGTGGTCTTTTGCGCTTCCACGCACATAGCCCATCGGAAGCTCCATTATATGTCCGGCGATTGCGGCATGTGCAATCCCTGCTGTACTCGTCCCCATAAGCACTTCACAGGAGGGAAATTTTTCGCGGATAAGCCCAGCAAGTGCATTTTCGATTTTTGTCCGAACCTTGGGAGCCGTAAGCGTCAGGCGGTTGTCACAGTAGATTGGGCTTTTTATTCCGCTTGCCCAAGTAAACGGCTCATCGGGTCTTATTATTACCGCATTGATAGAGAGTAGAGCTCTTGCAATTTCCTTGTCCATATGTATACGTCCTTTCGTTTGAATCTTCTTTCACCTATCACACCAGGAATTCATTTAAGCAGCGTTTATATGCCTCAACAGGGTCTTCAGCTTCGGTTATCGGTCTGCCGACTACGATGTAATCACTTCCCAATTCCCTCGCCTTAGACGGTGTCGTTATTCGTACCTGATCATCTGATTTGCTGTCTGCGAAGCGCACTCCGGGCGTTATTGTTAAAAAAGCTTCTCCGCAGTGTTTCTTGACCATTCCGGACTCAAGCGGCGAACAGACGATTCCGTCCAGTCCCGCGCCCTTGGCATTCTGCGCGTAATGAAGGACAGTTTCCTCAAGACTGCTTTTTATGAGCAGCTCCTTCTGCATCCGCTCCTCGCTCGTGGAGGTAAGCTGCGTCACTGCTATGAGCAAAGGGCGCGTTCCGTCAGGGCGAACTAAGCCCTCAAGCGCCGCGCTCATCATCGCCGACGTTCCCGAGGCATGGACATTGCACATATCAATATCAAGTCCGCTCAAAACCGACATCGCCTTTTTTACGGTGTTTGGAATATCATGGAGTTTCAGGTCAAGGAAAATCTTGTGACCGCGCGCCTTGATTTCCCGCACGATTTCAGGTCCTTCGGCGTAAAAAAGCTCCATTCCGATTTTTACAAAAGGTTTTCGCTCGGTGAATTTGTCCAGAAAGCCTAAAACCTCCGCCCTGCTGCTGAAATCGCAGGCAATGATTACGTCTTTTGCCATCAGTGCGCACCTCCGATAATATCGCATAGACTGCTTATTTTGTATTTTTCCATAACACGAGGTAAATCCTCAATAATTTCCTTACATGCAAAAGGGTTTTTCAGATTTGCGGCGCCAACCTGAACGGCTGTCGCCCCCGCAAGCATCATTTCAACAACATCTTCCGCGCTTGAAATGCCGCCCATGCCTATTATCGGGATTTTCACCGATTCATACACCTGATAAACCATGCGAAGGGCAATTGGGAAAATTGCCGCCCCCGACATACCCCCCATTTTGTTTGCAAGAATCGGTTTTCTCGTTTTAAGGTCTATCCGCATCGCAAGAATAGTATTGATTAAGCTCAAACCGTCTGCACCCGCTTCTTCACAGGCTGACGCAATTGCTGCTATATCCTTAACATTGGGACTGAGCTTAATATAAACAGGCTTGGTCGTCACTGCTTTCACCGCTTTTGTCACCTCAGCCGCCGCTTCCGGTAAAACGCCGAAACTCATTCCGCCGCCGTGTATATTGGGGCAACTTACGTTCACCTCGATGATGCCGACGTTTTCCTTTTTATCCATTGCCCTTGCACACTCAACATATTCCTCAAGCGAAAAACCGCTGATATTTGCGATAACAGGTTTTTTATAGATTTGAGCAAGATTCGGAAGCTCATGCTCGCAGACGGCTTTCAGCCCGGGATTTTGAAGTCCCACTGAATTTAGCATCCCGCTTTCGCACTCAGCTATACGTGGGGTCTTGTTGCCGAAACGCTCATTAAGGGTCGTACCTTTGAATGAAATACTCCCGAGAATATTCAAGTCGTAAAGTTCCGTAAATTCCGCACCGTATCCAAAGGTTCCGCTGGCGGGGATTATCGGGTTGTCAAGCACAATATTATTTAAAACCACCTTTGTGTCTACCATATTATCTCTCCCCTTTCCAAAACAGGACCGTCTTTGCAGATACGTTTAAACCCGTATTTCGTCTCGCAGGTGCATCCCATGCAGGCTCCGAAACCGCAGCCCATCCGCTCCTCAAAGCTGTATTGTCCGTCTGTTTCCGCGGCATTATATACAGCTTTCAGCATAGGCTCGGGACCGCAGGAAAACGTGTAGTCATATGCTCCGCACTCCCGCAGAGCATCCGTTACATAGCCCTTTATCCCATAAGACCCGTCAGCGCTTGCAACGTAAACGTCTATTCCCAAGGCGCTGAACTCATCCTCAAGAAAAATCTCGGATTTTGTGTTAAAACCCAAGATAGCTTTCGGTTTTTTCCCTGCGGAAATCAATTTTTTTGCGAGCATATACAGTGGAGGCACGCCCACGCCGCCGCCTATAATTACGGGATTGTCACCGCTTTTTGATGTGTCATATCCATTGCCCAAACCTGTCAGCAAATCAAGCTTTTTTCCCTTTGTCAAAAGGCTCATTTTCTCTGTCCCTCTGCCGACAACTTTATAGATGAGGGTAAGCATTGTCCCCTCAAGGTCGCAGACGGATATCGGTCTGCGCAGATACAGACCATCAAGCTCAATGTTCACAAACTGCCCCGCTGCGGAAATCGCGCTCGTATCCCCGCTAAGCATGATCCTGTACACATCGTTTGTGAGCCTCTCGTTATTTTCTATTGTAAAAATACTTTTTTTCATAAGCGAACCTCAGTAATCAATCATTATTAATGTTTCACCTTAGGTCTTCCCACACCGGAATTCCCCCGATCATCGTAAGCTTGCATTTTCCAAACACTCTTTCTCCCTCAAAGGGCGTAGCTCGACCCTTTGACAAAAAGTCTTTTGGATCTATTGCATACTCCTCGTTTAAATCGAACACTGTCAGGTCGGCAGGCTCCCCGACTTTCAAACTGCTGCCTATCCCAAAGCGTTTTGCTGGATTTACCTGCATAAGTTCAATCAGCTTTTCAAGGCTTATTTCTCCAGTTTTAACAAGCCTTGTATATAGAATCGGAAACGCGGTTTCAAGTCCGACAATACCGTTTAGACTGTTTCGCAAGCCGCCGGATTTCTCCTCGGCAGAGTGCGGTGCATGGTCTGTCGCAATCATGTCGATCGTACCGTCCTTGATTCCTTCGATAAGCGCCTGTCTATCCTCCGCACTTCTAAGAGGAGGGTTCATTTTAAAACGTCCGTCGTCCGACATATCCATATCGCACAGCACAAGGTAATGCGGGGCGGTTTCACAGCTTATGGGCAGTCCCTCTGCCTTTGCGCGGCGTATAAGAGAGACACTCTCTTTCGTCGAAACGTGGCAGACGTGATAATTACAGCCCGTCCTGCGCACAAGCTCAATGTCGCGCTCCACTTCCCGCCACTCGCTTTCTGAGGAAATCCCTTTAAAGGAATTCAAGCGGGCATACTCGCCGTCGTGGATACAGCCGCCGTTCAGCAAATCGTTTACCTCGCAGTGGGCGGCTATGATTTTGTTAAGCGCCTTCGCCTTGCGCATCGCCTTTTCCATCATATCGGCATCCTGCACGCCCACTCCGTCATCTGAGAATGCAACAACTTGCTTTGCAAGCTTGTCCATGTCGGAAAGCTCTTTCTGCTTTTCTCCGACAGTGATGCTTGCATAAGGCAAGACATGGATTTTGGCGTCTTTTTTTATTATCTCAAGCTCCGCACTCAGATGTTCAAGGCTATCCGGAACCGGGTCAAGGTTTGGCATAGCGCATACTGTTGTGTATCCTCCGCGGGCCGCTGCTATACTGCCGCTTGCAATCGTCTCCTTATAAGAAAATCCCGGCTCTCTAAGATGCACATGAACATCTATAAGACCGGGAAAAATGAAACACTTATTCATATCATAAACAGAGGCATCGGAAATGAGAGGAATATATGATTTTATATCAGTAATAACACCGTCTTCAATTAAAATGTCTTTTCTTTCAAATGCCTCTCCCCAAAAAACATTTGCATTTTTTAACAAGCATTTCATCCTCAGGACCTCCGTTCACGCTTTAAATTTCATGATATGCTATCACAGGAAAATTGCTCTGTCAACCTTTATTTTGTAAAAGTCTTGTTTTCATATATTGCACATTATCGCATATTTTTATCTTACCGTGATTGCTGTCGCGGCACACGATATAGGAAATAATCAGAAGATGCTGCCGCATTATAGATCACTGCCTTTTTCAAAATAAAATACTATTTTTTCTATTTTATTTGGTAAGTATTTACAAACATCGAAAAATACTATTTCAAGTGTCCCTTTATCCGCCTTCTCTGGACATATATAATTGAGAACATATGAATGGGATGAATCCAATGCATCATTTATGATAAACATGAAAAATAGTACTGAATGAAATTAAGAAAAAACAAATGAAAGGAAAATCGACATGAGAAAAAGCTACACAGGGTTCTATAAGGATTGTTTCATTAATACCAGTATTTACTATTATGTGTTTTGGTGCTGAGAACGCAATTGCAACAAATGACATGATTGAAAAAAATATAACAACGGAGCCTGTTATTATTGATTCAACTGGAAATGTTTTGTCATTCTCTTGCTTAGAGCAAAATGGAAAAGTAAGGCTGTATTATTATTTTAATGGACAATTAGGCACTATTTATGATTTACCTATAGGTGGAAGTACGATTACTGCCACTCGGGTCAATGGTAAGCAAAGTTATATATTAGAAAAACCACAATCTTTAAGCGTTAAAGAACCGGTCTTCGAATCATCTCGTGAAGAAATTACTCCTATGTCTTACATATATGTAGGCTCAGTTAATTACAATTTTAGTCCGAAATTAGCTTGTTCTCCGTATTGTCAAGTTAATAATGAAACTGTCAGTAGTTCAAAATCATATATTCAAAACTGCTATGCAGGATCTCCCGCAGCAAATGTCGTTGCAACAATTTCTTCCACGTTAATTGATTATGGTCTTTCAACAACAGTAAGTCCAAGTGCAGCTGCTTCTATATTAACAGCGATGATAGGTTATTGTGGAGGTGAAATTGTTAATGGTTTGTTAAGCAAGGCATTCCAAGATACATATTATTGTAGGACTGCATCAACTACTACACAAACCAGAATGAACGGAAGTAATATAAATACTATAACTGGCATATATTATGGATTTGAAAAATGGGCTACTTGCCATGGTTATAGTGGAGACAAATCTGAATACACGTCGTCAGGCATAACACCCAGAAACTGGTATTCTGCATCAAGCGCACAAACTTATTGGACAGGTGCCTTTTCTAATACACCTTTTCCCGGAGTTTCATATGTCGGATAGGAGTTATGATATTTGAAAAAATTCATTAATATTCTAATTTGGCTAATAATTATATTAGCAGGAATATATGGGTTCTATGCGTGGGGAACCAAGTTTACATGGTATATTGTTATTGCAGCACCATTTTGTTACTTGGTTTCAAAAAGAAGCGCTGCTAATAAAAAGTAAAAACACAACATAAAATGTGTAGATACATATTTACAGCAGTATCCTAACTTCACGTTAGCAATAGTACAATTTTTAAAGGAGTTTTGATTCCCTATATTGGGGATCAAAACTCCTTCTTTTTATGGAACTTAGCCCAAAAGGTGGCACGCCGCCCAATGGCCTTTGTCATATTCCTTTAATATCGGTGCTGACTCCTTGCATTCAGGTTTTGCATAGGGACAGCGGGTATGGAAACGGCAACCCGTCGGCGGATTCATGGGACTTGGAATGTCGCCCTCCAAAACAATACGCTTTCTTGCACGGGAAATATCGGGGTCAGGAACAGGAACTGCTGAGAGAAGCGTCTTTGTATAAGGGTGGATTGGGTGCTTGTTCAGTTCATAGCTCTCGCCCAGTTCAACAAGGCTTCCCAAATACATAACACCGATCCGGTTCGATATATGGCGGACAACCGATAAATCATGCGCTATAAACAGATAAGTCAGACCAAGGTCATTTTGCATATCTTCAAGCATATTAACAATCTGCGACTGGATGGATACGTCAAGCGCCGAAATAGGTTCGTCACATACTATGAATTCAGGCTTTACGGCAAGCGCACGGGCAATTCCGACACGCTGCTGCTGACCGCCCGAAAACTCGTGAGGAAAGCGGTTTGCGTGTTCTGTGTTAAGTCCGACGCTGGAAAGCAGGGACTTGATCATGGCGGCTCGTTCTGTTTTCGTAGAAGCCAGCTTGTGAATGTCGATGGCTTCCCCTATGATTTCACCAACAGTCATACGCGGGTCGAGAGAAGCTGAGGGGTCTTGAAAAATTATCTGCATTTTACGACGATAAGGAAGCATATCGACCGCAACTTTTTTTGATTTTTTTGAGAGAGGTTTTCCGTTTTTGTCGAAAACCTGATTGTCACCGCTGTCGAATATGACCTTTCCGTCATAAATAATACGGCCGGAAGTAGGCTCGTGCAAACGTAAAATGGTTCTTCCGAGTGTTGTTTTGCCGCAGCCGGACTCTCCCACAAGACCGAGCGTTTCACCTTTTTTTATCTCAAAAGATACATTCTCAACTGCCTGTACACCGGGACCTTTCACCCCTTTGACAGGAAAGTATTTTCGCAGATTCTCTACCTGAAGAAGCACCTTCTCATCCATTTGCCTGCTCCTCCTTACATTTCATGTTTTCCTGTACTCTGAGCCAGCAAGCGCTTTTATGCCCATCTTCGATTTCAACATAAGGGGGCAGTTTCTTTAGACAAATCTGCATACACTGCGAACAGCGCGGAGCAAATGGACAGCCCTCGGGGGGATTCAGCATATCAACAGGAGTTCCCTCAATAGGAATGAGGCGCTCATATTCTTCGGCATCCACGCGGGGCATTGACTGAAGCAATCCTACGGTATACGGATGCGAAGGGTTATAGAAAATATCGCTCACCAATCCCTGTTCAACGATGCGTCCCGCATACATAACGGATACCTTGTCGCATATTTCGGCAACAACACCGAGGTTATGGGTTATAAAAATAATTCCCATTCCCGTTTTCTTTTGAAGGTCCTTCATAAGCTCAAGTATCTGAGCCTGAATAGTAACGTCAAGCGCTGTAGTGGGTTCGTCCGCGATCAAAAGCTTCGGCGAACAAATAAGTCCCATCGCAATCATAACGCGCTGGCGCATTCCGCCGGAGAATTCGTGCGGATACTGTGTCATACGCTTTTCAACGTTGTTTATGCCGACAAGCTCCAGCATTTCCATTGCCTTCTTTTTCGCATCGGCTGCGGAAATGTCCTTATGGTGAGCACGCAGAGCTTCTGTAAGCTGGTTGCCGACAGTATATACGGGGTTAAGGCAGGTCATAGGATTCTGGAAAATCATTGCCACTTTTTTCCCGCGGAAGTCGTTCATTTTATTTTTATCGTAGTTGAGAACATTCTCGCCCTCAAACATTATTGAGCCTCCGACAACCTTACCGGGAGATTGGAGCAGTCCCATTATCGAATAGGCTTCAACGCTCTTTCCGGAACCTGACTCCCCCACTATTCCCATTACTTCTCCATAGTCCAAGTCATATGTAATGCCGCCGACGGCTTTTACTTCACCTGCAGGTGTGAAGAAGGAAACCTTTAAGTCCTTGACCTCCAGCAGTTTTTTATCATTTGCGTTTTTCAAAGCTGTGTTTCCTTCCTTTCTATTTCTTGAGTCTGGGATCAAGAGCATCACGCAGACCGTCACCGAAGAGATTAAATGCCAAAATCATGATACTCAAAAGCAGTGCGGGTATGACAAGGCGATAACCATAAGTCTGAACGCCTCCCAAAGCATCGGATGCCATAGAACCAAGGCTTGTCATAGGCGATGATACGCCGACACCGAGGAATGACATAAACGATTCAAGAAAAATTGCAGCCGGAATTTGGAGACAGGTAGTCACGACAATCTGCCCGATACAGTTCGGCAGCAAGTGACGCTTAATGATTCTTCCGGATCCTGCACCCAAGGCTTTTGCTGCGGTCACAAACTCCTGCTCTTTAAGCTGTAAAATCTGACCGCGTATAATACGTGCCATGGTTACCCAATACAGAAGTCCGAAAGCAACGAACAAAGATATAAGGTTCGGTCCCAAGGTGCCGACAAGACTCTGGAAAAAACCGCTTCCGCTGTTTTGAAAATTCTCCAGCGATGGTTTAAGTGCGGTTGAAAGAAGCAAAACAACAAGCATTTCGGGAATGGAATATATCAATTCCACAAAACGCTGCATCACCGCGTCTACTTTGCCGCCGAAGAAGCCGGAAATCGAACCGTAGGTCGCACCGATCAGAAGAACAAGTAAAGCGGCGCAGATACCAATCAACATCGAAATACGGGTTCCGACCATAAGGCGAACCATGATATCGCGTCCGTTTTTATCGGTGCCGCAGACGTGCGGAAACACCTTTTCCCCATCCTCAATGCGTTTAAGCTCGCTCTTTGAATAGCCAAAAGGCTTAAGCTTGATGTCATGCTCTTTCTTAAACTCATCAATGTCAAGCTTTGATGCTTTCGCAGTCGCTTTTATTTTTGCAATCTCGATTGAAGTAAGGGCAGAGCCTTTTTCCTTTTCAGCCGCTGCAATAGCCGCTTCAATTCTTTCATCATCAGAGCCTAAAACACCGTCCAGTATAGCCTGATCTTCAAGAGAATAATGCCAAGGATAAAGATTTTCCGCACCGCGGTTAAACTGATCATAGCCATATGGTACAAACATAGGCCCGATAAAAGCAAATAAGATAAGCAAAATAATTACAGCCAGAGCGGCCATGGAGACCTTATTTTGTCTTAATCTTCTCCATGCATCTTTCCAATACGAAGTGCTTTCACGGTCGGGAATAAAACCTTCTTTCTGTTCCTGAGTTGCAGGAGCAAAATCTTCGGGAGTTAGGTCAAGGAGGTTTTCAATATCCGGCTGCAATGAGCCGAATTTTGCTTTTTTTATTGTCATTCCTATTTTCCTCCCTCTGCAAGGTTTATTCTTGGGTCAACGACCTTATAGAGTACGTCAACAAGGAAATTCATGAGAATAATAAATGCTGCAAGGAAAACCGTTGTTCCCATGATGACGGGATAATCACGGTTAGAGATACTCTGAATAAAATATCTTCCAAGACCGGGAACGGAAAATACTTTTTCGACAACAAAGCCTCCGCAGAAAGTGAATGCCACCTGAGGTCCAAGGTATGTAATGACGGGAATAAGCGCATTTCTCAAAGCGTGTTTAAAAATAATGGACGGGTTTTTGAGACCCTTTGCGCGCGCTGTTTTGATGTAGTCCTGCCCAAGGGCATCGAGCATAGATGATCTTGCCTGACGCGCAGTGTAGCACATCGGATAGAGTCCGAGGGCAAAACAGGGAAGAATATATGTGTTAACTCCCAATTTTGCGTCAAAAATCGTCGGGAAAAGCCTCAAAGCTTCATTGGTGCCGGCGAAAGTCGTCAGCAGCAAGGAAGCTACAACAAAACTTGGCATTGAAATGCCAATCGTACAGATTATCCTCAAAAAACTATCAACCCATTTGCCTCGGTTATATGCCGCAATACATCCTAAGGGCACTCCCACCACTATCGCCCATAAGATTGCAAAAAAACCGATTTTTGCGGAGACAGGAAACATATCCTTTATGATTTCAATGACAGGGCGGTTTTTCTGCATTTTTAAAGAAACTCCCATATCACCTTGTGCAAGATTTTTAAGATACTTACCAAGCTGCACGGCCACGGGCTTGTCAAGCCCGTACTTTTCGTTAAGTGCATCGATAGTTGCCTGAGGGGGGTTTTTATCACTTAACCACGGGCTTCCAGGGATACTGTTCATCAGTAAAAAGGTCAAGCACGCGACAAATAGAAGCGTTATAAATGCCATACCTAACCTTTTTATGGTGTACTTTGCCATATCTTCACTTCCTGTTTTTATTGCTATATACATAAAGTTCTGTTCATCCGAATTTCCCGTTTAAAAGAGCCCGGACAGATTTAAGAACAATTTGCATCTTGAAAATTCTATAACAAAGATACAATTCAGTCAAGGACTTCTTGCATTTTTCTGACTTCCATTATGTTCAATTCCGTAAGATTTTTGTCAGATATTGCAATTTTATCGCTAAATTACCACGTTAAAGCAGTAAAATGTTAAACATTAAATCAATATATGCAGGATTAATTTCACAATTTACGCAATTTTATATGCAAAAACGCAATAATGCAAGTAAGACTTAAAAATGCTGTTTAGTTTTTTCGTTAAACTTGCTATATTTTAAAGATAAAATTTTTAATCAAAAAAGCCGATTTGAATAACAAATTGGCTTTTTTATTCAAGTTTATTTAGTGTGCATGTATATCGCAATTTCAATGTGAATAAGCTTTGATATCTGAAGGGATGCCTGGACACATTTAGAAAGCGCCGTTTAAGGTTCATCCTGCGGAAATCTACTCGAGCCAAATAATACGTAATTAACTGGAGGTAGTTATGGAAAAAAACTCTATCGGAAACACGACACGGCTTTGCGGAAGCATTGAGGGTAAAGCGCGCTTTTCGCATATCAGCCGCAACAGAAGGTATTTCGTTTTCCCTTTGCGTGTTGCGAGGCTTTCCGGAGCCGAAGATATCATAAATATTGTGTGTGATGAGGAGAAATTATCGTCTCTGGAGCTTGACGGCAGCACAATGCTTCGGGTAACAGGCGAACTCCGCTCCTATAATAATAAAAGCGGAGTCGGAAATAAGCTTATAATTTTTGTCTACGCAAATGACCTTGAATTCTGCGATGATGAGCCGGAAAACACAATCATGCTTCGAGGTACGATTTGCAAACCGCCGAGTCTTCGCATGACTCCTTTGGGCCGCGAGATATGCGACCTTCTTATAGCCGTTAACCGCCCGTTTGGACGCTCTGATTATCTTCCTTGTATTTCATGGGGGCAAAACGCCCGAGAAGCGGCAGGCTGGACAGTCGGCGACACTATCATACTCGAAGGTAGGGTGCAAAGCCGGAGTTACATAAAAAATATTGACGGACAGCAAATTAAGAAAACGGCTTTTGAGGTATCTGCCTCTTCAATAGAAAAAGTTTGAAAAGAATTTTTAAAAAATGCTCGGGACTCAAAAATTCAGCGTCGCAAAATAGTCATCGGGAGTTTCTGCTCTGCGTATAAGCTTTACAGAACCGTCCTCGCATAGCAGTACCTCTGCGCTGCGGAGTTTGCCGTTGTAATTATATCCCATGGAATGTCCATGAGCGCCCGTGTCATGGATGACTATAAAATCGCCTATGTCTATGCGCGGCAGCCAGCGGTCGATCGCAAACTTGTCATTGTTTTCGCAAAGACCGCCCACGACATCGTAAAGGTGATCTGCGGGAGCGTTTTCCTTACCCATTACCGTAATATGGTGATAAGCGCCGTACATAGCGGGCCGCATAAGGTTGCAGGCACAAGCATCAAGCCCAACATAATCCTTGTGTATGTGTTTCTGATGAATGGCAGTAGTGACAAGGCAGCCATAAGGTCCAAGCATAAATCTGCCAAGCTCTGTGTAAAGTGCAACATCGCCCATACCGGCGGGAACGAGTATCTGATTGTAAACCTTCTGTACACGCTCTCCTATCGCAATGATGTCTGCAGACTGCTGATCCTCGCGATAAGGGATGCCTATTCCCCCGGACAGGTTTATGAAGCTGATGTGAACATCAAGCTCGTTTTTCAGTTCCACCGCAAGACGGAAAAGAACTGCCGCAAGTGTCGGGTAATAATCATTTGTGACTGTGTTGCTTGCAAGAAAGGCGTGTATGCCAAATTCTTTCACGCCCTTTTCCTTGAGCAGGCGGAATGCCTGAAACATCTGCGGCTTTGTAAGTCCGTATTTCGAGTCGCCCGGGGTGTCCATAATGGCGTTTGAAATTTCAAAGTTTCCACCGGGATTATAGCGGCAGCAAATCCTTTCGGGAATATGCCCTATTGTTTTTTCAAGGAAATCAATATGAGTTATATCGTCAAGATTAATAATGGAATTAAGCTTATCAGCAAGAATAAAATCCTCTGCGGGAGTATCGTTGGAGGAGAACATGATGTCGTCCCCCGTGATTCCGCTGCGCTCGCAAAGCATAAGCTCTGTGAGGGACGAGCAGTCCATTCCGCAGCCCTCTTCATTCAGGATTTTCATAATTGACGGATTGGGTGTGGCCTTTACAGCAAAGTATTCTTTGAATCCTTTATTCCATGAAAAGGCCTTGTAAAGCTTTCGTGCGTTTTCGCGGATACCCTTTTCATCATAGAGATGGTAAGGTGTAGGAAATTCTTTTGAAAACTCTTTAAGCTGCCCGAGCGATACAAACGGCTTTTTCATTGGTTATTCTCCTTCTGTTTTTGGTTAGTGTACTAATGATTTAGTTAGTACCATACAGATATTTATATCAGAAATTACACAAATTTGCAATTCGTAAAATGTTCCTAACCTTATTCATTTTAACAAAGCATTTTGTGATTTTCGACTGTTTTTACTGTGCTTTTTCCCGATGCCGTCTACAGCCTTCTCAAGAAGGTCTACCCTGATGAGTTTGAAGAACTTTTCCACCAGCCAGTCACCGAGGGTGCAGACGGCATAGATAGCCGCTGCGCTCAGAATCACGGCAAGGACAGCAAGTGAAGCGGGATACTCTGCATATGAAGCAAATCTTCCCGAAAGCACGTGATTCCAGACCAAAGGATGGGTATGGATAATGTAGACGCCAAAGGAGGTCCGAGCGAGCATGGAAATGGTTTTTTGCAAAAGTTGCGGCTTGACATCCAGTCTGCGGAAAAACAACAGGAGCAGAGCGGCGGCAAGCAGTATCAGCGGGGATGTATATCCAAT
This sequence comes from Clostridiales bacterium, assembly GCA_012719035.1. Taxonomy (GTDB): domain Bacteria; phylum Bacillota; class Clostridia; order Oscillospirales; family Oscillospiraceae; genus UBA2658. The sequence continues at coordinate 1,721 of JAAYBD010000023.1, read as the reverse complement.
AGCGGACTGGCTTCCAAATATCTCCATGATGCCCCACGCGGACGAAGTTGAAATAAAATATAAGGCCAAAAACCAATATTTGTTTATCTTCGGTCTTATTCTCACGTGTCTGAGACAGGCGCCGAGCAAATACAGGCACAGTAGCCAAAGGAATCCATATCCCCCGTGCAGATGAAAGATATCATTTCCTGTGATGTTTCCTAAAAATGTGAAGATGAATACTACACTGAATGCAAGGCCGACCATCTCTTTTCCCGACAGAGAGGCGATCATCTTGTTTATGTACGGAACAAAGAAAAAGAGCGCAAAATATGCGGTAAAATACCAATACATGTCGTGCAGAACCGGCGTTACTGCAAAAAACCACTCCTTAACACCGACAACGCCGGGCATAAGAACAGCAAAAGCCACGGTGATTGCCAGAGCCTCGAAAACGACTCTCAGCCAAAGAGAAAGCAATCTTGAGCGCCTGTAGCGCCCTTTGCACAGAACATAGCCGCTTACAAGCCCAAAACAGTTTACGGCACAGATATTCATGGTTTCGAGAAGCCACGCGGCGTTATTGACGGCAGTTCCCTCAATCGTTCCGGCAAGTACTCCCCCTACGCCAAGAACATGCAGGATCACAATCATCAGCATCGATATGCTTTTCAGCAAGTCAACTCCATAATTACGGTTTTTCATATGTATCTCCATTGCCTAATTTGATAGCCTAAAGGCAAGCCTTCGCCTTTACAGCGGAAAAATCCTTCGGAATTTGTTTATTCAGATTTATATTTACTTTTAGGATTCTTCCAAGTCCAACTGTATATTGAAAATATTATAATGCATAATCCGTTTTTTGAACATAGAAATTTCTACATAGAAAAGAGCCGCCCATAAAGAGCGGCTCTTATTTTAGTTTTTAGTTATTCAGCTGTCTGTGTTGCATAGCTGAAGAAGTAGAATCCAAGAGGAGTGTAGTAGATACCCTCGATAGAATCATCAAGCATATACATTGATGTATAGAAGAACAGAGGAGCAATTGCGCTATCCTTCATCAGGATATCTTCTGCCGCATGGAAAGCTTTCATACGCTCAGCAGGATCAGAGGAAGCCTTGGCAATATCAATCTGCTTGTCATATTCAGCATTGCTGTACTTACTATCGTTGCTGCCGGCACCTGTTTTAAACATATCAAGGAATGTGCAGGGGTCATTGTAATCGCCGACCCAGCCTTGACGGGCGATAGTATAGTCGCCATTTCTACGGGTAGCAGAGAAGACGCCCCATTCCTGATTGTTAAGTGAAACATCAATGCCAAGCTGGGTCTTCCACATCTGCTGGAGAGCTTCGCCGATCGCTCTGTGACGGTCAAGCGTATTGTAGAGGTACTCAACAGTGGGGAAACCTTCACCATTGGGATAACCGGCATCCGCAAGAAGCTGACGTGCCTTTTCGCAGTTGGCTTCGTAGTCCTCATCCTTTACGGAATAGTACGCTCCGCCCACTTCGCGGAAATCGCTTCCGGGGCCTTCAACGTCATAAACGCCTGAGGGTACATATGCGTTTGCGGGAACTTCGCCGGTCTGAGTAATCTTCTCGATAATGTAGTTGCGGTCGATAACGAGAGAGAATGCCTCACGAACGCGTGCATCAGTGAAAGGAGCCTTCTGAGTCTGGAAAGCAACATAGTAGGTTCCGATTTGAGGCTGAACCTTCAGAGTGCCGTCTGCCAGAAG
>JAAYBD010000022.1 GCA_012719035.1 Clostridiales bacterium | reverse complement strand
TGCTTTCGGAACACTTTGAGCGTCTTAGCCGCGGCGAATCCATCGCTGTCCCCAAATATATATTTGCGGAACAGCGGAGATCTGATGCGCCTTCCGGAACGATAAAGCTTGGTAAAAACGATATCGTAGTGGCAGAGGGAATCCATGCACTGAACGATGAGTTGACGAGCGCCCATCCCGAAGCCTTAAAGCTCTATATCAGCGCGCGCTCCAACGTCGAAAATAACGGTGAAGTCTGCTTTAAGGGAACATGGATGCGCCTTGTGCGCCGCGTTGTCCGCGACAATCTTTTCAGAGGCGCCTCTCCCGCCTACACCTTTGGTCTTTGGGCGAATGTGCGCCGCGGCGAAAAGGTCAATATAAGTCCTTTCAAGGACAAAGCAGACTGGAAGTTTGACTCCTCCTTCCCATATGAAGTATGCGTGATGAAATCAGTTGCGCAGAAAATGTTCCTCGATATACCCGAGGGTACGGACCGCTACGAGGAATTAAAAACAATTTACCCCGCTTTTGATCTTTTTGAAACCATCGATCCAAAACTGATCCTTCCCAATTCTTTGCTGACCGAATTCCTTGGCGGCGGCATATATAAGTATTAAGCAAAAATCAAAATTTTAAGCTTTGACTTTGGCATAGTCTTGCTTTTATCACCGGCATAATGAAAAGTCTTTATTGCCGCAGCGTTTTAGAAAGGAAAACAATTATGTCCACAAAAATAAACTACTATTTCTCGAAGCTTGATAGATTCCCTATACAAGACTTCTTTGAAGGTCTTTCTGAAACCTACGAGATACTTGAGAAAGCAAAAATCTATTTACGGGATAATATTGCAACTCCCAATGTAAAAGAGAACCACGGGGAAATACGCGGCAGTGCGCCCAATCTCCATGGCAATTACTACATCGGCGAGGGAACTGCAATCTACAATGACGTTACTATAATCGGTCCCGTCTACATAGGAAAAAACTGCGAGCTTATGCCCGGGGCTATTGTCCGTCCCAACACCATATTGGCAGACGGATGCAGTATCGGTCACGGAAGCGAGGTAAAGCACTGCGTGATGTTCGGCGGTTCCAAGGTTGCCTCTCTTGCTTTCGCGGGAGATAGTATCCTTGGCGCATCGGCGCGCATCGGCAGCGGAGTGATAACGGCAAACCGTAAATTCAACCAGACAAATGCCACTTTAAAGTTTGACGGAAACCGAATTGATTTGGGCGACAGCTTTTTCGGCTGTATTTTGGGCGACAGTTCCCGCTTGGGTGCAAACTCGGTAACACAGCCGGGGACGCATATCGGTCCATATACATGGATATTTCCGCTTACAAGCGTACGCGGCTTTATTCCCGCCGGCAAGCGCGTCTATAACGAACAAAAAATAGTGATGGAGGACAACGATATCGTTGAACTAAAGCCATGACTAATGCAATTCAGAATTTTGATGCGGGAGCACTGCTTTTTATACAGGAAAATCTAAGGATTCCGCTTATGGATGCTTTTATGGTGTTTATCACGAAACTCGGCGACATCGGATTTATCTGGATAACAATAGGGCTTGTCCTGCTCGTTCCTAAAAAAACGAGACGGCGCGCTTTCAATATTCTGATATGTCTTCTATCGGCATATCTTATAAATGATTTGCTTATAAAAGAGCTTGTAGCACGACCCAGACCATATGATACCATAGGGGATTTGTCGATTTTGGTAAAACCTCTGTCTTCGTATTCTTTTCCTTCCGGCCACTCAAGTTCAAGCTTCGCCGCGGCACTCGCGCTGACTCTTGCCTTCGGCAGAAAAGGAGCGCTCTCATATATCCCCGCAGTTCTTATAGCATTTTCCCGCTGTTATGTCGGTGTCCATTATCCAAGCGACGTTTTAGGCGGAGCGCTGGTCGGAACACTTGTCACTTTAGCTACTTATAAGCTTCTGGACAGGTATATAAAAAGCGACTTGATCCCTAAGAAAAAGACTTGATAAAAGCGCCGCAGTTCACATATGAGCTGCGGCATCTTTAATGCGGCATAACTGTATTTGCACCTTTTAGCCTCTCTGGCATATACAGCAAAGAGGATGACAGCGGAATATTTCCTGCCTTATAAAAAATAATAAAAGCGTTGCCTCAATCGAACTATGTCGACTTGATAAAAGCCTTAATATATGCTATAATTTTGTGATAATAGTACGATTTATTGCTTTTCCGCAGGCTTTTTCAAGGAAACTTTCACACATTATCCTGCGGTAAAATATATTCATAAAAAGCATGCCTTTCACATCATAAAAAACCTTCACAGCAACTATCGGACGGCTTTCGGGCACAAAAACATCAGACAGGAGGAAATGCTAATGGAAAACAGTTTTGGCGCACAGCAGCTGCAAGAACAAGTGCAAATTCTATCTCCACGTCAGATGCAGTCCCTGCGCGTGCTGCAAATGCCATCGACCGAGCTTTACGACTATCTGATGAAGGAACTGGAGGAAAACCCTGTAATAACTTTTGACAGCATTGATTATGCAGAAAAATGCCGCCGCAATTCTCATTACGTATCCGGCGACAACGACGAAGCGGCTTTGGCTGATATCATCGGGGACGACAACAATTCACCCATAATTACTCTTAGAATACAGTATTCAATGCTGAAACCTCCTCCCGAACTTGAGCGTATAGGCTATGCTCTCATTTATCTTCTGGACGAAAACGGCTATCTCTGCTATGAAGACGTCGAGCGCCTTGCTCAGGCTTCAAACATCTCTTTGGATAATCTTAAAAAAGCTATAGACCTTCTGCAGTCCCTCGAACCGGCAGGAGTTGGCGCGTTCAATCCGAGAGAGTGCATTTTGCTTCAGCTTGAGAGAAAGGGACTGAAAGACAGCGACGCATGGAAGGTCGCGAGGGACCATCTTGAACTTTTGGGGAAAAACCAGCTTCCTCAGATTGCCAGAAAAAGCGGAATCCCTCTGCACCGCGTCGTAAACGCGCAGCAGATTATCAGGACTCTCAATCCTAAACCGCTTATGATGGAGGCAACCCGCAGAAACAGCGAATATGTCGCTCCCGATATCCGTATTTTAAAAAAAGACGGTAAATTCGCGGTAGAGCTTAATCAGCTAAGCGCCGACAGCATCATTATCGATGACACATATTCAAAAATATACAAAGAAACGGATAACGATACGGTTAAAACTTTTCTCGGTGAGAATATGAAAAAGGCACAGTGGCTGCGCGAAAGCATAAGGCAGCGCTGTGAAACACTTATGTCCTGCGCTACTCAGCTTCTGAAAAGCCAGCAGGCATTTTTTGAGGACGGTCCTGAATATCTTCTGCCCTACAGCCGCAAAGAAATGTCCGAACAGATAGGGCGAAGTGAATCAACCGTCAGCCGTGCGCTCAAGGGCAAATATGTTGAGTGTGACTGGGGGATGTTCCCCACCGATTATTTTTTCCCGAAATCTTCTATAGAAACTCACCCGACAGTGACAAAAAACACAATCGAAAGCAGCATCCAGATAATCATAAGCAACGAGAACAGGCAGACTCCAATGAGCGATGAGGCGATTGTCGAAGCCTTGAAAATAATGGGCATTTCCGTAAGCCGCAGAACAGTGGCAAAATATCGCGACGAGCTTGGAATACCCTCGTCCTCACGCCGCCGAACATACGTTTGACTGTCTTCTGAATGTCGAATTATATACTATTTACGGGACGGCTTTCGTCGTCCCGTGGTTTATGCGCTTTTGCGGAAAAGATATAAATGATAAATTTACACAGAAGAAGAAATTTGTCCATTTATATATTTCGGAAAGAGTCCTATAATAAGTTAAACTCTGCAAATAAGCGCACTGCTGAAACTAAACTGTCTGCTAAAAAACGGAGGTCAGGCATCATGAAAAAGGGCGCACTGGCAAAACATTTGCTGAACACCACCATAAACACAGCGCTCAGGGATGACGTCCCAAAACGGACGATCCGGAATCTTGTAGAGCTTGGAGAAAATTTTTCCGTCGGACGCTTCCAGCACGATTTTTTTGGAAAAATGCGTTCTATGCTGAAAAACGAAAACAGCATTTATTACAAGCTATGGGAAACAGTTTTAACTGAAACCGACCCTGACGCTTTAAAAACTTTCGGGATCAACATTGGCTACAACGTCTGTACAAGCGGCGGAGAAACCATCAGAACCCTTGTGAAAAAACATGGCTGTGCAATACCTTCCGTCATTACTATCCAGTACAATGGCCGTGAAATGGGCAGCGCTGAGGTCGACAACATCGTTCGGCAGGGAGAAGCTCTTGGGATTTTTGCATACATTATAAATTACTGCGGAGGAGAGCTTGAACCTCTCGCCGCTGTCTTTGCCCAACATAAGGATTGCGGTTTCGTATTTCTTGCCGATGACTGCGGGCTAAGTTTTGAAGCGGCATCAAAGCTGACAGAAAAGAAAAACGTCATGCTGTCTGTTTCAATTGATGAAGCCGGCTTTGAAGAAACCTGCTGCAGGCTCCGTTCCTCACGCATGCTCTACTGTGTCCACACAAGATACGGCGAAAAGCAATCAGACGAAATCCTCTCGGGAGCTTTAATAGAGAAAATAAGACCCTTTTCAAGCACTCTTGCCTTGCTCATTCCTAAGGATGGCGTCTGTGCAAACACTTCCGCCAAGGTTGGAGATTTTGCGGTTGTATGCAGGAATCAGCAGCGCTATCCTCTTATTCCTATGGACTTGCGCTTTGATATCCTCGCTATCAACAGGATAATCGCAAACCGCAGATGCTATGTAGTTTTTGATACGGACGGTCAGCTGATTACCGAAAACGGAAGAACAAGGGATTTGAGTCTGAATATCACAAAATACAGTCTTATAGATATCTTCCGCAAAGCACTTGCTTTTGAGTCTCCCCTCGTCTATTAACATGCTCTTATTGTTCTTCAATTTACATTAAATATAAAAAAGGATACCGAAATCCGTCTTGGATTTCGGTATCCTTTTTGCCTGTATGTGTCCGGCACAAGGCTCAAGCCATTTCCTGCTCCTTCTTCATAGCCTTGACCATATCACAATCGCAGCCTCCTTCGATATCGCTTTTTATGCGGTGCTCCATTATAACGATGTTTCTCCACATTCCAAAGCGGTCCTTTGCAATACGCTCCCTGTATCCGACCATGCGAAAACCGCATTTTTCATGCAGTCTTATGCTTACCGAGTTGTTTTGGATTATCTGAGCCTGAACTGTCCAGAAGCCACATTTTTCAGACTCCTCCAAAAGCGCGTTCAGAAGCTTTTCTCCAACTCCCTCGCCCCAGTGGTTCAAATCGATATATATGCTGTCTTCTGCCACTCCTTTAAAACATTCCCTTGCGGAAACAAGAGAAAGCGCCGCCCATCCCAAGACTTCACTGTCATACTCCGCTACAAACCTGCATTCTTTGATGTGGCTGTTATCCCATTCCTCATAGGACGGGCAGGATGTGTTGAAAGTAGCGTTATTGCTCTGAATACCTTGCGAATAAATTTCAACAATCTCGCCCCAGTCGCTTTTTTCCATCGGACGTATAATGTACTCCATATTATTTCCTCCTAAAACAGTAGCAAGCTGTTACTTTAGCATATACAGTTCTTTATGAAATCGGGTCAAAAAACCTACCGCGGTATTCCAAATACATTTTGTCATATTCCGGATCTCCGCCGCGATGAAGATTATGAAAATACGCGTGTGGATCTGTCCGTATGATATCGTTTTGCGGAGATGTCTCTCTTACGATATACATTGCGATGTTTGAGCAGTGGTCGGAAATACGCTCAAGGTTGATAATAAGCTCAAGGAACTGCGTGCCAAGCTCGATAGTGCACTCGCCCTTTTTAAGGCGTTCTATATGCCGGCCTTTAAGCTCGTCCCTTAAAAGATCGACAACTTCCTCTATAGGCTCGACCTGAAGCGCCGCCGTACGGCTTCTGCTCTCATAGCACTCAATCGTCTTGTCCAGCGCTTCATCGACAGCCTTTGTCATTGCGGCAAGCTCCGCTTTGGCTTTATCTGAAAACGCGATTCCCCTATCGTTAAGAACTGCCGCACATTCGACCATTTTCACTGCATAATCGCCGATTCGTTCAAAGTCCGAAAGCGTGCGGAGAAGACCTGATATCATCATGCTCTCATCACCCGTCAGCGCACGGTCAGTCAGCTTTACGAGATAGTTGTCGAGAAGCCCCTCCATTTTATCGATGGCGATTTCTGTTTCATTCAGACGCTCAAGCTTTTTAGGGTCGTAGCGTTCAAGAAGCTCCACCGCACATGAGTAGTTTTCCTTTGCGTATCGTCCCATCTGAACAACTGCCTCATGAGCTTTCTCAAGCGCAAGCGAGGGGGAGGCAAGAAATCTCTCATCGAGAGAGCATAGCTCCCTCTCCTCTGTTTTTCCGGGAACTATGATTTCAACAAGCTTCACAAGCAGACCGTTAAAGGGAAGAAGCAGCGCGGTACAGGCTACATTGAATAAGAGGTGAACATTTGCAATGCTTCCGCGGGTCATGGTCATATCCCAGAAGCTGAATTTGAAAATCGCATTTCCGCAATATAAAACTATCAGAAATACAATAGTTCCTATCATGTTGAAAAGCAGGTGGATGGCGGCGGTACGCTTTGCGTTTTTGCTCGCCCCTATACCTGACAGTATGGCGGTTATACAAGTTCCGATGTTTTGTCCCATAATGATTGGGAACGCAACATTGAAGCTGACTACTCCCGTTGAGCTGACCGCCTGAAGAATACCCACGGAGGCAGAGGAGCTTTGCAGAAGAGCGGTTACTGCAACGCCAATCAAAATACCGAGCACAGGGTTTGAAAACGCAGTAAACATCTCTCTAAACTGCGGCATGTCCTGCAAAGGGGCAACAGCGGTTTCCATAGTTCTCATTCCGATAAAAAGCACACCGAGACCAAGGATGATTTGCCCGATCGTCTTTTTACGTCCTCCCGAAACGAACATATATAGGACAATACCTACAATCGCTAAAATCGGACCTAAAAAGGACGGATTTAGTATTTGCAGATAGATTACGTCCGATGAAATGTCACCCAATCTCAAAAGCTGAGCGGTGACAGTGGTTCCTATGTTCGCGCCCATGATTATTCCAACGGTTTGCCTAAGCTTCATTATACCGGCGTTGACAAATCCCACACACATAACCGTAGTCGCAGCGGAGCTTTGGATAAGACCTGTAACCAGAGCGCCAAGAAGAACTCCTTTATACACGTTGTTTGTCAGGCGCTCCAAGATACCTTCCAGCCGTCCGCTTGATAATTTTTCAAGCCCATCTGTCATGGTTGTCATGCCAAACAGAAACAACGCCACGGCGCCAAATAAAGTTACAATATCAGAAATACTCAATTTCTACCTCCATGCATCTCTTTTTAAGCATTAAAAGGGTCAGTGTAATCACCACAGGAGATTATATACTACGTTTAAGGTTTCGTAAATCCCGCAAATTCGTGTTTTTTCGAATTTATGATTTTCTGGAAAATCTTTACGAGCCCGCAGTAAAATCTGACTTGTACTATAAACGGTGTAAGGTCCCTTGAAGAAGCGGGGCGGGAAAGCGTCCAAATATATACGGGGGCTTTTCCCGCCTTGATTTTTTAATATAATCGCTGCATATTTCTTTGATAATTATAAAATGATTGAGTTTAATGCACAAAAATCCAATGTTCATTAAATACATAGGCAAGTCCTATAAGTGCTCTAAGAAACCGGCGGCAACTCTAATTGGTATTATCCATTTTAAAACTATATAATAATATCAAAGCAAAATTCTATAATATTTCTAACAAAAGAAGCTGGGGTTGGGAAAATAAAAAACAACTTCAAGCACTTATTTACGCCGTTAAATGTCAGAGGATTAACAATTCCCAACCGCATAGTTATTGCCTATGGGCAGTGATTTTGCGGGAAACGACGGTGAAATCAGCGATGAACATATAAAATATTACGAGCCCCGCGCCAGAGGCGGTACAAGTCTTATTATCGTTGAGAATATTTGCGTAAAGTATCCCGAAGGTTCAGACGGAACAACACAGCTCCGCATAGACAAGGACAGTTACATTCCGCGTCTGTTCACGCTTACCGAAACCTGTCACCGGCATGGGGCGTGCATGGGTGTGCAGCTTAATCATGCCGGCGCATCCGCCTCGTCTTCAAGGATAGGAATGCAGCCGGTTTCGGCATCTGAGCTTCCATCAAAACCGGGCGGGGAAAAACCCCGTCCCCTCACAAGGGAAGAACTTTTCAGCATAGCAAAGGACTACGGAGCCGCGGCAAAACGCGCCGTTAACGCAGGTTTTGATTTGATAGAACTCCACGTGGGTCACTCATACCTTATCAGCCAGTTCCTGTCCCCGACTATGAACGAAAGAACCGATGAGTTCGGCGGCAGTCCGGAGAACAGAGCACATTTTTGCCGCATGGTTATTGATGAAGTGCGTTCTGCAATAGGTCCAAACATACCCATCTTCCTAAGATTCAGCACAGATGAGCTTCTAAAGGGCGGAAACACCTTGAGGACTGCCTGAAATATCTTGAATATCTGAACGATGAGGTCGATATTTTCGATACCTTCTGCGGTCTGAACCAAACGATACAGTATCAAATCGACGCCTGTTGGCTTGAGGACGGTTGGCGCTCCTATATGGCAAAGGCGGTCAGGGACAAATTCGGGAAGCCAAGCATCGCAATGGGCAACATCAGAAATCCTCAGGCAGCCGACGACATAATCGCCCGCGGCGATGCAGACATGATCGGATTGGGGCGGGGACTTATCGCAGATCCGGACTGGCCTAATAAGGCAAAATACAGCGATATACTGGACATACGTAAATGCATTTCCTGCAACACAGGCTGTGTTGGCAACCGTATAGGCGGCAACAGACCGATACGCTGCGCTATCAATCCCGATCTCATCAATGGCGAGGCTTACAGAAAGCTCAAAGTAGCAAAGCCCTGCAATGCCGTAGTCGTAGGCGGCGGTGCTGTTGGTCTCGATGCCATGGAGTTCTTTGCTCCGAAAGGGGCAGAAGTTACAATAGTCGAAATGATGTCTGTTATCGGCAGAGATCTTGACGCTTCCACAATCTCCGCCATGAGAGAGTGTATGGCAAAGTACGATGTAAAACAAATGACGAACACCGCTCTCCAAATCGTTAAACCGCACTCTTTTGTTGTAAAACTCAAGGATGGCAATCGTGAAGAACTGCCTTTTGATTACGGTTTTATCTGTCTCGGCATGAGGGCTTATGCACCGATATGGAAGGCGATACAGCAAGGTTTCAAAGGCACCGATACCGAAATTTTGAACATCGGGGACAGTGTCCGCGCAAGGCGCATCATCGACGGAACCGATGCGGGACGTCATTTGGTGCTGAAAACCTTGGAACGCCGGGTTTTTCTCCTTTAGCCGCTCATTTTTCTTTTCCGTATAGTTTATCCTTCCCCGGGAAACAGCAGCCTTTAGGCTGCTGTTTCTCCTTCGGAGTCTTATCTCGGCTAAAAGACGCAAAGCCCTGAAAATAAGGCAATTTTAATTTGCCGCACTTGCATTTTTAATAAAAGCTCGATATAATGTCACATCATACCAAGTACGCCTGCCGCGCACAGCGGCTTTTGTCATGTATGAATAAATTTTTAATCAAATCCCGGGACATATGTCAAAAAACAGGTGCTCATACCTGCAGTATTCACTTGGATGTCAATAATTACATTTTAATAATATGTGAAAAGACGGATGCTTCGGGCAAAATTATATTACTCCCCAACTATTAACTATCTGAAGGATAATATTATGGAAAACATTAGCCCACAAGAGAAATGCTGCCGTGATATATCTAAAGGCTCTGCATTTCCTGAAAAACAAAACCGTAATACAAAAAAGTATGTACTGAGCGGAATCTTCCTTCTGGCTCTTACAGCTGTTACTTTTTATATAATCTTTAAGGATAATTCCATTGAAGAGATTTTCAGTTTACTTAAAAACGTAAAGATTATATTCGTTATCGGCGGAGCAATGTCAATGCTGTGTTATATCGTTGTTCAGGGTCTTATCATAGGCATGGCCGCAAAATGCATCAGAGCAAAGCTCCGGCTTAGAGAAATGATCCAGTATTCATGTATAGGCTTCTTCTACAGCGGAGTTACACCCTCCTCGACGGGCGGTCAGCCCATGCAGTTTTATTATATGTGCCGCGACAGGATGAGTCCCTCCAAGGTAACGCTCGTTATGTTTATCACAAACATAAGCTATCAGATCGCAGTAGTTTTGATAGGTCTTTCAATGTTCATTTTCAAGCTTAAATATCTGGTAAGCGTAAGCGGTTCCATCATTGTTGCCTTTTTTATCGGAATCAGCATAAACCTTTTCATTTTGTTCATCCTTGCCGGAGTTCTTTTTTCAGAAAGCCTCCTTAAAAAGATGCTTAAAGGCATTGTCTCCTTTTTAAATAAGATCAGAATAATTAAAAAACCTGAAAAAGTGCTTCGCGGCATTGATAAATACCTTGACGAATTCAGTAACGGAGTTAAACTGATAAAGGCAAACCGAAAACGTTTTTTCATGACTCTGCTCGCAACAGTGGTACAGCTTCTTTTCTACTACATTGTTCCCTATTTTGTTTATAAAGCCTTTGGTCTTAGCGGGTATTCGTTTTTTGATATCGTCGCAATCAATGCGATTTTATTCGTAGCCGTATCAATGTTTCCCCTCCCCGGTTCTGTCGGAGCTGCGGAAAGCGGGTTCCTTCTCCTGTTCGGACCGATATTTTCGGCGGCAATCATGCCTTCCATGCTGCTTTCAAGGTTTATAAACTTTTATACCATGATGATAATAAGCGGAATAGTTTCGGCATATGCCCATCTGCGCAAACCGTATTGTCTTCCGAAAAATTATAAAAAATAATAGGCATCCATAAAAAAGACTTGTTAAGCAGTCAGCAAATAAATGGAGCAGGGACGGCATGATTTTTCATGCCGTCCCTGCTTTATTCTCAGTGTTTTCAATCATAAGCTGCGGACGGTCTGCTATATATCAGCTGTCTTCTTTTTCCCCTTTGTACTGAGTATTAAAATCGAAAGGAAAAGAAGCAGGATGCCCGCCGCCCCGTAAGGTGTGATTTCCTCATGAAAAACGATTATCCCCGTCAGCGAGGCTACCATCGGTTCCGAAAATGCCAGAACCGAGGCATTGCCCGGCTTTGTATATTTCAGCCCCTGGGTATAGAGCAGGTAGGGAATAAGTGTGGAAATAAGAGCAATTCCGGCGGCGTTTTCAATCACTCCCGCACCCCAAAGCATGTCAAGAAACTCTCTGCCTATACAGAAAGGGAGAAGGGAAAGAGCCGCCGTCAAAAAAGTATAGGCTGTTACGGTTACAGTATTGTACCTTTTGAGCGCCGCTGTTCCAAAAATGGAATACAGCGCATAGCCAAATCCCGACCCAATGCCCGTCAGTATCCCAAGCATCGGAACGCTTCCTATTCCCGAACCTTTTATAAGCGCTTCAAACGTCCCTGTTGTAAATATGCATCCCGTTAAAGCTAAAACGAGTGCTGTGATTTTCCAAGAGTTTATTCTTTCACGAAAAATAATTGCGGACATGATAATTACAAAGCAGGGCGCGGTATAAAGCAGGACAGCCGCGGCAGATAGAGTCGCAAGCTGTATTGTCATAAAGTACAAAGTGCTAAAAAAGACAAGGCTGATAACGCCCGTTCCAACAAAAAGCCATATATCTCTAAAGCGGATTTTCAGCTTATCACGGTCAAAAAACAGCAGATACAGCCAAAGCAATACTGCCGCAGCCGCAAAACGGATAAAAACGATCTGCATAGAGGAAAAGCCGGCGGATGCAAGCTGTTTTGTAAAAACACCTATAACACCCCAGCACGCTCCGGCCATTATGACAAGAAGCGGTGCTAAGTTTCTAAACCTTGATTCCAAGCTCATATGTATACTTCCCACACTCAATGATAATTTTATAATACGACAGTAAATGCCGAAGTACAAGAAAAGACTTGATTTTTACCGCCATCAAAAACCAGATGCAAACTGCTCTTTGATTTTCCGCGCAATAAATATGCAAAAGCAGGCAGCCATGCCGTATGGTATGGCTGCCGCAAATAGGCTGAATCTCTATTTTATATTTACGATAGATTAATAGTTTTCTTTCTTTATTTCAAAGAATGCGCGGGGATGATTGCATACGGGACAGACCTCGGGAGCCTCTAAGCCATATTCAAGATGACCGCAGTTGCGGCAATACCAAACCTTGATATCGCTGCGCTTAAAAACTTCGCTATTCTGAATGTTCTCGGCAAGTTTTATGTAGCGCTCCTCATGGGACTTTTCAATCTTTGCAACGGCGTCAAAAGCGTCTGCCAAGCCGATAAAGCCCTCTTCGCGGGCGGTTTCCGCCATCTCCTTGTACATTTCGGTCCATTCCTCATGTTCGCCCTCAGCCGCGGCAATCAGGTTGTCTACAGTGGTGCCGATGCCGTTAAGAGCCTTGAACCAAAGCTTTGCGTGCTCTTTTTCATTTCCCGCAGTTTCCTCAAAGATAGCGGCTATCTGCTCATAGCCCTCTTTCCTTGCCTTACTTGCAAAATAGGTATACTTGTTGCGTGCCTGGCTTTCACCTGCAAATGCCTTCCATAAATTTGCCTCGGTTTTACTTCCCTTGAGTTCCATGATTTGACCTCCTTGAATATTTAAAATTTGTGATGTTAATGGTTTTTAGTGCAGCTTTTGCATACCCCGCTGAAAAGCAGGTCATGCCGTTCCACTGTATGGCCGTTTGCGCTCTCTGCCCGGCTGTCCAGAGAAACATCATAGTCTATGCCTTCCAAATCGTAAACGCTATTGCAGACACGGCAGATGAAATGCGGATGCGGCTTCGTGTTTGCATCAAAGCGTTCGACCGGAAAGGACAGCCGAATGATGCTCCCCTCTTCCGCAAGCTGATTCAGATTGCGGTATACTGTACCCAGACTTAAAGCGGGGTTCTCCGGCTTCAGCCAATTATATACAGTTTCCGCCGTAGGGTGCTTATCTGTGTTCATCACTGCCTGATATATAAGCTCCCTCTGTTTAGAATATCGCTTTATAGCCATTTGAATCTCCATATCCAGTAACAATTATCATTACTATTTAGGATTATATCACAGCTTTTATAAATTGCAAGTGTTTTTTTGATTTTTCCCAAATTTTTCAGTATTGCCGACTTTGTCTTTTAGGGAGCGGATAAAAGCGCTTTACGATATCTTCTGATAAACATAAATATCAAAAGATATCTCTGTTTCAAGCGAATCAAGCGCCTGTAAGCGGGCGAGACCCTCGCGCGGGGTTTTCCAGAAATAAGGTGTCATGGTAAAAAGGTCCGAAATAGTCTGTTTGCCGGAAAGCATCACCCTGTCCTTGACCGTCGTCATTTCTCTGAGTTCAAAACCTTTGTATTCTGCGGTGATCCTCTCGTTTTCATAGGGCTTTTCATAAACTGCACACTTCATCTCCCACAAATGGCGCGGCGCCGGGACGACGTATATAAAACACCCCTCCTCTCTAAGAACGCGGCGGAATTCAGCATCACACAGTGGTGAAAAGCAGTTTATAACTATGTCCGCGCTCTCATCACGCAAAGGCAGATGATAAGCGGAGGCAACTGCAAACTCTGCGTTTCGTTTCCGCTTGGCGGCAAGCCTTACTGCCTCCTTTGAAATGTCAATTCCTGCAATGCGGGCAGATTTACCCGACATTTCCAGCATATCGGCTATGCCCTCGGTATAATAGCCCTCGCCGCAGCCGGAATCGAGAATTTCGGGCTGCTCAGGCGAAATCGATGATACAAGACCGACAAGGGCCGTTCTAAGCGGCTCATAATATCCTCCCGAAAGAAAACGGTTCCGCGCGCGCACCATATTTTTATCATCACCGGGAAGCTTAGAGTGCTTTTTATTCGCGGGAAGAAGGTTAACATAGCCCTCAGAGGAAATATCATAGCAATGCCCCGACGGGCATGTGTATGCCCGATCTCCTCGTTCGAGCTTTTCAAAACAGACGGGGCAGATAAAAAGACTCATTTATTCACCTCAACAGATCCATAAAGCCTGCCCTGCCATGTGCCGCGGTCTGCCATCTCTTTATCGACAGTCCCGAGAACGCGTATCTTATCGCGGCTCCACAATGGTGCGGCAAGAGTTCTTTTGTCGCCATCGCCCGTCAGACGTTCAATCGTCGTTTCTGGAGGCAGGACCTCAAGCTGACGCACAACCGTATCCACATATTCGTCAAAGCTCATCGGCTGATATTCCCCGCGCTCATACATTTCGCATAGACCTGTTCCCGAAATAACGTGCAGCAAGTGTATCTTCACACCATCCGGCTTCAATTTTCCCAGAATCCTCGCGGTTTCTATCATCATGTCCGGCGTTTCTCCCGGAAGTCCGTCAATAATATGAACAGTTACCCGTATTCCCCGGTCTTTAAGCGCACAGTAAGCCTCAGCAAATTCGGCAAAACTGTGTCCGCGGTTGATTTTTTCCGCCGTTTCATCAAAAGCCGTCTGAAGTCCAAGCTCTACAGTCAGTCTTGTGCGGGAGTTCAGCTCTGCCAGATAGTCAAGAACTTCGGGCGGAAGGCAGTCTGCGCGGGTGGCGACAGAAATCCCGTAAATTCCCTCAAACGAAAGCGCGGTTTCAAATATCTCACGCAATTTTTGGAGCGGGGCGTAGGTGTTTGAATGTGCCTGAAAATAAGCTATTGCCAATGCGTCGGGGGTCTTTGCACGTATGCGTTTGAGCTCGTCCGCAAGCTGTTTTTCAATCGGTACCGCAGGGCTTGCAGTAAAATATGCGCTGCCGTCTCCGCAGTATATGCATCCGTTTCGCCCCTTAGTACCATCGATGTTCGGGCAGGTCATTCCCGCATCGATGACTGCTTTGTACACCTTTTTTCCCAGCAGACTGTTCTCGTAGGCAAGACTTCTATATCGTTTGTTGTCGTTTGAATAGGGAAATGGGTTCATCTTTACCTCGCAGGTTTTATGGTATTTCTTAGTCAATTATACATACTGCCAAAGCAATATTCAATGGCATAGAAAGAGCTTTTCATGATTATTCCCATTAAACTTGCCCATAAAGAAATAATATGCTATTCTTTGCGGGACAGAAACGCTTTATAGGAAAAATCAATTGCGGAGGATAAAGAAAATGGATATTTGCAAGGGCAGACCTAAAGACTGTGAAGGGCGCATACTTCAAGAAATACGCTCTTACGACCTTTTGGACAGCCTGAAAATCAAATATGAACAGATGGATCATGAAGCGGCAGATACAATAGAGGTCTGCCTTGAGCGTTCAGCCGTTCTTGGAACTCGCATATGCAAAAATCTTTTTTTGTGTAACCGGCAGGAAACCGCTTTTTATCTTCTTTTAATGCCCGCCGACAAGCAGTTTAAAACCTCGGTCGTATCCAAGCAGCTTGGCGTAGCCCGCCTGCATTTTGCGGACGAAAAATATATGGAGCAGTTTCTTGCCCTGCATCCCGGCAGCGTCAGCGTTATGGGACTGATGAACGATGCTGAAAACTGTGTACGCCTTCTTGTCGACCGGGATATTTTAAATCAAGAATATTTTGCCTGCCACCCGTGCATAAATACAAGCAGTCTGAAGTTTAAAACCTCAGAGCTTTTTGATAAGCTTCTTCCCGCAATGGGGCATGAGCCTACTTTTATCAGCCTTTGATTTTTGAAAACACAGCGCGGGAGGTGAGACCGCATGAATAGGAAGAAAAAGCGCCTTATCATCTCTCTAATCATTACCGCTCTGCTTTTTATATTCATTATAAGTCCGCTTTTCCCTTATGTGCGGAGTCTTGCCGTAATGTCGGTCTACAGCCGCCTCTGCGCAAAGAACAGCCTAATGGAAAGCGAAAACTTCAGTCTCAATATCCCAAGCGGAGAAGGTTGGTATCCCTTTGTAATGACCTTTACGGCTGACAGCGCCTTTTCCGCTTATACGAATAATCCCGGCACAAAGCTGACGATACTTTATAATTTCCCAGCTTTTTCACTCAGAAAAGGATGCAGCATGCTGTTTGACAAGGCATCGCCATATTACAGCAGTTTTTACGGAGCTTATCTGATTCAATGCCCAGACGGAGCACCATTCGCTTTTTCGCCGGATACCCTTGAGCTTGACTCCGATTCTGTAGCAGAGGTCGCAAGGTTTGATTTTTTCAGTCTTGTTCTGGGCGATTTCGGACTTTCCGATACCAAGCAGGTTTTCGACTATTCGGTCAGCTCAAGAAAAACGGATTTAACTTTCGCCGGAATTGGTGGTTGGACCCGTATCACGTCCGACATCGCCGTAAACGGCGCGGCGCACAAGAAAGAGGGTTTTGTTTCCTCGTATCTCCAATATGGTCCGCCCAATTTTCCCGTTGATGCAGATTTTTTGCCTGTTATAATGAAAGGCATCGTCTATGGAAAGTACTTTGAAGAATGGAATACCTCCGTATTCTTTTATGTAATGTCCCCCTCCGAAGAAATCTGCAAAGAATGCGAACGGACAATTTTATCAAAAAGCACATTCCAAATCGGTAAATAGCAGACATCACTGCTCAAAAATCGCTTGTAACATAAGCATCTGCCGTAAAAAAACGCCGCGAAGAACAAGAGTTCTTTGCGGCGGATTTATTTTATCTATATACTAAAGTATCGCTGTCGAATGTTCGGGGTTTGCTTCCGCTTTTCAAAAAACTATCCGTCACCCAGAACCACGTTTCGTCACAGTAATTCTGCCTGTCGGGAATGGGGTCTCCCCATGTCGCATCTACATTATACCAGCTTCCGCCGTAGTAAATCCTTGACCACGCGTGTCCGGCTCCTCCGGCGGTTCCCGTCATGCCGCGCATCGGCACTCCCGCCAGATTGCAAAGATAATTGTACATGGCGGTGTAACCTTGACATACTGCAGTTCCCCGGACTGCGGCATCATATCCATTGTAATACCTGTAGTTTGTATCGTATTTGGTATTGTACGCCATGTATTTATACAGCACGAGCGCCTTATCCTTAACCGACATATTAGTTTTCAGCTTTCCCTGCTCATAAAGTCTTGTAACAATCTGTCCGCAGACAGTATTGAACTGATCAATTTGCCGCAAAACGTCGCTGTTCGGTATTCCAAAGCCGTTGGATAAAACCAGAGTAAACTTAGGATTTACACATCTTCCGCCGCTGTCAATACCGTAATTTGCCTTAACCTCCCACTGATTAAGGAAAGAATAGTATTCCATATAATCAAACATTGCGAGATAGAACGAATTTTGGATATCCTCCATGATTTTCTGAAGCTCATCTCTCGTACAGGTCATATTAACTTGAAAGCTGTCGGTGAAAATGACGTTCGCCAGCATATACCGCCACGCATCCGCATAGTCGTAATAGCTTTTAAATGAAGAAGGTCTTGGGGCGGCATAATGGCTTCTGTCAAGAGCAAACGCCTTTGTCCAGTCCGGCTTATCCGCCTTTTCGCTCAGGCGGTAAAGCATGATGCAGGTGTCACATCGCTTTACGTTTTGTGCTCCGCCAAAGGACACTGTGCCGTCACCGTTAGGTATTCCCTCAATGATTCCATAGTCATAGAGCGTATTGGCAACATCCGAATCCGTATCGGAAAACGCGTCTGTATTAGTCTTGCCGGTGTTTAACTTATAAACACCCGTTATGTACTTGCAGATTTCTTCTCTGGTCGCGTAAGAATTCGGGTCAGTGCCCGAAGGCATTATCCCCTTATCTCTCGCCCATGTTACAACGTCTGAATACCATGGATCCGTTTTGCCCGAATATCCCGCATAATCAACGCCTGCCATGGAACAGACAAGCTTTATTGCCTCAGAATGCTTAACCGGGTTCTGCGGTAGGAACGTACCGTTTCCATATCCGTCTACCACACCCTGCTCATGCATTTTTGAAACTTCGGTATAGAAATAATTTTCTTCACTTACATCGCTGAAAGGACTCTTTGCAGCATCGGCGCCGGTAAAGGGAAGAAACCCAAAAACCAGAGAAAATGTGATAAGCAGACATATAAATCTTGTTATAGTTTTTTCTTTGTGCATAAGCCGCCTCCTCCATGTTCCGCAATAAATACTGTCAAATGCGCCATAAACTGCAATTGTTTCTTATATCTCATTATAAATTAATTTGTGCGGCATTTCCATCATTAAGTTTCTTTATTTGCTGCCAATTTAAGTAATTGCCGGACCGGTCTGCCTCCATGTAAATATCCCTTTGCTTTAACTTTGACACTTAAAGAAACTCTATGTAAAAAATCGAAAAATAATAACCGGATGCGCGCCCCAAGGCTTCGGATCACTAAAAGCTCAATTGCTATTCAGTTATACTGCACAATATTAAAAAGCCGACACAGAAGCGTGCATCCTGCACCTGCTGTGTCAGCTTTTTCTTCGGATATTTACAGTTTTCTGATCACTGTCTCCATATATTCCGCGATGGCAGACTTAATTTCCCTGTCCGTCTTGTATTTTCTGTCCGTATTGTCAACATCAAAAATGAGCATCGACATCCCAAACTTCTCTTGAAGCGAATCGGTCAGCATTTTTGTAGAAGCCCACTCATGACGGCAGCCGGAATTACCCATAAAAATACATACATCCACGCTATAATCCTCAACGATGCCGCCTACCATTTCGAGAAGCTCCTCTCCGGACGCTCCGGCCCCATGAACAATTGAGCCAGACAGCATTTTTTTGCACATTATTCTGATGCAATCCTGCTTGCTGCCCCGGTTTTCAAAATATTCGCGCTTCCTAAAACAATATCCATCCATTACAGTGACGGCATTATATTCGCTTTCCAGCCAATCGGTCAAGTCTATTCCCTGCCAAAGCATATTGTGAAGAAGAAGTACCCGGTGCTTCTCGCCTCCGGGACAGGGTCCCTCGCCTGAAGCTATGCGCGCATTGCAGATATCCAGCTCCCTATTGATAAGATTTGACATATCCTCCGTCGGAGAAAATGCATTCATCAGCTCATTCCACACTGTCATATGCGAGGACATAGGACAGGGTTTATGCCGGCGCAGTTGGGCGCATTTCTCCAAGAGCCGTCCGGCTCTGTCAGACAGCTCCATGTGGTATTCAAGCTTCTCCCAATTAAGCTCTTTACCGGCTACTTTTTCCATAAAACTTATAAACGATGTAAACTGCATTTCAACGTATCTAAGGCTCCGTTCGTCATGGCGCAACGGAATATCAAAATGAAAGGATGGTGCTTCTACCAGATTCTCGATGGAGGAATATGTTGTACGTGCGGAATCACATGGAATCGGAACCGCAACATAAGCATCGGGAGAAACACCCATGTTACCGCTGAGCAGAACTCCCAGCTCCGCCATATTCAGCCGGCACAGCGTTGGATTAAGGCGCTTTTCTGTTTCACCGATAAGCCTTGATGTCAAAACGGTATTCTCTGAAAGACGCGAAGGAAGCAGGTCAAGATACAGCGGAATACAATCCATCGCATATATTATTTCCACAGGAGCAGGTCCGCTTATGAAAATGACCTTTTTCCCATTTTCCCGCGCATTTCGCACCATTTTCCAATAACCCATGTCCCACGGGCGAAATACTCCGTCAAACGTGTCAAAAGCCGCAGCGGATACCTCGCTGACATAGTCGATATACGTTATTTCTCTATCACGTACAAGGTCTGCCGCATAACTCATATTATCCATTCCTTCAGCCCTCCAGCTCATCGCATAAGTAAGCAGAAAAACACGGTTCCGATACTGTGGCTGTCTTGTTAAAGTTATTCTTTATGCCGTATTTTATAATGAAACCGCAGCCATATCAGCACCATTGCTTTCCTGCTTCATATCAGTATAAACAGTTCTGCAAATACACCCCGTCTCTATCTCAGGTCTTTTGTTTTTTATTAAAATAGTAGATAAGCTCATCGGCTATCTGGTCAAGCGGAAGCTGTCTGCTTACGCCGCCGAGCTTATATGCCTCCATAGGCATGCCGTATACAACACAGGTATCTTTATCCTGCCCAATAGTATAGGCTCCCTTGCTTTTCATTTTTGTAAGTCCCTTTGCCCCGTCCGAGCCCATTCCTGTAAGCAGAACGCCAACGGCATCCTTTCCTGCTGTATCCGCAACGGAGTTGAATAAAACATCAACGGAAGGGCAGTGCCCGCTGACCTTTTCCCCGCGCTGGCTTCGGACATAATAGCCTCTATCGTCTTTTTTGAGCGTCAAATGATACTCTCCCGCAGCAAGGAGTATCTTGCCGGGCTCGACTCTGTCGTTGTCACTTGCCTCCTTGGCAGACATTTTACAGATTTTATCAAGACGCTGCGCGTAAAGGCTTGTGAAGCTCGCCGGCATATGCTGCACTATCACTATGCCCGGAGTTGTGGGCGGAAGGTTTTTCACAACTTCAAGGATAGCCTCCGTTCCTCCCGTCGAAGCTCCAATGGCGATAACAGCTTTTCTGTCCGCCGTAACGGTCGCGCTGCCCAAAAGACGCGAGGTCAGAGATGCAGCGTTCACCAAGGGCATACGACGCACCTTCGCTCCCGCCGCAATCTTTATTTTTGACAAAAGCTCCGTGAAAAATGCGCTGACTGCGCCAGGGGATACATCGTAGGGCTTTTTGACAAAATCAACAGCCCCTGCACTCATTGCATCCAAAGCGTTTATCGGCAGCGAACTTACAACTACAACGGGGATCGGGTGCTGCGGAATAAGCTGTCTGAGGAAATCGATCCCGTTTATCTTAGGCATTTCAACATCCAAAGTAACAACGTCAGGCTTTAGCTCCTTTATTTTTTTCATGGCATCCTCCGCGTCTACCGCGGTGCCAATAATATTTATGTCCGGATCTTTGCTTAGCGTAAGCTGAAGCTTCGTACGGAACAAAACCGAATCGTCTACAACAAGAACTTTGATCGGCATCTATCACCATCACCTTTCGCTGTTTAATTTGCAGCCTATTCCACTAATATTTCACTATTCTCTTATATTATCTGTTTTTTCCTCCAAAATTGCAAGCCCTAATTCCATTCTTCCAGTAATAAAAGAATTCCCGCTTTCAAAAAATAGAACAGAAAAATAAAATTGCTCTTGTATTCCTATAATCCCTATAATATAATAGGGTAAAAGAAATTGGAGGTATTCCATATGAAAATATCGACAAAAGGACGGTATGCGCTTAGAATCATGGTTGATTTGGCGCAGCACCACTCCAATGAATATATTCCCCTAAAAGATGTTTCCGAGCGGCAGTGCATCTCCGAAAAATATTCCGAAATGATTGTGGGACTTTTAAGCAAAGCAGGCTTTCTTTTCAGTTCCAGAGGAAAAGGCGGCGGATACAGGCTTTCAAAATCAGCCGACAAATTCTCTGTAGGCTCAGTGCTGAAAGCAGTGGAAGGCAGCCTTGCTCCGGTATCCTGCCTTGACACCCCGGAGAATATCTGCCCGCGTGCCACCGACTGCGTAACCCTGCCTATGTGGCGGGAGCTGGAGAGGCGTATCGAAGATTATTTGGACGGCATAACCATAGCAGATCTTGCAAATCAAACCAATCTGTCGGGAACGGACTTCTGTATTTAAGTCAGTTCCTATGACGGCATATTTTTTGCAGCAAATCCCTATAAAATAAATAGGAAAGTGTTGACAAGAAAGTTGTTGTGTGCTATTATTCCTATATAACCTATAGGTAATATCGTGTTTAGTCCGCCTGTATAAATCAGGCGCATCGGCAAAATAAACTAATTAAAAGCATTCTTGCGGCAATACTATTCTTGTTTTACTAAGGGGCGAAAATCGAAAGCCGTATAACCCGCATGATTGTACTCGGATAGATAAATAAGCATCAGACAAAAATCATAAGCAAAAAGGAGAGGAAATTATGAACGTATATGCAGACAACGCGGCAACCACGCGGGTAAGCGAAGCTGCCCTCGAAGCTATGCTCCCATGTTTCGTTGAAAACTACGGAAATCCATCCAGCCCGCACCACATCGGGCAGAAAGCTGCACAGATTCTTCTTGCCGCAAGGCAGACCATGGCGGAACACCTCGGCGCTGAGGCAAGCGAGATATTATTCACCTCCGGAGGAAGCGAAGCTGATAATCAGGCAATTATAACTGCCGCGGTCATCGGAGCAAGAAAAGGAAAAAAGCACATCATCTCGACAAAAATTGAACACCATGCCGTTCTCCACGCTCTGAACAAGCTGGAGAAAGAAGGCTATGAAATAACTCTATTAGATGTATATGAAGACGGTATCGTACGGCTTTCCGATCTTGAGGCGGCAATCCGTCCCGATACGGCACTTGTAACTATAATGTACGCAAACAATGAAATCGGCACGATTCAGCCCATAAAGGAAATCGGTGCACTCTGCCGCGAAAAGGGCGTTATTTTCCATACCGATGCTGTTCAGGCGGCGGGGCATCTTCCCATAAACGTCAAGGAACAGAATATAGATATGCTTTCCCTGTCCGCGCATAAGTTCCACGGTCCAAAGGGCGCCGGCGTGTTCTTTTGCAGGAAGGGTATACCTATAACCTCGATAATCGAAGGCGGCGCTCAGGAGCGCGGAAAACGCGCCGGAACGGAGAATCTGCCTGCAATCGTTGGCATGGCTGCGGCATTCAAGGCGGCCTGCGAGCAAATGCCCGATGCCGCGGCAAGGGTACAGGCAATGAGGGATAAACTGATTGACGGCATTCTTCAGCTTCCTGAAGTAATACTTAACGGGGACAGAGAAAAGAGGTTGCCGGGAAATGTCAATGTCTCGGTCAAGGGAATAGAGGGCGAAAGCCTCCTGCTCATGCTCGACCAAGCAGGTATCTGCGCATCGTCAGGCTCAGCCTGTACTTCCGGCTCTCTCGATCCAAGCCACGTGCTCCTTGCCATCGGACTCACGCACGAGGTCGCGCACGGTTCTCTGAGACTTTCACTAAGCGAATACAACAATGACGCAGAAATCGATTATATCCTGAGCACATTGCCCCCGATCGTTGAAAGACTCCGGTCTATGTCGCCGGTCTGGAAAAAAATGAAGGAGGGAAAGTAAATGATGTACAGTGAAAAAGTAATGGATCATTTCACAAATCCGCGCAACGTCGGAGAAATAGAAGATGCCAGCGGCATAGGAGAAGTGGGCAACGCAAAATGCGGCGATATCATGAAGATATTCCTTAAAATCGAAGATGGTATAATAACAGACGCGAAATTCAACACATTCGGCTGCGGTGCAGCCATTGCAACAAGCTCTATGGCGACAGAGCTTATAAAAGGCAAGCCGATAGAAGAGGCTTTGAAGCTGTCAAACAAGGCAGTTGTCGAAGCGCTTGACGGTCTGCCCCCTGTTAAGCTCCACTGTTCCGTACTGGCGGAAGAGGGCGTAAAAATGGCATTGCAGGATTATTACAATAAACGCGGAGAAGAAATGCCCGAAGAATACAGACCGCGCTGTGACGGCGACTGTTCAGGCTGCGGAGTATAAGCTTTGTCCGCGAAAAAACCGTCCGCAGAGCTTAGGTTCTGCGGGCGGTCAAGGTTTCATTTTCAATTTGATACTTGCACTGATTCAGCGCGGGTTTTCTGTATTTAGGGGAATAACAACATAAAAAAGCAAAAAATTACCGATTATCCCAGTCAGTGGGTTGCAGATATCTGTTTTATGCTTTATAATATTTAGCACTACAAGTATTAAATAACAACCATCGAAAGGAGTTAATATTATGTGTGACAACGGAACCCATTCCCACGAACATAGCCATACGCACGCTCATGAGCACAGCCATGATTTAGGTCATGATCATAATCACGACCACGATAACGGTCATTGCCATTGCCACGAGCAGTCCAATGCGCAAAGCGCAGACGAGAACACCGCACTCTTGACTTATATGATAGATCACAACCGCCATCACGGCGAAGATCTTCATGAGCTTTACCACTCACTTGAGAAAGCGGGCAAATCGTCTGCCGCCGCTCTGGTAAGCGAAGCAATGCATTTTTATAACCACGGCAATGACAAGCTCGCCGAAGCATTAAAACTTCTGGGAGGCGAATAATATGTGTCTTTCCGCAGCATATGAGATAGGCAGCGAAGGCGAAAAGCTGATTTGCGACCGGGTAACGAATATCGTCGTAGAAGACGGCAATGTTAAGCTCACCACTCTGTTGGGAACTGAAACGGTCGTTACAGGCGTACTCAGAAATATTGATCTGAACAAAAACATTATCAGAATCGAAACAAAGTAGTTTTTCTCTTAAAAAAGCTGAATGCAGATATCCTTTAAGCCGCAAGGCAAACTGGATATCTGCATTTTTCTTTTACACAGCTTGAGACTTCAGCTGATTTTCGCTGACGCATATGCGGTTTACTCTTACCCCCATACGGCTGAGCACTTCATTCGTAATCGTATCGGCCTGCTCCGCTATTTCACCGGCGCTTATCTTCTCATCTCCGGAGCTGCCTATTATAACAGCGATATCATTTTGTCTAACTTCAGGTATGCCGGTCACATCTACTGTCATCTGATCCATACAAATCCTGCCGATAATAGGAGCTTTTCTCCCCGCAATAAGAACATTACCCCCGCCGCAAGACAGGCTTCTGGGAACACCATCGGCATATCCGATAGACAAAAGGGCAATTTTCATGTCATGCGGCGCAACAAATTGAAGACCGTAGCCCGCGGCTTCGCCCGCTTTCAGTTCCTTAACAGCGCTCACCCGCGCTTTGAGCGAAAGGACAGGAAGTAAATCGGCGGCACAGTTTTCAGTGTCCTCCCGCGTACTTAAAAGTCCATAGAGAGCGATGCCCGTCCGCGCATAATCACAGTTCAAGTTACGATAATTCAGCACTCCGTAGCTGCTTTGT
Source organism: Clostridiales bacterium (assembly GCA_012719035.1). Lineage (GTDB taxonomy): Bacteria > Bacillota > Clostridia > Oscillospirales > Oscillospiraceae > UBA2658. Next base: position 39,798 of record JAAYBD010000022.1, on the reverse strand, counting down.
ATATGGAGCTTAGGGCATCTGTATCCCTCCGCTTTGATTCTTTCAGCAACCTTATAAAACGCCCGTATCTGCTTTCTTGTATAATCAATATAAGGCTCTTCCATGATATCCGAGGCACACAAATGAGTGTACATCCCGTCAATTATAAGGTTTTTGCATTGAAAAATCTTTAAAATGTTCTCTATGTTTTCACTGCGCTCACCCAAGCGGTGCATTCCCGTATCAATGGCGATATGGACATGGATTTTCTCACCGAATCCCTCCAGCGCTCCCGCATATTCGGCATCCAGTACAGTCTGCGTCAGACGGTATTTTCGCAGGAGGCAAAAATCTTCGGGATGTGTATAACCCAAAATCAAAATCTCTCCTACTATACCGCTGCTGCGCAGCTCCGCCCCTTCCTGTACCGATGCGGTGCAAAACGCCCGGACACCTATTGCATTCAGCTCCCGCGCAATCGGCACAGCTCCGTGTCCATAAGCGTTCGCCTTTACAGCAGGCATGATTTGGCAGGTATCGGGCAGAAGCTTTCTCAAAACCCCATAATTGTGCCGCAAATTGTCCATATTCAGCTCTATCCACGCGCGTCCCATTGCTGAAGCCAGCATCTTTTCACCACCAAACAGTTATGATAAACCCATCCATGTTGTTTCCCGAAACCATGCACAAAACATCATCATTGACCTCTAATGAGCTTGTCCCGTCTTTTCCGGACTTTAAATAGGAAATCTCGATTCTGCGCCCGTTTATGCGGTACACAAAAGGATTTATCCCATACTCGTGCTTCTTCAAAAACGCATGGTATTCCTCCAGCGTCATTCCCTGCTGCTGCATGATTGCCGCGTGGGGAAATCCCACATAGCGAAAATGCCAAGGCTCCCATCCGATTCCGGTTACATCCTCCCTGCCTTTGGGATAGCGTTCCACAAAGCCGAATGCCGAAGCTTTTTCCCGGAACCTGCGGCAAATTCCCTCATAAGGAAAGTCGGGACGAATGAAGTCGATATCGGGCTTGTTTTCGGCAAGGTCAATTGCAAGCCCCGTCTGGTGCTCACTGCAGCCGGGCATGGCGACATATTTCTGCGTGAATTCCCTGCCATTTTCTGCAAGTGAATCCTCGTATATCCGGATCTGCTCCGACTCCGAACGCCATCCGCTGACGGCTACGATTTTTCCCCGCACGCCAGTCTCATCCATAAGCTTGTCCAGCAGACGCGCGCTCTGACGCTCCAGAAGCGCGGCGGGATTCTTATCGTCCACCGGAACGAGAGGAACCTCACATGCCGCCTCGCGGCAGGGATGCCCGCTGTTTACAAGTATTAGGCTTCCTTTGTAAACCGCATCACCCGAAAGTGTAATCTTTCTCATTACTTCACCGCCAAATCAATGATTAGCGAAATAACCTGAGTGAATGTCAGCCCCACAGCTTTCATCATACTGGGGTAGCGGCTGTGAGCCGTAAACCCGGGAATCGTGTTTACCTCGTTGAAAACGACTTCTCCCGACGGCGTTAAAAACATGTCCACCCGCGCAAAACCGCTGCAGCCGAGCGCTTTATAAATTATCTTGGCTGTCGTTTTGATTTCTTCGGCTTTTTTGGTAGGTATCCTTGCCGGAACATGTATCTCGGAACTTATGAGATTGTATTTTTCGGTAAAATCAAAAAATCCCTCTGTAAGTTCGATTTCATCGATTTCGCCCGTAATAAGCTCTCCATTTCCCAAAACCGCGCAGCCTACCTCAAAGCCCTCTATGTTCTCCTCCAAAATCACCTCGTTATCATGTTCAAACGCCAAGTTTACAGCGGGTTTTAGTTCCTCCCGCTTTGTTACACGCGTGATTCCTAAGGACGAACCCGCTTTCACAGGCTTTACAAACAAGGGATAATTGAGAATCTCTGCATATTCTCCCGCAAGCTCCGTATCGGCTTTTCCCGTAAGCACGTATGAACGCGGCACCGGCACCCCCGCCATATGCACAAGCTTATGTGCTCTGTTCTTATCCATACAAAGCGCAGAACTAAGAACGCCGCAGCCCGCGATGGGTATCCCCGCAAGCTCCAGCAGTCCCTGAATCGTACCGTCCTCACCGTTTTTCCCGTGCATCACAGGCATAGCCGCATCCAGAAACACGCCGCGAATCTCATTTTTTCCTATCTCCAACAAACCGTGCATCTCTCGGTCGGGAGAAATAATTGCGTGTACACAATCTTTTGGATTGCACCATGTCCCATCCGCAATTTTCCGGATATCTCCGTTAAACCGAAACCATTCACCTTCGGGAGTAATGCCGATGGGAATGGGTTCAAATCGGTTCCTATCTATATTTTCAAGAACTGAATGAGCTGACTCCAGCGACACCTCGTATTCGCTTGAGCATCCGCCAAATATAACAGCTATCCTTAGCATCTTTTTATTCTCCCTCGTTTTCTTTTCTTATAATTCTCGGCGCCTGCGAAACTACCGTACTATTGTCCGGAACATCCATGAAAACCACCGCGCCTGCGCCGATTTTCACATTGTCGCCTATCGTTATGTCGCCGATAATCACAGCACCCGCTCCGACCAGACAGTTTTTGCCTATGCGCGGAGCTTTTCTGCCGTTTTCGCCTATAGTTACGTTCTGATATATCCTGCATCCCGTTTCGATGCTCGAATACCGTGAAATATATACTCCGTGAAGTCCATGCGGCAGACTCGGAATTTCCTTTATATCCGCATCAATTCCGATATATCCCCCATGCTTATGTGCAAGGCGTCCGCACCAAAACGCCAGAACGCTTTTCCTCAGTCTGCTTTTTGTTCGTTTCCTCATAAAGAACAGCCGCCAGAACAGTCCAAGATTGTCCCCGCGGGAATAGTCTACTATTTTTTCTCGGATACTCATTTGTTGAACCCGCTCCCTGTTTTTTGGCATGAGAAAAGCTCCCCACACTGTACGTTTATCGTAGCAAAGCAGGGAGCAAAGTGTTTTTGATTTTACTTAGAGATTTATGACGATTTTAAAACGAAAATCATACGATTTTCTTACAATCAGTTGGAAGGAGGACTGTAAAAGTCACTTTTTCATTCTCGCTCTCGGCTTTTATAGAGCCGCCGTGAAGCAAAACTATCTCTTTTGCGATGGCAAGCCCAAGCCCCGCTCCGCCCGTCGCACTCGAGCGCGAGGAATCCAATCGGTAAAACTGTTCAAACAATCTGTTGAGCTTCTCTTTAGGAATTGTTCTTCCCCTGTTGACAAAGCGAAGTATAACAACATCCTTTGCATAATCGGCAATAACGGAGACGGCGCTGTTCGGATAGCTGTAATTAAGCGCATTGCGGATAAGATTGTCAAAAACTCTCTCCAGCTTATCGGGGTCGCAGACAATTTCCATGTTTTCGGGGAGCGATAGCTCCCATGTCAGACCCTTTTCCGACATTATCGGATTGAACTCATAGGTTATCTGCTCAATCATTCGAGTCAGATTTACAGACTCCGTTTCAAGCGTAAGATTGGTAAGGCTGAACCTTGTGATATCAAAAAACTCGTTTATCAGCTCTTCCAGCCGCTGTGCCTTGTTCAAAGCGATTCCCGTATACTTTTCCCTCAGTTCGGCGGATATATCCCTTTCGTCACTAAGAAGGGTCAAATAGCCGATTACGGAGGTTAGCGGAGTTTTCAAATCGTGCGCAAGATATACTATAAGGTCGTTTTTCCTCTGCTCCGCGTCCTTTGCCGCCCTCGCGTTCCGCACGGATTCGCTTTTGAGCTGATTCATCTGAACCTCTACTTGCCTGAGAGGAGAGGGAAGACTTATCAAGGTATCATCTTCGGCTAAAAGCACGCTGACAGCAGAATTCATGTCCTGAAAGTAATTTGCCATACGGTAAAGGCAGATAAAAACAATGAGGACGGCGCCAAGGAGCCAGATGATAAACAGCATAAATAACGGCTCACCAAATATTGTATGCATAAACCGGTAAAACCACTCATCGCCCTGCCAGACAATAACCGTGCTGAAAAGCCAATATGAGCTGACATATAAAATCACAAGAAGTATCGAATAGACAACTTCAGCCGTAACCAGCCTGCCCAAGGTCAAGCGGAACAAATTTCCCGTTACGGCACTGTCTTTTCCTCTCTTACGCAAGGGTATAGCCCACCCCCCACACCGTTTTGATAAATTTCGGTTTACGGCTCGGTTCGTGCATTTTCTCGCGGAGTCTTGCCACATGCGCCATTACGGTGTTGTTGTTGTCAAGATATTTCTCCCCCCACACTGCCTCAAAAAGCTCCTCCGAAGAAACAACGATGCCTCTGTGCTCACACAGATACCAGAGTATCGAAAATTCTATAGGGGTAAGCTGAAGTTCCTCTCCGTAGAGTATGCATCGGTGTGTATCCTGACAAATGTAAAGTCCCAAAAAATCGTGCTCTTTTACCTCAGGAAGCGCAGCCTGAGGTAAATTATAACGGTTGCACCGGCAAAGCTGTGTCTTTATTCTTGCAATAAGCTCCAGCGGATTAAACGGCTTTGTCATATAATCATCTGCGCCGAGCGTAAGTCCCATTATCTTATCCATGTCTTCTACTTTGGCTGTAAGCATAATGATTGGGAACAGGTGGTTCTCCCGTATTTTCTGACAAAGTGTAAAGCCATCCATATCCGGCAGCATAACATCAAGAACAGCAAGGCTGACAGCTTCCGATTCTATGCAATTCAGGGCATCCAGCGCATTATAGAATTTACGTACTTCATAGTTTTCGTTGCGGAGACATACCTCGACAAGGTCGGCAATCTCCTTCTCATCATCAACTACCAGTATACGCTCCATACATATCACCCTCTTACCTCAAATAAGCAGTCATTGAATTAGATATAATGACTGTTCTCAGTTATTATATCATAGCCGCAAAGCGGCATCATATCTGCATCAAAATCATACAAAATCATTATATCATAGCCGTAAAACGGCGTTATGATATATTTATTTTAATCAGATATAATATCTGTTCGCAGATATTATATCACAAACAATAACTGCATATATTATAGATTTAAAGCTGCCTATAAATTAATTAACCATTCATCTGAACTGTTTTGGTCGCGATGTTTTCACAGAATGCGCTGTCGTGCTCAACGAACAGCATCGTGGGCTTATATTCAAGCAGCAATTTTTCTATCTGCATACGCGATAAAAGGTCTATAAAATTCAGCGGTTCGTCCCAGATATAAAGATGCGCCTGCCGGCAAAGACTTGCGGCAATAAGCACTTTTTTCTTCTGCCCTCCGCTGAAATCGGACATATCCTTGTCAAACTGCGTCCGCGAAAAATCCAGCTTTCTCAGCATCGCCTTGAAAAGACTTTCATCGATTCCGTTTTCTTCCGCATAATCAGATAGATTTCCGTAAAGATGTGATGTATCCTGAGAAACATAGGAGATTTTCAATTGGCTGCCTATGTGAAAAGACCCCTCATAGTCTATCGGCTGTCCGCATATCAACTTTAGAACACTTGATTTCCCGCTGCCGTTTTTCCCGCAGAGGGCAATTCGTTCTCCCTGCATGATATCAAAGTTCACACTGCGGCAAACCGCCTTCCCATCGTAGAGAATACTGACATTTTTCAGTTCTGCAAGCCTGTCGGCATGATATTTTAGCGGAATTAGCTTCAGGTCGCCGTAAGATTCTATGTTTTTTAAAAGGCGGGATTTTTCTTCAAGCTTATCCTGCTGCCGTCTTTCAATGGTCTTCGAGCGCTTCATCATTTTTGCGGATTTATGACCGATATAGCCTTTGTCGGGTTTCAAACCCGAATTTTTAGTACCGGTTTTAGTTTTTTCAATCTTATCGGACCAGTCAGAAGTGCGCCTTGACGCAGTCTCCAAGCGTTTTATATCTTTTTTAAGCTTGTCGTTTTCCGCAAGTTCAAAGCTATCCTGAAGCTCTTTGTTGTACCACCAAGACGAAAAGTTGCCCTTTTGAATTTCTATGCCGGTTTTGTTGATGGACATTATGTGGTCTATACAGTTATCTAAAAATGCCCTGTCGTGAGAGATAAGTATAAATCCCTTTTTAGTGTTCAGATAGCTGCCGACGGTTTCTCTTGCCGTAATATCAAGATGGTTTGTAGGTTCGTCTATGAGGAGAAAACGGTTTTCCTTTAAAAACAACGCGGCTAAAAGGACTTTGGTCTGTTCGCCCTTTGATAAAGTGGAAAACGGACGGTAAAGCACATCATCCGAGACCTCAAGAAGATTTAGCTCCCGCATAAGCTGCCAGCTCTGAAAATCCTGCAGAATAGAGCCAATGACATCTATAGTTGCATCGTCCTCGTTCTTGACTTCATAGGGAAAATACTCAAATTCAACGCTTGCGCTGATCGTGCCGGCATGTGGATATTTCCCCATCAAGAGATTTAGAAGGGTCGTTTTTCCTCTGCCGTTTCTTCCCGTAAAACCCAGCTTCCAATCAGTGTCGATGCGAAAACTGAGATCTTCAAATATATTGTCATAACTGCCCTCATAGGCAAATGTCAAATTGCTGACGTAAATTTCAGACATATGTTAAATCCTCCTGTAAAAAATATGAGCTGCAGGAAAGATCATTTCCCGCAGCTCACAGCACAAGAGACACCTCACCCGACACTGGGCATGATGTGAATATGTTATGAGAATCAGATACATAAGCTTTCCTGCCAAAGCATAACAAAACCCTCGGCGTCACGCCGCCGCAATTTCGTTATGCAAATATACTTTAGCAAGAAAAGTTACGCATCTTCCCAACTCCAAACCAATTTTTTATTATAATAACACGCGCAGACTGATATTTCAAGCTTCATATGCCCGGACATCAAAAGGAAGAAAAAAACACCAATACAGTCTTGGTGTCAAATATACATCGATAAACATTCCGCATGCTTGCTTGGACAAGCAGGGAGAGGAGAACTTTTATGAAAACTTTGGTCGTATTCTATTCCTTGGAAGGAAACACAAAATTTATCGCCGATGTCATCGCAAAACACCTGCAGGCGGATACTCTGGAATTGAAAACTGCAAAACCTTTTCCCAGCAAGGGATTTAAAAAATTCTTCAAGGGTGGCATGAGCGTTGTTTTTAAACAAAAACCTAAACTGGATAACAAAGATATTGATCTTAATCCCTATGACAACATCATAATCGGCACGCCCGTTTGGGCGGGCTCATACTCCTCACCTGTTAATTCATTTATAAAGCAGTATCCTTTTACGGGCAAAAAGGTCGGAGTTTTTCTGTGCAGCGGAGGCGGGGGAGTTGAAAAGTGCTGTTCCAACATAAAAAAGGCGCTTCCCGGCAATAGCTTTATAGGCGAAATCGACTTTGTTGAGCCGCTTAAACGGGGCAGGGAAGAAGCCTTTAAAGCCTCGGTGCAGTGGTGTGAAAATCTCAGTCTATAACATATTATTTTTGCAGGGTTTTTACCGGGCATTCAACGCCTTTATTTCTTTTGCATGAAGATAAATTATTACGCAAGGTCAAGGTCAATAGATTTAAGGGTTCAGCCATTGGATAAAAGCGGTTTTATCCTCTCTGTTGTACCCCGCCCTTTCATAAAATGTCAAAACGCTCTCCTGCTTAGAGCCTGTCATAAGCATTATTTTATAGCAGTCCGCACGTACAGCTATATCTTTTGCATGATCCATGCAAGCTGACGCCAGTCCGCGTCTGCGGAAATCGGTAGCTGTAATGACATTTTCAATCAAAGCATAGGGTCTTTGAGCATGGGTCAGGTTTGGGACAATCAAAAGGGTACACGACGAAACGATTCTACCCTCTTCCTCCGCCACAATGATGTGATGGTTTTTATTTCCCAGTATCTCCGCCCAGATTCCGGCAGGTTTTTCGCCGCATTCCGGCATGGCATTACTATGAAGTTCAGTATATAGCTTTAGCAGACCGTTCAAATCCGTCTCATTGACTTCCCGCAGTGTCACCGCTGTGCCTCCTTGCACTCTTTTTCATTATGCATAATACATATTTTATAATTACTTTGCGGATTAGACAAGCAAAAATTAAGTGACACGAGCAAATTATATCAAATCATTTCCAAGCCAAGCAATGAGATCATATCCTATTTTCACGCCCTGAATATGACAAAAACAATGCCGCAAGTACAGCCGCAGCATAGCACAAAGCAAAATAGCATAAATATACAAGCATTCCAAATCCGGCATCGGCAGGTAATCCGCCATACTCCGGATATAGTTTATTTAAACATAAATCAACAAATCCAACTTCCCGATAGAATAGGAAAATCGGAATCGCTGTGAGTACTGATATTAGACACTCAGCTATGATTGATTTTTTATTATTCTTAAACATTAGTGCGCAGAGCGCAGAATTTATAATCAGCGGCACAGTAAGAGAGAAAAACACCATAGCCGCGCCATTCAATAGTACGAGTGGTATAGATGACCAAAAAAACGCCGATATCAAAACAAATCCGCAAAGTATACCCTTAATAACTACTTTCACCCAATCACCCTCCTGCTGCGCCGTCTTCGCCCTACATTCCTTAACCATGCACCGCACGATCAAGCCTTATGGATTGCAGTCTTGCCGGCATCAGCCAAAACCCATATATTTTTATCTATTTTATAAGGAGTTTTCGGCATTTCATAAAAGCCCTTGAAACCCGTTTTCGGCAGGCCATCTCGGAAATGCCCTTTATATCTGATATTTCTTTGAAAGACCGTCCCTCATCTACCCTCCAGAGTATTAGTTCCCGTTCCGAATCCGACAATCCCTGCAGTATGTACGATTCCATAAACAATTCTGGTTCTTCATACTCATCGGCAAAATTATAATCGTCCAAATCGATTCGCACCTCTGAACGGTAGGCTTTTGTCATCTCGCGCATGGTCAGCTTCTTCAAAGTGCTGTACAACCATCCTTCGGGGTTTTCATGGTTATAGACCTCATCGGGTTTGCAGCAAGCTATAAGAAAAGTTTCCTGAACTAAATCCTCCGATAGCTCAGCGTCGCCTATTCGTCGGTAGGTCAGGCACGCCATAGAAAGAGCGTGTTTGCTGTGCATTGAAGAAATGAGTTCAAGCTCTCTCTGATCCATATCAATCCCCCTCACACTTTTGTCTTTTTTGTTCGGCGAATATTATATTTTCACTGACTTTAAAATGTCACAAAACATTGCTCTCAGCAGATATGTGCAAAAACGCAAACAAATTTCCTGTCATTTTTCGCATCTTTCTGTTGTGAAATTTTTGTTGGGAAATTCAATTACCGTTAACCCTGTGAGAAGCGGTGTCGTAAACGGATTCGTGTAGATTTCAGAATCAAGATTATTGTAATAGACAAATGAAATCGTACAGCGGGGAGTAAAAGTGATTGAATCCCCGTCCAAAGAGATTTTTATCTCCGCGCTGTCATTATCAATCGACACTGCATATACATGTCCATCGGGGGAGAGCCTTTTATCCGGGTAAAATTCGGCACCCACATATTTAACGCCCCTTATCTTTCCGGTAGTTAAGTCATAATGTGCCGTATAGTTCATTTTTATATCCAGTGTCCAAGCGAGATATGTTATCCCCCAATATGTATGGATCGGAATCGGTATTGCCGCATTAATGCTTCCATTATATGTACCACAGCGCGGATACGGTATAAGCGGTCTTATCGTTTCTGAGCTTGCTGCGGATGTTGCCGGAAGCAGCATAAATTTTGATATTAACATTGATAATAATTTTTTCATATAAGTTCCCCGCAACAGTTTTTCATAATCCTATCTTCATTCGGCACTTGATCGTATAATTATTTTTCTTTAGTCCGTATACGAAAAACAACACGCATTAAGTTCCTTTTATTTTGTATATGTCTATATAACGGCATTTGGGGACATAAAATTGTAAAAATTCCATATATTTTTTCTTTTTGTATAATATATACAAAAAGCACAGGGAACCGAAATCATCGGTTCCCTGTGCTTTTCACTCATTTATATATTCTCTATGCTTTTTCTATAGTTGTCCAAATTACTCTTGAATCACTGCCGGTACTGTTTCCAGCATATACGGTAACAGAGGCTTTATAGTATCTGCCCGATACCCCGGAGTACGAAACATCTGTATTGCACATTGGTGTATTATGAGCAAGCATATGCGGATATACAGAGCTTGAATAGGAAGCTACTGCAGTCCACACTTTTCCATCCGCAGATTCCTGCAATAGAATAGTAGTTGCACCTACGTCAGTCATTGTCGTGGCAGAATTTACAGAATAACAAACCGAAACTTTACCGTTACCTCCTGGTTGTATGTATGCATTGTAAGAGCTTAAGTAAGCACTGGACATGGGCTTGTATTCAGTGGCCATAGCGGCTGTTGGTAACATAAGGGCAAGAACCAATAATAGAGTTAAGTATCTTGTTGTTTTTTTCATATCTACTATCCTCCGTAAATCGAATCAATCATTTTCTGGGCTTCCTCTATAGATATTTTCCCGTTTATTGCACATTCAAAGTTCGATCGGGTCCATACCACCTTTAGGCGCCCTTCATTGGTCATAATATAATGCTCGGTATTTCCTGCTTTATGGACAGTGACTTTCCCGCCGTCTTTTTCGTGGACACTGGTATGACCATTAGGTATTTCTGCAATGCTGATAATCAGCTCTTCACTTTCGCTTCGGTACGAAGCAATAAGATTATTATTTCCAAGTCCTTCAGCAGCTTCAACCGAGATGAGGCTGTATCCTTTCGGAATCCAAGCCGGTACAAGTGGTTCGCTTATATCGTAATAAGATACAGCCTCCTCAAGTGAGCTGAACGATTTTCTTTCGCCGTTTTCCGAACTTTGATTTACCTGCGGCAAGGGCTCGGCAGAGCTCGTAAAGCTGAATGTCTCGCGAGTCCATTCGGCAATAAAGCCCCACAAATCAAAGCCTGCAGCATACGCAGTAGCCGTTCCGAGGGCAATAACCAGAACAATTACCGCTGCTATGCTTGCTATACGTCCAAAGGAACGAAAACGGGTACGGCGGACATGCGTTGGATCTTTTACAGAAGCAGCGTTTTTATTTTCGATCACATCCAAGGTTATTCCATCATCATAAATCGAATACCCGTCATCGGCAGAAAAGCTATAATCGCGTTTGAACGATTCCCATGCGGTATGAACATCGCAGAAACGTCCTGTCGGGTTCTCTTTTTCCCGCCTCGCAATCACCTCCATAATATACAGAATCGCATCAATGTCTGATTCTTCACCACTTGGAATTTCTGAATCTTGCCGTAGTATTTCTTCCAGTTCCACGGTGCTCATTCTGTCAAACATGGCGAATCTGTCATTTTTATTCTTCCCAAGATCAGACACTGGCTTTACCTCCTTCATTCTATATATGTACGGATGCTGCGTATTGGGGACATATTATATTAGTTTTATTTATTATTTTTTTCGAACAGTTCAATAATCTTCTTTTTGGTACGTTGTATCCTTTTTTTGCAAGTCTCTACGGATATGCCCTGCTCATATGCCGCTTCTTTCATTGAATATCCATCAAGTGCAACTCTTTTCAGCAGTTTGAAATTATCTTCCCCAACTATGCTTGCATAAATAAGCTCGGGGTCTATTTCATCAGTACATGTACCCAAAACATCTCTGTCATAGGTCATTGCTGTTACAACAATACTGTTCAGCCGCGCCCTGCTTCTTTTTGTGTTTTGGATCACATATTTCAGCGTGTTGACCAGCCAGCCTTCGGGATTCGGGCTGGCACATAAAACATCAACCTTTGCACAGGCTATTCTGAAAGTATCCTGAACAGCTTCTTCTGCAAGTAATTTATCCCCTAAAGCACTCTGGGCATAAGCAGATAAAGGATAAAACATATCTATATATAATTGTTTTATGAATTCTTCCTGTGTCTTATCCAAATTCTCACCGCTTTTTTATTGGTATTAAAATGCTCCTGCAAAAAATTGAAATCTTTTGTTCTCAAATAAATTTATTTATATGAATTGCAGATGAATTAATGACAATAATAAGTATAGCAAAAAACTGCGAATTTTCCAATATAAACATTAATAAACAAGGAGTAGAGAAAATGAGCAAAAATGTAAGAGGACTTCTTAACGAATTTGTTGGAGGTCTGGGAAACCTTGGACAAACGAACGAATCTATGGCAAACGCCTTTATGGGACTCATGGGAGCGGCTTACGAGCCTAAGCTTCTTGACCTTAAAACAAAAGAACTTATAAGCGTTGCGATAGGATGCTACAACAGGTGCGAATACTGCATAGTCTACCATTCCTATAAAGCCTTTGAGGCGGGTGCAACTAAGGAAGAAATACTGGAAGCCGCAATGGTGGCGGTCGCCTTTGGCGGGGGTCCCTCCGTTGCTTATTCGGTCACATTATTAAATGACTGTATCAACGAATTCCAAAATGATTTCAAATAAAGAGGGGGGTATCCCCCTTTTTGCTTATAGGGGATAAGTATGACAAATATCGTATTGAAAAAATTGTACGGTGAAGACCGAAAGGCAAAGGTCGGAAAAATCCTCATCAAGGATGGGGACTTAATAAAAATTGGGGACGGTCTGTTTAACGCCGAATCGTCAAAAGGTAATTTTTTAGTAAAGTCCGAATACGAAGGTAAAATTTTAAGGGTTTTGATACAGGAAGGACAGCAAATCAAAATAGGTGATGTTATCGCGGAGCTTGAAGGGGAAGCAGGAAACAACGCTCCGGAAAAGCCGGCTTTCAGCTATAATTTTGGACTTGCAAAGCCCAAAAAAGAAAATATAAGCTGTGATATCGCGATTATAGGCGGAGGACCGGGCGGTTACATTGCGGCAATCCGAGCGGCGCAGCTTGGAGCATCTGTCACGCTTATTGAAAAAGATAGAATTGGGGGTACCTGCCTCAATTATGGATGTATCCCGACAAAGTGCTTTGTAAAATGCGCGCATTTGCGCGATGATATAGCAGAAAGCGAAAAATTTGGAATTCAAGGCACTTTAGTCGGAGTGGATATGGAGCAGATCGTCAGGCGCAAAAACAATGTGGTAAGCACTTTGACTGACGGAATCGAACATTTGCTTGAGCATTGGAAAGTTAAAATCATTTCAGGCGAAGCCAAAGTCTCGAAAGACGAAATCGCTGTCAGCAACAGCAAAGTTGAAGCAAGCATCAAGGCGAAGAAAATAATAATCGCCGCAGGCTCTTCGGCCGCAAAGCTGCAGATAACCGGCGCAGACCTCCCAATCGTGCTAACAAACAAAGAAATTTTGAATATCCGAAAAATACCGGAAACACTCACTGTTATCGGCGGCGGCGTCATAGGAATGGAATTTGCCTTTATCTTCAGTTCTTTGGGGAGCAAAGTGACAGTTTTAGAATATATGGACAATATCCTCTCCAATCTTGACGATGATATCATCGATATCATAATGGATGAGTGCTCCGAAAGAGAGATAAGCATATTCACAGGCGCTAAGACCGAAGAAATCATGATGGCTGAAAACGGTCAGGGTCTGAGCTTTTACAGTGTGGCAGGGGAGAGGCACTGTGCAGTTTCCGATCTTATCCTGATGTCAGTGGGGCGAAGGGCAAACCTCGATTCTATAGACTTTGCTTCTCTCGGAATAGAGCTTAACGAACGGGGAAACGGCATTAAGGTCGACGCGGACATGAAGACCTCCTGTCCCGATATTTACGCGATAGGGGATATTACAAACATCTTGCAGCTTGCCCATGTGGCAAGTCATCAGGGAATTGTGGCAGCTGAAAACTGTATGGGGCTTAACAGCGAGATGGATTATTCCGCCATTCCCAGTGCGGTTTTCCTCTCTCCGGAAATCGGTGTTGTGGGCTTGTGTGAAAAAGAGGCGGAAAAAGCCGGTATAGCTTATAAAATCAGCAAATTCCCGTTTGCCGCCAACGGCAAAGCGCTCAGTTTGGGCGAGCCTTCCGGCTTTGTCAAGGTAATCAGCCACGCGGAGGACGACAGAATTCTTGGCGCGGCGATAATCGGTCCCGGCGCCACAGATTTGATTTCAAATTTCACTTACTTTATCAAAGAAAAAGTCGATGTAAGAACACTGAAGCACTTGGTGTTTGCCCATCCTACAGCAGCAGAGGCCGTTCATGAGGCAATACTGGGAATTGAAGGAGAATCTTTGAGCTTTGCGCAAAATATATGAGTCTAACAGCACCGACCCCTATTTCAACCTCGCTTTGGAGGAATATCTCTTTCGCATTGCCAAACCGGAAGACAGGCTCCTTTATTTGTGGCAGAACGGCAACACAGTGGTCATAGGGAGAAATCAAAATCCTTGGAAGGAATGTAATCTTGATGAGCTTGAAAAAGCGGACGCTAAACTGGTACGGAGGTTATCGGGGGGCGGAGCCGTTTATCACGATTTAGGTAATTTAAATTTTACTTTCATATCCTGTTTTAAGGAGAATGCAGTCGGAGAGAACATCGAAATGATTATCCGCGTTCTGAGAACCTACGGGATAGAGGCTTCCTTTAATGGAAAAAATGATATACAGGCGGGGCAATTCAAGTTTTCCGGAAACGCCTATTTTGAAGAAAACAACATCTTATGCCATCACGGCACGCTTCTTATTGATACGGATGTCGGAAAGATGGCAAAAATGCTGACTGTTTCACCTCGGAAACTCGAATCCAAGGGAGTTGACTCCGTAAAATCAAGAATCATTAATTTAAAGGAGCTGAACCCTGATATAAGCGTCAATCTTCTAAAAAGGTCTTTGGCGGACGCGTTTTGGAATATCGATTCTTCAGCGGGCAATCCCGCCATATCTGAGCCGGAAATAATCAGACTTGACGAAGCATCCGAATACGGCGGCGAAATAGCTTTGGATGAGATCATGGCTCTGAGAGATCGCTACCTTAGCCGGGATTGGAATTTTGGGTCTTCACCGGAGTTTGGCATCAAGCTTTATGGACGCTATGACTGGGGCGAAGCGGAATTATATCTTGCCGTTGAAGACGGAATCATTAAAAAAGCAGAAATCAGCACCGATTCCCTCGATGTCGATTTGCCATCTAAAATCAAGAAAAACATCCTCAACACTCCATTTAATGAAAAGGAACTGATGACAGTTAAGCTGCCCGAAATCGTCAACGGCAAGGAAATATACGTACCCGGCAGGAACAGCGCCTTAGCTTTATAAAAAGGGAAACAAGGACACGGTTTTATCCGTGTCCCTGTTCCTTTTATATATCCCGCTTCTATTTCTATATCAACTTTGTTTGGCAGTGTATTTCTTTATACATAGGAAGCGGTGTATAGGGTAAGATTTCACTCGCCTCTGCCTGTCTCCATAAATACGCTGCGGTCATAGCGTGCGGAAAGCAGGTAAGGAATGATCGAGTTGGCGTCGACGCGCTCCGCGAGCTTCAAATTGTGTATCAGCAAATCGTTTTTGGAATACGCTCCGCCTATCATCGTGCTGACGGGAAGCTCCGCCCAAGGGTCGTCCGCTCCCGACTTAAGCTCCAGCGAGGCAAAGCCCGGCTCCCAAGACTTGTAGGTATATTCACACAGGTTTCTGAGCAAAGCTCCGCCCACAAAATGAGGCACGGCATTTTCATCCGGTTCGCGGGTAAATTTAAAGAAGAATCCGTTACCGTAGGTCTTTTTGCCCGCTTCGGGGGATTGATAGATGATGCTCGTAAGCGGACTGTTGTATTCACCCAGCTCCAGTTTTGCGTCAACAAGCTGGACGCCCTTGCGGGAAACGCTTGCCGTTACAGTCTCGCCGCTGCGGCGTATTTGGAAGTCGGCACCAAGTTTTTTCGGAATTGCGCTGAATTCCCGTCCAAGCTGGGTTGCCATTTCCGCACCGGGACCTCCAAGAGCCAATCCAATTGGGTAAAGTCCCAGCTCCGTACCGTATGTGGCAAGGATGCCGAGGGTCGCCTCATAATAATCCTCCGCAAAAGAGGGTTTATTTATATGTGCTATTGAAAGCGTAACAATAGGCATCGAAAATGGCTTAAGCGGCGGGGGCAGCAGACGGCTGATAGCTTCGGGATCTGTCAAATACGCAAGGTACAGTCCCTCCTGATCGCCCATCAGCGACACTTTAGAGAACTTTTTCATATCTTCCTCTGATGTGATAAAGCTCGGCGCTTTCTTCTGCCCGCCGAAAAGATTCCGCCCGATTTCAAAACCGCCGCGTGTTGCGGGGGCGATTCGCCCGACTTTTTCAGCGTCCCCGATAACATGAACCTCATAGCCTTTTTCCTTTAGTGCGTTGGCAAACTCAGCATTCGGGCGCATTCCCAAAGACAGAACGACCGCGTCAGCCTGAACAGTCTTTGCATTGCCGGAAGCCTTTTCCTCAAGAATAACACTGTCTGTCTTTATCTCTTTGAGCGTATGCTCTAAAAGGAAAGTTACTCCATATTTATTGAGCCGTCCCATGACATCAAGCACTATGGTCTTGTTTCCGTCCTGTGCAACGCTTCCAAGCATATCCGCAACTGTTACGGTATTTCCGGCAGCGCAGAGATATTCCGCAGTTTCCAAACCTGTCATGCCTGCACCGATAAGCATGATATTCTTATTTGAAAGACCGGATCTGCCGCTTAAAACATCCTCCACGCTGTAGACGTTGCTTTCATGGATTCCGGCTATACCTTTGGGGATAATCGGAGTGCTGCCCGTTGCCAAAACAACAGCGTCCGGCTTAATGCTGTCTATAAGCTCGGGACTTGCCTCCGTATTAAGGCGGATATCCACACCATAGCGGTTCAGGGCATCCTCATAATACTCAGCCAGCCATTTCATGTTCCCCTTATGGGGCGGCTCCTTGGCTATATTGATAAGACCGCCCAAAGCGGAAGTCTTTTCAATCAAAGTCACCTTGACCCCGCGCTCTGCAAGGGAGCAGGCGGCGCTCATGCCCGCGGGTCCTCCGCCGACGACGACAGCCTTGTGTCCTTTTATGTCGCGGACTGCTTCACCGTACTTGCGCTCACGTGCCATGCGCGGATTTACGGCACACTCGGCGGGAAGTCCAACGGCATTGTATTCACCGAGACTTTCAAAGCAGCGCATACAGGAAATGCACTTGCGCAGTTCTTTTTCGCGTCCTTCCTGAACCTTTCTGCCCCACTGTTCATCGGCAAGCCATGCACGTCCAAGCGAAATAAAATCTTCCACACCGTCTTCAAGGAATTTTTCCGCAACAGCCGGTTCGCGAATGGCTGAAACGCCGATTACGGGAATACCGACATGATCTTTTACCGCCTTTATCATCTCACGCCGCCAGCCCTGCGGATAAGAGATAGGCTCAACGCAGACCACGCCTGTCTCATATATTCCGCAGCTTACGTCGATTACGTCTATTCCCAGCTTCTCCAAGGCCATTGCGATTTTTACGCCGTCTTGTATATGTATGTAATCCTCAGTAACACCTGTCTTATCCAAGAATTCTTCAACGGATAAACGGACGCTTATGGGGAAATCAGGGCCGCATTCCTTGCGTATGCCATTTATGATCTCTGCAATAAAGCGCAGCCGGTTTTCAAAGCTTCCTCCGTACTCGTCCGTACGCTTGTTGGTATAAGGGCTCAAAAATTGATTTATCAGATATCCATGTGCCGCATGGAGTTCAACGCCGTCGCAGCCTGCCTTCTGCACACGCACCGCACCGTCGATAAATTGCTGCACAAGCTCTTTGATCTCGGCATTTTCCAGTGCACGTGTTTCCTGATTTGTCGATTTGCATCTGATTGCAGAGGGTGCAACTACAGGCTGTCCGCCTATGAGTGCCGAAACAGTCTCACGTCCCGGATGATGCAGTTGGATAAAAATCTTCGCGCCATGCTTGTGGACAGCGGCAGCAAGCCTTGACAGCGGCTCTATGTGCCTGTCCTTAGTAACTGAAAGCTGACGCAAAAGCCCGACCCCATGTACATCGTTCACGCGGGTTATCTCGGGAATGATAAGCCCTGCACCGCCCGCGGCACGCTCTTCGTAAAAGTCGATCATTTCTTCAGACGGACTTCCGTCAAGCTCTGCAAGCCCTATGCCCATAGGTGACATCACCAGTCGGTTTTTCAGCGCAAGATTTCCTATTTTGCCTTCCGAAAACAGTTTGTCGTACATATCGAAGCCTCCTTAATTTAGATGTTTCTAATATTTAGGGGAACAGCAGCGAATGTTCCCATTGCTGTAATGATTTTTGATGAAACAGTTCCTGTTTAATTTTAGACAATTTAATTATACCCAGTATGAGATTAAAAATATATGGTTTCGTAACACAGAAATTACTTGATGATTTGTATACGGTGCACTATAATAGTGTCGAGGTGAACGCTATGTTTTTCAGCAGTCTCGTACAGCGCATCTCAGAGAAAGTTCCGATAGAAGCTATTAATATCAAAGATATTTTCGACATCAAGGATATTGCCCTGATCGATGGCTCTCAGAAAGACTTTCAAAATGATGTGCTGTATATTGGTTATTATGAACAAATAGGAGCGGAAAAACTTCCGCCCCATTCCCTGCTTGTGCGCACAGATAAAACCTCCTCTTTACAATGTACAGAAAGCGATCTTGCCTTGGTTGAGGAAGATAAGCTCTTTCCCCTGATCAATGCCGCAAAAGCTCTTGCAGACGCATCCCGCGGCAAAGGATTTTACGCAGAGCTTATGGATTGTGCAGCCCAGACAAAAAGCGTTTCAGCATTCGTCAATATGGCGGCATCAAAATTAGGCAATTCGATCATATTGCTTGATACAGACTTCAAAATCTTGTCCTACTCCACTATCTACCCCATCGACGACCCGCTTTGGGAGCAGAACATCAGACAGGGTTATTGCAGTTATGAGTTTATCAGCGCCGTAAATGAGCTGGAAGGCATAAAAAACGCTCCGAACACCTCGGAGCCTATTGCAGTGGTCTGCGGCGCGTCCCCCCTTCGGAAGCTGTCCAGCAAGATTTTCAATAACGGACAGATAATCGGCTTTACCGTCATGCTGGAGAAAGAAAGCGCCTTGTCCCCTGCACATTTCGAGCAGCTTAAAATCGTAAGCGCCGCAGCGGGAGACATGGTTTCAAGATTTGCTCCATATCTTCTTCCAGACAACACACAGTATCAAAGGCTGCTCTATGATCTTCTTATCGGCGCACCGCCAGAAAAGCTTTCTCCGCGTATTGCAAAGCTGAGTTTTCCAAAGCATATGTGCGCACTGTGCATAAGGCAGTGCAGAAACCTTGGGCAAAAGCATTTGAAGGAGCAGGTCGCGGAAAAACTGAAATTGCTTTTGCCGGACATACACCTGACGTTTCACGGGGATGCCATTGCCGCGCTGATTCCGCTTGGGAACTCGGCGGATATGTCTCAGGAACACCTCTCAATCCTTGACGATTTTGCCAAGGCTGAATTTCTGCGTATAGGCATAAGCAACGTTTTCTTCAGGATAGAAGATTTCTCAGAGCAATATACTCAGGCTTCGCACGCATTGGAGCTTGGAGATCACCTAAAAGACAGATGCGGCGTCCGCCGGTATATGGATTATGCTTTCTTTGATCTTCTGAGGTACGCAAAGGCTTCCGTCAATCTGGAATTGTTTTGCCATCCGGCGCTCAGCCTGCTCAGAAAATATGATCACGATAATAACACAGACCTGTATCACACGCTTGACACCTTTCTCTCATGTGGATGCAGCATAAAGCTTGCCACCGAAAAGCTCTTCATCCACCGAAATTCACTTGTCTACCGTCTGAAGCGGATTTCCGAGCTGACGCAGGCGGACCTTGAGGATTTCAACACCCGCTTTCTTTTGGAAATGTCATATCGCATCGAACATTTTATCAACGGGGCGGAATAAAATCATTTTATTCTCTATAAAAACACAGTACCCCGCAGCCCTCAAAAGCCCTGCGGCATTTAAGAGAATACGGGGGCAATACAAAAACCACTCTCAGTAAATCAAATTGTAATATTAATATCCCTTGTTCAGCAAACCGAGCATTTTGCGCTGCCTCCGTATATCACATAAGAGTTTTTCCCGCTGTGCTTTGCACGATACAGCGCGCTGTCCGCCTGATTATAGGCTATGGAAAAACTGTTGATTTTTTCATCTATTACGACAATGCCAATACTCACCGTCACATAAATACGCCTTTTTGCGCAGTCCACTCCGGATTTAAGCCTTTTCATTATTTCAGAAGCCCTGTCCTACGCTATCGAAATATCCGTCGTATCCTTAATGAAAATCATGAACTCATCGCCGCCTATCCGTCCGATGATATCGCATTTGCGGAAAGTTTCTGTAAGCAAGTCCGAAATGTGTTTAAGTACATAATCGCCGGCTTCATGCCCAAACCTGTCGTTAATGTTCTTAAAATTGTCAACATCGAGCAAAAGGAGGATACCTGCGCCTTTACGGATTTCTTCCCCTATAAATGTTTCTGTCGTTGTCTTATTGTAAAGCCCTGTAAAAAGATCCGTCTGGGCACAGCGCAGCAAAGCCTGTCTGTCGCGCACTTCATCTTCAATATCAAACGCATAGCCGAATACATAAACGTCATCTGTTTCAACATCTTTGAACATTCTAAGAATAAGCCTGACCCAATGGTAATTATTATCCTTGCCTAAACGCCTGTATTCAAAGGGCTTGGGTTCAATGCCCCTATTAAAATTGTTGAGCAGATTTTGGCGTTGGAGAGATTTGAAATAAATATCGTAATCATCAGGGTAGATTTTTGCCCTTGCATATTCAAACCACGCGTCGTATTCATTATTGATATCATCAAGCGGTTCATTGTATATTTCAAGACCGCTTATAATTTTGTTCTGGGTCAAATTCGCCTGTGACATAAAAATAGCGTCACGCATCAGCGCGCTTTGAAGCTTCATTTGATTTCCGAGCGCCTGCGACAGGCTCTTGTTGATTTCGCGGATCTTAGCAACCTTATTTAATCTGAATGTATAGATCAGCAAACAGTAAAAACTGAAAAGAAGCATAAAACAGTAGCTCAAATGGTCAATAAACATGTCGGGCATATAATGATCCCTTACATAAATATACGAGCTTCTGAACATAAACAAAACACAGAGGGATGACCAAATGATTATATATCTGGACTGCGTTTTGTTTTGCATAGTAAAGCGAAGGTCTTCCATTCGGATAAAATGCATTATTACATATACCGCGATCCATTCGAGCACGTTGGAAGCGAACAAGGCGCCAAGGAAAAGCTCCGAATGTGCATACGGAATATAATGTTCCCCTTGTAGCAAGAGCAAACACTGAGATCACCATGCCCCGAAGACACATGATGTTCATCATAACGGCAACGGACACAAAAAGAGTGTCTTTCAGTGACTTTCTGAATATTATCAGCAGTTCTGCAAACAAAACAGCCACAGTAATGAAGTATGCGATATTTATCGGTATATATAGTGCCATTGTCACCATTAGTCCCGCGTTGACCGCTCCGATAAACAGCCGGAACGAAGGACCATAATGTTTCCCGTAAAGCATACCTTCAATCAAAGAAAAACACTTATAAATGAAAAGGAAATAGGCTGCAGAGTTTGCGGCAATCAGGAAAATGCTTCTCATTTACTTCATCCTAACACATTTATTCTCTATATCACAATTTGAGGCTGATGTTTTCCGCAATCAAATTTGATAAACTCTGACATTATTTGTTAACCTTTAACACCTAATAAAACAAGCCATGGAAATTTAATTTATACCTGCTTTTGCCCTTTTCAGTTTTAGACAAAGCAGATTAATGCCTTCATTTGTCGCAACGGGTATGGATGCCGGTATAAGAAAGACTTGCCGGACAAAATTCTATTGAATCTGTCTCATCTTTATCGATAATATCCTCATTTTTTGAAAGATATTTTTCAGCATTTTTCGACTTTCTCAAGCGCTTTGATTACAGATATTATACTAAAAAAAGCATAATATTCTCTTTATAAATAAGACATAATATATCATCTCTTTGTATATTATAGAACAAACTATTCAATAAATCAATAGAACAAATCGTTCTATATATACTTGGAACGGTGATGCTTATGGTCAGATATGAGCGTATCAGAAACATGCGTGAGGACTTTGACCTAACGCAAAAGCAGATTGGGGATATAATCAACGTGCCGCAGAGAACATATGCATATTATGAGAGCGGGCAAAGAATGATTCCGCCATATGTGTTGTGCGCCCTTGCAGACTACTATCGCACAAGCGTTGACTATCTCCTTGGTCGAACAAACAACCCAAAGCCTTACAATTAAGGGAAACCTGTATTAAAGTCCAAAATGAGTATTTTGGACTTTAATTATTTTTATGCCCCTTTGCCCTGCGCGATTTCTTTTAGCGGAACGGTTTGAATTTATAAGACACAGAAATCATATGTGCGATATGCACCTGACCCTACATTGGCAACAAATCCGCCCTTTTTAAATATGATGGACTGAAACCTCTTTCCTGACTGTCAATTAATTCAAAAAGAAGGCGATTAAATGAATTCAGGTTATAGTGCTGCAACAAATGATTTAGATTATATAAGGCGGTTTCGGGGCGCCGGTGCCTGCCGGAATATGTTTCGTAAATTGGGAAAGGAGCGCAGGCAAAATGCCGTCAGCCTTGTGAATGACGGCAGGCTGTTTTTTGCCTCTCTGTTTATCCTCCGGCCGGAAATCGATGAGCTGAATTTAATGGAAGAGCTCAGCGAACGCAACCGGACGGCACTGCGCATCTGCGAAAAAATGCTGGAAGAAAAGAATCTATCCGACGAACCCGGCAGTTCGGTTCCTTTAAACAGCGAAGAGCTTCACAGCGTTCTGCTGTGGATGTTCAGCACCGGCGCATATGACGACGGTCTAAACGACGACTTCGATCAAGTCCTTGATACCAGCGCATCGGTTTTGATAAAAACGCATCACGAAAAAACAATTCTGCCGGTCATGGCGAATATGGTATTCAAACGCAATCAAAAGGGAAAGTACATCCATGATTTGGTCTGGGCATGTTTCCAGTCGCGCGATGCGGATGCCCTGCGCATTATCGCCTCGCGTCTTCGCTCCTCTGCGCCAAAAGATGCCGAGCTTGCGCGAATGCTTCTCCATCTGCCGCAGGATGTGCCGCTCAGAAGCAACTATGACAGACAAAATCAGTATACCTCTTACCTGTCATGGCTTAAAGAAAACGATCCTTATCTCTATTTTACCGGCGAGAGCTTTCAATTTTGCAACGAGCCTGTTCCATGCGCTGTGGATTTGGAAGCGAAATATCTTTGCAAGGATAACAGCATCCGAGTCTTTAAACCGCTTTGTCAAGCGGCAAATGAGGAGAGCAGCAGTTCAAGCAATTTCAGTAAATTAGCGGAAGGCGAAAAGGAGGTTCTGGCAAAGCATTCACAAAAACTGCACCGTGAGAATCCTTCCTACTGGAACGAATGGATGCGATATCCTATTGAAAAACAAATCCACATTGCCCGAAACGGCGGAGGTAATTCATATGATTGTAATTGCCGGTAAAGAAATGTATCAGGCTGATTTCGACTCCCTATTTGATGCAAACAGTATGGAGATGAAAATAATCAGCATACTTGTTTCGAGCAGTCACAGATATTATTATGATTCATTGGATCAGCTGAAATTTGAGCTCCGGCTGCGCAGGGAAATTATTGCGGCATCCTATGAACTTTATAAAAGCGGAATGGGATTTGCGGTCTTTCGCAAAACCAAATGCAATCCGGCTTACTGGGACCGCGCCCAAGACGGCGGCTTCGTTATGCGAAACGATGTAAAAGCAAGCGATGCTATACTCGACATATTTAAAAACGGTTCCAAGTACAGTACGGAATGTGCAACCGCTATGATGATTGTATACTACAAAGCTTTGCTGAATGTATACCCTGAAGACCTTTTTAACAAGACATTTACCAAGATTGAACTAATGAACTGGCATAGAATCGACAGGCTTCTGCGCGAAGTCGGATCGATGGCGAAAAGAAATGATTATTTGCCTGCCGACCGCAGGTATTTTATAAACCCCGACGTCGATCCGCTGACTCCGCATTGGCAGGGTGAAAACGTAATCGACCTTGGAAACGGACTTTACTACGGCCATGGGATAGGCATACAAAATGCAGAAGGGATAATTAAAGCCTTAAACAGAAACAGAATCGAAGGTGCGGATGAATCCGCAAGGCTGCTTGATTCCGCCGGACGTCCGGACTTCAAAAAGCTGGCTGATGTCTATCTAAGATACAGTCCATAGTTCAAGTTTAGACAAATCAGATACTCAAAAATCATTTGGAACAAAGCAAGAAGCGGGGGGGATATAACCCCCCGCTTTTTGCTGTATGCCCATAGCGTTTTTCATAAGCATATATTTGCAGAAAATAATTATTCTGCAAATATAGTTATTCACGTATATTCGATTGCAGCCATAAATATTAAATGGTATAATGACTGGATTTCAGTCATTATACTTGATTGAAATGTATACGCTGCAGCATCGCACCGCGGCTATGCTATGATTCCATAAACTTTAACAGACATTTTGACAAAGCAGGCAGGAGGAAAAAATGGGAATATATGAACTTTTAAAAGTAATCATTCTTGGAATTGTTGAGGGTGTAACCGAATGGCTTCCAATCAGCAGCACAGGGCATATGATATTGGTCGACGAATTTCTGCATCTTGACGTAACAGCCGCATTTAAGGAGATGTTCTTCGTCGTTATACAGCTTGGTGCAATTATGGCGGTGGTCGTCCTGTATTGGGATAAACTCTTCCCGTTTTCCGTAAAAAAAGGCGCTATCGTAAAAAAAGACATTCTGTCCATGTGGATGAAAATAATTGTCTCCTGTGTACCCGCCGCCATCGTAGGTCTGCTTTGGGACGATGAGCTTAATGCACTGTTTTATAATTACCAAACAGTTTCCATCATGCTGATTTTGTTCGGCATCCTCTTTATTGTTATAGAAAACTATAACAAAGGCAAAAGCCCAAAAGTTACTGCCATCTCGGAAATTACATATCAAACGGCGCTCCTTATCGGCTTGTTCCAATTAATAGCGGCGGTTTTCCCCGGCACATCCCGTTCCGGAGCAACGATTGTCGGCGCTCTTATGATCGGTGTATCCAGAACAGTGGCGGCAGAGTTCACCTTTTTCCTCGCCGTCCCTGTTATGTTTGGGGCAAGTGCATTGAAACTCGTGAAATTCGGACTTAATTTTACGGGAGCAGAAGCCATGCTCCTTCTTTCCGGCATGCTGGTCGCTTTCCTTGTTTCCATATTGGCAATCAAATTCTTGGTGGGATACATCAAGCAGCATGATTTTAAAGTATTCGGCTGGTATCGGATAGTCTTGGGCTGTACAGTTCTGGGATATTTCCTTCTTTTCGCGGAATAAGGAGTCTATAACTATTTCCGCCCCCAGCGCAGAGAATATATAAAAAATGGCCAGACTTCAAAGAGCTGCCGGACCAAGTCCGGACAGCCCTTTGAAGTCTGGTTATGTGTTTAGGGTAGAGAAAAGGAGATGTATACATTATATTGTTCTGACTATGTTATAGGAAGACCATTCGCCGCTGGACAATTCGGTGATGGGCATATCAAAGGGTGTGATTTCGGCGTCTATCTCGCTGTCGGTCATGCCCTTTTTGCGCATCTCAATGACCTGTAACTGAAGCTCTTTTAGGAAGTTTAGCTTCTTCTCAAGCCTTATCTTACCGTTTTCTATTACACCGGCATGTGCACAGAAAATAGTGTCAAAATCAAGCTTTAAGAGTCTCTCAATAGTATCTATTGTCTGGCGGATGTTTTCTTCAAAAAAGCAGAGGTAGAGTTTAGTTCCGAGGTAAAGATCACCTGTGAAAAGCCAGCCCTGATTCGGCTCATAAAAGCAGTTATGGTAAATGGCATGACCCGGAGTATCCAGCACCTCAAAGCTATACTTGCCGGTATTGATTACTTCAGGCATGGGCAGCGGATCGAAAGCATGGCGATGCCCCCACATTTCCTGACGGTATTTGGGATACATACCCTCTTCGCGGGCATATTCTATCGCTTTTGGATGCAGATAAACGGGTACATTGAGATTTTTCTGTATCCAAGCGGCATTTCCGGAGTGATCTTCATGGTTGTGGGTAATTGCAACCTGCTTTATATCCTGAGTGCTGAACCATTTTTCGAGAACTTCCGCCCTGCTCTGGGGGCCTGTGTCAATAAGAAGCCCGCCAACATTATAAACAAACACTTTTGTCTCATTTTCAGCGACATAGCAGACTTCCTGCGCAATCGTAATATCTTTATATTTTGAAAGCTCCAGCATATTAACTCCTCCTATAACGCTCAAATATTTCTGTCCTGCACTATGATTGTAACAATTAAACTATTAAATGAAAAATATTTTGTCCGATATAACTGTATGATAATATGGGAATATGCCTTATACTTTTGTAAAGTTATAAATCAATTTTTAAAAAGTATGATTTTCTCTCTAATATCACAGCATATCTTATTGCATTTTTGCCAAAGCATTTAACTATATTCTGCGGATGTGCCGCTATGGCTGCGGCAGTCATTATTGCAGTTTGAAAACATGCACAAAAGCATCTATAGATTTTGTACATCAATCGGAGGAAGAAAAACATGGAAATAAGGGACTTGCGCTATTTCTGTCTAACCGCCGAGCTTGAACACGTTTCAAAGGCGGCAGAGAAGCTTGGCGTTTCCCAGCCGTTTCTCACGAAGGTCATCGGGCAGCTTGAAAACGAGCTTGGAACTCCTCTTTTTGACAACGTAGGCAGAAGAATTAAGCTGAACCGCTACGGTGAGGTTTTCTATGAGCGTGCAAAAAAGATACTCGCCGATATCGAAGGTCTTATGGACGAGATAGACGATATGCTCGGCAGGCAGGAAAAAGTAATAAACTTCCTGTCTGACACAGCCGGTTACACATCGGACATCATGCTTGAGTACAAGAAAGCGTTTCCCGAAAACATGATGTCGATAACTTATGACAAAAGAGACCGCATCATAGAAGCTATTACGACCGGTTCGGCGGACTATGCGCTATGCACGCCGCCCATAACAGAAGACGAGTCAAAAATGATAAAAACCGAGATAGTATATGAGGACTGCGGCTGCGTCCTCCTGCCGCCCGGGCATCGCCTTATAGGCAAGGGTCCGCTGGATCTGAGCGCCCTCGAGGGTGAACCGCTCGTAACCTCACCAAAGGGTGCGGGCGTGCGGAATAATCTGGAGCTGATATTTGAAAGCTGTGGATATGTACCCAATGTAGTCTGCGAATCTAACGATATGGATCTTCTTATAAAGGCTGTGCTCGGCGGACTGGGCTTTGCTTTCATGCCCCACAGGCTTATAAACGACCCTCACCTCAGACCATACTGCGCGGAAATCAGCGCACCTAAAATCAGAGCACAAATAGGGCTCAGCTGCAACAAAAACAATTTTTATGGCAAAAGCGCAGAGGAATTCAGGGATTTTATAAAAACTTTTTTTGATGCCCTCAAGGACCGTGCATAAAGCTCATTTCATTATTTGATTTTTATCCTGTTTTTATCGGAAGTTTTATTCATTCTTGGCACTATGCGTGAATAGATATAGATTGACCAACATTTTGTTAAATGAGGTTGATATTATGTCTGTGATTTTTTTCAAGCCCAGAGATTCGGAAAACGGTTACAAAGAAGCTTCGGTAGATATAAAGAAATATACATCGAAAAAACTCAAAACCATTGGCTTGTACACAATATTAGATATCATAAAGCATGGTGAAGAAATCGGTCTAACTGTTGAAAATAATGATTCGGATGACAATATGTATAGAATTTTAGAGCTTGAAAATGTAAGGATCGAGCTGATAGAATGGCGCGTATTGTCAATATGGACGATAAAAATAGAAATTTTCAACGACGATAAAAGTCTGATTGTCTACAGGTCTCCGTATTTAGATATCAACTGGCACAGCAAAATCATCGAATGGGCGGAGATATCGGAGCGCTGGAAGCCTTTAGAGGTACAATGGGACGAAAAGGGGGAGTGGTGCTATTACATATCTGAGAGCATAAGCAAGCTTGCAGAAAAATTAGAGAAAAAACGAAGAACAGATAAATTGAAAAAAGAAGAAGAAGAAAACATGCAGAACCACGAGAACGAAAGGCTGAGACTGTATTTTAACAGCTTATTCAAGTCAGAAAGGTCGCAGCACAAGACTTGATATGTCCGTCTGTCTACAGCTTTGTTTTTGGGTGCGGCGAAAACTTCATTATATATCTGCCGAACATAGAGGTCTACGACTCCTATCTGGAAAATACCGCTTTATGCGAGAATAGGATTTTTCCAATAAGCCTTTCCCCATCATAAATAGACTCCACCTAATAACAAGTCCCCCATCTGCTATTACCGGATGGGGGACTTTTATTATTAGATTTCTATAAAACCACCAAAGACTCAAGTACGATGATTTTATATCGAATCAACATTCATATATTGCTTATAAAGGCTTTTTGACTTATAATGAACATCTAAACCATTAACAAAATTTAGGAGATTTCAATATATGTGTCAGAAAAAGAACGGGCAAATACTGTGCGCAGTGATCTTAATAGTCGTACTGGCATTGTTTCTTTCCTCATTTGCTATCATCAATTTCATAGGCTTTCCCAAATTCTGCACCTTTGATATGTATGAGGATACTGCCTATTCAATGCTGGCTTGGGAGGCAAAAAGCATTTTCCCTAAAGACTGGGTTTTCGGAAATCAGTATTATGTTGTTGCTACCCCGGTTCTCTGCGCTCTGTTTTACGGGTTGACCGGCAACATTAATTTTGCTATGGCTTTGGCAACAATGGCAATGACGCTACTTGTCATGCTGAGTATGCTATTTCTGATACACCCGTTTACGGATAAGCTTGGGCGTCTTACAGGTATGGCCGCCATGATCGGCTGCATGATAACCGCAAATGCCGTGGCAAGTCTTGAAGGACAGCTTTTTTATATCCTTGCAAGCTATTATAGCTGCTATTTAATCACAGTTCTTATCGTAATGGGAGATTATCTCCATGCCCTTTGCTTTAAAAATAAGAGGGGCTTTTCCGCAGCTCTGATTTTGTCCATGGCGCTTTGTTTTACGACCGGCATGCAGAGCCTAAGAATCACGGCTGTCCTGATTCTCCCTGTACTGGCTACAGAAATCCTCCGAATTCTCATTCTGCTGATTAGGAAGGAAAAAAACAAAATCAAGCGCACATGGGCAGTAACGCTCAGAGCTCTTCTATACACCTTCTCAAATTTTCTGGGTGCGATTTTTATCAAAGTCCTCAATGTCCCTAATGTCACCATCTACGGCAGCTTGAGTCAACGGAATCTTTCAAGCTTGAAAGACGCACATGAGGTTAACATGAGAATCCTGAAGAAAATAACAGGCTTCTATTATGCCTGCACCGAAGAAAACGGCTGGATATATTTTATTCTCGCGTCTTTTTTTACCGCTATAGTCATTCTGGCGGCCTTCCTATCTCTGTATCGGTATATTGCCGAAAGGAAAAAGGGCAAAAGCGGCAAGAAATATCTATTCGGTGCTATCAATTTTTCGGTATTCGCGATAAGTATTGCCGGGCTGTTTGCAATGAATCTTGTATTCGATATGAATTTCCGGACTCCTTATCTGTTTATCTGGTATCCGTTTACAGCCATTTCCTGCGTTGTGCTTTTGCAGTACCTTAAACCGGGCTGTTGGAAAATCGTTGGAATCTTGCTGCTTTGCATCGGCTGCATCGGCAACTGGTATGTGGGATATGCCCCCGCCGTGCAAAAAACGCTTGAGCCTTATGATGCAAACATATATCGAAAAATGAGCGATTATATTGTTGAAAGCGGCTTTTCTTACGTATATGGTGACATATGTGTCACCTCTCCGATCGCCGCATACTCAAACGGTCAGGTATTAGCCGCAAGCTCATTTGAAAAACCTCTTGAAATTTTAACCTATATAAACCCTCAGGGCGTTTACGGCGAAGACGAAAACAGCAAAGCCGTATATATTTTCTATTGTGGTCAGAATATCGATGCGGAGAAATATGCGGAAAAAATCGGTGCGAGCATGACGCTTATCGCGGAGTTTGAAGGCGGATACTACACGCTGTATACAAGCGATAAGCAGCTTATGCATTATGGCGAACAGCCGAGTGAATCATTTTTGAAAAGTTAATAATCGCCCGAATCTCTGAGCAAGTGCGCCTTTGTGCGCCTAAAACAAACGTAATTTTATCTGCATCAGCCCCATGCTTCCTTCAGCAAGCCGACTGCTTCAGTTATTTCGCTTAGTTTCAAAGCGGCAAACCCCAGCAGCAATAATGGCTGCCGATTTGCAGGTGCATTATCAAAATAATACTGGGAAATGCCATAAACTCTGATTCCGTTTTTTCGGGCAGATGTGATTAGTTCTTCTTCACTCATTCCATTATTGACTTTTAAAATAAGATGCAGCCCCGCATTGGCACCAAATATCTGGGCAAAGGGCAGCAAGCTGCGTATTGCCGTTACCAGTGCTTCTCTTTTTCCTTTATAGATATTGCGCATCCTGTTTAAATGACGTTCAAAATGTCCTTCGTTGATAAATTGACAAAGGACTTTTTGATCCATAACAGGAACCGGACAAATGTAAAAGCTGAGCTTTTCCTTATAAATATTGATCAGCGGCTCCGGCAAAACCATATAACTGATTCTGACGGCAGGAGTAAGGGATTTTGAGAAGGCTCCGATGTAAATGACTTTTTCCCCGCCGTCAATACCCTGCATGCACGGTATTGGTCTTCCGCTGTATTTAAATTCGCTGTCGTAGTCATCTTCAATAATGTACCGTCCCGCTTTTTCATTTGCCCAGTTAAGAAACTGTAAGCGCCTGTTTATAGGCATGATCACTCCGGTCGGGAATTGATGTGAAGGAGTCACGCAGGCTATATCCGCGTTGCTTTTGAAAAGCTCTTCGGGAATCATCCCATATTCATCCAAAGCAATAGAGCGAAACTCCGCCCCATTACTTTTAAAAATCAGGTTCAATTTCTCATATCCGGGGTTTTCGACGGCATAAATCTTATCTCTTTCAAAGATTTGTATTAAAAGCAAAAACAGAAATTCGGTTCCCGAACTGATGATGATTTGATCCGGCGAGCAATTGACACCTCTTGAATGGTGCAGGTAATCCGCGATGCTGTAACGCAGATTGATGTCACCCTGCGGGTCACCGGTTTTAAGCAAGTCGGTATCATATTCGCTTATTACATTTTTGTTTATCCTTCTCCATGTGGGAAACGGGAAACTATAAAGATCTACACCCTGATGGGAAAAATCATATTTACATTTCAACTTGGAATCAGTTTGTTTCTGCGGAACAAACGATTCCTTTTTTATGCTTATTATGCCGTCAAGCCTGCACACGTAAAAGCCGCTCTTTGGCTTTGATATTATATATCCCTCGGCTGTTAGCTGATCGTAAGCTGCCTGCACTGTGTTTTGACTACACTGCAAATATGCCGAAAGCTGCCGTTTGGAGGGAAGCTTGGTATTATACGGATATCTGCCGATCGTAATTTCTGATTTTATGTATTGATAAATCTGCTCATAGAGCGGCTCTTTTGCCTGAGAATCAAGTCTTAAAGTGATCGCATTCATATTTACCCCCCAAACTGACACCATAACATTTTCATAATGTGGGACTTTTGATATGTCCAGTTGATGTTTATTATTATATCAATATAAACGGAAACTTCAACCGTCAAAGAAAAGGGGATAACAAATGAACAATTGCTATGAATTGAACAAGAACCTTGCGCAGATGCTGAAAGGCGGGGTCATCATGGATGTCACGACTCCGGAGCAGGCACGCATCGCGGAAGAAGCCGGAGCCTGCGCCGTTATGGCGCTGGAGCGAATCCCCGCCGACATTCGGACGGCCGGCGGTGTTGCCAGAATGAGCGACCCAAAAATGATTAAAGAAATTCAGCAGGCGGTATCTATACCGGTCATGGCTAAAGTAAGAATCGGACACTTTGTTGAAGCGCAGATTTTGCAGGCAATCGAAATTGACTATATTGATGAGAGCGAAGTTCTTTCGCCGGCTGATGATGTGTTCCACATCGACAAGACAGAATTCGATGTTCCCTTTGTGTGCGGAGCAAAAGATATCGGAGAAGCACTCCGCAGGATAGCCGAGGGTGCATCCATGATACGCACAAAGGGCGAACCCGGAACGGGCGATGTCGTTCAGGCGGTAAGGCACATGAGACTTATTCAGCAGCAGATACGCAATTTGCAGAATATGCGCGGGGATGAGCTTTTCAATGCCGCAAAAGAACTTCAAGTACCGTACGACCTTGTGAAATATGTACACGAAAACGGAAAATTGCCTGTCGTGAATTTTGCCGCGGGAGGGGTTGCAACGCCTGCCGACGCCGCACTGATGATGCAGCTTGGAGCCGAAGGCGTATTTGTAGGCTCCGGTATTTTCAAATCCGGGGATCCCGCAAAACGGGCGCAGGCGATCGTAAAGGCTGTCGCAAATTTCAATGACCCGAAAATCATTGCCGAATTATCTGAAAATCTCGGAGAGGCTATGGTGGGCATAAACGAGGATGAAATTAAAGTCTTAATGGCGGAGCGTGGCAAATAATGATAGGTGTTTTAGCGCTTCAGGGAGGTTTCATTGAGCATATAAATACGCTTAATAAGCTTGGCATCGACAGCTTCGAGATAAGAAAACTTTCCGATTTGGAAAACAAACAGATAGACGGGCTGATATTGCCCGGCGGCGAGAGCACCGTCATAGGCAAGCTTCTACGCGAAACAGGTCTGTTTGCCCCTATCAAGGAAATGATTGATAGCGGAGTTCCGGTTTTCGGCACCTGCGCAGGGATGATACTTCTGGCAAATAAGCTTGAAAACGACCCAAGTGTTTATTTTGGCGCAATAGATATCACAGTCAAGAGGAACGCTTTCGGCAGGCAGCTCGGAAGCTTTCATACAGTAGAGGAATTTCAAAGCATCGGCAGTGTCCCGATGACCTTTATCCGCGCTCCTTATATAAGCGAGGCATCAGACGTCGTTGAAATACTTGCCGCATCAAAAGGAAATATCGTAGCGGCAAGGCAAAGGAATGTATTGGTAACATCTTTTCACCCCGAATTGACCGGTGACCTCAGCGTGCACAAGTATTTTCTTTCACAGGTTTGCGGCAAAACAT
Source organism: Clostridiales bacterium (assembly GCA_012719035.1). Lineage (GTDB taxonomy): Bacteria > Bacillota > Clostridia > Oscillospirales > Oscillospiraceae > UBA2658. The sequence goes on along the minus strand of JAAYBD010000022.1, from coordinate 6,534 downwards.
AAATCATTAATGATTTTGCAGGAGTCAAATTCAAATTAGTCCGTTTTTTGGCTTTTCTCTTGAAAAACTAAAAGCGTCTGTGATATTATCAGGAAAATAAATAAAAGACAGTTCGAAATCCATCCTGTCTATAAACAAAACTAGGAACGGTGCAATGTACTCTTTTTGTTTTCACTGCAGTTTGCGTATCGAATATGGTCTTTTATTGCAAAAGGAGCGTATCGATAAAAATGAACATGAGCGAAAGCAAAAAAGCAATGCCCGCCACCCAAAAATTGACCTTTTCGGGCATAGTGATAGCCCTATATGTTGTCATAATGTTTCTATCGCAAAACTTTGCATTTGGGCAATATCAAATCCGGATAGCAACCAGCCTTTATGCATTGGCGGCAAGCCAGCCTTTTCTGATCATACCCTTAGGCTTGGCAAATCTTTTAAGCAATACCATCATGGGCGGTCTTGGCCCTTTAGACATGCTCGGCGGATTTGCCGCGGGCATCCTTACTTCCGCATCTTGCTATTTCATAAGAAAAATTAGCAAATTTTTGGTTGCAATCCCTATAATTATGATTCCAGCCCTTTTGGTTCCAATATGGCTGTCTTATTTGCTTAAAGTCCCTTATTTCATTCTGGTGCTGAGCTTGGGAATCGGTCAGATATTGCCCGGCATCATCGGCGTTTTGCTGCTAACATATGTGGAAAAGTCGCTTTCAAAGCAAGAAGGAGATAGAATATGACAGCAGATAAGAACGGAATCACACTTCTTGGGAACAAGGAAAACAACTACAGTTACGAGTACAATCCCGATATTCTGGAGGTTTTTGAAAACAGGCACAAAGAAAACGACTATTTTGTTAAATTCAACTGTCCTGAGTTCACAAGTCTGTGTCCTATAACCGGACAGCCGGATTTTGCGTCAATCTATATTTCCTATGTTCCGGATATATATATGGTTGAAAGCAAGTCTTTGAAGCTTTATTTGTTCAGCTATAGGAACCATGGAGATTTCCATGAAAATTGTATCAATAACATAATGAAGGATTTAATCAAATTGATGGACCCGAAATATATTGAGGTTTGGGGAAAGTTTACTCCCAGAGGCGGTATTTCTATAGACCCTTACTGCAACTATGGAAAAAAGGGCACCGAATGGGAAGAAACCGCCAGAAAAAGGCTTCATTTACATGACCTTTATCCCGAAAACATTGATAACAGGTGAACAAATACAGCTAAAGCGATAGGATCATATTACCTATCGCTTTGCTGTTTTCAACTATTGTGTATTTATGGATAATATAATAATAGTAAAACAGATTGCGCCGCCGCATCTTGACATTAACGGTTCATTACTTTACTCTTTAATCAGATCGATATCATGCAGAAGCATCGGAATGATTATCATGAATTTGAGGAGATGTGTTTAGATGATCAAACAGTCAAAATACATAGAAAGGGAACTCTATGAGCCTATAAATTTATGTGATGGCAAGGGTTTGCTGAACAGGGACTGTATCGGCTGGGCAAGGAAGCCAATTTTCAACTGCAATCTTTCAGGACGATGGCTAAGAAAGAAAAAGTGGAATTACTGGTGCATTACAGGTGATGAATGTCTTTTTTCCGCAACAATATCAAATCTTGATTACGCCGGCATGGTTTTTATTTATTTCATAGATTTTAAAACCAAAAAATATATTGAAAAAACAGTTGCCGCGCCTTTCGGAAAGGGCTGTGTCATGCCCGATAATGTAAACGAAACTGTTTTATTCAAAAATTCAAGTATGCCAGTCAGTATGCTTCATGAGCAAAACGGAACTCATATTATCGCCGATTGTAAAGACTTCGGCGGCTTGCCGTTGAGAGCGGATATATTAGTCAGTACCCTCGAAGGACATGAAACGCTCAATGTCGTAATTCCATGGAATGAAAAGACTTTTCAATTCACTTCAAAACAGGAAGGGCTTCCGACAAGCGGTACTCTGTGCGTAGGCGACTTTAATTATAGTTTTCAGCCAGATAAGACCTTTTCATGCCTCGATTTCGGGCGCGGTGTATGGCCGCACAAAATATCGTGGAACTGGGCAAACGCGTCGGGTATGTCCGGCGGCAAAAGGGTAGGGCTTAATCTCGGCGCTAAATGGACAGATAATACCGGAATGACAGAGAACGCAATCGTTGTAGACGGCAAACTCACTAAGATAAGCGAAAACGTTTCTTTTAAATATGATGTTAAAAACATCATGCAGCCTTGGATAATAAAAAGCTGTGTAACCGACTGTATCGATCTGGTATTTACTCCGTTTTATGAAAGAGTTGCAAAAACAAATGCCCTTATCATAAAATCCGATATGCACCAAATGATGGGGCATTTCACAGGAAATATCAAAACAGAAGATGGTGAAGTAATCAGTATAGACAATTTGGCGGGCTGTGCGGAAGAACATTTTGCAAAATGGTAAGCTTTGTTGATTAAATTCCGAATTTGAGCTAAACCACTTATAAGCGCTTTAATCACTTGTAAATATCATGAAAATATGATATAATTCCATATCACATATTGGCATTATCAACCAAATCTTAGTCATAGTCTTGTTTCTTACAATTTATACAGCGAGTGCAGGCACCAAACGGAAAGAAGGTATTTTTTTGTCCTCCATAAGCGACATATTGATAGAAAACCCGGTCATTGCGGCGGTAAGGAACAAGGAAGAACTTGAAAAGGCCGCTTCAAGCCGTGTTAAAATAGTGTTCGTTCTTTACGGGAGTATTCTCACGCTGCACGGCATTTGCAGCAGGCTCCACGAAGCCTCTAAGATGGTTTTCGTCCATGCGGATATGATAGAAGGGCTAAGGGGTGATATGGCGGGAATCGAGTTTATAAATAGGTTTGCATCCCCTGCGGGCATTGTATCTACCAGAGCAAATATAATAAAATACGCAAAACATCTGAATCTTCAGACCATTCTCCGCGTATTTCTTTTGGATTCGCTCTCCATGCAGACCGGCGTTAAAAACATTCTTGAAACAAACCCGGACGCGGTCGAAATCATGCCCGGCATAGCCTGCCGCCTTATTAATGAGATGGAGCGGGAAATAACAATTCCCGTAATTGCCGGAGGCTTAATTATAAATAAGGAACAAGTCCTCGAATCGCTTTCAAGCGGGGCACTTGCCATATCGACAAGCAAGGAAGAATTGTGGGATTTGTAATAAGTAAGGAAAAAGAGTCCGGAAAAGCGCAAAAAATGCTTTTCCGGGCTCTTTTTATCATCTTCAGAAGGCTGTTAAAAACTGCTCTCTGCTTTTTTCTTTTTTAATATTCAGCCCAGCCCTTCGAGCGCTCGACAGCACGTTTCCAGTCTCTGTAAAGCCCCTCTCTTCGGGTCTTTTCCATGTTCGGCTTAAAGAGCCGGTCGGTCTTTCGGTACCCGCGTATCTCATCGGTATTCTTCCATATTTCCACAGCAAGACCCGCAAGATAGGCGGCGCCCAATGCGGTAGATTCAACATTCTGAGGTCTATCGACCTCCATGCCAAGTATGTCAGCCTGAAACTGCATCATAATGTCGCTGACGCTTGCGCCGCCGTCAACGCGCAGAGCACCGCATAAAAAAGGCACATCACAGACCGCGGCATCTATAAGGTCCTTAGTCTGAAATGCAATGCTTTCGAGCACAGCGCGGGCTATGTGCTCCCTGCCCACTGCCGCCGTAAGCCCGAATATGGTGCCGCGGGAATACATGTCCCAATACGGCGCGCCAAGTCCGGTAAAGGCGGGAACAAAATAAACGCCTCCGGCATCATTTACGCTTTCTGCAAGTATATCGCACTCATGCGGGTTCTTAATGATACCAAGCCCGTCGCGCAGCCAGTTTATCACGCTTCCTGCATTGAAAACGCTGCCCTCAAGCGCATACTCAACCTTATCATTTATACCCCAAGCTACAGATGAGACAAGATTGCAGCGCGAACGTACAGGCTTTTCACCCGTATTCATGAGGAAAAAGCAGCCCGTTCCATAAGTGTTTTTCATCATGCCCGGCTCAAAGCATGCCTGACCGAACAGCGCACTTGTCTGGTCCCCTACGGCGCTTGCAATAGGAACGCCTTGAAGCATTTCAAGACCGGGTATCCCCCCGGCAACCGTACCGTAGACGCAGCTTGAGGGCATCGGCTTCGGCAGCATCGCAAGCGGGACTCCGAGCCTTAGGCAAAGCTCCTTGTCCCATTCAAGCGTATGTATATTGAAAAGCATTGTCCGCGAAGCATTTGAATAGTCCGTAACATGTGCTGTGCCGCCGGTCAGGTTCCATATCAGCCAGCTGTCCACGTTGCCGAATAAAAGTTCGCCGTTTTCGGCTCTTTCGCGCGCACCGGGAACATTGTCGAGAATCCATTTGATTTTAGTACCGGAAAAATAGGCATCAATAAGGAGTCCGGTCTTTTCGCGCACTGTTTCCTCAAGCCCCTCCGCTTTCAGCTCATCGCAGATTGCGGCGGTTCGCCTGCACTGCCATACAATGGCATTTGATATCGGTATGCCTGTCTTTGCATCCCAGACTATGGTCGTTTCGCGCTGGTTGGTGATGCCCACAGCGGCGATGTCGCCGGATTTAAGACCGCTTATTTCCATAGCTTCGGCAGCAGCGCGGCACTGGCTTTGGAAAAGCTCGAAGGGGTTCTGTTCCACCCAGCCCGGCTGCGGAAATATTCTCGGATATTCATACTGTGCCTTTGATAAAATGCTGCCCGCACCGTCGAATAAAATAGCGCGTGAGCTGGTCGTCCCTTGGTCGAGCGCCAAAATAGCTTTCATTGAAGTTTCACAACCTTATATACGTAGTTGATTGCCGCGGCGGCATGAAAAGTTCATTCTTTCCGTTTCTGATTATATTGTTTATATAAGCAAAATTCAATAAATAGATGTATCTTTTTACTCAATATTAACCGGCAGCTGAAATAGACCTTGTTGCAATAAGGTCTATCCCTGTGCCGGCGATGTTTTTAATAACGGCTTCGCCTGCCTTCACAGGTGCTCTCAGCCTTACCCTGTGTATCTGATCCATGCAGGCAAAGATTTTTTCCTTAGGTATATCGTGCTCGGTCTTGACAGGCACCATTCGGAAAAATCCGCCGTCAACCGGAACTGTGGACGTGACGGTCCGTTCAGGACTGGTAAGCTCTTTTTCCGCATAGCTTTTTCCGCGCGGGCAGCTGTAACCGGAAATGTCTCCTATAGACCCGTTTTCCATCTCTACGCTCACCGGGCAGCCCATAGGGCAGCCGATGCAGATCAGCTCTTTATAGGTTTTCAAAATCATGGCCTCCTCTCGGGTTTGAATAAAAACTTTTTATCATTCCGATTCCGTTATGACACTTATTTCCTTGCAGTTAGGATGTTTTTTGAAAAGCTCGGGGCTTAAAAGAACTTTCTCCATTTCACCGGGGGTGAGGATTCGCTTTTTCATATGCAATTCGCGCTGGGAATCAAAATATACCGAGATATACCGTCCCTTATAAACGTTGTCCACGCGGAAACGAAGCACCAGCGGTTCTTGGATTTTAGAGGGATCAACAAAGGAGGGAACAGTGTAGCGAACTCCGCCGCCGGCTTTTACGGGAATACCCTTTCCCGAAGTCCCGCCCCTTAGGAAATCCGCAGCCCCCTTGCCGGCAAGACCGCTCTCCTCAGAAACGTAATCGACAAGGTCGTGAACATGCAGTACATTGCCGCAGGCGAAAATACCGGGAACGCCGGTTTGAAAACTCTCGTTAACTATCGGTCCGCCCGTAACCGATGAAAGCTCGATCCCGCACTTGCGTGAAAGGTCATTTTCGGGAAGAAGACCGACTGACAAAAGAAGAGTGTCACACTCTATGACCTGTTCTGTGCCTGCTATTGGCAGGCGGTTTTCGTCTACCTGAGAAACAGTTACGCTCTCAAGACGCTTTTTTCCTGTTATTCCCGTAATGGTGTGCGAGAGCATCAGCGGTATGCCAAAGTCGTCAAGACACTGGACTATATTCCTTTTAAGACCTGTCGAATACGGCATCAGTTCCACGACCGCTTTGACCTTTGCTCCTTCCAAGGTCATTCGCCGCGCCATTATCAGACCGATGTCTCCCGATCCGAGAATAACTACCTCTTTGCCCGGCATAAAACCATCGATGTTGACAAGGCGCTGGGCTGTGCCGGCTGTAAAGATGCCCGCTCCGCGGCTTCCCGGTATATTCAGCGCTCCGCGGGGTCTCTCGCGGCATCCCATCGCCAAGATGATAGCCCCGGCGCGTATTTCAAGTATGCCGTCGCAGGAATTTACCGCTGTTATGATTCCTTCCCTGCCGATATCCAAAACCATTGTGTTCAGCTTTATTTCAATTCCAAGCTCCTCGATTCTATCTATGAACCTCTGGGCATATTCCGGTCCCGTAAGCTCCTCCCGAAAGGTATGCAGACCAAATCCGTTGTGGATGCACTGGTTTAGGATACCCCCGGGCGCATTATCCCGTTCAAGTATAAGGATATCGCGTATGCCT
>JAAYBD010000021.1 GCA_012719035.1 Clostridiales bacterium | reverse complement strand
TAATTGAGTGGGGATTTGTTGTATCAACAATGGTTGATGATGTGGTGGAGGAGGGTGGATTCGAACCACCGAAGCAACTTGCAACAGATTTACAGTCTGCCCCCTTTGGCCACTCGGGAACTCCTCCGTATTCAATTTTAATTTGCGATGTGGAGCTGGTGGACGGATTCGAACCCCCGACCTGCTGATTACAAATCAGCTGCTCTACCAGCTGAGCTACACCAGCGCGTCATCAGCGAGATTCATAATAACAAAATAATATTCTTTTGTCAACATATATTTTGCTTTTTTAGAATGGAGATATAGATATGGCTGATATATTAGAGCTTTCTGTCCAATATCGCGTTATTGGCACTGCATGCAGAAAAAAGCTGCTTGAGTTGGAAAGTGCTCTCAACAGTGGAGATTTTGTAGAAAATGAATACGAACTAAAGCGCAGGATAACAATGCTTACCGCTATGACCAGAGATTGCATTGCTACTTCAAATTATCTCAGAACGTATTCTGAAAGGAGAGAACGTCTTGAACAGCTCAGACAACAAAAAGCTGGAATATGAGGCGCTGCAGGAATTTATAAAACTTGTGGAGCTTGACGGTAATCTGGGTAGTCGGGTCCGAGTTGCAATGAATGAGGAACTTACCGACAGACAGCGTGAGTTTGTCAGTCTATATTATCTTGAGCAGATGAGCATGACGGAAATTGCACATAATCTTGGACTAAGCCCTTCTACTGTCAGCAGAACTTTAAAGCGCGGACGAGTACGGCTAAGAAAATATCTGAAATATAACGGGAGGTATTTCGTGGATGCCTTGTCAGAGTAGGTTTGCAAACACGATGCATTTATGATATTATACTGTTTCATACAGAGCACTGAAAGGCTTGGGATAGTATAATATGAGGTTTTTTTCGGATAAATATACATATCTAAGAATTGCATCGGTAATCCTTGTTTGCGCAATGTTTATTCCCCTATGTTCATGCGCAAAACAAAGTTATGTTGATCCATATGAAGGAATGGTAAGCGTTTGTGACGGCAGAGGTGGAGAGATGTGGGCTCCGCTTTACGATAATCTTCAAGTATCATCGTTTTCTTCGGATGATTTTTATTCGGACGGAGAGTTTGTTGACTACAAAGGAATCGAATATACCGCGCTGCGGGGAATTGACGTTTCTGAGCATCAGGGCGAAATAAACTGGCAGGCAGTACGTGATGACGGAGTTGAATTTGCTATTATTCGCGCAGGATACAGAGGGTATAGCGAAGGTAAATTACGTGAGGATGCCTTTTTTCGCAAAAACATCGAGGGAGCGCTTGCCGCCGGACTGAAAGTCGGGGTATATTTCTTTTCACAAGCTGTGGATACAGAAGAGGCTTCCGAAGAGGCGCGCTATCTTCTAAGCATCATAAGTGATTATGATTTGAGTCTGCCAGTCTTCTACGATTGGGAGCGTGTTTCAAACGTTGGTGAAACGCGTACGGACACTGTCAGCGGAAGCACTATAACCGACTGCTGCCTTGCGTTTTGTGACATCATCGAAGAGACGGGCTATGAAGCGGGAGTTTATTTTTTCCGTGGGCTTGGATACCATGAGTATGAGCTGGGCAGGCTTTCAGAGCTGGTTTTATGGGTCGGCGCACCCGGGGATTCACCCGATTTTTACTATAAGCACAGGATTTGGCAATATTCATATACGGGAAAAGTTAATGGTATAGAGAAAGAAACCGATTTGAATATACTGTTTGAGGAATCGGATAAGAATACAGTATCTGCGGCGCCGAGTATTGTTCCGGGAGAGATTCCGCCGCCTGAAGTTACAATGCCTGATCCGTCTGACATTAGGTCATAATAATTATTTAGGGAGCCTTCGCATCAAGCGGAGGCTCCCTCTGGTTATATGCAATTTGAAGTTGTTTTGTGCTTAAGCTTCGGGAGTGCTTTCGGGGATGTCTTCTCCGTCAGATCCTTCTTTGACAAAGTCTTCCTCTGTTGCGGTTCTTTCTTCTGCGGATACATCGGCAGATACTTCAGTAAATTCTACCTCTATATCATTGCATTTTTCATCTGTTCCCGCTTTGAGCTCATCAAGCTCCGCAAGTATCTTCCCTATGTTCTCGTTTGCAAGAGTGATTTCATCGCACAACTGAACAAAGAAGCCGTCAGGTGAATTCTTGCGGGTTTCATAATAAAGTTTGCCAATTTCAAGGTATGCCTTCTGGATGGTGTCCTTCTCAGTGTTCAGTTCCATGTTCAGTTTTGCGATGCGTGCAACATCCTTTGCCTTGTCGGCTGCTTTTTCGGCAAAGCCGCGTGTTTTTCCTGCGACAGTTCCCAAAGTGTTAAAAAATGCACCCTTGATGTCGTTAATGTCTGCCATTATAATTCCTCCTTGTAATTTTAACTATGTATATATTATATGTTGATTATAGTTTGCTATCGGTTTTGCCTTACCGGAGCTTGCTTTATATATCCCCCGATTCGGCTTTTTTGATATTTACCAGCATCTCGCTTTTGTCATGCGGCACAGAGCCGTTTATGGCGAGGTACACAAGTGCTACTATACATGAAAGACCCGCAAGGACCTGAGATACTCGCAGTCCTGTATCGAACAGATACAGGCTGTCTGTGCGAAGCCCTTCAATCAACATACGTCCAAAGCCATACCATGCGACATACATGGCGAAAAGCTGACCGTCATAACGGCGTTTGCCGGTTTTTGAGTAGATGTGCAAAATAAGCAGGCCCAAAAGATTCCACATTGATTCGTATAAGAATGTCGGATGAACATAAATTGTCTGACCTGCTGAGTCTGTCAGCCCCATTCGGCAGAATATGTCTGTTTCTCTGCCAAAAGCTTCCCGATTCATGAAGTTTCCCCAGCGGCCTGCTGCCTGACCGATTAGCAGACCGAGAGCGCCGATATCGAAAAATGCGCCGATGCGCAGCTTTTTGACGCGGCCGAAGATGATAACAGCTATAACGGCACCGATTATACCGCCGTAAATAGCAAGACCGCCGTTCCAGATTTTAAAAATGTCCCAAAAACTATACTTATACAGTAAAGGATCAAAGACAACGTAATATAACCTTGCGCCGATTATTGCCGATGGGACTGCCCAGATGAGCATATCTGTTATGTCATCCGAAGTAAGACCAAAATCTTTGCTGCGGCGATTTACATATATGACCGCGACAAGAAAGCCTATTGCGATTATCATTCCGTACCAGTGAAGAGTCAGACCGAAAAGATTGTAGGTTTCCGGAGCTGTGACTGCGAAATTGTCCCCAAGCATGGGGAATGTTATTGTTGCATTTGGAACACTTTCCATTTTTATTTGTCCTTTCTAACTGCCTTACAGAGGTGAAATTACCGAGAGAGCGAGCTTTTCCGGCGTGAAATTTTCCATTATGAAGTTTTGGACATCGGAAAGGCTGATACTGTTTATCTCTTCAAATGCATCAAGAGGGCAGTAATCCGCAAATGCGCCGTCGGCAAGCGACTGTGATAAAGCCGAAAATGAACCGAGAATCCTGAGCTGCGAACCGTAATAGGATTTTCGCGTATTTTCAAAAAGTTCAGCGCTTAGCCCTTCGGACGCGATTTTTGCTATTTCTGAGCGGAATTCGTTCATTACGCCCTCAACGTTTTTGCTTTCACCGCCCGCGAGGATCATTGCTGTGCCTGCTGTATAATCAAGCTCATATTCAAAGCTGTTGTTTAAAAGTCCGTCTGCGTAAAGCCGTGTAAAAAACGGAGAGGAAAGACCCATGAGCAAACGCAGGGCAATTTCACCTGTGATCATCTGCCTAAGGCGCGCTTTGCCGCTTTTTTTAGGCTCGAGTTTTGCTCCGAACAGGAACTGCGGTGCGGAAACCTCCATCGAGGCAGATATCTCTGATTGATGGGGCAGGGAAGTTTCCTTTCCTCCGTAATCGCGTTCCGGTACTTCGCCCGGTTCCACAGGAAGCATTTCAAGCGCCATTTTTATGACGGATTCGGGATCGACATTGCCTACGACCGAAAGTGTCATATTTGATGGGTTGTAAAAAACTTTGTGGCAGTGATAGAGAGTTTCATGGGTGATTTCAGCTATGCTCTCAACTGTTCCTGCGACTGAATCGCGTACAGGGTTTTCAGCGTACAGGCAGCGCATAAGGTTGTTATAAACGACATATGAGGGGTTGTCCTCCACCATCCTTATCTCCTGACCGATTATGCCCTGCTCCTTCTGAACGCTTTCCGGCGTGAAGTATGGGGTGGAAACAAAGCTGAGCAAAGTGCGGAGATTTTCTTCAAAGCTGTTTGTGCTTTCAAAATAGTATGCGGTGATGCCCGAGCTTGTGAAGGCATTGGGAGAAGCGCCTCTCGAGGAAAGAACATTCAAAGCGTTGCCGTCCGGCATATCGAACATCTTGTGCTCAAGAAAATGGGCAACGCCGGCGGGGGTATCTATCCACCGGTCGGCAAGCTTGAAACGCCGGTCGGCACCGCCGTAATTCGTTGCAAACATTGCGAAGCTCTTTGAAAACTGAGGCTTCGGGATAATGTTGATTTTAAGTCCGTTGGGAAGGACTTCTGATATGAGGGTTTCGTCAATTTTTTCAAAATACGACTTTTGCATCAGTTATCCTCCTTTAGACCGCGCAGGAAATAAATAGCGTCACACTCGACTCCCTTGGCTATCTGAACAACCTCGTCCGCTGTGACCTCTTCGACCAAAGCTGCAAGCTCCGAAGGCGAATGATCGGGACCGATGAGGGCTTGGTTAAGATAAAAGTCCTCCAGAGCAACGGGACTGTCCTCTACGGTGCGGTAATCGCTTGCCACAGAGCTTTTCGCAGCGGACAGCTCCTGTTCGGAAATATCGCCGCGCCTTACAGCCTCAAGCTGTGACAGTATTTCTGAAAGGGCTGCGTCGTATTTGTCGAATTCGATGCCTGAGGAAACGGCAAGGATTCCCTTGTGCAAATCCGCCGATGAGCTTGCAAAATAGCACAAAGAAAGTTTTTCTCTGACATTCATAAAGAGCTTTGAGGTAACGCAGCCGCCGTAAACAGCATTGAAAACCCTGATGGACGCGGGGTCCGGATCCTCCATGCAGCTTCCCAGACGGAAACCTATTGCAAGCTTGCCCTGTGTTACCTGCATTTCATCTTCAAAATAGCGGGGCTTTTCTTCCAAAGAATTCATACGGATGTCTGTGCCCATATCCTCCGGATCTTCGTTTGAGCGGGGGAGCGGAGCAAGAGCCGATATTAAAGCCGCCTTGACACGTGAGGGGGCGGCACTGCCGCAGTAGAAAACTTCAATCGGAGAGGAAGCAAGGACGGAATGGTAGTGCTGGGTCAGTTCTGCGGCGGTTATGTTCTCTGCTTCAGACTCTGTTCCCAGCCTGTCGGTCGAATAATCCTCCATTGCGCACATCAGCTCAAAGAGACGCTGCATGGAATATGCACGCTTATCGTTGATACGGCCTCGGATAAGCTCTAAAAGCTTATCGCGTTCACTTTCCACGTATTCGCGGAGAAAAAGTCCGCTTTGGGTTCTCGGCATAAGGAGCATTTCGCCCATAAGAGAGGTTATCTGTTCCAGAATGCTGCTTTCTTCGGGGATGAAAGCCTCGTCTGCAAAATTCGCATATAGACCTATTACCTGTATTTCGCCCTTTTTACGCACTACAGGCTTTATCCTCGCGCCGTATAAAGAGTCAAGGCGCGAGGATATTGCCGCCATGTCGGGAAGAGATGACGTTCCCCGGCAAAGAACCATTGGAATGAGGGCGTTTTTGGAGGCTGTTTCACGATTTAAGGGTGTCAACAGATTTATACTGAGACATCCGGTTTTGAATTTAGTAGTTTGCAGGCAGGTCAAAACGACATTAGGCATTATAAGTTCGGTTGATGAGTTCAAATGCTGACCTCCGTTCCTGATCAATATCGCATATTCTTTCAGAATATGATACCACAATTTAACTGTTTTGAAAATGACAATTTTGTTAATTTTAGCAATTCATTGGTTTATGCCTTTAATCAGGAGGAGTTGTGACTTCCTCAACAGAATTATTATTTATTATTACCCTTTTTTCGGTTCCGTTTTTGAGGCGGACGGTGATTTCACAATCGGACCAGCCCGAGGGCAGATTAGGAGAAAAGCTTAATTCACCGTTTTGCATCTTTATACCCAGCAGATCTTCTGTTATTACGCGATACAGCCAGCCTGCCGAACCTGTATACCAGCTCCAGCCCGCTTTTCCCAAGCAGTCGGGGTTACTCGAAATGTCGGCGGAAATAACGTATGGCTCCGCTTCATAATTGACTAAGTCGCGATTGTCGGGAAGCAGGGCTTCGATAAGCTCTATGGCGTCGTCCGGACGATTTTCTCTGAGGAGTGCCATGACAAGCCAAATCGCACCATGGGTATACTGTCCTCCGTTTTCCCTAAAGCCGGGACCGTAGCTTTCAATATATCCGGGGCTTGGCTTTGAATTTTCAAAAGGCGGGTCAAATAGGCAGATAAAGCGGTGTTCTTTGTTGAGCAGTCTTGAAACTGCCGAGCTTAGTGCTGTGTTGATACGCTCCTTTTCCGCTTCGGGACTGAGTGCGGCAAAGCTCTGTGCGATAGAGTCGATCTGGCAGCAAACCTGTGAACTGCTGCCGAGTGGAGTTCCGTCATCGTAATAGCCGCGCAGATACCATTTACCGTCCCATGCTTCATCGGCGCACTTGCCTACTGCAGCCGCAGCCTTTTCGTATTTCTCGGCATCGTCTGTTCTGCCGAGGGAATCAAGAAGCTTTGAAAACCTGTGGGCTGTGTGTGAGAAAAACCATGTCAGCCATACGCTTTCACCCTTGCCCCTGACGCCTATTTTATCCATACCGTCGTTCCAGTCGCCGTTTCCTATTTTCAGCAGTCCATGCTCGCCTGTACCGCGTTCAATAATTAAATCAAGGGCTTTTTGGGCATGGGAAATGACCTCTGATTTAGTATCGGTGTAGACAGCCTGTTCATATCTGTCCCGCTCGTCAGAATGAAGGGGAGGGGAACAGAGCCAAGAGACAGAAATTTCGCACAGCGAGATATCGCCTGTTTTTTCCACATATTCACAGAGCGCCCAAGGAAGCCATAAGAGGTCGTCGCTGCAATGCGTTCTAACGCCTTTAGTCTGCTTGTCCAGTGTGTGCCACCAATGCATTACATCGCCTTCCAAATACTGATGCCTGCAGCAATCCAGAATTTGTGCTTTCGTATATGCCGGCTCAATCAGCATGATATTAACAGCATCTTGGAGCTGGTCGCGATATCCGGTTGCTCCGCCGCTTTGATATACCGAACAGCGGCCCATAAGGCGGCAGGCAAGAGTCTGGTATGGCAGCCAGCCGTTTATCAGCCTGTCAAGCGAGGGCAAAGGTGTTTTGATTTTTAGACCCGTGACAGAATTCTGCCAGTTTCGTACGGCGTTTTTTAAGGAGGAAAAGGCAATTTCATTTGAACACAGTTCTTTCAGCTTCTCTTCTTCATCACAGCCGCATACCAAAATAAACGGACTTGAAGCTTCAAAGCAGATGCCGATAAATCCACCCGTATCACACTTGTTGTCGGTTTTTTCCTGAAGCCACAGGCTGCGGTTCGTTGTAAAGCCTGTTACCTTTGCTGATGAGCATATTCGGAACGGAGAATTGGGGAACGGGCTTTCCGGACTATCTGCCGTAAATAAGTCCCCAGAATATACTATCCGAGTACGTGAGGAATTGCTGTCATCTCCGGAAAGAACAAGATCAGTATTCCACATGAAAGGAAGAACGGCACCGTTTTCCCATTCCACAATCAAAACGCGCGCATCTGTATCCGTAGGGATGAAAGTCGTTGTTTTTACCGTAATATCGTCTATTTCCTTTTGCCATTTTGCATAACCGAAACCGAAACTTATTGTACAGTTTGTGTCATTGGCATCGGCGAAAAGACTTTGACGATTAAGCTCAAGGCATTCGGTTCCATGGGTCGTAAGGCTGTCACAGAGCCAGCGGTTTATTCGGTATTCGCGGGCGTTTTTGTACCACATATGCCCTGTCCCGCAGTCAGTAGCAAAATAGCCGAAGCGTCCGTTTGTGAGCATATTTCCCCATGTCCGGGGAGGAAGCGAATGGTTTACATAAAATTGGAAACAGCCGTCTTCAAGCCATCTGAACTGGGGATATTCTTGCAGGAGTGCATTGCTTAAAGTTGACATAACATAATTGAGCTTTTCATCTGTAAGACTTCTCTCACGGGCATTTGCAGAGCTTTTTATGAGGCAATCCACATTTGTTGAGCGGTCAACGATATGAATATTCAAGCTTTCGCTGCCGACTGTGCGTTTAAGCTCGCAGAGAGCGGTGGCAGCGGGCTGCAGGTAGTTGCCGCCCTCATCGGTAATGAGGACGAGGTCAAAAGTGCATGATAGGGACCTCAAGAACACGTGCTGCTTCATAAGCGATTCCGCGGCTTCGAGGTCTTCCTGACTTTCTACGGAGTGCGTAATTATAGGCAGGTCGCCCGAAATTCCAAATCTCCACAGCTCATGCTTCGCCATGCTGCATCCGGATTCAATGGGAGCGGGATATAATATCCTGTTAAGCAGTTCCATTGCTTCCTCTGCTTGACTTTCAGTAAGTCTCAGCCCCGCCGCAAGCTCGGCAGGAAAAAGCGTGATATCAGAATTGTCGCTTGCAAGAATACGATTGGCAGCTGTGTATGCCTCGTTCTCGCTGCTGCCAACAGCCAATGCTATTGTTATAACGCTTTCTGTTCCCTGTGTCAGCCGCATGGGAATTTTAGCGAATATCATAGGATCAGTCAGCCAGCCGAGAGGAGAGGGAACAAAATTTTCAATCGCGTTCAGCAACCCGCCCCTGCCCGGAACAAGACCGCGCCTTGCAGATATTTCCATAGGTGCCGATGCCGCGAAGCATAGATAACTTTCGCGGATATTTTCCCTTTTCAGGCGCTTAATAATAATGGAATTGCCATGCATTTTTGCGTGCAGTCCGAGCTTATAAAAAGCCGGATGGTTTACATAATCACACATGGACGCTAATATCGGTTCGAACATTATGCATAGTTCGCAATTTTGTGCTTCTCCGCTTGTAGTGCTTGCCGAGATTACACGTTTTTCTCCGTTTGACGTGTCCGATACGCTGAAAATTATCTGGGAATGCACATCAGCCTGTTCGGTGCTGATTTTTGCACTTGAAAATGTGAATTCCCAATCGAATTCTGCGTTTTCGCATGAAGGCGAGGGGAGCAGGGAGATAAGCTCATTTTCACGTTTTAGGAAAAGCTCCATGCCATGTTTGTCGTTTGGGATTTCATCAGAAGTGAAATAGGGTGCGATTTCCCAGCAGCGGGAGTGCGAAGCACCGTTATCAGTTAACATAACACTGTATTCGCCGTTGGATAACATACAGCAAACGGGTGATTCAAAGTCTACAAAATCACCGCGCTTTTCCCAGAATACAGCATTTGTTCTCGGAGGCTTTTCCGGAAGCTTATTTTCCTTGCGCCGGAGCAATACTCCGCCGAGAGGGAGCTTTTCGTCAAGGAGGCAGGCGTGAGCGGACATGGAGGGGTCGCGCATCAGGCGATGGGGCATTATATTTCCGCAAAGAGCATTTGCGATTGCGACTAAACTCATGCCCAGATGGTGAGCCATTACGCAATAGACAACTTCTCCGCCTTTGCCGACAACTCTGCCTTCGGTGAAATCAAGCGCTTCCCAAAAACCGTATTTTCCAACGGTTCCGTAACGCTCCAGTTTCCGCAGGTTTGAAACTACATCGCTAATACTGCAGCATAAGGCGAGAAAACTGCTGTAAGGCGAAACAACAAATTCGCGGTTCATGTTGCGCTTCAAAGCAAGAGCTCCGCAACCATGAGCCTTGTATCGGTAATTTAAAGCCGGATCAAGCGCGTAAAATGCACTTTCGGAAATGCCCCAAGGAAGTTTTTGGTTTTCACCGCGCTTTTTTTGTACGCCTACCGCAAACTTGATGCTTTCATACATCAGGGAACCTTCCGCGCTTTCAAAGAACAGCCGCGGCATAAGATATTCGAACATACTGCCTGTCCACGATACCATGCCCCGGTAGCCGTCTTTTTCAACTTGCGCACGACTTAAACTTTGCCAGTGACGGCGGGGAACCTCGCCCCTTGCTATGGCGATAAAGCCTGCCGTACGGGCTTCACTTGCCATGAGGTCATAAAAGCTGTTTGTGATTATTTCCTTATCAGTGTCCATGCCTATTGAGAAAAGATGGTGCTCCTCGTCGTATAAGGGAACAAACGACATGGGTGACAGCAGCTCGGAACAGTATTCTGCAAGCTCGGGACGGTTGAGCTCCAAAAGTCCTTCGCGCAGTATGACCAAGCATGCGGCGAGGTTTCCGCTGTCCACTGTGGAAACATAGGTCGGATGCAGGGGTCTTAAATTTCTTGTGTCGTACCAGTTGTAGAGATGCCCTTTCCACTTTGGCATAAGTTTGAGTGTAACAAGGATGTTTTCTACGATGCCAAGGGCTTTTTCCGGTTTAGTCAGATTCAGATCGATTGCTGAAAGACAGCTTAAAAGGCATAGACCGATGTTGGTTGGAGAGGTTCTGTGGGCGATTCCCACAGGTGGTCTATCCTGCCAGTTGTCGGGGGGTAAAAAGTGGTCCTCAATAGTGCAAAAGTCCTCAAAAAACGACCAGATTTGTTTTGCGCACTGCAAAAGATAACTTCTTTCATCTGAGGATACCGGTGTCTGCCTAACGATAATCCTTGAAAGGGACACCGATAGAAACGGGGAAACGAACCAGATTATGCCACTTACTTTTCCTATTATTGAAGGGGAGAAGACTATTATTACCAATGCGGCGGCAGGGGAAAACCACATACTTCGTATATATCTGGCCGTGCCGTGAGATTTTCCTTCAAATACGGAGGCCGGAGTCCAGTTAAGAAGTCCTTTGTGGCTGACTATCATCCGCCACAGTGCAGTTAAGGCGGCTGTAAAGCAGATATATGCCTCAAACGGTAGAAAGGCGAGCTTTAACACTGTCTGAAGAAGTGAGCCTCCAACACCGCGGACGACCGTGCTGTGACAGCGTATTTTTACGTCGCGCTCATCGCGGAATAGGTTTTCCACTGCGGTGATAATAAGATTAAAAGCGTAAGAGAGCAGAGCTGCAAGGGCTACTGCTGTAAAACCTGAAGAGGGTATGAAAAATGCACATACAAACGCTGCAAAAGTGAAAGGCGCTACAAGACTTCGGCGTACGCTGTCAAATAGCCTGAAACGATCTATATCCGTAAGGCTTTTTCCTCTCCGAAAAAGCCAGGGGAGGTTTTGCCAGTCACCTCGGGTCCATCTGTGAAGCCTTTTATAGTATGAAAGGATGTCCGAGGGAAATTTGTCAGTCAGCTCCATGTCACCCATATAACCGCCCCTAAGAAAAGCTCCCTCAAGGGCGTCATGTGACAGTACCCGGTTTTCAGGTATGCGGTCATGCATACATTCTGAGAACACTTTAGCGTTAATGATGCCTTTTCCGGCAAATCCGCCGTTTTCAAATACGTCCATATACAGCTCGGAGCTGTCGCTTCCATAGGGATCTGTGCCTCCATGACCAGCAAAAACCTTTGTGAAGTGACTTTTGTTGCATGAGGCAAGCTCGACAGATATGCGGGGGTGTAAGATGGCGTAACCGGCAGTTACTTTTTTTGTTACATTATCTACAACAGGCGTGTTGAGAGGGTGAAGCATTGCCCCTATAAGCTCTTTTGCTGTTCCCGGAGTGAGCCTTGTATCCTCGTCAAGCGTGAGAATATAGCGAACGCCGCGAAGAGACAGATAACTGCCTGAAACGCATTTTAGGGATGTTTCATTATCGCAGAGCAAATTGGCAAGCTCAGTAATTGCCCCGCGCTTGCGTTCCCATGCCATATAACATTTGTCTGCACTGCTGTAAATCCTATCACGTATAAAGAAGAAAAAACCTCCGCCGTATTTTTTGTTCAGTTCATCTATTGCGGTCTGTGCAGCTGCAATGTATTTGTCGTCATTTTGTGTCAGTTTGAATTTAGAATCTGGCAAGTCGGCAAGAATACCGAAAAGCAGGTTCTCGCCGCAGTTTCGGTTTGCCAGACGGAATTCTTCCAGTCTGCGCGCAAGAACGGCTCCGCTTTTCTCGCTCGTGAGAAGCGCGGAGATTATGCATATTGTACGCCCTGAGGAGGGAACCCCCTCTTTAAGCTCCATTCTGGGAACATGAGCGGGGGGCGTAAAGCTGAGAAGAACAAAATCTATGAAGTTTTTTACAAGCTCGGACAGAGGAAGAATAAGAAGTATTACGGCAACACCACTTCTCACAACAAAAGCAATGAGCAGAGTAAGAAGAAGTGTGAGCAGAATATTTGCGGAGATGTAAATCTCACCCGACCGGGAAGGCTTTTCTTCGCCCATGGGACGCGTAAAGAGCCAATAGCCTACGTGACGTGCATTGCAATCGGCATTTTGGGCGAGTCCAAGCACGTGTTCCGCTATTCGGTGTTCGCTGACGTGATAAGCCTTTGCAAGCTTTTCAACGCGTTTTTTATAATAATTTCGGGTTTTTTCAGACATTAGGGGGTACACTTCAGCAGGATCGCACTTCAAAATCTGTTCTGTCTTGTCAACACTCTCCAGAATATCGGAAAAGTCGAGAGTCGACAAAGCGCGCAGAGTGGAAAAAAGCCTTTCCGCAGAAATTGCTGCTTTTTCCTCGTCTATACGGGAACTGTAGAGCGCAGCAAGTTCGGAGACTGCCGCGGCTTTTAAAGCCGGTATGAAATGCATAAGCTCCCTGCGGCTGAGAACGTAGACAAGCTGGCAGCCCTGCAAAAAAAGCTGACAGCGATTTGGCGTGACCTTGCCGTTACCGGAACGCAAGAGTGCTTCGCACAGTGTGAACAGTGCGGGAGAGCCTTTTATTCCGGGAATCTTTCCGCAGCAACGCAGATCTTCAACCGCCTGAAGACCTTCGCGCTGTGCAAGATAAAAGTTGTCCAAAAGCCATTCGATATAGGTTGGAACGGCTTCTCCATGTGAATATTTTGATTCAAGAATCGTATGACGCTTATGCAGATCCTGAATATTTTTGATAACAGATTTTGAAATCGAGACTCCGCGCACGCTTCCCGTAATATTTAGCGTTCGGGCAACGTTTTCGCCATAAAGCGGAAGCTCTGAGTCATCTATCTGCGGCGTTGTGCCGTCATAAGTCATTATATCGACCTCTTTTCCTGTTTCGTAAAAAAAAGTTTGCCACATAATCGAGAAAAATATTCCCGACGCTGTAAAGTAAAAATACTTGACAACATTGGGAAATGGGTATAATATATGCAGACATAGAGGTTTCTGCTTTACAGTTTTTAACGGAAGGTAGTCTGAATATGGGCGACAAAACTCTTATGATGACCATGCTTCTCGATTTTTACGGGGATTTACTCACGCCGAAGCAACGCAGTTGTTTTAATATGCATTATAATGAGGATCTTTCGCTTTCGGAGATCGCTGAGCATATGGAAATCTCCCGTCAGGGAGTACGTGATTTGATCGTACGCGCCGAAGCAACGCTGGTAGGGACAGAGAAGAAAATCGGACTTGTAAAGCGGTTTTCCGAACAAAAGCTTGTTCTGGATAAAATGCAGGACGAGCTGAATGAGCTTAGGCATCTTACGGACGGGAAAGCAAACGAGCTTGTTGAAAAGCTTTTGTCCGAGCTTGACAGTATAAGAGACTAATTTTCATTTTGGAGTAAGGAGCGCTTATGGCATTTGAAAGCCTTTCCGAAAAATTATCGGCATCATTTAAAAAGCTTCGCGGCAAAGGACGCCTTACCGAAGCGGACATAAAGGAAGCTATGCGCGAGGTAAGGCTTGCGCTTTTGGAGGCTGACGTCAGCTATAAGGTCGTTAAAGACTTTGTGAAAAAGGTCAGCGAGCGTGCTGTGGGGCAGGATGTTCTTGAAAGCCTTACCCCGGCGCAGATGGTAATTAAAATTGTCAACGAAGAGCTTACAGCTCTAATGGGCACTGAAAACGTAAAGCTCAATATATCTTCCCAATCACCGAGCGTGGTTATGCTTGTCGGACTTCAGGGAGCAGGTAAAACCACAAACGGAGCCAAGCTTGCGGGACTTGTGAGAAAGAGCGGCAAGCGTCCGCTTCTTGTTGCCTGCGACGTATATCGCCCGGCTGCCATAAAGCAACTTGAAACAGTTGGCGCTCAACTTGACATTCCCGTTTTCCAGATGGGACAGGGGAATCCAGTAGATATTGCAAAAGCGGCTATCGAGCACGCGAAGCGCCACGGGAATGACCTTGTTTTTCTTGATACGGCAGGCCGTCTGCACATTGACGAAGCTTTGATGGATGAACTGAAAAAAATCCGTGAAGCGACTAATCCGGCGGAAATCCTTCTTGTGATTGATGCCATGACCGGTCAGGATGCGGTCAACGCGGCAACGGCTTTTGATGAGGCTTTAGGAATTACGGGAATAATGCTCACTAAGCTGGACGGTGACGCGAGGGGCGGTGCCGCGCTTTCCGTACGCGCAGTTACCGGCAAGCCGATAAAATACGTCGGTATAGGAGAGAAGCTTGACAACATCGAGCCTTTCTACCCCGACCGTATGGCGTCCCGTATTCTTGGCATGGGTGATGTTCTGACGCTTATTGAAAAGGCGGAGCAGAACTTCGATGAAAAGAAAGCCATGAAGATGGCGGAACGCCTTAAACAAAACAAATTTACCTTTACCGATTATCTTGAACAGCTTGAACAGCTTAAATCTATGGGCAATATAAAAGATATTGCCGCTATGATCCCGGGTGTTGACTCAAAAGCGCTCAAGGGTGCGGCCATCGACGAAAAGGCATTTTCACGTACGGAGGCAATAATTAAATCAATGACGCCCGAAGAACGTGAAAATCCGGTAATACTAAACGGCAGCAGGAAGAAGCGTATAGCCGCCGGCAGCGGAACCAGTGTTGTAGACGTCAACCGTCTGATTAAGCAGTTCGATATGATGAAATCAATGACAAAGCAGATGACGGCAGGAGGAAAAAAAGCCAAACGTATGGGTATGGGCTTCGGGAAAGGAATGCCTTTCCAATTTTAATGGTTTGCACCGCCCTTATTAAGGCGCTTGCACATATAGATACTGAATTTGGAGGTGAATATAAATGGTCAAAATCAGACTTCGCAGAATGGGCGCAAAGAAAAATCCTTATTACAGAATTATTGTTGCAGATTCTCATTCTCCCCGTGACGGTAAGTTTATAGAGGAAATCGGCACCTATGATCCTCTTACGACTCCCTCGGGAATTAAGGTTGACGGTGAACGCGCAAAGTATTGGATCGCAAACGGCGCTCAGCCTACAGAAACCGTTAGGGCGCTGCTTAAAAAGGCAGAGGTGCTTTAAGGAGATTACGCAAGCATGAAAGAACTCTTAACCTACATCGCACAGAACCTTGTCGACAATCCCGACGAGGTTAGAGTTACCGAAAGGGACACCGATGCGGAAACAGTCTTTGAGGTTCGTGTCGCAGATGGAGACATGGGCAAAATCATTGGCCGTCAGGGAAGGATCGTGAAGGAAATTCGCATCCTCATGAGGGCGGTCGCTCAGAGGCAAGGAAAAAATGTGACCGTTGAAATCATGGACTGACGCGCTAAGGGGGACTAAGTCCCCCTTAGGCGTTTTTTCATATTGGCAGCTATTATGTTGTAATATTCGTTTTTGTTATATTTAGTATCTCAATTGGAGAATTGTGATGAAAAAGTATCTGGAAGCAGGAAAGATTATAAATACGCATGGAGTAAAAGGGGAAGTAAAAATTCATTCTTGGACAGACAGTGCCGAATTTTTAATGAAATTCAAGCATTTGTACATTGATGAAAAGCCCTTTAAACTTGTTTCGAGCAGGGTTCATAAAAGCTTTCTTATAGCACAGCTTGAGGGCATATCCGATGTAAACGACGCGATGGTATTAAAGAACAAGACTGTTTTTATCGACAGATCGGATGTTGACCTGCCTGAGGGTTCTTTCTTCCTTCAAGACATTATCGGTGCTTCTGTTGTAGATGAAAGCGGTACAGAACTTGGAAAGCTTACCGATGTTCTTGAAATGCCGGCAAGCAACGTTTATGTGGTTACGGGAGAAAGGGAGATACTCATCCCTGCTGTGCCGCAATTTATTATAAAAACCGATGTGGACGCGGGCGTTGTTATTGTCCGATTGATTGAAGGAATGTGACTGTGCAGGACTCAAGTCATGTGGGAAACACATTGGAGGTTCAAATGAACGTAAATCCCGAACTTGAAAATATCGCGTCTGACGAGGAAAAAACAAAACCTCTCATGCGCATTGACATAATGACGCTCTTTCCCGATTCGATGCGTGCTGTTCTTGGAGAAAGTATTTTGGGAAGGGCAGCGAATAAGGATATAATAGAGATAAACTGTGTCCAGATAAGAGATTTTACTGAAAATAAACAGGGGCAGGTAGATGATTATCCGTATGGAGGAGGATGGGGCTGCGTTATGATGGCACAGCCGCTCAAGTCCTGTCTTGACTTTATCCGCGAGTGCGCGGGCGAGCGCCGGACGCGTGTCATATATATGTCGCCGCAGGGCACCAGATTCGATCAGGAAAAGGCGCGGCAGCTTAAAGAGGATTACGACCACCTCATCCTTGTCTGCGGACATTACGAGGGGGTCGATGAACGCTTTATAGAGGAATGCGTTGACGAGGAGATATCGATTGGCGACTTTGTTCTGACAGGCGGTGAAATTCCCGCAATGGTTGTGGCGGACAGTGTTTGCAGGATGGTTCCGGGAGTTCTTTCCAGCGAGGAGTGCTTCACCGGGGAAAGCCATTGGGAAGGTCTTTTGGAATATCCGCAATATACGCGGCCCGAGGTTTGGGAGGGCAAGAGCGTTCCTGAAATACTGCGAAGCGGGCATCATGCAAATGTGGCAAAATGGCGGCGCAAGCAGTCCATAATCCGGACTATGAAACGCAGACCTGATATGTATGAAAAACTTGTTTTTACGGAAAAATCAGATAAAAAACTTCTTACGGAAATCGAACAGGAAATGCTTTGCGAGCGCAGTTCGGATGTGGAGGGATAAAAGTGATTTTAGGATATGACAAGGGCGCCTCCGCTGTTAAAGTTGTTGCACTTGACGGTGACAGGGTTCTCTTTACAAAGAGCATTGTTGGAAATGAAAAACCGGACGGCGAACTGCTGCTTGAGTTTATGCGTGAGAAACAAGTTGCCGAGGATGATGTCGCCGCGGCAGCGATTACAGGCGTAGGGGCAGAAAAATGCTGTTTTGAAGGTTTTATTAAGCCTATAAAATTAATACCTGAAATAGAAGCCACAGGTGAAGGCGGCTCATGGCTTTCAAAAATCGATGAAGCAATTGTAGTAAGCATAGGAACGGGAACTTCCATAGCACTTGCGAAAAACGGAAAGTATTCGCACATCGGCGGCTCGGGGGTCGGAAGCGGTACGCTTCGCGGACTTTCAAAGAAAATGTTTGGTATTGAGGACTTGTGCGAGTTTTTTGCATTTGCTGAACAGGGCAACCGTTTAACTGTCGATATAACAATAGGGGATTTATTCTCCGGAACAGATACATTACCCTTTGATCTCACAGCCTCGAATCTTGCAAAATGCCGCGATGACGCAACGGACAGCGATTGGGCATATGCGATAATCAATACGGTAATGGAAGTCGCCGGCTCCCATGCGGCGCTTGCCTGTAATGGCTATGGAGTTAAAAATGTAATTATCACAGGCGGGGTATCTCAGACGAAAATTGCAAAGGCTGTGTATGATAATTTTACGAAACTTTATAAGCTGAATTATGTTATTCCGGAATTTTCGGGTTATGCGACCGCAATCGGAGCGGCAAGGAGAGTTATTAATGGAACATAGGCTTGCATTAAATTCGGACATAGACCGCATAATGGAGATAGTAAGAGATGCCCAGAGCTTTCTTAAGTCGAACGGCGTTGACCAATGGCAGGATGGATATCCCAATCAGGAGGTCTATGAGACTGATATCCGGGACGGCAGCTGCCATGTATTTATGATCGATGGTATAGTTGCAGGATTTATATCCGTGTTCTTTGAACATGAAGAGTGCTACGATAATCTTGAAAACGGCAAATGGCTTACGGGTGATGCACCTTATGCGGCATTTCATCGTGCGGTAGTCAGCAGTGATTATCGTGGGATGGGAATTGCGGGGCAGATGTTATCCTATGCGGGGAATACTGCCGCTGAGAGGGGCTTTAAGAGTATGCGAGGCGATACACACCCCGATAATAAAGCAATGCGTGGGCTTCTTGAAAAGCGCGGATTTATCTGCTGCGGAACGATATATTTAAGCGGTGAAAAGACGGCGCGCAATGAACGCGTATGTTATGAAAAACTTCTGTGAGGAAATATATGGACCTTTGTGATATAAGTCAAATAAAATCCCTTTTGATGAGACATGGTTTTCGTTTTTCAAAATCCATGGGGCAGAACTTCCTGACCTCTGCGTGGGTTCCCGAGCAAATAGCTGAGGAGGCGGGTCTTGACGGGCAGACAGGTGTTCTTGAGGTCGGACCGGGAATAGGCTGCCTTACTGTTCAGCTTGCAAAACGCGCGGGAAAAGTTGTCGCAGTTGAGCTTGACAATGCACTGAAGCCTGTGCTTTCGGAAACTTTGGCAGACTGCGAAAATACAGAGGTACTTTTCGGAGATGTACTGAAAATGGATATTAATGAAATTGTCGAAAGACATTTTCAGGGGATGAAGCCCGCCGTATGCGCCAATTTGCCCTATAATATCACAAGCCCGCTCATATCAGCATTTATAGAGGCAGGCTGCTTTGAGAGCATGACGCTTATGGTTCAGCGCGAGGTTGCAAAGAGAATATGTGCTGACGCGGGTACATCTGATTACGGTGCTTTTACGGTCTATACTAACTGGTATACGGAGCCGGAAATTTTGTTTGATGTCTCTCCTGACTGCTTTATCCCGCAGCCTAAAGTCTGGTCAAGTGTTATAAAGTTGACTGTCCGGAAAACTCCTCCTGCTCAGGTGGCAGATGAAAAACTATTTTTTAGTGTGGTGCGGGCGGCTTTCAATCAGCGAAGAAAGACACTTCTGAATGCGCTTTCATCCGGGCTGACGGGGTACTCCAAGGAAAAACTGCACGAAGCCATTGTTTCCTGCGGCTTTGATGAGAAAATCCGAGGTGAGACTTTGGACATTTCAGGATTCGCAGCCGTAGCCAATAAAATAGCACAGATATCCGAATAAGATATTATTTTTGGGGTATTAGCGTATTATGCTAATACCCCGTTTTTGTTTGGAGAATAGAACATAAACACAAATAAAAATATACATTTTGTTTATTTCATTATCCGATTGCAAAT
Source organism: Clostridiales bacterium (assembly GCA_012719035.1). Lineage (GTDB taxonomy): Bacteria > Bacillota > Clostridia > Oscillospirales > Oscillospiraceae > UBA2658. Next base: position 11,964 of record JAAYBD010000021.1, on the reverse strand, counting down.
TCTTATATTATAGTGGTATACTTAACTAAAGTACGAAAGGGAAGATACATATGGACAGCAATGCAATTAAGAATAGAATAGTGGTAAAAGTCGGTACATCGACGCTGACACATGAAGGCGGGAAACTCAATTTCCGCAGCTTCGATGCTCTTGCCCGTGTGCTTTCCGATATACACAATATGGGCAGCGAGATAATTTTGGTTTCTTCGGGAGCTATTGCTGTCGGCGCGGGAAAACTCCAAATGAAGGAACGCCCGAGTGAGCTAAGCTTGAAGCAGGCGGCGGCGGCTGTCGGACAGTGTGAGCTGATGCACCTTTACGATAAATTTTTTGGGGATTATGGGAAAATCGTTGCACAGATTCTTCTGACGGGTGACGATGTGGACAGTCCCGAAAAAAAGCAGAACCTTATAAATACATTCAGCTCTCTGCTTGAGTTAGGTATTATCCCTATCGTGAACGAAAACGATTCATTGAGCCATGCGGAAATCGAGGCTGAGAATGAGGAGCATAAGATTTTCGGCGACAATGACACACTTTCCGCCGTTGTTGCAGTTCTCTGCGGAGCCGATAAACTTGTTTTGCTTTCGGATATTGACGGACTCTATGACGGAAACCCTAATGATAAACCCGAGCCTCGCCTGATTCGTGAGGTCAGGGTTATCGATGAGGAAATCCGTGCGCTGGCAGGCGGTGCGGGAAGCAGGCGCGGGACAGGCGGAATGATAACAAAGCTTCAAGCCGCAGAACTTGCCACGAAAAACGGCATAGATATGTATATCGCTAACGGACAAAAACCTGAAACACTCTACGATATCGTAAACGGAAATCCGGCGGGAACACTTTTTGTGGGAAAGAGGGGCAGGAATGACAGAACTTGAAAGAATGGGCGCATCAGCAAAGGTGGCTGAGCGTACTTTAGCAGTTGCGAGCACGAAAAAGAAGAACGAAGCACTTCAGTCTATACACGCAGCGCTTCTAAAAAACAAAAAACGCATTCTTGAAGCAAATGCCATTGACATCGAAGAAGCAGAAAAGTCAGGTGCCAAAAAAGCATTTCTGGATAGGCTGCTCCTTACCGAAACACGCATTGACGGTATTGCGGCAGGAGTTATGGATGTTTTGGCACTTCCCGATCCGATTGGCGAAGTAATATCAATGTCAAACAGCCCAAGCGGTATGACCATAGGAAAAAAACGCGTACCTCTCGGCGTTATAGGAATTATTTATGAATCAAGACCCAACGTAACAGTTGACGCTGCTATCCTGTGTTTGAAATCGGGCAATACCTGCATACTTCGCGGAGGCAAGGAGGCTATCAGCTCCAACTCTGTTCTGGTTGACATAATGCGAGAAGCGCTCAAAGAGGCGGGACTGCCGGAAGACTGCGTTTGCCTTGTAAGGGACACTTCAAGAGACAGCGCAAAAGAGCTTATGGGCCTTAGAGGATATATTGATGTCCTTATTCCCCGGGGAGGCGCGGGCCTCATAAAAACAGTTGTGGAAAATGCGGGTGTTCCGGTTATTGAAACGGGAAGCGGCAATTGCCATATTTATGTGGACGATTCAGCCGACCTTGAAATGGCGGCAAACATTGTTGAAAACGCGAAATGCAGCCGTCCCTCGGTATGCAACGCGATGGAGACACTTTTGGTCAGCGATGCCGTTTCTGATAAATTTTTACCCCTTGTGCTTCCGCAGCTGAAAAAACATGATGTCGAACTCCGTTGTGACGAAAAGGCTTTGAAAATACTTGGAAATGCTGCTGTCCCTGCTGACGAGACAGACTGGAAAACAGAATACGGGGACTATATTCTCGCAGTAAAAACTGTGTCTGGCATAGACGAAGCGATGGAGCATATAGCCCGTTACAGCTCGGGACATTCCGAAGCGATCGTCACGAACGACTATGCGAAGGCTCAGCGCTTTTTGAATGAGGTCGATGCGGCGGCTGTTTATGTGAACGCCTCGACCCGCTTTACGGACGGCGGGGAATTTGGGCTCGGTGCGGAGATTGGGATATCAACACAAAAAATGCACGCCCGCGGTCCCATGGGGCTCAGGGAACTTACAAGCTGTAAATATGTTATTTATGGAAGCGGACAGATTCGTTAGACAAAATGGTTAACATAATCTGCAGAACAGCGCTCTTAGGACTAAATGTCCGAAGGGCGCTGTTTTTTTATGTGGAAAATTATATGATTTATCTATTATATAACACGTTTTGACACGATTTTTTGTGCGAAGAATGTAGAATCATCAAGAAGAATTTTTAATACAAACTGACAATCTTGTTGACAAACACAAGTTGTCAGTATAAAATAATAAACGGCAATTTAGCAAAAAACTCGGAAGGAAAGATGTGATATGCCTGACACCGTTAACAAAAACATACCCCCTCAGTATTCACAAATTGCAGTTGATATAGCAAGGCGTATTGTTGAAGGAAACATTGCTGAGGGGAGCAAACTTTATGGGCGTTCCGTGATGTCTTCCGAATATGGGGTTTCGCCCGAAACCATAAGGCGCGCGTTCAGACTCCTGGCAGATATGAAGGTTATCGAGGTCATGCCCCAGAGCGGAGCATATGTGCTGTCGGCTGATAGCGCGAAACGCTTTCTTGACCGTACTGACGAGCTTGAAAACGGAAGAAATCTTCAGAGCAGGCTAAACGGACTGCTGCAGGAGCAGGCTCGGCTGGCAAAGGAATTGCAGCAAATAACCGCAGCGATGGTAAAAAGGCAGGAAACTCTGTTTTCAGCCGCAGAACAGGGCTTCGGCGTGGGTGAGGTGAGAATTGGCAAGGGTGCGTGGGTGATTGGCAAGACCATTGGTCAGCTTGCATTCTGGCAGGCGACAGGTGCGACAATAATAGCCATAAGGAGAGGACAAAGCCTCATCGTTTCTCCCGGGCCGTATGCAGTTCTTTATCAGGACGATTGTATCGTATTTGTCGCAAATGAAATGGCGATGGATACGATTTCTGATTTTGTAAATAACCCTATGGACAGTGAGAGAAAGGAGAATATTGGAGGATGATAAAATTTGACAATGTTTCAAAGCGGTATGGTAAAAAACAGATACTGAATAAGCTAAGCTTTGAAATACCCGACGGCAAATTTGCTGTTTTGATTGGACCGAGCGGATGCGGAAAAACAACGACATTGAAGATGATAAACCGGCTTATTGAGCCCGATGAGGGTAAGATCTATATTGATGGAAAAGACATAGAGAGTGAGGACAAGGTCCAGCTAAGACGAAGTATAGGCTATGTCATACAGCAGATAGGGCTGTTCCCCAACATGACGGTTGCAGAAAACATATGTGTTGTTCCAAAGCTCCTTAAATATGACAAGGAGCGCTGCGACCAAATCGTACATGATATGTTGAATATGGTTGGAATGCCTTATGACGAGTATGCCGGAAAATATCCGAACGAGATGTCGGGCGGTCAGCAGCAGAGGATCGGCGTACTGCGCGCTCTTGCCGCATCACCCCCTATAGTTCTTATGGATGAGCCTTTCGGTGCTCTTGATCCCCTGACTCGCGAGGTGCTTCAAGACGAGATGAAGAAGCTGCAAAAAAAGCTCAATAAGACTATTGTGTTCGTTACGCATGATATGGGCGAGGCATTAAAGCTTGCGGATACAATTATTTTCATGGAAAAAGGTCAGATAGTCCAAATGGCACCTCCTGAGGAAATGCTTAAAAACCCATCAAGCAGTTTAGTGCGTAGTTTCCTTGGAAAACACTCAGACGGTGAAATGTCTTCAATCAGCGTTGAAGATTTTATGCGTACCAATATAATCACCGTTGATCAGGACAGGGGAATATTGGAATGTACTGAACGTATGGCGCGCAGCGGAGTTGACACCGTTGTGGTAGTAGATGAGGAAGATAAATATGTCGGAACAGTATCTATACGAGATATAAAGCTGCGCGGAATGGGCGAAAACACCATAAAACCGCTTATTTCCAGAAACGTACAGACAGTGCAGCGCGATGGTAATGCGCAAGAGTGCTTTGATTATCTGCTGAACTCTGGTGACAACTACGTGATTGTTTTGAACGAGGATGATACCCTTGCGGGCATTGTGACGAAAAATAGTATGGCAAAAGCGCTTTCAGAAGCTCTGTGGGGGTGATTCGAAGTTATGGATTTCTTCGATATGTATGGAAAAATGCTAATAAACTCAATTGTGACTCATGTATGTTACGTTATAATTTCTGTTACCATTGGATTTGTTCTGGGTCTTATTATAGGGATATTGCTGTCCCGAATACCAAAATACTCAGCTTATATATTTCCTATAGTCTCTATTTTTCAGACTATACCGGGTATCGTTTTCATAGGTGTTCTTTTCCTTTATCTGGGGATGAAACCGGTGACTGTTATTATAGCACTGTCGATTTATGCTATGTTTCCTGTGCTTAAAAACACATATACGGGAATTCTCAGTGTTGACGAAGGTTATGTGGAAGCGGCGAAAGGCTGCGGAATGTCTCCATATCAAGCCTTGTTCAAAGTTGAATTGCCACTGGCTTTTCCCAATGTCATTGCAGGTCTTAGGCTTGCAACGGTCTATACGATAAGCTGGGCGGTCCTCGCCTCAACGATAGGGCTTGGGGGTCTTGGCGATTTCGTATATCAGGGTGTTAGCTCCAATAACAATACGCTTATCATCGCGGGTGCCATTCCCGCAGCGATACTTGCAGTTGTGGCAGGTGCGCTTATTGACAGACTCCAGAAAAAGATAATGTCGCGAGGAACGAGAGGGGAGGCGGCAAAATGAGCTTAAAGCTGCTGTGGGAGCACTTATATATTGTTATATGCTCCGAAGCTCTTGCGATCGCCGTTGGACTGCCGCTGGGCATAATTTGCTATCTCTATCCAAAGCCTAAAAAGGCAATTATGCAAGTCGTTGATATATTGCAAACTATACCTACCCTTGCACTTCTTGGAATAATTATGGTTTTTGCGGGGGCTGGAAAGATAACGGTTATTATCGGCATCGCACTCTATTCGCTCCTGCCCATTGTGCGCAACACAAATCTGGGACTTGTTCAGGTAAACCCGGGCGTTAAAGAAGCGGCGCGCGGCATGGGTATGAGCAAAATGTATAGGCTCTTCAATGTTGAGCTTCCGCTTGCTTTCCCGATAGTGTTTACCGGAATCCGCATTGCCACGGTCAATGCCGTAGGTTCGGCGGTGTTTGCAACCTTCGTCGGAGGGGGCGGAATAGGTTTTTCGATTTATAATGCTATAAAAGCTCAGAATATGGGGCAACTGATGAAGAGCACGGCTGCTCTTGTCATAATTGCCGTAGCTCTTGACTTTGGCATGGGTCTTATAGAAGGAAGTCTTCACAGGGGAGCTGAAGGAAAAAAGAAAAAGGGGGCGCATCTTAGCAAGAAAAAGGCATAGAGAATAAGAAAATTTTGTACTATGTGAAAGGTAGGCGGAACGTAAATGAAAAACAGATTTATAGCAGTAATTCTGTCAGTAATGATGATTTTAGCCCTTGGTGCCTGCGGAGGAAAAGAGACAAAAAATGAACTTCGCATGTATGATGGTCCATATACGGAGCCAAGGCTGATCCACTATATGACAAAGCTTATAGTAGAGGAGCATACAGACCTTAAGGTTAAGATGAAAGATGAGATGTCAGAAGTTAATATGTTCAAAGAGCTGACATCCGCAACACCAAGCTGCGATCTTATGAACTGCTATGATGGCACGCTTTTGACAACCTTCCTGCATTTAGACCCCGTTGATGTTCCGGAGGGCAAAAGCATTTATGAATATGCCAATGATGTCGCTATGGAAAAATACGGTGCCCGCATGCTTAAACCGCTTGGACACGAGAATACATATGCGGTTGCAGTACCTCAGGATATCGCGGACAAGTATAAATTGAAAACTATTTCCGACCTCATACCTGTTGCTCCGGAATTAATATTCGGAGCCGAACACGGATTTTTCACACAAGAGGGAAGTATGAAATACGGACCCTTTACCGAGTTTTACGGATTGAATTTCAAAGACGGCGTACCTGTCGATATAGGTCTTAAATATGCTGCTATCGAAAATGGGAACTTTCAGGTAACCGAGGTTTATTCGACCGATGGTTTGAATAAAAAGGCAAAGCTTGTAATTCTTGAAGATGACCAGAAGTTCTTCCCCGAATACAACGGGGCGCTGCTTGTAAGAGAAGATATTTTTGAAAAATATGCCGATGCTGCACCTAACCTTGAAGAAGTTCTCAATATGCTTTCGGGACATTTGTCCGACGAAATCATGACAAATTTGACCTATGAGGTCGATGTTGAAGGTAAAACGGTTCAAGAGGTGGCAAAGGATTTCCTTATATCTGAGGGACTTATTGCCTCAAAGTAGCAATTTTGCTATATCTGTCATAAAGTAGATCAAATAACTGAATCTGAGCGCGGTGAAACATACTGTCTTCGCCGCGCTCATGATGACGGTGTATCGTTTTTTAGAAAAAGCTGTTGACAAGATTCTTTTGATATGGTAGCATCATGACAATTGAATAACAAACCGATGATCAAGAGTTAGTAACGCACAAGAGCGGTTCAAAGAGAGCGGCAGACGGTGGAATTGCAGCAGCAGGCGTGTGGGTGAATGGACTTGTGAGGGCGGCAGGAAAGCGCAAAGCGTGAGTAATGGCCGACGGGAGGGCAACCCGTAAAATGTGCGGACATATTTTCGTATGTCGTGAGAGGGCGATTATTTCGTCAATTTAGGTGGTACCGCAGAGACTTTAGGTCTTTGTCCTAAGTATAGGACAAAGGCTTTTTTGCTTTATTTACGGAGGTTTTTATTATGGGACTTATTCGATGGCGGCTCGATACGATGCTTGCGGAGAAAAACGGGCGTTACAACTTTCAGCAGATATATGGGAAAGATAATATTATTCATAATAAAAAGGGGAAATAAAAATGAATGCGAATTTTGAAAATCCAAATAAAAACTTTGAGACATATTTGAAAAATACACCCACTAAGGACGGACGCTACGGCGATTACGGTGGGGCTTATCTGCCGCCGGAGCTTATACCTGCGTTTGAAGAGATCAGCGAAGCGTACAACACCATATGCAACAGCGCGCAGTTTATAAACGAGCTGCGCAGGATACGCAGAGAATTTCAGGGCAGACCTACCCCCGTTTACCACTGTGAGCGTCTTTCGCAGAAAATCGGCGGCGCCCAGATTTATCTAAAGCGTGAGGATTTAAACCACACAGGTGCGCACAAGCTCAATCACTGCATGGGTGAGGGGCTGCTTGCCAAGTTCATGGGAAAAAAGAAAATAATAGCCGAAACAGGCGCCGGTCAGCACGGCGTTGCCCTTGCTACTGCGGCCGCATATTTCGGCATGGAATGTGATGTTTACATGGGCGAGGTAGATATCAAAAAGCAGGCACCCAATGTAACGCGTATGAAAATGCTCGGCGCAAGGGTCATTCCGGTAACTCATGGGCTGAAGACCCTGAAAGAAGCTGTTGACGCCGCGTTTGAAGGCTATATGAAGGAGTATAAGGACGCCATCTACTGCATAGGTTCTGTTGTAGGACCGCACCCGTTTCCGATGATGGTTCGGGATTTCCAGTCTGTTGTCGGATATGAAGCCCGCGATCAGTTTAAGGAAATGACGGGAAACCTGCCTGACGCTATCTGCGCCTGCGTAGGAGGCGGCTCAAATGCGATGGGAATGTTCTCGGCTTTTCTTGCAGACCCTGTTGAAATCTATGGCATAGAGCCGATGGGCAGAGGTGAACAGACGGGCGATAACGCGGCATCCATAACTTTCGGCGAAAAGGGTGTTATGCACGGGTTTGAGAGTATTATGCTCAAGGACGAAAACGGCGAGCCTGCCCCCGTATATTCCTGCGCAAGCGGACTTGACTATCCCTCAGTCGGACCTGAGCACGCTTATCTCCATGACCTCGGCCGCGTCAATTACACCTCGGTGACAGACGATGAAGCGATAGAGTCATATTTCCTACTTTGCCGCAATGAAGGAATAATCCCCGCGATAGAGAGCAGCCATGCACTCGCTTACGCATTAAAATACGCCAAGGAACATAGATCGGGAACGATTCTTGTAAATCTTTCGGGACGCGGCGACAAGGACATCGACTATATCTATGAACATTACGGCTATGGTGAAAAATTCAACCTTGACTAAGGAAAAAACCATATCCCAACCGGAGATGAAGCACATAGACACTGTCTCCGGTTTCGCAGAGCTAAAGCTGTAAAGAAATTATGAATATCATATGGCGGCGCTTGCCTTTTGTGTGTTGGTAGATTATTATGTATCTGTCTCCGCGCTTGGCAGCGCTGCTTTTTTGCGCTGTTTTGTAAATGCGGTATTCGCGGGCAGGGGAAGATGAAAGATCCGCGCTATGCTGCAAGCGGCGGGGAATTCAATCATCATGATGCCGCAAAGAAAAATAAGTGCGGCGGAATATCGCGTATAAAATTCAATAAATAGATAAAATACAAAAAGTATTCCAACATACAAATAAGGAGAAGTACAATGAAAATTTCAGTTATAGGCAGCGGTGCTTGGGGAACAGCGCTTTCGCTTCTGCTTTTGGAAAATGGGAATGATGTGACCCTTTGGTCTTATTTCAAGAAAGAATGCGAAGCGATGGAGCAGACGAGGGAAAATCCTTTTTTGAAAGGCATTCCTATTCCGGAAAAGCTCAGGCTTACATCTGATCTGTCATGTGCCGGCGGCGCAGATGCTGTGATATTCGCGGTTCCGTCCTTCGCAGTACGCGAAACAGCGAAAAAGCTTGCCCCGATCCTCTCGCCTAAAACAGTGATAATCTCCGTTGCTAAGGGCATCGAAAAGGACACGTCTTTGCGGATGTCGCAGGTAATAGACGAGGAGCTTCATGGCTCAAATATCGTTGCGGCACTTTCCGGACCGTCCCATGCCGAAGAAGTCGGGCGCAGAATCCCCACAGCCTGTGTCTCCGCCTGTCCGGACATCGAAGTCGCGGAATGGGTTCAGGATATGTTTATGAACGAGCGCTTTCGGGTTTACACCTCGAGCGACATCATCGGGGTAGAGCTTGGTGCGGCTCTCAAAAACGTGATCGCTCTGTGCGCCGGCTGCTGCGACGGCATGGGTTTCGGTGACAATACAAAGGCAATGCTCATGACCCGCGGGCTTACGGAGATTGCAAGGGTCGGGGAAAAGATGGGCGGAAGAAAAGAGACTTTTGCCGGACTTGCGGGAATGGGTGACCTTATTGTGACCTGTACCTCTAATCACTCCCGCAACCGCAGAGCCGGACTTCTCATCGGCGGCGGAATGTCTCCGCAGGAGGCAATGAAGCAGGTCGGAGCTGTTGTAGAGGGATATTATGCGGCCGCTTCCGGATTTGCTATGGCGCAGAAATGCGGAGTTGAAATGCCTATCACCGAGGCGACTTACAGTGTTTTGTATAAAGAAGCGCCCCTACGCGAAACCTTTACATCGCTCATGACGCGGGCGAAGAGACATGAACTGGAAGAAAGTTGGCTATAACAGCTATAATAAAAACATAAGACCCGACGGAAATCGTTCCGTCGGGTCTTATAATATTTTGGGAAAAGTTTGCGGGATAATTTCGGATGCCCCGGGAATTGCTACACCTTACTGTTCCCGGCAGCGTCTAAAAGCTGATTCATGGCGACTGAAAGCTGGTCGGGGCAGGATGTCCCTTTAATTCCGCATTTGATTCCCCGTAGACGGGAAATTGCATCTTCGACTTTCATGCCGATGACAAGCCTGCTAACAGCCTGTGTGTTGCCGCTGCAGCCGCCGATAATCTCAGCATCTGTTATGATGCCGTCCTCCACGCTGACGAACATCTTTTTTGAGCATACGCCCTCAGGCGTGTAGCTTATTGTCATGCTCAACCCCCTCAGAATACTTGGGTAAATTCAGCGGGATACCCAAACCAATAAAGGAGCAAATCCCCGCTATCATTTGAGGAATCCGTTGATGATTTCAGCTTCCGCTTCGCTTTCGCTAAGTCCAAGGGTCATGAGCTTAACAATCTGTTCACCGGCTATTTTTCCGATAGCCGCTTCATGTATAAGGTTTGCGTCAACGCAGTTCGCCGTGATTTCGGGCGTTGAAATGACCTTGCCCTTATCTTTTATAATAGCATCGCATTCGACATGACCGAAGCATTTATTGTTTCCGTTTACCTTAGACACAAATTTCTGAACGGAGTCTTCCGTTGCTATTGAGCGGGAAGTTACATGGACGCTGGAATCAACGCCGTTAAGATCAACGTCAAAGTTTGTCTCGGCAAGCTGGTTACCATGCGTCATGATTTTTTCTGTGATGACAAGACTTGCGCCGTCACCTATCTCGCCATTTGTTGTGCGGATGGTAGAGTCGACGCCTTTTATCTGAGTTGTGTGCATTTCCAAGGAGGAATTGGGACCCAGATGCACCTCGGTCACAGGGTCAAGCACGCGCTTTCCTTCGCCCTCGCCCTCGCCGTAGTGCTTTTCCACATATAACACTTTCGCACCCTCATCGAGGAAGAAACGGTGGACACCATTGTGGTGTGTGTCTTTGCAGCCGTCATTATGGATGCCGCAGCCGGCGTTAATAATAACATCGGCGTTTTTGCCTATATAAAAATCGTTGTAAACAACGTCCGTAATTCCGCTTTCGGTAATTACAACGGGAATATGGACTGTCTCGCCCTTTGTATCCGCACGCACATAGATGTCAATGCCGGGTTTATCCTGCTTGCGGAGTATATTGACATTTGGAGTTGTATTGACTTTGACAGACTGACCGTTTTTACGGAGTGAAAACGCGCCGGTCGGGACGTCATTCAAATCGGCAATTGATTTTAGAAGAGCAGAATCCATTTTATCCAGAACAAAATTATCCATGAAATAACCTCCTTAAAGCTTACGGCAGGCCTGCATATTGATAAAGGACTCCAGCGGCTCACCGTGCGGGATGACTCTTTCGACTCTTCCGTCCGCCAGAAGAACTATCTCGTCTGCGATGTTGAGAATGCGCTCCTGATGCGAAATTACGATTATGCTTCCTTCAAGTGAGGCTCTCATATTATTGAATACTTTGATAAGATTGTTGAAGCTCCAAAGGTCGATGCCCGCTTCCGGTTCATCGAAAATGGTCAGATTTGAACCCCTCATCATAACAGAGGCAATCTCAATGCGCTTCAGCTCACCGCCCGAAAGGGAGGAGTTTACTTCGCGGTCAACGTAAGAATTGGCGCAAAGACCGACGGTAGAAAGGATCTCACAGGCTTCATTGCTTGAGAGCTTTTTTCTGGAGGCAAGGTTGAGAAGATCGTGAACGGTGATGCCTTTGAAGCGGACGGGCTGCTGGAAGCCGAAGCTTATTCCCATTCTTGCGCGCTCATCGATGCTGTAATTTGTGATATCCTGTCCTTTGAAGAGTATCTGACCGCTGTCAGGCTTTTCGATGCCCATAATCACTTTTGCGAGAGTGGATTTCCCCGAACCGTTAGGACCGGTGATGGCAATAAATTTGCCGGAATCAAGGCTGAGGCTGATATCTTTTAAGATGTGCTTCCCATCAGCGCTGAAATTTATATTTTTCAGTTCTAACATAGGTATTTCCTTTCTAACTGAATTATTCATTGGTGATAAGTGCTTTAATACTATCTATTACACGCCATTGTATCATAGCCTATTGAAAAAATCCAGTATGATAGTTTTAGCTTTACTCAAAATTCTGAACTTTTTTCTAAAAGTAGGTGTTATCACTTCAAAGCTGTAAAATTTTATGATAAAATGTCGGAAAACTAAAAATAAGCTTATCTATCTGACAGCAATGCCATATGCATGTCAGATAAACAGTAAAGTATTTGCTGAAGAGCGAAAACGGAGGAGCAATAAATGAAAATAACTTTTTTGGGTGCAACGC
>JAAYBD010000020.1 GCA_012719035.1 Clostridiales bacterium | reverse complement strand
TTTTATCGGAAACCTTGATTTTTCGCCTGAAGAATACGACAGGCTGGAAATGCGGCTTTCATATCTTCATAGGCTCTCAAAAAAGTATGGCGGCGATGAAAAAGAGCTTATAGAAAAGCTTCAAAGAGCAAAGCAGGAGCTTGACGAAATCGAATATTCGGATGACAGGCTTTCAAAGCTTTCGGCGCAGCTTGAAAAGCAGAGGGAAGAAGTTCTTGAAAAGGCGAAAAGACTTACAAAAGCGCGAAAAAATGCAGCAAATGAGCTTGAAAAAAGGATAGTTTCGGAGCTTAAAGACCTCTCCATGCCGTCTGTGCAATTTTTGGTTGACATAACACCAATCAGCAACTCTAACGGCTTTGATGCAACGGGGGCTGACGTAATCAAATTCCTCATGTCGGCGAACAAGGGCGAAAAGCCGGGAGCCATCAGCAAAATTGCTTCGGGAGGCGAATTGTCGCGAATCATGCTCGCGATGAAAAATGTCTTTTCCGAGAAGGATGAAGTGGAAACGCTCGTATTTGACGAGATAGACACTGGAGTTTCGGGAATCGCCGCTCAGCGCGTAGGTGAAAAGCTTGCGGAGCTTTCACGCAGAAAGCAGGTTCTTTGCGTTACGCATCTTCCTCAAATAGCCGCTATGGCGGATACGCATTTCCTCATAGAAAAGGCAGAGCGCGACGGCAGGACGTATACAAGTGTTACAGAGCTTGACCAAAAGGGCAGAAAATATGAACTTGCAAGGCTTCACGGGGGAGACAATATAACAGAAAATACGCTCCTTTCAGCCGGAGAGCAGCTTGAAGCCGCGGAAATGTATAAAAAAGATTTGTGCTGACAATACGAATATTTCGCAAACGGAAAGCCTGCGGAAACTTTCGCGGAAAATGGACTTATAAATGAAGGGGATAAGAAAATGACTATTTACGAAGAACTTAAAGCGCGCGGACTCATTGCGCAGGTGACGAATGAAGAGGAAATAAGCAAGCTTGTCAATGAGGGCAAGGCAACTTTTTATATAGGCTTTGACCCCACGGCAGACTCCCTGCACGTTGGGCATTTTATGGCACTCTGCCTTATGAAACGTCTTCAGATGGCGGGAAACCGCCCTATTGCGCTTATTGGCGGCGGAACGGGCATGATAGGCGACCCTTCGGGCAGGACTGATATGCGCAATATGATGACCGTTGAAACGATTCACCACAACTGTGAATGCTTCAAAAAGCAGATGAGCAAATTCATCGACTTTTCGGAGGGAAAGGCGCTGATGGTGAATAACGCTGACTGGCTTTTGGACCTCAACTATGTTGAGTTTCTGCGCGAGGTCGGTTCATGCTTCTCCGTTAACAATATGCTGCGCGCGGAATGCTACAAACAGCGCATGGAAAAGGGACTTTCTTTCCTTGAATTCAACTACATGATAATGCAGAGCTATGACTTTTATGCTTTGTATAAGCGTTATGACTGTAACCTTCAGTTCGGCGGCGACGACCAGTGGAGCAATATGCTTGGCGGTACCGAGCTTATCCGCAGAAAGCTGGGCAAGGATGCGCATGCCATGACGATTACTCTCCTCTTAAACTCTGAGGGAAAGAAAATGGGCAAGACTCAGTCGGGTGCGGTGTGGCTTGACCCCGAAAAGACTTCACCCTATGATTTCTATCAGTATTGGCGCAACATAGGCGATGCAGATGTCCTTAAATGCCTGCGTATGCTCACTTTCCTGCCGCTTGAACAGATTGACGAGATGGACAAGTGGGAGGGTGCACAGCTCAACGAGGCAAAGGAGATACTTGCCTATGAGCTGACAGCTCTCGTACACAGCAAGGAGGAGGCTGAAAAAGCGCAGGAGACTGCGAAAGCTCTGTTTTCGTCAGGCGGCGATATTGCCAATATGCCAACAACCGAGCTTACAGAAGCGGACCTTGCAGACGGTGACCTTGACATTTTAGCACTTTTGGTAAAGAGCGGACTTTGTCCCTCAAAATCCGAGGCAAGACGTGCAGTTCAGCAAGGCGGTGTCGAAGCCGCGGGAGAAAAGGTTTCTGATATCGGAAAGACTTATTCGAGCAAGGAGCTTTCCGGCGAAGGGCTCGTTTTAAGGCGAGGAAAGAAGAACTATAACAGAGTAATTATAAAGTAAGAATTTTTTGCGTTTTAAAATACAGGAATATATGCTATAATGACCGTCAGATGGTATAATCGGGCGGTCATTATGTGTTTATTGAGTGAAAATATTATGGAGGTGACAGCGGTGGAGAGCATTATGCAGAGTGTAAATGAGTTTTTTGCACAGTCCGCTTTCGGCGGTGCTTTGAATGAATTTTTATCCTATCTTGTATATTTTACCCGATTTATGCTGCCCGTTGCCGCAATAGCAGTCATCACCCGCTGCGCCTATTCCATGTTTCGCGAACGCTATGAGCCCGAGGTTTGGGGATATCTTGACTTGCCTGATGGTTCGCGCGTTCCGCTGCGGCATTGGGAGTGTACTGTGGGCAGTGCGGGTTCATGTGATGTCGTGGTAAGGAGCGCTTCTGTTTCGGGAACACAGATTGTTCTTATTAGAGATGAATTCGGTAACTGGAGAGTCTATGATATCGGCTATAACAGTGAGTCTGCAATAAATGGAATAGTTATACCCCAAGAGGGAGCAAGACTTGAAGACGGCGATATACTGACGCTCGGCGACCGTGAACTCAGATTTTTTAACCTTACAGAAGAAGAACGCACTATTATTTCTCGGCGCAGGACCGCACCCGGAAAAATGGTTGCTCCCGGCGCCATGTTCAGATATTTATCAGTTTTCCAGTTTTTGATAATGTATCAGCATATTTACTATGCGGAGGAACAGTACCGCGCAACCGTTGCGCTCTCGTTCATTGCGCTTTTTCTAATGATGTGGCTGTATTTTATCATTATGAGGGCTATCGGAAGAAAAGGTTTTGAAGTTGAGGCACTGGCCTTTTTTCTAAGCACAATAGGACTTTCGGTTGCGGCAAGCTCCGCTCCGGAGAATATGCTTAAACAGATATTGCTGCTTTTGTCGGGAATCATAGTGTTTTTGATTTTAGGATGGTGGCTTCGTGACCTGAAAAGAGTCAAGGCAATGAGGTTTCCGGCTGCAAGCGCGGCTGTGGGGCTTCTTATCGTCAACATAGTTCTGGGAACAGAATATTTCGGTGCGAAAAACTGGATTTCTATCGGAGGCTTCACTTTTCAGCCCTCGGAATTTGTCAAGATAGTATATATCTATGCGGGAGCAGCGACAATGGACAGGCTTTACAGAGGAAAAAACCTGTTCATGTACATTGCGTTTTCCGCCATTTGCGTAATAGCGCTTGCAATCATGGGTGACTTTGGAACGGCTCTCGTGTTTTTCTCGACCTTTCTGGTCATCTCATTTATGCGAAGCGGAAATATCGCCACGGTAATTCTTGCCGTTTCCGGCGCCGGAATTGCCGGATTTCTTGCGCTGAGCATAAAGCCCCACATCGCGAAACGCTTCGCGGCATGGGGGCATGTCTGGGAGGACGTAAACGGGGCAGGCTACCAGCAGACGAGGGCAATGTCCGCCGCCGCCTCCGGAGGATTGTTCGGTATGGGAGCCGGAAACGGCTGGCTTCATAACATTATTGCGGCGGATACGGACCTCGTATTCGGGATGGTAAGCGAAGAGCTTGGATTTGTAATCGCGCTCTGTTCTGTTGCGGCGATTATAGTTATGGCGGCTTTCACTGTCCACAACGCATCACAGGGGCGCTCATCGTTTTACGTTATTGCGGGCTGTGCCGCCGTTTCGATGATGATGGTGCAGCTTGGGCTGAATGTTTTCGGCTCACTCGATATTCTGCCTTTTACGGGTGTTACCTTTCCCTTTGTATCTATGGGAGGGTCGAGCCTTATTTCCTGCTGGGCACTGCTTGCTTTTATCAAAGCAACGGATACACGCAAGAGCGCAAGCTTCGTCATGAAAGACCCGTCTAAAATGCGTGACTATAACGAGTTTTCCGAGCGCGGGGGATTCGACTATTCGGATGATTACGAAACTGATGATATTGGGGAATATGATGAGCTGACGAATAGGAGCAGGCGGAATCTTTTTGACAGGAGAAATGAAAAAAGGAGGCGCGAAGTGTGAAAAAGATCAAAAATCGTGCCTATTTCGCAGTGCTTATTGCCGCTGCACTTGTTGTCGGACTCTGCTTTTACGCGGCAAGGCTCTACAACAACGGTAAGGACTGGGTAATGCTCCGCGCAAATCAAAGCGTTTTCAACGAGGGTGTTCTGGACAAAGGCACAGTAGTTGACAGGAACGGGATCGTACTTGCCGAAGCAGGCGGCGGAGTATATTCATATGCTCAGGATGCCAATGTCAGGAAAGCATGTTTTCATGCAGTAGGCGATTATGCCGGCAATATAGGAAGCGGGGCAATATCCGCCTTTAACTATAAGCTTGCCGGGTACAACTTTTTTGACGGTGTGTCAAGTATAGGAGGAAACGGCGGAAAGGTCAGGCTCTCCATAGACTCTGCGCTTAATACAGCGGCTTATAATGCCCTTAATGGCAGGAATGGAGCAGTGCTTGTCTCCAACTACAAAACCGGTGAAATACTATGCATGGTAAGCACGCCCTCTTTTGATCCGAATAGTCCGCCGGACCTCTCAAGTGCCGCTTATGAGGGCGTTTTTATTAACCGCTGTCTGGGCTCAACATATACACCCGGTTCAGTTTTTAAGCTTGTGACACTCTATGCGGCAATCGAAAAAATGCCCGACCTTAAAGAAAAAACATTTGATTGCAATGGAAGTGCCGTAGTGGGCGGAGAATCGGTCCAATGCACAGGTGTTCACGGTCAGCAGACGATAGAACAGGCTCTGGCAAATTCCTGCAACGCCGCGTTTTCACAGATATCGCAGGAGCTTGGCGCAGACGCGATATCTGAATATGCTGAAAAATCCGGTCTATGTAAAAGCTTTGACATCAGCGGAGTCGATACTGCCGCGGGAAGCATCGAAAAAGCGGCGGAGGGAACCGCGGCTCTCAGCTGGATGGGAATAGGTCAATATAATGACCTTGTTTCACCTATAGCTATGCTCAGATTCGTTTCGGCAATAGCAAACGATGGTGTGGCAAAGGAGCCTGTCCTGCTCAAAAACGGATATTCCGCGGGAACAAGGCTTATGAAAGAGGAAGTATCGGGGGAGATTCGGGAAATGATGTCCTACAATGTGACATATGCCTATGGCGCGGGACAATTTCCGAATCTAAAGATATGCGCGAAAACCGGTACCGCCGAGGTAGGGGACGGCAGATCCCACTCTTGGTTTGTCGGCTTTCTGAATGATGAGGAAAATCCTCTTGCTTTTACCGTTGTAATTGAACATGGCGGCGGCGGACTTGCCAATGCGGGACCTGTCGCAAATGCCGTTTTGCAGGCGGCTGTCGCAGATCAATGACCTGTAGATGCCGCAGTTTTTTGAGGGCGCGGCAAACAGCCGCGCCCGATTTGCATATATTATATAGGAGATCAAAAAATGGTTGACATATCAATTCAAGGCTTGGTGAAAGCCTTTGAACAGGATAAAAATATACTTAACGGTCTTAGCTTTGACGTCAACAGCGGAGAACGCATCGGAATCCTTGGCAAAAACGGGGCAGGGAAAACTACCCTTTTCCGCATTTTGACCGGTGAAGTACATCCCGATGAAGGCAACGTTGTAGTTGCATCCGGCAAGCGCATGGGACTGATTTCTCAGATTCCCGTTTACCCCAATGGATTTACCGTTGAAGATGTGCTGAAGACAGCCCATGAGAGAATATATGAGCTTGAGAAAAAAATGAACGAGCTTGCCGCCCGGATGTCGGGAAACAACTCCGATGCAATCATGCGTGAGTATGATAGCGCAGCAGCGGATTACGAACGGCTATGCGGATACAACGCGGACGTTGAAAGAAACCGGGTCGCAAACGGTCTTGAAATATCCGAGACTATGCGGGGACAGCTTTTTTCAGAACTTTCGGGCGGCGAAAAAACGCGTGTGAACCTTGCGCGTCTGATTTTGGAGGATACGGATATCCTGCTTCTGGACGAGCCTACGAATCATCTCGATTTAAAGGCAACGGAATGGCTTGAGGACTACCTGAATAAATTCCGCGGAACTGTTTTAGCAATATCTCATGATCGGTTTTTCCTTGACCGCATAGTGCGGCGCACGATTGAAATAATTGATGGCAAAGCAGAGTTTTACAGCGGGAATTACAGCTTTTACATTGAAGAAAAGCAGCGGCGTTATGAAGAACAGCTAAAAAAGTACGAGAAGGAACAAAAGGAATTAAAGCGCCTTGACGAGGCGGCAAGGCGGCTTTACCAATGGGGAACGGGAAACGAAGCCTTGATGAAAAAGTCCTTCGCCATACGCTCTCGCATGGAGCGGATGGAAAAAACGGACAGACCTAAAGCTGAAAAGGCAATGAAAATAAAATTTGCGGAACGCGAATTTTCAGGGGATGAAGTCCTGATAATCGACGGAGTTATGAAATCCTTCGGTGATAGAACTTTGTTTTCAAATCTTGAGCTGATCATTGAGGGCGGCGAACGCATAGCGCTCATCGGAGATAACGGAACAGGAAAATCGACCCTTATCAAGCTCATTATGGGTGAGGAAGTTCCCGACTGCGGGATGGTGCGTAAGGGACCTTCGGTAAAGACCGCTTATCTGCCGCAGATAATAAAGTTTGACAATCCCAACAGAAATTTGCTCGACACCATGCTGTATTCCGAAAAATGCACGCCGCATACGGCGCGGAGCCGGCTGGGAAGCTTCCGCTTTTCGGGAGAGGATGTTTTCAAGCCTGTTTCAGCGCTTTCCGGCGGTGAACAGAGCCGGCTTCGTCTATGTATGCTTATGCGCGACGAAGTGAATTTTCTGATTTTAGACGAACCGACCAACCACCTTGATATACAAAGCCGCGAATGGATAGAAGAAGCTGTGGAATCCTATGAGGAAGCCTTGCTTTTTGTTTCGCATGACCGCTATTTTATCGAGAGATTTGCGACACGTATATGGGTTCTTGAAAACGGAACGATAACCGATTTCCGCGGCGGGTTTTCCGAATACCGCGACTATCTTAAACGCCAGAGCGAACTTGACCAGCACAGAAAATCAAAGGAAGCGAACAGAGAAGAACCAAAGAAGGAAAGAAGAAAAAATACCGCAAGCAGCGAGAAGCTTCTGAAAAAAACAGAAAGAGACATCGAAAAACTTGAAAACGAGCTGGAGAGTCTTGAAGCTTTATATGAACAGTATTCATCGGACTATCAAAAACTGCTGGAGCTTGACGAGCAGAAGGAACAGCTTAGGCAGGAGATAGATGCTCTTTACGAAAAATGGGAGGAGCTGTCAGAATCGCTGTGAGTTCCTGCTGCAATCAATGATTAAAAGGTAGGGAATAAATGAATAAACGAAAAAGAATGGGAGCCGCAACAGCATTTTGGCTTGCTGAGCTTGCTTTGTTGATCGCCGCTGCGTGTTTTGCGTTTGCACTTGTCGGATATACGACGATTGCTATGGCGCTTATTTCTGTTGCAGTAATTATAGCGCTGTACAGGCTTATTTCAGCGTATTCAAAAAAGAACGCAAAAAGAGCAAAAAGGCTGAAAACTGTGCTGACCTCCCTGGTCTGCTTAGGGCTGGTATGCTTTATTATTGTTGAAATTCCTATTATAAAGTCTGCCCGAACCGATAAAAATCCTGAAGCGCCGTATGTCATAGTGCTTGGAGCTGGAGTTAACGGTACAGTTCCCTCGCTTTCACTTCTGAACAGACTTACCGCCGCAAAAGAATACCTTGAAACATATCCTGAAGCTGTCGCAATTGTCTCAGGCGGTCAAGGTTCGGGGGAAGATATTACAGAAGCGGAATGTATGCGCCAATGGCTTTTGGAGGAAGGAATCCCGGCTGAAAGGATAATCATGGAGGATAAATCTTTTTCAACTGAGGACAATATCAGAAATTCGATTGAAAAAATACGTGAGCATGGCGGGGACCCTTTGGGAAGGATTGCCATAGTCTCAAGCGAATACCACCTTTACAGGGCAAAATACATCGCCCATGGGCTTGGGAGCGAAGCGCTTGGTGTAGCAGGACATACAAGCTATCCTGTTCTTATGGTGAACTACTTCATCAGAGAAGCGCTTGCTGTGACGTATATGTGGATTATGTAAACCATGTGTTTTGTATATTTTCTTGATGTTTGGATATATAGACAAAAGAGTATGAGTCATATTATTAATAACATATAATAAGCTTTTGCTGAGCGCCTTTTTAAACATAAATATTTTTTATTTGTTGATTTATATGTAAATAAGTAATAAAATATAGGTATATTGTTGTTATATATATGCCCTGTTTCAGCATAAAGCTTTTAGTGTTGGACCAGAAGCGGTCAAATAAAAACTAACAACAAATCCAGACCGCTTTGAGATGTGAGGGGTATAAGGAGGAACTGGGATGTACGATTCAGAAACATTGCTTAACATGGGTAAATATCGAGTTCGATTTTCCGGTAAACATGAGGCAATCTATGATTACGACGCCGGAAAACACTATACCTATTCCGATTTGGACAAGCGTTCGGATAAGCTGGCGTGGTTTCTCGTCGAGAAGCTGGGGCTAAAAAAAGGAGACCGTATAGGATTTTGCGCAACCAATTCCGTTGCGTTCTTTGACGCATATTACGCCACTTATAAAACAGGGATAATTATCACAACGTACAATTGCCTGCTTCGCGAAAAAGAACTTTTTTCGCTCATTGAGAACGAAGATCCAAGAGTGATTTTCTATTCAGCCGAGTTTACTTTCACGGTTATGAGCCTTCGCGAGAAGGGCTTTAAACAGGAGTTTATATGCCTCGACGAACCTTGCGATGAGGATAACTACTGCTATTGTGATATCATGAACAACGAGGATTACAGGGTCATAAAAAGCCCTGAGCTTGATTATGAGGACATTCAAATGCTCATACATACCGGCGGCACTACGGGCACTCCAAAAGCTGCCATGATGTCCTTCCGCTCACTTTTTTATAACTCTATTGCCGACGTAATGGGCTTCCAGTTAAGCGAAAATGACACTGCTATTCTGACGCTTCCTCTTTTCCACACTGCCGGATGGAATGTTTTAACTCTGCCCTTGCTCATGTTTGGCGGCAGGCTGATTATTATGCGTGGATTCAATCCGGAAAAGGTTTTGAAGGCTATCCGCGAAGAGAAGCCGACTGTCGGCATATCAGTTGAAACCATGTATAAGGCAATGGCAATGCATCCTGACTTTGAAAAGACTGATTTTTCATGTTACCGCTTCCTTGTAACGGGTGCCGCTCCTACCGGAAAAGAGCTTTTAGAAATATACTGGAACAAGGGCGTTAAGATGGTGAACGCTTACGGAATGACGGAAGTAGGACCGAACAATATGTGCCATCCTATAGGTTTGAGTACGATTGAGGACGTTCGCGCGAAGTGGAATTCCTGCGGTATTCCCGCGCCGTTTAATCAGGTTCGTTTTGTCGGTGATGATGGAAACGAAGTTCCTGTAGGTGAGCGCGGTGAGCTTATTTTCAGCGGCAAACTGCTGTTTTCCGGTTATTGGAACAATCCCGAGGCAAGCGAAGCGATAAGCAAGGACGGATGGATCCACACCGGTGATATGGGTTATCTGGATGAGGACGGTTTCTGCTATATCAGCGGAAGAAAGAAGAACATGTTCATATCCGGCGGAGAGAACATTTTTCCGCAGGAGATTGAAGACGTGATCATGTTGGTTCCCGGTGTGCTTGAGGCATGTATCGTCGGCGTGCCGGACCCGAAATGGGGAGAGGTAGGGCGTGTGCTTATCGTCAAAGCTCCCGGAGCCACCGTTACGCGTGAAGACATTATATCCGCGGTTAAGTCTGAACTTTCGAGCATAAAGGTTCCGCGATATGTTACATTTGTCGAAAGTGTCCCCAAAAATGCAGTGGGCAAGCGTGATTTGAATGAAATCAGGAAATTATACGGAACACCTGAGGACTAAGTTCCATTGTCCGTATATAGATTTTAAAAGTAGCAAACACTGCGGTATTGTGCCGGCTGTTATTTAGCATAATGCTGTAGTATTAAGGTTTATTATTGGGTTGAGGCGGTAAAAAATAAGTATTTTGCTTGACAACATAAAATCCACATGATAAACTAACAAGGCCGCATTGAGAGGGCTTTAAGAGAAACTATGTTTCCGCCCTAAGAGCGAGACTCCGAGAGAGGCAGGTGCAAGAGTTAATGAAGCACGCTATTATTGAAACAGGCGGTAAGCAGTACCGTGTTGCCGAGGGCGATATCATCTTCATCGAGAAGCTGAATGTCGAAAGCGGTGATACAGTCACCTTTGACCGCGTTTTGGCTGTCATTGATGAAAACGGAAGCAGCTTCGGTTCTCCTGTTATTCAGGGCGCAACCGTCACTGCAAGCGTTGTCAAGAATGGCAAGTTCAAAAAGGTTCGCGTATTCAAGATGAAGCCCAAAAAGGGTTATCGCAACACAAAGGGTCACAGACAGCCCTATACTCAGGTACAAATCGGTACAATCACCGCTTAGTTCCGCAGAAATTTGACACGTGGAGGTGTAAAGCATGGCACATAAAAAAGGAATGGGATCCACCAAGAATGGTCGCGACAGTGAGTCAAAGCGCCTTGGTCCCAAGAGAGCTGACGGTCAGTTCGTACTCGCCGGCAACATCCTTGTCAGACAGCGCGGAACCAAAATTCATCCCGGCACCAATGTTGGCCGCGGCGGTGATGACACACTTTTCGCCCTTAAGGACGGAACAGTTAAGTTTGAGCGTTTGGGCAAGGACCGCAAAAAGGTCTCTGTTTACGAGGACTTGGCACAGTAACCTTAAGATGGGTGGGCGCATTTGCCCACTCATTTTTTTCTTTAAATCATCTGGTTAAATTTACTAATTGTATGCTTTAAGCGTATCGAATTATCATATGCGGTATCAGTTTTTATAGATGAATCGAAGATGTTTGTTAAGCCGGATATATTTTGACGATAATATTGATGGCTGGCATCTGAAAGTACCTTGAACTGCGGAGGTACGCAAAGCTTCGCAATCATGCGAATAGGGGGGGTAATATGTTTATTGATAAAGTGACCATATCTGTCAGAGCCGGACGCGGGGGAGACGGAGCGGTTTCATTTCATAGAGAAAAATATGTTGCGGCAGGCGGTCCGGATGGCGGGGATGGCGGGCGCGGCGGTAATATAATCGTTATTGCGGATGATAATATGTCAACGCTTATGGATTTTAGATATAAGAGGAAATATGTTGCGGAAAACGGCATTAATGGCCAAGGACGCCGCTGCACAGGCAAGGACGGGGCAGACATTACTATAAAGGTTCCCCGTGGTACGCTTATCAGAGATAAAGAAACCGGCGGAATCATAAGGGATATGTCAGACAGTCAGCCGTTTATCCTTGCTAAAGGAGGCAGAGGGGGCTGGGGCAACAAGCACTTTGCGACTCCTACCCGTCAGGTCCCGCGCTTTGCGAAGCCGGGATTGAACGGCGAATACCGTGAGGTTATCCTTGAGCTGAAACTTCTTGCCGATGTCGGACTTGTTGGATTTCCGAATGTGGGTAAATCCACGCTTCTGTCAGTTGTGTCGAAAGCCCACCCCAAAATCGCAAACTATCATTTCACTACGCTATACCCGAACCTTGGCGTAGTATATGTTTCCGAAGGGGTTTCGTTTGTAATGGCGGATATACCCGGCATCATAGAAGGGGCGAGCGAGGGCGCGGGATTGGGACACGACTTTCTGCGTCATATTGACCGATGCCGCTTGCTTATACATCTTGTGGATGTTTCCGGCAGCGAGGGACGTGACCCTATAGAGGATTTTGAGGCAATCAACAACGAATTGAAAGAATATAGTCCGGAGCTTGCTGAAAGACCGCAGATCGTTGCGGCGAACAAGTGCGATCTTTTGCCTGGGGACAGCGAACTTTTGAATGATTTCCGCGATTATATCAAACAGCTTGGATATGAGCTGTTTGAGATATCTGCGGCAACGCATCAGGGGACGCGTGAGCTTGTTAAAGCCGCCGCCGAAAAGCTTGCAAGCCTTCCTCCCATCAAAGTCTATGAGGCCGACTATGTTGCACCTGAGCCTGTTATTGACACTTCAGAAGCTGTTGAGATAGAGCAGTATGACGATGTATGGTTTGTTGAAGGACCGTGGCTTGAAAAACTTGTCGCCACTGTAAACTTTTCTGATTATGAGTCGCGCATGTATTTTGACCGTATTCTGCGCGAGGCAGGAATTTTTGAGAGAATGGAAGCCATGGGTGTTAAAGACGGCGATACAGTGAGTATATATAATCTTGAATTTGAGTATCAGTCATAAAGCTAAGATAAAAAAAGATGCGATTTACATTCCGTAAATCGCATCTTTTTTAATGTCATGCTATTATTTGCTGACTTTCTGATATATCGAAGGACGAATATATTTGTATTGATTATCGGCTGTCCTGCTGATGGTTTCAGAGTGACCGATCAGGAGGTATCCGCCCTCTGCCGTAGACTGATAGAATTTTTTTACTATAGCCTGCGAAGTGTGCTGCTTGAAATAAATCATAACATTACGGCAAAAAATCACATCATAAAGCCTGTGGGGAAAAGGATCCATTAAATTAAATTTACTGAAGCTTACAGTATTGCGGATGTTATCTTTTACCTGATAGTTGCCGTTAGGAAGCTTGGTCATATAGTTTTTGCGCCATGCCTCAGGCATCCCGCTAAGCTCGCTTTCAGGATATTCAGCCTTTTTTGCAACCGTCAGCGCTCTTGTTGACACGTCTGTTGCATTGATCGAAACACTCCAGAGGTTTCTTTTCAAACCGAGTGCGCTGTCGATCGCCATTGCGATATTATATGGTTCTTCACCTGTTGAACAACCGGCGCTCCAAATCCTTATGCTGCTTTTTTTTGCTTGCGCAAGTGAGGGGATTATCGTATTCATGAGGAAATCATAATGTTCCATTTCCCTGTTGAAGTAGGAGTAATTTGTTGTGATTTTATTAATAAAATTGTCGACCTTATCCGACGCGGGATTTGATTTGAGCAAATCTATGTATTGTGCATAGGATGAAAAGCCGTTTGCCTTTAGTTCTCCTGCAAGGCGCGCCTCAATTAGACGACGCTTCTGTGACAAATCAATTCCATAACGCTCGCTGACAAATTTGACTATAAAATCAAACTCGCTGTCGGTCAGACGAACGAAGGAAGACGATTCTTCATAATTCATAGGTGTTACCTTTCGTTGCTATACTCGTATTTGCTCAAGATCATTCTGGAAGAATGTTTCACAGTCAAGGTTGAGAACAATCTTGTCATCAAGCTGAGATACGGATGAGATGTAGCTTGCGTAGTTTTTTGGAGGCGGAATAATATTTTCCTGAGGTACCGACAAAACCTCGCAAACCATGTCGACAATCAAACCAACATGCATATCGTGAAGATCAATAACGATGATGCAGGTCTTGTCATCATACGCGCGCTCAGATATTCCTAATTTCGTCCGCACATCCAATACAGGGATGACTTTTCCGCGCAGATTGATAATTCCCTTAATATAGGGGGCAACCCGCGGGAGCCTCGTGATAGATTGGATGGTGAGGATTTCAAGAGCCATTGCCAAAGGCAGCCCGTAGTAAGAGTCGTCTATACTGAATAGCAGGTATCTGTCGTTAAGACCGTCAATCTGTTTAGTATCATTAGCTAAATTGGTCATAGTCAAACCAGTTCCTTTCTCAATTATAATGTTTGCGGGGCTTTAGCTGTTCGGATATGTTGCAGAACAGAGCGCACAGTCCCGGAAAAACGATTTTATTCGTTCTTCAAAGTGTTTACATCAAGAATGAGGCTGATGCTGCCGTCGCCAAGAACGCTGCAGCCGGAAAGGCCTTGGTTTTTAAGGTCATACTTATTAAGGAATATTGGGAAAGGCTTAACAACGACCTGATATTCACCCAAAAGCTCGTCCGCAAAGATACAGTATCCTGCATCTCCGCAGTCTACCTGAATCATAATGCCGTTCATGACGTCTTCAATACCTGATTCGATTGAGTACAGTTCTCTTAAACGTACGACCGGGAAGCATTCACCGCGAAGAACAATCATCTCTGTGCCGTCCGTATTGTGGATAATCTGCGATTCATCGGTGATTTTGAATGACTGCCTGATTGCCGTTATCGGCAGTGTGAATATCGTGTTTCCGACCGTGATGTTCATGCCGTCTACGATAGCAAGGGTTAAGGGAATCTTTATTGTAAAGGTGGTTCCTTTGCCCTTTTCACTTGAGATGGAGATAGTCCCGCCGACCTGTTCAATGTTTTTGCGGACAACATCCATACCGACGCCGCGTCCGGAATATTCGGTTACATTTGTATTCGTTGAAAAACCGGGAAGCAAGATGAGGTTGAATATCTCCTTTTCGGTGTAGGCGCTTTCGGGCTTTGTGAGTAAACCGTTGTTTTTTGCCTTGTTAAGGAGTTTTTCCGGATCCAGCCCGCAGCCGTCATCAGATATCGTAATGAAAATTTCTCCGCCGGTATTTTTGGCTGCGAGAGTTACTTTACCAACTTCGGGTTTGCCGAGAGCGATACGCTCCTCGGGAGATTCGATGGCATGATCTATAGAGTTGCGGATCATGTGCATAAAGGGATCAACGATCGCATCGTTTATTGTTTTATCGACCTCGGTATCGCCACCCTCTGTGATAAGTTCTGCCTTTTTACCAAGCTTTTTGGACATATCACGGACGATTCTGTCCATTTTGTAGAAAGTTCCCTGCAGGGGAACCATGCGGATAGACATGACGATATCCTGCAGCTCATCAGTGAGCTTTCTGAGTTCGCGGATAGATTTTGTGAAGTTGTCAAGGCGAAGCCCTTTCAAATCAGGATTTCTTGCAACCATTGATTCGGCGGTTACGATTTCACCGACAAGATCCATTAGGTGGTCAAGCTTAGTCTGATTGACGCTTATAAGGCTTTGCTTAACGCCTTTTGAAAGGTTTTGTATATCTGACTTTGCCTGAGCGGCGGCAGCCGCTTCGGAGTCTTTAGGGGACGAATCCGCTGCTTCAGCAGTTTCGCCGGAAGAAACTGTATTGGACTCTGCGGGTGCTTCATCCTGCAGTACCTCGTATGATTTGATGTTTAAAGAGCTTTCGATAGTTTTAAACACATCGTCAGGCGAGTTCGCGGGTTTACAGATAATTATAAAGCCGTTTTTGATTATTTCGGCGGCAAGGGAAGAGTCTGCTTCCGGATTTGCGGGGATGGAGGTGAGAGCATCACAATAGGGCTGGAGCTGGTTCAAAAGCATGAACGCGCGGATATTTTCCATTCCGCAGTCGTTATCAAATACAACGTGCATTTTGACAACGCCTTCACCGCTCAGCTCGCTTTCGGATGGTAAAGCACTTCCCGAAAGATCTGCTGAGACTTCTTCATCAAGAGGCTGCTCTCCTTTGATAATAGCGGCCTGATGAGTAAGCTTGTTTATGATATCCGAAGGATCGCCCTCTGTGTAATCGCCTTTTTGTAAACTTTCAAGCTCTTTCTTAAAGAAATCCGAAGCCTGAAAAACAAGGTCAAAAATTGAGTTGAATACAACGGAAAGTTTTGAAGGATTTTCTCTGAGAATATAGAACACATCTTCGACAGAGTGGGCAAGAGAGGATATATTATTAAAACTCATCATAGCCGCAGAACCCTTTATGGTATGGGTAATGCGGAAAATACTGTTGATGTTTTCTTCTGTAATACTCTTTGCACGCTCAGATTCAAGAAGGATATTGTCCAGATGCTCAAGCATCTCTTCCGTTTCATGAATAAATATTTCAAGCATTGATTCCATTCCAAAATCATCAGTACTCATTAATTTCACCTTCCCCGATTTTCTTTCTGTGTCCTTAAAAACTAATACTACTATTATTTATACATTAATTTATGAAAAAAACAATAGCATTTGGTTAAATTATCGAAAAATGTCGATTGTTACGCTCTTGTGTTTTTAAGAAATCAGATTATAAATATAAAGGAGGATATTATCCGAAATTATAGAACAGACAAAATTGTCAGGGAGGAGGGGAAGCAATGTCGGATTTTCTGCGTATTACAACGCCGCTTGTCAACAAAAATCAGACTGTGCAGCCCAAGCCGGGGCTTGATCCTGCAGGTGCATTCAATATACAGAACTCTGTGAAGGTCATTCAGACGCATAATCAGAGTGAAATCTTAAAGCAGAATAACGGCTTGCGCGAGGAAAGCGACACCCCAACCCTGCTTCTGAATTTGCTGAAGGATCCCGGAGTAACGGTATCATACCTTAAAAACATCTTTATGCTTGAGGAGCTGTACAAACTTCTTCCCGCAAACAATAAAACCGTTACAAAGGAAATAGAGAATATTTTTAACGCGCTGCTTATAAAGCCCGAAGACTTGGCGCAGGAGATGAAAAATCAAGAAAACTCTTCTACTGTATTCAAAGGCGAGCTTTTCGATCTTTTGCGGAACATAAGCGAGAACAATAGGATGAAGCCCGAAGTTCAGATCGCTATAGCAAAGTTTTTGCGTTCACTTTACAGCACGGGAAACCAGCGCGATATTCTGGACTCGGTGGCGAACAATCTCAGCTTTTTAAGAAATGAGCTTGCGCCAAGCAAGATGCTTTCGGAAAAGCTCGACAATCTTATCTCCAGTTTTAGGGCAGATGATTCTCAGCTTGTGTTTCAGGAACTGAAAGCAGAGACGCTCGGGTTAATAAAGGAGATTGAAGACAGCATACTGTTTACGCCGAAGCTATCTAAGATACTTTCGATACTTACATACAATCTTTCAAGATACAACGATAATTCTGAATATGTGTCCGAGTCGGCTTTCCGACTGAGACAGTATCTCAGTCCTCAGGAAAAACAGCAGTTTAACATTTTGCTTGAGTCTCTTATAGCTGAGCTGCGCGAAAACGGCGGTTTTTTAAACCGTTCCTCTGCTGCCGAAGAAGAATCACAGGTGATTTCACTTCTTGTGAAACTTATCTCCCAGCAGGCGGAGCAAGGCAAGGCAAGTGTTTCAGATTCAGTGAAGCTGGAGGGAATACTGCACAGCCTGCTTTCATCGCCCTGCAACTTTACGCCCCTGCTGCACTTCATTCTTCCCTTGCAGTTCGATGATATGAGAGCGTTTGCGGAAATATGGATCAACCCCGAAAGCGATGAAAAAGATATGCCTGAGGACGTCAGCAGCGGCATGCATATCCTTATGGTTATCGACGTTGACAGCGTGGGGCGGTTTGAAGCGGAGTTCTTCGTGTATAATTCTACAATTGACTTTTTGCTGTTTTGCCCCAAAGGATATGAAACGGGATATGAGGAGCTTATGCGCGGCATACC
>JAAYBD010000019.1 GCA_012719035.1 Clostridiales bacterium | reverse complement strand
CTTTCAAAATCTTGATAATTTGCTCTTCTGTGAATCTCGTTTTCATGTTAATCACGTCCCTTTCAAAAATTATAGCATATCGTGACTAACATTCCTATTGGTTTAGTTTTCGGGGTTCAGGTCATGCAGCCTATCGCTTTTGCAAACTGAATATAGTTTTTGTCCGTGTATTTCATGACAGCGGTACGAAATACTCTGGCATACCATGGCCAACGTAAAAGTATGATTGCCAGTAGAATATTTTTAAGTCCAACGCCGAAAATTCCTACAACGGCCAAAACCATGACATCCGACGGAAAAGACTGCAAAATATCACATATGCGCATAAAAACTTCATCGACTTTTCCTTTGGTGTATCCTGAGATGAGCCCAATGATTGTTCCAATTCCAATTGTTGCCGCCATAGCAAGCAGAACAAGCAGAACGCTCGGTCTTATCCCGTAGATAATCCTGGATAAAACACACCTACCTAGATAGTCATTTCCAAACAGGTATTGCGTTGATGGTTTTGCATATTTGAGACTGATATTCATTGCATCGGGATCGTTGGGGG
This sequence comes from Clostridiales bacterium, assembly GCA_012719035.1. GTDB lineage: Bacteria > Bacillota > Clostridia > Oscillospirales > Oscillospiraceae > UBA2658. Next base: position 11,156 of record JAAYBD010000019.1, on the reverse strand, counting down.
CAATATAGGGCGCCAAGCAGCCAGTTACAATTATTAATGCAATGACGGAAATACTAATCATTGCAATCCTGTCCTTTTTGAGTTTTTCCCAAGCACCCATAGTTAAGCCTTTCTCAGTTTCGGGTTAACTGCCGCGTTTATAATATCTGCAAGGATATTGAAGGTACAATAGAATAGCGCAAGCAACAAAACGTAAGCCTGGATTATCGGGATGTCCCTACTGTAGATCGCACTTACGCAAAGCCTTCCAAGCCCGGGCCATGCAAAAACATTTTCTATGACCACGGTGCCCGCCACCATACCCGGTATCGCCATTGAAAATGCTGAAATCACGGTTTGAAGGGAATTTCTTAAAATATGCTTAATAATCTTTTTTTCTCCAACTCCGCACGACCTGCAAAAATAGACATAATTTTCGTTTGTATTTTCCAGCATAGAATTTCGTATCATGCGAAAGTAAAAGCCACAATAACTAATTGACATAACAAGTGTCGGTAAAATAAAGTTTTTCAGAGAGCCGACTCCACTCGTCGGCAGCCAAGTTAGTTTGACGGAAAATAGCCACACCGATAAAGTTCCAATCCAATATGATGGCATGGCAGAAATTACAAACATAAATGCTCTTGTGATTTTGTCAAATTTTCTCCCTTCCCAGATGACACAAAAAACGCCTAGAATAAGGGAAAAAACTATGGTCGTGACGGTGGTTGCTATCGCAAGCTGTAATGTATAAACAAAGGCCGTGAGTATAGTTTTACTGACATCTTTTTTAGTCACAAACGAGTTTCCAAACTCAAATTTAACCGCGTTTTCGAGCCAGTCCAGATATCGAACCATAAACGGCCTGTCGAAGCCATATTTAGCGTTTGTTTCGTTTATAAGCTCCTGTGTAATTGTCGGAACTCCCTGAGCTTCCAAAATAATCATAGCGGGTTCCTTTGCTGACGCATTAATCAACACAAAGGCGCAAAACGAAACAATGAAGAACATAGGGATTAAAAACAACAACCTCTTTATAATGTAATCCCGCATATGGTCACCTAATCCTTCTTAAAACCGTTGTCTTTATTAAAATCGATGGTACTCCTCCGCATAACAAAGGTTTTGCGGAGGAGTATTTTTGTGTCCGTTCAATTTCTCCGTGATTAATAGGAAAAATCTTTAAAAGGAACCTCATACTGAGTCTGACTAAACGCAAGTCCCTTTAAATCGGCACTCGTGGCTATTGATACTCTTGAATATGAGAGCGGGATAAAGCAACATTCTTCCTGCAAAGCCTGAAGAATCTTCGTGTAGTAATCCTGTCTTTCTTTCTCGTCAGTTGTGACCAGCGCCGCATTGACCCATGTATCCAAGTCATTGAAGCAACTAAGCTTGGAAACGGAATTGAGATAGGAACCCGCTGCGAACAATGCGGTCAGAGAACTCTGCGGATCATACGGACGCCCCCACGAACTATCCAAATACAGGTCATAACTGCCGGCTGATCTAACTTGCTGTACAGTGGTACTTTCAACAGGTGTCAGCTTAACGTCAATGCCGGCTTCTTTCAGATTTGCCTGAATGAATTCGCCTATGGTCTTATTTGTTGCGACGCTGCTGTTGTAAACAAATTCGAGCGAAAGGGTTGCTCCGCCCTTTGTGTAATAGCCGGTCTTGGCGTCCAGCTTCCATCCTGACGCTTCTATTAGGCTCTTTGCCTTATCAACGCTGTAGTTTCTTGCGTCCAGAGCCACATTGCAATACGGAATGGTTTTATCAAAAACCGTCTGTGCAGGTGTTTCGAGACCGGAAAAAACCGCTTTGCACATCTCTTCGCGATTAATGGCATACCACACAGCCTGCTTGATGTTTTTGTCGGAAATAAGCCGTTCATTGTTGGAGTTTGTAATCAAAAATCTGGTCGCGCAGGGGTCACTAAACTTGACCTGATACTTGCTGTCATTTTCGAGGCTCACAAGTGAATCCGCGTCAATCATGCCCGAAGCATAGGTTCCGAAAAGAAAATCAATTTCCCCGTTTTTAAACGCCATCAGAGTTGTTTCACCTGCAGGCATGACTTTCATAGTGATTGTTTTAATTCCGGGAACCCCACCCCAGTAGCTGTCGTTTGCTTTAAATACGGCATACTGATCCGTAACATGCTCATCAAGCTTGTAAGCTCCGGTACCGGAATAACTGGAAACGCCGTCCTTGGTTCCGCCATTAATGAATGTGGACGGAGACATCATGCGATAAGGTCTTGTAAGTCCAAGCTCCGTAAGCGTCGGATAATATGCTTCGGATAAAACAAGATTGACGGTGTATTCATCTACGACATCACAGCTCACGATTTTTTTGCATAACACCAGCCAGCTGTGTCTTTCAGCATTAGCCTGAACTGCGTCAATGTTCGCTTTCACGGCCTCCGCATTGAAGGGCTGACCATCTGTAAATGTAACGCCTTTTTTGAGATGGAAGGTATATGCTTTACCATCACTGGATACATCCCAGCTTTCGGCCAGACAGGGCTTGACGCCTTCTGCTGTGTTCTGAACCAATCCCTCAAAAACCATGCCCTGTGCAACCATGCTGCCCGTGTAGAGATGCACATTAATATCAGCAATATCTTTTGGGATAGCCAAAGTCAGAGTATCCTTTTTAACCGCCGCAGTCTGTGCAGCTTCGGGGCTGGCACTGGGTCCAGTCGATGCTGAATTCGTCCCACAGGCAACAAGGGACAGGCTAAGAATAAGGGCAAGAATAAGACAAGTTGCTTTTTTCATTTTTTCCTCCTGAACAATATTGAAAACTCATAGGCATGGATAATCATACAAACAAACTATTTCTTTTCGGCGCAGACCATAAACATCGGCGAATGTTCGTTCTTAATCGCGTAGATTTCGCTCATTACATTCCTTGGCAATTCCTTAATAACCGTAATTTGACGACAGCCGAGTTTTTCCAGCATCTTTATGTCCCAATCAGGCCGCAAAAGTCCGCTAAGCGGAAGGTTTTTCATGATAAGCTCCTGTTCTTCGTCTGGAACACTGTGCTCCGTCGAATAATGATAGCCCATTTTTTGAACCTTCTCCAGATTTTCTTGATATTTTCGCATGATCTGCTCATCAAATAAATGTAGATGCCAGTTCCCATCGAAGTTGAGGATTTTTCCTCCGGACTTCAGAATTCTGAGCCATTCCGAATAAGCCTCCACCGGTTTCGTGAAAATCCATGTGATATTCCGGCTCAGAATCATATCGAAGCTGTTATCGTCAAAGGACGGAGCCTGTGCATCCATTTTAATAAATGTAATTTTGTCTCCAACCCCATAGGCAACCGCATTTTGCTTTGCACGCTCCAGCATGCCCTCACTGAAATCAATCGCCGTAACCACGTGACCCTGCTGAGCCATAAGAATTGAAAAAAATCCCGGACCGCAGCCAGCGTCAAGTATTTTTAGTTCTTGACCCTCTGGTCGGTTGCCGTCAATAAGGTCAAGCCATACTTTTTTCTGCTCATTTTCAAGTTCATCTAATATGATTTCAGAATACCCCGGAGCACTTTCCGTCCAATAAATGCTCATTGCGCTGTTTTTCATAGGTACCTCCCCTATTTTCAAGTTCAATTATCCAAATTATCAGGCAGCTTTTTTGCAACCATCATAAACGTGTTATAGTAACAAGTGCTTGATATATCCTGTTCTTTTTCTTTGTCCTGAGGAGATTTTAGTTCTATGTATGTGACCTCAAACCCCAGCGTTGGAAGTATGCTGATATCCCAATCAGGCCTTTTTTCCTTTGACAGAGGGAGGCTCTTTGCAGCACGCTCCATTTCACTGAAATCAACGCCAACAGGGGCGTCATGAACTAAGCCGTGCCGGGCAATATAAGCATCACGCGCTTTTCTGTCATCCTCATTAAACAGATAATAATAATGATTCCCATCAAAATACATAAGAGTTCCACCCGGTTTAAGGACTCTACGCCAACTTTCAAGAACCTCAACAGGGTTAGTAAGTGCCCATATGACGTTTCGGCATACGACGACATCAAATGTATTATCCTCGAACGGAAGTTCTCCCGCATCCGTACATAAAAAGGTCAGTGAAAGACCAAGCTGCTCTGTATTCGCTTTTGCCTGCTCAATCATTTTCGAGCAAAGGTCAACACCGATCACTTCGTGTCCAAGCAGGGCAAAAACGACCGCCATGAAGCCCGGACCTGTTCCGGCATCGAGCACTTTCAGCCGCCCTTCAGGCAGGTGTCGGTTAATTCGGTTTTTCCACTCGTTCAAGGCTTCATCCGAAGCATCAAATCCAAAGGATGCCGCCCGCTTCTGCCAATAGCTTTTAACCCTCGTCTTATCTTCAGACATCTCTGGCTTAATCGCTAAAACCTCAAACAGTGGAGATTCTCCATACAGCTCTTTCTCCCAGTCCTCATAGAGCCATCTGCCGATGTCTTCTTCGACTTCGACGATAAAGCCTAGGCGACTAAGTGTTAAATGATCCCATTGCGGCCTGTCAGTGTTTGAAAGCGGAAGCGTTAAAAAATATTCCTTGTCATTCCCCGAAACGACCCCAGACGAACCGTATTTTTCAAGATGCCGCTCTTCCCTTGCACAAACACGTTCCATTAGCGCTTCATCAAAAAAATGCTTATGCCAATTGGCGTCATATATTAAGAGCTTTCCTCCGGGCTTTAAAATTCGTTTGAAGTTGGCATATACCTCTTCAGGATGTTCTATCGTCCATGTGACATTCCGTGTTACTATGATGTCAAAGCTATCATCTGCAAAGCACAGCTGATTGACATCCATTTTAAGAAAAAGCGGTGATACCACCAGCGAAGCAGCGTTTTCCCCCGCACAAGCGAGCATTCCGTCCGATTTATCAATTGCAGTAACATGATGCCCTTCCTCGGATAGAATACAAGCGAAAAACCCCGCTCCTGTTCCTACATCCAGAATATTAAGCGGTACATCTTTAGGGAGATGCTTTAATATCTGTTCTTTCCAAGCCATTTTTCGAAACGATGTTAGCTCCTTTGTTATGTATCGGTTATAGCCATCTCCATTGGCCCAGCGTTTATCTTTTTCAGATTCGACCATCATATTGTCCTTTCGACATTATTACACTTGAGTTTGTCTCAGCCCCGGCTTAGACTGCGTTCTGCACCCCGGCGAGCTTTCTTTGCAGACTCAAATAATATAATCTCATACAGATTACCGTCAGTGCCCACGTGATTGGGTATGCCGTTGAAACACTGCTGACATCCGGATAGCGAGGTACAACAGCAAAAATCAAAATCGCCCGTACAACGCAGATGCTTATGATAACGATTATTTCAGCAGTTCAACCTTAAAATAAGCAGGAAAAGCAGCGATTGCATCCACACTCAGAGAATTAATTTGATACTAAGCCACGACGTTTGACAGCGTAATCATGTGGGATTAATGATTTTCTTACTTAAAACCACATTATATATTTCTCTTATAGCGATAAATGTCAAAGGCTACCATATTTTCCCTTCCGCAGTGTACCAAATCCTTTTTTTCTTGGCAAGCCTCCCCTGGGGATGTGGTTTTCAAAAAGGAATCTATCCACAACCAATTATCATTTCTATAGTCGGCAAAGGGACCATCGGTTCCTCGGTTTACAATACCTGCCGAGCATATTTTCCAACCGGATTAAGCTCACTGTTTAGGAAAGCTGTGCCGCTATTAACTCCATATAGTAACCATCCTTGGTCAGAAGCTGGGTGTGGCTGCCGGTCTGCACGACTTTGCCGTTTCTTATTACGATGAGCCTGTCCGCCTCCATTATGGTTGAAAGTCGGTGGGCCACCATTAGAATGGTCTTCTTGTGGGCCAAATGGCGTATGGTGTCCTGTATCTCCATGTCGGTTTTTGTGTCCAGATTGGATACGGCCTCATCTAAAATGAGGATAGGGCTGTCCTTTAGCAAAGCTCTTGCGATGGCTATGCGTTGACGCTGACCGCCAGACATCTGTACGCCTCGCTCACCTGTTACAGTGTCGTAGCCCTGTGGCAGAGATTCGATAAAGTCGTGGATTCTCGCCATCTTTGCCACCTCGACCACCTCCATTAGCATCGCGTCGGGCTTACTTAGGCGAATATTGTCCATGATGGTGGCGTTAAAAAGGTATACCTCCTGCAGTACCACTGAGGTGAGGTCATGCAGATTGTGAAGCTTCATATCTTTCACATCAATGCCGCCGATTCTTATACTGCCCTCATCCACGTCCCAAAGTCTGTTAAGCAGGCTGATGCATATCGTCTTGCCCGCGCTGGATTCGCCCACCAGCGCAACAACCTCGCCCGCGTTCACCTTGAAGGACACGTCCTTTAAAATGTCAGCGCCAACCTCGTCGTACTTAAAATTAACATGGGAAAATTCAATTTCGGGGCTTAGCTTTTCAGTGGTAATCGTATTTCCCTCATCCTTAACGATGGGCTTCAAACCGCCGCGATTCTTTCCATATGCGGAGAGCATCGGTTGCAAAGTCCCGCGCTTTCAAGGATTAAAACATCCAGCTTGAGCTTTTCGCCCCATTGGGCGCAGGGTATAATGCTTGCGACATAGTAATGATCCGGGCACACATTCCCAGAAATACCTGTAAGTACGGGAATTCCCGCATTGTCGTAAACCTTGTCGTCCTCTGTCGTCAGACAGTCAAATTTTGCAACGCCAACTTTCATGTTTTTGTCCCGAAAGTACTTTACAATCTGTAGAATGATTGCCGTTTTTCCCGATGAAGGAGGCCCAGATACAGTTATTATTTTCATAAGGCACACTCCTGTGGAGCTTTTCGTGTACGAATAATGTTTGCGTTTTCCATCATTATCTTATTCAGCTTCATAGAAAGCTTGGGCATATCCGTTGTTTCAAGGAACTCCCAGCCCGGCCACATGAGTTGTCCCTCGCCATACGGCTTTGTATCTGCCGAAGCATAAAATCCACCCATATTCAATACAGATGCGGTTTCCTCGCAAATTAGGTATTTGGCGAGCTGCCTTGCCTTTTCGGATGCACTTTTTTTAGTCAGTAATACCAGAGGAACCGAACCTGCGCCTTCTTCGGGCCAAACAAGCTGCGTCTTATCGTTTTTTATTGCCGCGCGTGCCATGTTATAGCTCAAAATGATGACTTCGGGTGCAATTCCACGCTTGCTTCCCGCCATGCGAACCATCTCTGCCGCAAGCAGACAGCATTTTGCCGATTTTGCCAACCCCCTAACCATATCCTCACCACCGAGCTTATACGCATTTATCACAGGGCTGTCTTGAAACCCCGCCCATTCATGACCCACCATACCTACGGTCTGTGCATAGCACTCGTCTGTGGTAAGCTCATACCAGCTTTTAGGTGTTTCCAGTTCCTCGTTATAGGTCTTATCAACAACAAATACAATTACGCCGACACCGATAACATCGTAATAATGTTTTGGGTCATATATCCCGCTTTCAAGGTATAATGGGTTATCTTCCTCCATAATGCTTTCAAAGCATCCTGTGTCACGAAAGCGCCTTTTGAAGCTCTCTGAAAACGGTAATCCGTAGCCGGGCAGCATGATTACTTCTGGCCATTCGTTAATATCGGTAATAGATGCAAGCTCAGCCATAATGTTGTTGTCCATGCCCGAAACTGTCACGCACTTAACCGTTTCGCCATATTGTTTTTCAAACTGCCGTGAACGAGTCATGGCTGTCTTTTCAAAGGCAACACGGAGCGGGCACGGCAAAAGTGCCATGAAGTTTATGTTCTTATAGTCATATAGCATGATCTTCCCCCTACTTTATCAGCCGCGGTCATAGGATTTGGAACAGTCAAGGCAAACGGTTTTACCGTTTTGCATACGCATCTTGTGCTCTGGTGCACTCTCTCCGTAAAGCCCGCTTTAACCGAGAGGAAAAGGCGGGCTCTTTCAGGAAGAACAAATACTATCTCGCTAACAGGAAACACATTGTCAAAAGTTGCTTCAAGGATGAATCTCTGTCTTTTAGGACGTTTCGTTTCGTCTTGAAAATCATTCAGAATAAACCTGATTTTTTCTCCGGTATTTCGATTATAAAATCTGAACGCCATTTTTCCCGTTCCATGATAGATTAGATTGCCTTTTCCTATAGTGCAGCCGAGTATTGCCTGAATTCCATCTGCTCCGCAGGCATCATTTTCTGTAACGCAGACGATTTTCTCATCTTCTGAAAAGCTAATATGCAGACGTTTAATAGTTTCCTCTGCGGAATGTACACCGATTGCAGGTCCCGGGCACTCATGTCCGTGAAATGCAACAGCCTTTTCTCATAGTTCTTTATTCATATTAAATCCTCCAAATTTTTATTTATTTTTAAAAGCATTTTCTCGCGGGCAGTTATGCTAAATGTTCTTTTATCATCTTTATCAGCCATTTGCTTTTCCCTGCTGCTATGCTATATAAGTGCTGTGACATAAATAGTGAATCTTACATATTTCTATATTTTTTTATTGTACTTAGAAACATCTGGCACTACAAGCCTATTGGGGGGATAGTATTTTTCCAAATATTACAGGTTTACGTATATTTCGACAATACCAAAAGATACGAGACGACACTATCTGAGAAGTGATGTTTTATCATTATATGGAAATGAGAAAGGGCGCCCTTTTTGAAATCTTCGGTGTTTCAAAAAGGGCGCTAAGTAAAAAACGCTAAGGTAGTAGTTCAAATCCTGCCCAAGAGGGAAAACAGGCTGTTTGCATCTACGGAACCTGGGCTGAAAAAACGAGGTCAAAAAACTCGGAAAAGGCTGATGCACAGTGGCTTTCACCTCTATGCATCTAATGTGACCGTATCACATGGCAGGTTCGGTCACATTAAATGCATCCGCTGACCCCCATTTCTATCGAAAAAATAAACTCAGCTCGAAGCCGCGATGATATTTGGAAGACCTGAAACCAAAGTACTATGGGCTACAGCTGGTAATCTCAGAAAAGTCATAAATATATGAGTTAACTCAATGCGATTTATCACTGCAGTCTGATACTCACAAATGACCTTAGTGGCTATTTTATAACTAATATAAATGTTGCTGAGGCGCTTATTGAATCGTAAACGCCCGGTATACTCTCATCCAAAGCCATTCTTCATATAAAACAATATGTCCCCGATTTTTCGGGTACAAAGAAAATTGTTCCATCTTTGTCTGAGCTTAGCATCCCATCATACTCTTTTCTTGAGCCTTCAAAAAACGATCATTATCATCGCGTACATATGTATTTTCATAGATAGTGGTCAGTATATGCAACCCTTCCTGTACGACCGTATAAAGTAAATGATAAAAATCACCATCACCATTAACTGGAGATATTGTTGTTTTTTGCCCAAAGGGTCAGTCATGAAAACCTTGATTTCATCCGTCCTACAAAACCCATCCGGGCGCATATTATGCCCCAATGCAATACGGCATCAACTGTATCGCCGGGGATAAACATGTTTTTGGCAATTGTTATCCAAGCCTCCTGTCCAAATACGGCCTTAATAGAACAGGAAATAAAACCGTAGAATTATGCTTCAGGCTGCTTTTCCCAAAATAAAGTAATCAAAGTCGGATCCATTTTTTCTGTTATCAAGCCATCCTTTACTATCGATGCAAGATAATCCTTTATATCAGTAGTTTGGCTTTCAGTTGGCTTCTTCACCATATTAACCCGGCTCAAATAGTACGCGCACGCACCATCATACGACTGGTTCATTGAATAGTCTATTTTTTCATAATGGAATTTTGGCTCACAGCCCATTTGTAAAAGCACATCAAACATATACACAAGGCTGTTTTCGAGAAACCTGCTGTTGTCCTCAATTCCTGCAATTTCAAATACTTTTTGCATCACCGGCTGGGTTCTCGTGCTAAAGACGCATATTGCGCAGTAGCGTTTGCTGGCATCTATCATTTTTTTGAAAGCATTGTAACTGCTTATCGCAGGAGACGTATGTACGAAAACCAAGTCAAAGCGGTTTTTCATTCCTGTCTGCTCAAGATCAACCGTATTCCAATCAATAAGCTCCAGATCAACATTTTTGATATCATTTTTTTTAATTATTTCTTTTCCGTGCTGGAGCATATTTATGGAAATATCAAATCCTATAGCCGAATGAACCCTTTCGGCGATTGCTATTGAATATATGCCTACACCGCAGCCAATATCCAATACATCGTAGCTTTTATCAAGCATATTTTCTCTTTCCAGCAATTTAAGAAACTCATTGTCATCAAAAGTTGGTATATGGTGATAGACGGGGTCTTCTGACTGCGAGTTCCATAGGTCAACTTCAGATTGTGTGTTTTTGCCCCGATTCTGAGCAATCCATAATTTTTCAATCTCTTCAATTTTCATAACATAAATCCTTTTTGTTTTTTAATCTATACTGTTGTTTCCGGAATGAAATACTTACACTTCTTATGCCATATCATGTCAGCTGTTATTCCATAGACAGTTTCAATGCTTTCTTTTGTCACAGTATCTGTATCGCCGTAAGAAAAAATCTTGCCGTCTTTTAATAGCAGAAACCTGTCGCAGTATCGCAGCGCCGTATTAATATCGTGAATAACCATAATTACGGAGATCTTCTTCTCAAGTGCAATCTCGCGAACCGCATTCATGACCTCCAGCTGATTTCTGACATCCAAACTGCTTGTAGGCTCATCCAATAGCAAAACCTTGGGTTCCTGTGCCAATGCTCTGCACAATATCACCATTTGAAGCTCTCCGCCGCTCAGCTCGTCCAACATTTTCAATTTGATTGAATGTAAGTTCATCTTGTCAATGATCCGTTCAACGATTGCATAGTCCTCGGGAGTTGCGGAAACCGTAATATAAGGTTTCCGTCCCAGTAATATAGCATCATAAACCGTAAGTTGGCTTCTTCCGCAGGCTTGCGGAACATATGCAATCTGCTGAGAAATTAAGCGCTGTTTCATTTTCAGTATTGAGCTTCCGTTTACCAGAACATTTCCGTCCTTCATCGGCAGTATCTTATTTAGACACTTAATCATCGTGCTCTTCCCTGCTCCGTTATTTCCCAGAACGGCAATGCATTGGCCTGCTTCTACATCGAAGCAAATATTCTCCAATATACTCTTTTTGCCATAGGAGAACCAAAGAGAATCAACAT
>JAAYBD010000018.1 GCA_012719035.1 Clostridiales bacterium | reverse complement strand
TAATCTATTTCACGACCGGCCTCGTAACCGCTCACCTTGATGGCATAAACATCATCTTGGAGCTTTTCATTCCAATAGTTGAGAAGGCAGTCGTACACATCATATTTATCCAGCAGTCTGGAATCGTGATAAGCGGCGAGTATCTTGCCGGAGATGCTGCGGATGAGCACCTTGGGACTTGTGTCTGAAGTGATGCTCAGAAGGATTTCTCGTACTTCATCTCGCCATGAGGAGAAGGTGACGACAAGCTCCTTATCCTTCTCGGCAACAATAGCGGTATCCTTATATATTGTTTCCTCAATATCATCAGAAGCCACAGCCAGTTTGTAAATGCTGTGTTCCGCATCCAGATTGGAGAACAATACGCTCTTGAGTTCGGGTGCCACCGTCCACAGCTTTTCAAGTGAGTCAATATCCGTTTTCGGTATACCACCGTTTAAATGCGCGGCAATGTTCTGCGGGAGAGTGTCATCAACTTTCGGAATATAGCGCGGGATGTTCAGGTTGCCGTCATTTTCTTTGAGAATCGATTGATAGGTGACGAAGCGAGAATAGCCCTCTTCTAAAATTTGCCCGTTGAAATAGCGTACGATTTTCTCAATGTCCTGTTCGCGTAGACGGTTCTTGCTTCCGTCCTTTTTATAGCCGCTGCTGGCGTCAATCATAAAGATGCCAGTTCTGCTTTCGGCGTTTTCCTTATCAATGATGACGATGCAGGCAGGGATACCGGTGCCGTAGAAGAGGTTAGCGGGCAGGCTTACGATACCCTTAATCCACTTCTTTGCGAGAATCTGCTTGCGGATGGTTTCCTCGGCGTTTCCTCTGAACAGTACGCCGTGCGGCATAACGATGCCCGCTTTGCCGGTCAGACTCAGTGATTTCAGAACATGGAGGAACCATGCATAGTCGCCGTTCTTTTCAGGCGGAATTCCGTAGTCATCGAATCTTTTGTATTTATCATTTGAGGGCTTGATTCCGTCTGTCCATGCTTTGTCGGAAAACGGAGGATTCATGACGATGAAGTCAAACTTTTTCAACTCGCCGAACTCGTCCAGATACTGTGGGCTTGACAGTGTGTTACCGCTTTTAATTTCGCCGGTGCCTTTGTTATGGAGAATGAAGTTCATTTTTGCAAGACCAGCGGTGTCAGGATATTTTTCCTGTCCGAAAATCGTGACGATAGAAGCACCGCCTTCATCCACGGGTGCCTCGTCTGCAGCGCGGATTAGCAGGCTTCCGCTTCCTGCCGCAGGGTCGTACAGAGTCCATTTCTTGTTAACATCGTTTTTGATATTGCTAATGCCGATAAGACGGGCAATAATGCGGGAAACCTCGCTTGGCGTATAGAACTGTCCCTTGCTCTTGCCGGATTCCTGCGCAAACTTCATCATGAAGTATTCGTAAGCGTCACCGATGATGTCGTCGCCGCTTGCCCGGTTACTTTTGAAATCGATAGCAGGATTCTGGAACACGGCGATAAGCCCTGAAACCTTGTCTACCAGCTCCTTGCCGGAGCCGAGTTCGTCCGGGTTGTTAAAACTTACGTCCGGCAAAGAACCCTGCAGTCTATTATCTTCCAGGAACTTCTGAATGATTTTATCGACTCTTTCTCCAACATCACTTTTGCCTTTGGCGGCAATAAGGTCGTCAAAGGAACCGCCCGGATTGACGGTAAACTCGGCAAACCTGCGCCCCTTATATCTGTCAGACACATATTTGAAGAATAGCAAGACAAGCACATAGTCCTTATAGCGTGACGGCTCGACACCGCCTCTTAATTTATTACAAGCTTCCCATAACAGGGAGTACAATTCTGATTTTTTCACAGCCATATTCCTCTTTTTACTCCATTCTCATTTATGCAATGTACATTTTATAGAATTCTATGGAAGATTTATTCCATAGCGCTTTTGCCGCTTTTGACCCAAGCATCAAGCTCGGACACTTTGAACTTCCACTGTTTTCCTATCTTGTGGGCGGGTATTCCTTTATCTTTTCTAATCCAGTCCCTTACGGTAACGGACTTCACGCCTAAGTAAGTAGCTGCTTCATCAATATTTATCCACTTGTCATTGATAATCTCGCTCATTTTTTCACCTCGTCATATTTCTGGTGGTTATACAAACTCACAATGAAGTATATCACAGAATTCGTGACTTTACAATTGGTTTGATGTTGTTTGTTAATATTTATTTGCATTTGAGTTGTAATGACCAACCTAAAACTATAATCTGCTTCACTTGGTTAGCGTTTGTTGAGTGCACACCCTATGCACACCCCCAAGTTCCCGTTTACCGAGTGCAAGGTATACTAAACCTATATGCTCCGCAGACGCGGCTTTTTCTTTGCACTCTACAAACGGCAGAAAACAAAAAAGCCGCCAGAAAGCCTTGCTATCAAGACATTCTGGCGGCTACCGTGTGCAAAATAAAAACGCCAGCATTGTATCAATACTGACGTTCTTATATGGCAAAGGCTGATAATTTTGATACAATGAAACTATTTTCAATTAATCGAAAGCATCGGTTAGTAATCGCAAGCGCAGATATAAAACGAAAGCATTAGTGTAAAACATATCTGGACTTTCGAAAAGCTTACTTAATGTTAACAATAAACTCACGTGACATTGCAATGCACTTTCCGCGTTTTAGTAAAAAAGCTTGGATAAAATGCGTACCTTGATATTGTGTGCTTTCATGTCGCTTTGGGGAATTAACTTCAGTTTCAAATCCACCTCTTAAACCATTTGCAGCCCGTGCCTCGTCGCCCGTATTTACGACCTGCCATTTAACGGTATACCCTCCTTTAAGAAGTTTTGGTGACACAACAAGTCCGAAGTCAATAGAACAGTTCTTTGGAATTGCAGGACCGTTATTCTGATATGGACGGGATACACCATTTTCAGTGATGGTGGCTCTGATGCCTAGCATTGCATATTTAGGAAGCTTGAAGGGCGGTTTTTGACGATGAGGAACACTTAATGCGGTCTTTATTTTTGGATTGTTGTACTCAGTTGTCGGCAAATCAAAGTCATGTTTTATAGGATCTGCTTCTGAAATTGCTCTTTCTACAACTGTTTCTCCGAGGGACTCTTCAAGTCTCGAATAATCATCAATGATAAAGGGAGCAATAGCAGTGATGTCGTTTTTAGCTTTGTTCAGCCAATCATAAAAAGCCTTAGCCTTATCAGGTTCAGAATTCCATTTATCTGCAAAATTTTCCAGCGGGTTGCTGGGGTTTGGTATGTAGTATTTCCCTTTCTCATACCTAATGTAAGATGACATAGTTTCAAGGATTTTTTTCAGAGCATCATAAACACCGGTTTCTCCGCAATAAGCTTGTGCTGAAAGCGTTGTAATAATGATTGATATTGGCTTAATATCAGGATTATTTTCAAATGTCTTATCTCTATGCCTCTTTAAAATTTGAATAGCTCTTTGTAACGGCAATTTAACTTCGTTGTTCTTTATCTTTACAGGTTCTACCGAAGAAGATTCGAAAATAGCGTTTTTTTGGATTTCACTCTTTACTCTCTTCCTCTGATCGAACCAGTCTGAATAGCCTATCGGATTACTCATACGAACAATACTAATTGTCCCTATTTTACTATCATCTCCAAAGGATAGCTCCCCCTCGCCTTTATGCAGCGAGGGGGAGCCGAGAGCTTCATTCATTCATGAGTCTTTTCAATTTCGCCAGGATCTTTATCTTCCGGTCATGAATGGTCCGCTGCGGAATACTAGCTTCTCTGGACACCTGATGCTCACTTTTACTTTTGAAAAACAGAGCAGTGATCAATTCCTGTTCCTCCGTGCTGAGGTGGTTAAGGCAGGTTAGCATTTTTTCGATCATCACGGCCTTAATCGCGGCATCGTCCACATCTTCGTCATCGGAGGGAAACTGCTTGTTTCCCTCCAGAAGCCGTTCGTATGAGTCTTCTCGGCTGGGGAGATATGTAACAGTTCCGCTGGTGGAATCGATTCGGCATCGCTCGGCTTTGATGTCATACTGCAGGTATTCCATCTGACGGTCGTTTTTCTCCAAAACGTCGATGATCCCTTTGCTCACATCGAGATATTTTGCTTGATAATCCGTTATTTTCTGATATTTTGCCATAGTGTCTGTCATCCATCTCGTGATTGTTGAAATCTGAAAATGAAAAATAAGCGACGGAACTCGGCAGCATGATATAACTGCAAGCAAAAAAACAGGAACGTACTTGTGAGCACGGTTGCCCACAGGTATGCTCCTGTAAATTATTTCATATTTTATCTGCTCTGATGGTTCGTGCTGCTGCCCGCGCTGTTTCCTTGAAAAGCACAGGTTTTTTTGACGAGCTATCGGTTAGAAAAGCGGTGTGTAGCGGATTGTGATCCGTTGCATCACGCTCGACCGCTACTTAATAGCGGTCGCCTGAAATTCATGGTAAATTGAGCAGACATAGAAACCCTCCAGACTGGTGAGCTTGAAGGGTTACGGTATTGCTTATTCAGGCATGAAGATAGACCCGCCAAACTCACGCTTTTTTGTAGCGCTTTTTTTAATTTGATCGAAACAAACGAATTGCGCCGCGTGAAAAAACACCATCTAATAGCTGTATATCTCCCTTGGCAATGATCAGCCCAAGTCCAGTTCCTTTTTCAGTATTGAAGGTCGGCATGATTCATCTCAATTGTCGTGCGGGCCTTCATCCAACTTTTTTATCGCTTTTCTGAATTCTTTCGCAAACACAATACCAGTACAGATCACCGCAGCAGTATCTGAAATCGGTTCGGCAAGATACACGGCTACTGTCTTATCAGGTAGCAGCATGGGGAGAAGATAGATGAGTGGGACCAACATGATAAATTTTCGGAATACTGCTACGAAAATTGAAGTCTTGGCATTCCCGAGGGAGATAAAGGTCATCTGGCAGGCTATCTGAACGCCCATAATAAACATGGCACCGGCGTAGATACGTAATGCACTTTTAGTATACGCCACCATTGCGGTATCATTTGTAAATAATGAGGCAAAAACCTGCGGAAATATCTGCACGGCAACCCACAGCAATACGGAATAGGTACAGCAACAGATCAAAAGCAGTCGAAAGGTCTGCTTGACACGAGCTGAATTGTGAGCACCAAAGTTGTAGCTGGAGATCGGCTGAGCACCTTGCGCAAAACCCTGCATCGGCAGCATGGCAAACTGCATCACAGTGCTCAGAATCGTCATGGCACCCACGGCAATATCTCCGCCATATTTCAGCAAGGAGGAATTGAAGCAGATAGAAATGATGCTTTCGCTTGCCTGCATTATAAACGGAGCTGCACCCAGTGCTACGCAGGACAGAAGGACATTGTCAAATCTGATATTTTTCATCCGGAGCTTGATGCTGCTTTTTGGGGAAGTGAGAAAATGAATTACCCACACGCAACTGATTCCTTGAGATATGATTGTCGCCAGAGCTGCTCCGCGCACCCCCATGTTCATGCCGAAGATCATGATTGGGTCAAGGATAATATTACAGATTGCCCCGATCAAAACCGTGTACATGCTTACTTTTGCATAACCCTGCGCCGTGATAAATGCATTCATGCCCAAGGTTAATTGTACAAAGACGGTACCAATCGCATAGATGTTCATGTACTGGGATGCATAGCCGATGGTGTTTTCACTGGCCCCAAACATTAAAAGCAAGGGTCGGTTCCAAATTAGCAGGGCTGCGGTAAGCACAGCGGAGATTACAAGCTGCAAGGCAACGCAGCTGCCCATAATGTGCTCGGCTCCCTCGTCGTTTTTTTTGCCCATCTCAATGGAAGCATTGGGCGCTCCTCCCATCGCAACCAGCATGGCGAAAGCCGACACGATGATAATGAGCGGTGTGCACACGCCCAGACCGGTAAGCGCCAACCCGCCAACCTCTGGCATATGGCCGATGTAGATACGATCCACAATGTTGTATAGAACATTGATCAGTTGGGCAAGAATTGCTGGTACAGAAAGGCGAAACATAAGCGGCCTGATTGGTTCTGTACCGAGGAAACTCTTATCTTCATTATGTGCCTTTTCCATAATTGTCCTCCGTTTCTTTTGTCTTTCCATCAGTCCGTTGATTCTTTCGGTTTCACGTTGTAGAAGCGGCGGACATTGTCAATGATTCGATCAAAAGAGTCGAAGAACTGCCTTTTCTCATCTTCCGAAAACCCGTCACCGATCTTTTTCATGAATTCTTCCTGTTGTTCTTGCCCATAACGGACTATCTCATCGGCCTTTGGAGTAATAAACAAACAAATCCGCTTTCTATTCGCCGAGTCTACTTTTTTGCAAATGTACCCTTTTTTATAAAGCTCGTCTGTCGCCAGTGAGACGTGAGATTTGGATATTTTTCGTACAGATACAATATCGGCAGCCGTATTAAGGCCGCCGTTGTTCGCAAGGAATAACATAACATCTACTTCTATTGCCGAGAGAGAATATTTGTTCATAACTTTTCTGCGGTGAAAATTATAGGCGCTTTCAACTTCTTTGAGCATGTTCCAAAAATTGTTTTTCATATGTAATTACCTCACGCACCTTAGTGTTCGATTTTGAACACGTAAAATTATAGTTCAAAATCGAACGGTTGTCAAGACGAAAATCTGATAGGGCATGTTTTAAAATGCTAATTCGATAGGGTTATCTTAGATGGTGAGCATAAAAAAATAATTACTTTTTCCTTATTGAAAAAATCATTTCCCAATCAAACCAGCAAACGTTTTGACCCCACGTCATGTTCAGGTGTTCCTCGGAGTTGTGCCGCACTCGCCATGTTCTACATTACCATCGTAAACGAGTAATCTCCATTAACGCTTCTATTGGTTACAGATATAGATGTAGTTTCGCCAACTGGCTTAGCTGGAGTTATGTCCATATGAAATTGCGCTTCGTCAGCATACTCTATTCGCCAACATCGTTTCTTTTCTTCGAGCATAGAGGAATAACGCTTAGACTCTCGCAAGATGTCACCAATTTTGTGCTTGAGATCTTTGGGTGATATTAAAGGCACCCCAGTAACCTCTGTTACAAGGTCTAAATCGTATTCGTCTTCATCGCTGAGAGGTCTGATAACAGTTCCAAGGCGAAAAGAACCCTGCGTATAAACAGCTACAGAGCAATCACAATGATTGTTTATGTATTCTCCAAGCGCCTGATAACTTCTTTCTGCTTTCTCAAATAGGTGGTCTGGAATGTCCAATTCTTCGGCAATTCTTAGAAATAATACGTTTAACTGAGCGTTTGTCATCATCCGTTTTCACCTCCGAGTACAATGGCCTTTGTGAAGCCTCTTTCTGGTTGCTCGTCATAGATAATTAGAGGGTTGTCTGTTTTGCTCATATAATCCATACCAAAGCGGATCGCTAAAGAGGCAGGCATTGCAGGAAAAACATTAACCTCAACAACTTTTCCGTGTTTTTGCTTAATCGTCTCCATCACCCTGCGTGTTTCCGCCACAAAATCATCCAAAATATTCGGAGCTTCCACAAAATTACGGTTGGGCTCAGCAATAGTGGTGCCGCTGCAGATACTATCAACAACCTAATTAAAAATAAATTATTAATTTATTTATGGCAAGACGTTCAGGGAACTGGCATGATGCGTGGAAAATCGACTTTATTTGATAGTAGTATT
>JAAYBD010000017.1 GCA_012719035.1 Clostridiales bacterium | reverse complement strand
GATTCAAGATCAATTTTGCCGTCCTCGGTTCTGGGCGAATTTTCGTCAACTGTGCGGAAATAACTGTCCATAGCCAGAGCGTGTGTCATTATCCCGCGCTTGCGAAGTTCTTCTTCTATCTTTTTTGAAGTGGTCGTCTTTCCGCTTCCCGACGGCCCCGAAATAAGGACGATGGGGCTTCTTTCATGGTTTTGGATTATCATATCTGCGGCATGGCGGATTTTCGCGTCGTATTCCGCGTCACATTCGCGTATAAAACCCTCCGGGTCGTTTGATGCCCTGCGATTGATATCCTCTAAATAATATGCCATTGAGTTAAACCTCCTGTGCGTTATAGCTAATCAACCTGGAATTAGCATTATAAGAAAGGATTTCTTTTATCCTTGCCTTTTCGCTTACTATTTTGTCTATGCCTTGTATATATTCGAGCGGATATTTCGGATCAAAAAGCCGCTCAATGCGTCCGTTTCCGACACACAGTTTTGTTGAAGCGCCCCCGCCCATGGAAATGATGCTGCAGAGTTCTTCCATTATACATATGTTGTATATATTTTCGCGGTGTTCCCGCTGCCAGCCGACATTTTCAAAGCCGCCCGACATATATTTTTGGCGGTAAAGATAGTATGGTTCATATTGGGCGGAATATAGAGCATCGCTTGCACAGTCGAGCATTTTCCGAACGTCTTCGGCAGAAGGGCGCGGAGTATCGCCCAGAGTTATGCCGGAACCTTTTTTCAGAGACAGTGTGTGGACAGTGATGTTTTCGGGTGCAAGCTTCAATACGGTATTTAGAGTTTTGCCGAAGCTTTCAGGGGTATCAAGCGGAAGACCGGCGATGAGGTCCATATTGATGTCAAAGCCGCCGACGGAGCGGACAATATCAAGTGCGTCCAGAACGTCCTGCGCTGTGTGTTTTCTGCCGATAGCGGACAGAACAGCATCGTCCATAGTCTGTGGATTGACGCTGACCCGGGTAACTCCATGGAGTTTTAAAACTTTAAGCTTATCAGCCGCAATCGTGTCCGGTCTGCCCGCTTCGACTGTATATTCCCTTACTGAAGACAAATCGAAAGCTGATTCAAGTCTTGAGCATAACTCGTCAAGCTGACCGGATGACAGCGTTGTAGGCGTTCCCCCGCCCATATAGACTGCAATCGGGCGAAGCTTCAGTTCATTTACGGTCTTTGCGGTGGCATCTATTTCACGATACAGCGCATCGAGATATTCGGGGATAAGCTTCATGCTTTTTTGGACGGACTGGCTGACAAAGCTGCAATATGAGCATCGCGTCGGGCAGAAAGGTATGCCCACGTATAGACAGATGTCGTCCTCCTCAAGGGATTTTGCGCAGTTTAATCCCGCGTGAGCCGTATGCAGACAAAGCTTTGCTCTTTCGGGGCTTACGTCATTGTCGCGTATAAACTTTGAAAGCGCCGCTTTATCACTCATGCCTGTCTCTAAAAGATTGGACATGAGCTTTCCGGGGCGGATTCCGGTAAGAGAGCCCCAAACAGGCTTCTCCTTGCCCGAATTAAGGGCAGCGCGATAAAACGAAAGCTTTACTATCCTTTGAAGATATCTCGCTCTTGTTATATCGTCTGTTATTTTACTTTTAGCCGTTGCTGAACGACCGTAATATTCCTGCCCTCCCAAAACGAGCCTGCATACTGCGGTGAAGTATTTGCAGCCCTCATTAAGGGAAAGCTCCGCCCTGTCCCCCTCCGGCTTGCCCTCAGGGTATTCGGGGCGCTCATCGGGAAACATAGTCAGCAGGATTTGTTCTGCTGCATAACGAAAATCATGGTTAAATAAAAACATCTTCATATTTATTAAAGATACAATTACTTTTTACGTCCGTCAAGCAAAAAGAAATAAACATACTGAAATTTACTTATTTGCTTTAGATATTAATTAACCAAAATCCAGTATTTACACCTATAAAAAGAGGTATTTTCCGATTTATTGGCAGATATTAATCAAAGAAACCTTGAAATGTTTAATGTTTGGTGGTATTATACAATTGAGTTTATATAATTACGTAGTATAACATATTCTATCCTCATTTTTATAGCGTATCTTCAAAGGGAAGGAAATATGTGCTTTGACTAAATCAAAATCGAAAAAGCAATACAGAAAAATTAACAGAATTCTGTCTGTGGGGATATCTTTAGCACTGTTGATTGGGTTTGTATATGTCTATTATTTATCTTACATTAAGTATATAGACAGCAAAAAGGAAATCACTGAGACTCATTTTTCCGAAATAGTTACTGCGGGAAAAGCACTTGTGCTTAATCATATTGATAATATAACGGAAGAAACCGGATATACCGCTGAGATACTGTCCCTTGCCGGGGATAGCAAAGAGAATTTAGGCAGCTTATTTGAAAAACAGATTATAAATACTAAGGCCGACGCAGGCTTGCTTATTTCTGGTGACGGAAGCGTTATATACGGAAATCCGGAACACTGCTCCCTTTTCCTTGCCGCTGCGGAATACGTGCTGGAATCGGGCGGCAGCGCTGTTTCTGATATGGTTGAATGCAGCGACGGCATAAAACGCTATGGAGCGGTCACATCGTTTACAATGGAGGACGGCAGCAAAGCGGTAGTAATGCTTCTGTATCCCCAGACAGTGCTGAATGATTTAATCGACTCCTCAATACTGAGCGACCATGGAAGACTTTGCATTGCCGATTCCAAGGGCGGATTTGTTGCACAGCAGTCTTTGCCTGCGCCATGGGTTGAAGAGGGAGCATATCTGGTGGAGCGTCAGGACAGGCTGCTGAGCGTTAGCTCAAAGCCGGACGGGAAAGAGTATGCTGTTTATTCAAAATCATTGGGAATAAATGACTGGTTTATCGTTTATGCAATGCCTAAAGAAGTGCTTTTTGCGCAGGAGCAGGTTGGCAGCAACAGGATACATATTTTCGGCACAGTTTGTCTGATTTTCGGTCTGCTTATGATTGGCATGGGTATATATAAGAACTATGTACGTTCATATCGGCTGAATCTCTTCAAAAAGAAATTCAAAATTGCAACGAGCCAGTCTGCAAGAGCGGCATTTGAATATGACAAGCGTACTGACAGACTGTCGCTAATCAGCGAGTGTAAGCATATCTGCCTGCCGAAACCTTATATTTCGCTTGCGGAGCTTTCAAACCTCGTTCATCCTGCGGACCGGGCAGCATACGGACAATCTGTTATAGAGCTGAGGAGGGACGGCACTACCTTGGCAACTTTGCGGCTGTCTCATTTCGCCGGTACAGATGCTTACAGATGGTATCACGTTACCGCAACGAGACTGACGGACAGGGGCGAAGGAAAAGCCCTGACTATAGGTACTGTTGAAGATATCGACGAGCGTGAGCAGGAACGGCTGTTTTTGGCGGAGAAAGCAACGACTGACTGCCTTACGGGTCTTTGCAACCGTTCGGAGACAGAGAAGATAATAAACGAGCGTCTGCAGAAGCTTGAAGATAACGAACACTCGGCATTTGCTATAATAGACTTGGATGATTTCAAGAACATCAATGACGAATACGGTCACGACTGCGGCGACAAGGCTTTGATATTTTTCTCCGATAAGCTGAAATCAACTTTCAGATTCGGAGACGTGATCGGGCGTCTTGGCGGAGATGAGTTTGTTGTTTACATGACTCTGACCTCCGATAAAAAAGTGGTTGAGCGCAGGATTCAGGAACTTATGGAAAGCCTGAAGACAAAACGATGCAGCGATGATTTTAAGATGCCGGAAGTTACCTGTTCCGTTGGCTGCTGCATAGCAAGCAAGGGCGATACTTTTGATGTGCTTTATAAGCGTGCTGACAGTGCGCTCTATAAATCAAAAACAAAGGGTAAAGGACTTGCTACCATAGCGTGATAAAAATACGGAAAACCCGGCACCTGAGTGCCGGGCTTTTTTACTTTTTAAATTCCGCTTTCTGCAACCTTAATCATAATCGCGCACTCCATACGCTTTTTGAAAAGCTCACAGCCGTATTCATATATTCCCGTAATGCTGCCTGTTGAATGGTAGGCGTTCGCGGCGCAGCCTCCGCTGCAATACAGCTTTGCCCAGCAGTCACGACAGGAGGGGCGGGCATATGCGTTGCATTGTTTAAATTTATCGCGAAGCTCAATATTTTTAATGCCGTCCCATACATTGCCCATGCTGTATTTCTCGTCGCCTACAAACTGATGGCAGGGATACAGCTCACCCCAAGGAGTTACAGCGAGATATTCTGTACCGCTTCCGCAGCCGGAAATGCGCTTATAAATACATGGACCGCCCTCAAGGTCTATCATATAGTGATAGAAGGTGAAGCCTCTCCCCTCTTTATCGCGCTTCAGCATTTCTTTTGCAAGAATCTCATACTGCTCAAACAAAATCGGTAGGTCTTCCTCTGTCAGCGCATAGGGATCATCCGGAGCACAGACGACAGGCTCCATTGAAAGCTCGGTGAAGCCAAGATCCGCCATATGGAAGATATCCTTTGTAAACTCAACATTTTGATGTGTAAATGTACCGCGTATATAGTATTCCTTGTCCCCGCGCGTTTTTGCAAATTTTTGAAACTTCGGGACAATTATCTCATAGCTGCCTTTGCCTGTTACTGTTTTGCGTAGGTGGTCATTTATCTCCCTGCGTCCGTCAAGACTCATTACAACATTGTTCATCTCTCGGTTTGCAAATTCTATGACATCGTCGTCGACAAGAAGCCCATTCGTTGTCAGAGTAAATCGAAACTTTTTGCCTGTCTCAGCTTCACGCGACCTGCCATAGGCAACAAGCTGTTTGCAGACATCCCAGTTCATCAGAGGTTCTCCGCCGAAGAAATCTACCTCCAAATTTTGCTGATTGCCCGAATTTGCAATTAGAAAATCAAGCGCCTGCTTGCCGACTTCCAAGCTCATAAGCGCTCTTTCGCCGTGGTATTTTCCCTGAGCCGCGAAGCAATAATCGCAGCTCAAGTTGCAGGTGTGCGCAACATGCAGGCAGAGCGCCTTTACAGCACGGCTGTTGTTTTTAAAATCACAGGCATAGCTTTCATAGCAGTCCTCAGTAAAAAGCTGCCCTTCTGCTTTTAGCTCCTTTATGTCTGAGATGCAGTCTAATATCTCATCGCGGGTCACCTCGGGGTCCCCCGCGTATTTTTCAAGCATCTGGCCGACGATGTCTTCTTCAGAACATGATTCAAAAAGTTCGATGATGTCATAGGCAAGGTCGTCCACTGAATGAACTGCACCGCTGAAAACATCCAGAACAATGTTGTATCCGTTCAATTTATATTGATGTATCATATGTACCTCTAAAAGTATATGGGATAGTCGCGAAACAGCTCTGCTTTTTGAGCCGCATCCGCGCTTTTTTGTGAAGATAGGGAAAAATGCTGTTCGACCGAAAACAGACCGAACAGCATTTGATACCCGTTTCAGGCACTAATCAAAAACTTATTTGCACTTCTCGCAAAGCTGGTTTGCAACACCGCAGGAGGTTTTGCAAGCTGACTGGCAGGAAGTCTGGCACTCGCCGCAGCCGCCCGTTTTGAGGGTCTTGTTAAGGTCGCGGGTGCTGAGAGTTTTAATTCTTTTCATCGTGACAACTCCTTAATCAATTACTGCTACACAGTTTAATATAAAATATTATATATAGATTGTCAAGGGCAGGAAGCCGTTTCGGGCGGAAATGGGATTAAAACAGAGCGATATTTATAAGAGGATGCGCAGAGTCTTGGGCATGCCGCCGCTTGTGCTGCGCAGGGAAACGCCTGCCTCACGCTGAATTATGATGCTTTTTATTATTTCCTCCGTCAGTTCTTCACCGGGGACGACCAGAGGAATTCCCGGAGGGTATGCCCATATGTATTCGGCTGAAACTTTGCCTCTGACGTCCCTCACGGACATAGACCTTGATGTGCTTGCGCGCGCTTCGGATACGCTCATCCTTCGAGGAGGCAGCTTTGCCGCTGTGAAAGGAATACGGGGAGCTGTTGTCCGCGTTTTTGCATCCAAACGGCAAAGTGCTTTGCCGAGGCGCTCGATGCTTTCGTCGCTGTCCAGAATTCCCGTCATTGCCACGACATATCCGCATGCCGCCATTTCACATTCGATTCCGAAACGGCTGCGAAGCTCGCTCATAAGAGATATGCCTGTGGTATCAGTTCCCTCGCAGGAAATCACTATTTTGCTTCTGTCAAAACCATATACGGCACTGCTTTCAATCCCGCGCCTTGCATACCCTGCAAGGCTGTTTTTCTTCTGGCAGTCAAAAAAATCGCTGTGGCCGGGGATTTTGAGATTTTGCAGAGGAGATACAAGCTTGTCAAAGCGGTCAAGCCGCTTATTCCAGTTTTTAAACAGTTCACCTCCGCGTGTTTCGATAAGCTCACGCGTCCCGTCGATTGAACTCATCAGCAGGTATGATGGGCTGCTTGTCTCAAATATCGAAAGCTCCCGCAGAATGTCCTCTGGCGGGATCAATCCCCCGCTTAAATGCAGAAGCCCGGTTTGCGTGAGTCCTGTCAGAGTTTTGTGAAGGCTTTGAACAACGATATCCGCTCCGGCATGGACGGCTCCCCCGTTAAAAAACGGCGAGATACCGAGGTGGGCACCATGCGCCTCATCCACTATAAGCGGAGAGCCGTATAAATGGCAGATTACGGATATTTCTGCAATATTGCTGATTATCCCCTCATAAGTTGGGCTTGTAAGGATAACGGGAGTGCCAGGATTATCCCGTACCGCTATTTCTATGTCTTTTGGTGGGATGCTGCCGCAAAACCCAAAGCCTTCAACCGCTGCGGGTGCGATATAAATCGGCGTCAGCTCACTGAGTTCAACAGCATTATAAACCGACTTATGGCAGTTTCGAGCCATGATGATCCTGCCGTTTCCGCTTATTTTTGCGGCGGCTCTGACGGCGGAAAGTATACCGCAGGTCGAGCCGTTTACAAGGAAAAAGCAAGTGTCGCTTTTCCAAAGCCTTGCCGCTTTCTGCATTGCATCAGCCAGTATCCCGCGGGGGTTATGCAGGTCGTCAAAGCCCTCGATTTCGGTGATGTCATATTTCGCGCCCAGTTCTTCAAGAAACGGTATGCCTGCCGCGTTGCGCTTGTGTCCGGGCATATGCAAGGGCACAGTGTTGGACGCTGCATAGCCGGCAAGGCGCTGGAACAGACTTTTATATTCGTCCATCTGGCACTCCTTCTTTACAAAGCTTTTTTGCACCACTCATTTTTACATAGATGATTTTAGCTCAACGGGCTTAAAGAAAATTGCCGAAGAGTGACATAATCCGTTCCTTTCTTTGTGTGGCCATCAACAGTTGAGTCGACGGTTATAAAAAATTTTATACCGTTCCCGATGCCGGATTTTACATCAGACGGTAGTTTTGCCCAAACTTCATCGAAGTTGATGCAGTAGACGACACCGGAACGCAGACTTTCGCCGGCGCTAAGCTCCTCACGTGTTTCGGCATTGTAAATTGTGATACCCTCAAGCGAAGTGTCAGCACAACTGAAGCTTGCTTTTAAGGTTTTTTCACCAAAATTCGTATCGTTGACAGTAAAATAGATGCTGCGGATATTATTATCCGCTCCGCTGATTTCCAGCATACCTGTCTCATCACGTGGAATGAGATAGTTGTTCAATGTTTTCATACCGGTAGAGTCGGTAAAGCATACTTCCGGAGCAGATTTAGAGGTTCTGTACGAAGCTATCATAGTATTTATAAATAGCTTTGCTTCGTTTTGGTTGATTGGGCTTGTTGTGTGACCGCAGCCTGAATATGTCACGTTCCCTCTGCTGTAAAGATAATAGGAATTTATAACGTCGTTTGGAAGATAATCAAAAGTGCCGCCTGACAGACAATACCAGACAACGATGTCATCTGAATTCATATTGAGCTGCTGATACTGGAAGTGCGTTTGAGCAACGGGCATGGTATTTGTATCTCCGCTCCCCTTGAATGCGGCTGTGTTAACATTGTATGGATAGCTTGTTATCTTTCCCTCGTTTACTTGAGAGACTGTAGAAGTGGTTTCAAAGTTTGTACTATAAGTATCCGATGTCGGTTTTCCGGCACCTTGGTAGTAATGCATCAGAACGCCTTTTGTAAGTCCTTGGGTTTCAGCGACGGTTTCTGTTCTGCCTGAACCCGGCTTATACGCTATGCTGTAGCCATCTTCGAGCAGTGCGTTTTTCTGTGATTCGTTCATGGTCAGATATGCATTTGAGGAAACGATGCCGCTTTTTGGAATGTCGGGGATAGACTTTTTTGTAAGCCCATATTTTTGGCTTGTGACACCATAACGGTCAAGTCCAACCGCGTCGCGGATCGTCATGTTGAATCTATATCCGAACATCGAAAAGCTCGGGATAATGTTTGTTGAAGAATAAACATAGTTTGGGATTTTGCCTATAACCCCTGAATTTTCGGTTGGGTAATCCTCAAACGGCAGGAAGAAGAACGAGGTGCAGTCATGGGTGAAAAGCGTTGCTTTGCCCGTCTTGATATAATTTGCGACTGCTGTGGCAGACTCTTGGCTAAGCTCTTGATAGCAATCGTCAAATCCGAGAATCACCATGTCGAACGAATTCAAATAATCATTGATGTTAGAGTAAGTGGTCCCATTATGTACCCATGTCGAAGAATGGTCAAGAGTATTTGCTCTTATCGTTTTTATCGTTATTTTGAAGTCGTTGCTGATATCGGCTATGAGTTTGCCATAGATTCCGGCATATCTCTTTTTCGTTACTTCACTCCAATAGCCTCCGGACGAGACCTCCCGCATCTGTGCTTCAAGATCGATTCCGGAAGCAACAGTTACACCCCAGAAACTTCTTTCGCTTCGACTGGTGTTGACTTGCAGAATTTCTATTTTGGGTATTTTTTCGCTGAGCGGTACTCCGTTTTCGTCTGTCGGTACGGGGATATGAGTATAGTTGCGATATGAGGTACACTTGCCTGCGCTGCCATCACCGTTATAAACCGCGATCTCCAGCTTCCATGGAATCAAACCGATCATATCGCCGGGGAGCTTGCGCGAAACATAGTATTCAACACCTGTCTCAAGCTCACCGTTTTTTACGATTGCGCCCGCTCTGTTTTTAACGGGATCCCATTCATGTATTACGATATCGCTTAGAAGCTCATTCGGACCGTTTGTTCCGTTAGTATACAGCCCATCACCGTTTCCGTCTATAAAAAGATTGCAGTAATATTGAGTTTGAGTAGGTACAGGATCGCTCCTGTTTTGTATTTTAAAGCGATATTCGAGATGATAAGAACCGTTTTTCGGCTCAAGCGATGTAACCTTACCGTTGTCGTCTCTGCTGTATTCCGTTGGATATGCCAATTTTCCGTTCACAGTGGAAAATGAGATTTTGGGTTTGGGGATGTTTACATATTTGCGTGCTGCATTTCCGTCTGCCAGAGCCTCTTTGACGGACATTACATTTGGAAGCGAGACAGCGCTTTGCAGAAACTCATACATATGAGAGCTGTTGTCGATATGCAGCTCGTTAAGTCCTTTGCTAAGGGCAAAGGTTTCGGTTTTTTCTTTATAAAAAACTCTGTTTATGTCATGTTCGTATCCAATCGAGTCTCGAACATTTTCAACATCAATTGTGCAGTAATATTCGTCATTATAATTGCATTGGCTCAGATCGAATATGGAGGATGTACCGTTTACCTGATTACTTGAAACCAATGTATCGGGAGCGCCGTTTTTTCCACGCTTATACAGATTGAATGCTGCCGCTGTTACGACAGCATTGTTTGTATATCCGTAATGTGAGCTGACTGACTCGAGGCGAACTGTCAGACTGAATGATGAACTGTCAAATTCCATTACGGGTCTGTAAATACATTCTCTTATATTCAGAAATCCGAAGCGGCACAATCCAACTGTGGATGAGTTGTTCGTGATTTTTATTCCTTGCATCAAATCGTTTGCGACAATGACGGGGTATCCGGCATTGGCAAATGCCTGAAGCTGTTCCATTTTCGATTTTGTCAAATCGTTGCCAGAATAGCGGAAAGTCCGAGAGGTATTATACCAATTTGAACTTGTTCCCGTACGTATTTTATTATACGTCTTGCCATTTCGGGAAAAAGTGTTAGATGAATAATCCCTGTCGAGAAGTCCGCTCATTGAAAAGCCGCTTTCACCGCCGGAAATGACCAAATCGCCTATGTTGGAATAGATAAGACCATCCATGTTATCGTCATAATAATCCGGAATTGGTTTGCCGAAATAATCCTTTGTTTTGAAGCCTTCTAAATTGGAGCCGATATAAACCAAATCGTATTTTTCTTTGATATCATCGATTTTGCCAATGAATTCTGCAGTAGACATTGATGTGATGCTTACGCCCACCTCAGTGGAGTTAGGCGGGTAGCCGAGCCACCGTAAAACTGTATTTTTGTTTAGCTCTTTTCCTCGGGAAGGTTCAATTTCGAGCACAGATATGACGTTTTTATCATCAAGAGTTCTTCTTCCGGCAGAATTTATTACACTGCGAACAGCGCGTGCAGGATTTACCTCCAAGGGGAGTTGTTCCACACCGCTGATACGGCGCAATAGGTTTTCATCTTGAATTTCTTTATAGACCGGATGAAAAGGTGTTCCGTTTGCGGAATAGAGTTTTGCGTCAAAGTTTGTTGTGAAGCTTTGATTGACAAGTGGATACTGCGCGCAGTAAACATTTCCGGTAACGTGCGGCGTACTTGTTCCGGCAAGATTTGTTGCAAGCGTGTTTATATTGAGGCTTCCGTCTAATAAGCGCTTGTCAATGATAATAGGAGATCCTTTTTTCGTGCTTGTCGCTGTGCAAAGCTCCCGTATTGAAGAACTTACCGCGGACGATAGGTCGTTTTCGATATTGTAGTTTCCGTCTGTGCCTCCTGACAGTATTATAAGGTCGAACTGTGCGGCTGTATCAGCGCTCACTTCGTTTCCTGTGACAGTTCTTATTGCAAAGGCGGTTTGAGGCATTGCTTCATTTTTTTCCGGCTGCCAGTCGAAGACGTGACGCAAAAACCAATTGTTATTCGCATATCCCCCCGAATAAAAAACAGTGTTATACATCAAGTTGTAGTTTTGACTGCCTTCATTTGCCTTGAAAGTGTATTCTCCGCCTTGACCGACATACTTGTAGGCGGAAAGCGTCTGTTTAAAATACCCTGTTTCGCCTGCCGCGGCGGCGCGGAACTCATCACCGTAGGCGCGGTAAGGATGCTCAGTGTCCTTCGCAGTTTTCGGAGAACCGACAGGTTTTGCTATATAGCTGTCTGTATCGACATTGATTCCCGGAAAATTTGGGGCACCGAATAAACCTAAGCATTTCAAAGGAACAACGGTACCGTCAATATCGGGGCTGAGGTCGGGAGTTTCCTCTGTTTTGGCATATATCAAGGAG
This sequence comes from Clostridiales bacterium, assembly GCA_012719035.1. Lineage (GTDB taxonomy): Bacteria > Bacillota > Clostridia > Oscillospirales > Oscillospiraceae > UBA2658. The sequence continues at coordinate 8,340 of JAAYBD010000017.1, read as the reverse complement.
TTTTCGGTAATAGAGGTAGTTCCGGTGATTTTTTCAAAACTGATATTATAGTAGTATGAATCCTCCGCTTCAGCACTGTCTGTACTGAGACCGGTTATGATTTGCAGATAAGAGCCGCCGTCTGCAAGCGAATAAGTATAATGCGGTGAATAATCTCCGTTAGAAGACGGCGTCAAAGTTCCGTTAACGTTATTTACTGTTTCCCAATGGGAGAGGGGCATTTCGGAGAAATTGTCATGGTTCTCCCACGGATATTTTTCAGTATAGCTGCCTTTGCTTTCAAGAGGAGCGGAGTCGCCGCTTCCCAAGATTCCGGATGAAGTCAGGCTGTTAAACAGGCTGTTTATGTAATCCATGCGAGCGCTGCGGTTTTCCTGCTGCCCTGCCTTCGTGACCCAATCCGAGCAGGGCTCCCTGTCATTAATAAGGTAACCTATGCTGCCTTGGCTTTTGTCGGGAACGATTTCAAGGATTTTGAAAGCACCGCCGCTCTGCTTGATTTCCTCAACATATGGGAGACTGGCCATAGCTTCCGCTTTTCCGCTGTCCCCGATCAGAAAAAGACTTGCAGGCAGAACAAAGGCAAAGCTTAGTATAACTGAGACTATTTTTTTAAAAACGCTCGGTTTTGAATTCATAGGGGTCACCTCAATTCGCTGGATAAGATATTATTCGGCGAAGCTATATACAAATCAGGAGATAAATACTATTTCCGGCTTATTTCGCAGAGAGACAATTTTATTTTTTGTTATGGATTGCTTTCCATCGGCAAATGATGCCTTGATCTCCACGCTTACAGCGGATGTTCCGTCTTCGTCGGGAATTATTTTTATTGTAAAGTCATCTTGAACATGTTCCGCCAGAAGGTCGCCGGAAGTGTAATCGCAGGAGAAAGTCCTGCTGTCTGTCTTAAATGCAGCAGTGCTGGAGAAGTATATGCAGTTGTCGTTTTTAAACTCGAATATGTTTGCCGTATATGCAGCGGAGCCGTCGGCGTTAGGCTCAGGGTCTTCGTTGATGACATAAAGCTTGTTATCGGTGAAGCATATTCCGGTGCGGCAGTCTATCAAATAAGCGCTGAGCTGATTCATGGTGAGGGAAGATGAGGTTTGCAGGTTGATGCCGCTGTTCACTGAGGAAAAGGAGTTTGCGCCTGCAAGCATAAAGCCGTATGCCGCAGAAGCTAAGAATCCGAAAATCACCATACAGACTACCAATTCTACAAGTGTCAGCCCCTTGTTTCCGATTTTCATTTTTGGTCCTCCTAACTCAGAACATGGGCGCCGGTCAAAGGAACAAGCTTTATTTCGCGGGATGTGCTTCCGTTTGAAATTACGATAGCCGTATAAAGATATCCGTTTTCATCGGGCTTTTGGCTGCCGGTAGAGCGGTTAAAAGAGAGCGTCAGGGGTCTGTCTTCAACATTGTGTGTTGCCTGATTTGTTTTATCTGAATTTTCTATGGTGTAGGTCATGGAGATACCGCTTTCCGACAGAACATCGCTTGAAACGGGAGAACTTCCGCTTTCGTAGTAATCGGCGATAATCTTGCCGCTGCCGTCTGCCCGAATAACCAGCCGAACATTGCCCGAACGGCTAAGAGCGCCGATTCGGCATTTTTCTATCAGATTATCTGTTTTTGTTACGCAGTGTTTGACTTTTGACAAGCCCGAAGCTGAAACGGACGCTTCTATAGCAATGGCGAGTATTCCCATTATAGATATTACAACAATCAGCTCAATGAGAGTAAAGCCTTTATTTTTCACGACCGCCCACCTTACTTATTTGATTTAGTTATTAGTCCAGTTTTCATAAACAACCAGTTTATCGGGTGACCAGCTGTTTTCCGAATATTCATTGCTGCTTGCTCCTGAGAGAGCAGATGACAAAACAAAGTCTGAGAGCTTATAGCGGACGCCGTTTATATCACAGTGCGCGCCGACCATATTGCTGTCAAAGCCTGTGGCATCAATGTTTGCGCTGACTGTTATATTACCTTTGGTCAGTATCATCCCGCTGAATTTGGCGCGAATAGATACATCATTTGTGCTTATTATCAACTTAATCGAAGATGATGGCGAAACGTATTCGACTGCTTTTTTGTTGCTTATAATGGCAAGGGTCTTATTGTTATCATCGACAAAGTTCAGTTCGGTTTCAGCGGGGAGAGCGTTTAGAGCCTCCTCATTGACGAAATCGCCGAAAGGAGAAGTCATTCTGCTATATCTTGCTTTAACACCATCCGTCCAGACCTTTTCGTTTGCCGGTATGAGCGTCAGCTTATCATCTTCCGGAATGCCGCCGGCATTTGATACGTAAAATGTGTTTCCGGCGGTATCGAAATAAGCGTCAGAACTTTTACCGCTCAAAGCCGTATAAAGACTGAGGTATTGCTCGATTTTTTCGGGATAAGCTGCAAAATAATCGCGGAAATAAGCGTTTGCATATTCATGCTTGCTAAATACCATGAAGACATAAGCAATCTTCTCGTTTTCGCTTATATTTTTGTACAGGGCTTTAATTTCACCTTTTCCTCCGCCCAAATAATCGCTCAGTTTTTTTGTACCCCAAAGAACAGTATCCGGTTCGCACACAAGAGGGTCGATCGGGCCGCTAAAAATATAAGGGTTTGAGGGATAGTTTATGCATTCGTCGGGGACAAGGTAAGCAAGTTGATTGCTCTTTACGGAAAGCGACTCTCCCATAGGTATCGGAACAGAATAACTTTCGCCGCCGATTTCATTAAGTCCCTGTCCGGCAATGCTGATAAAGCTGACTCCCGCAAGGGACAGCCTGTCCAGCTTACTGATATCAAGCGCTGTATCCCTTCCGTTTACGATAATTGCACTGCTGTTTGATGGGGTGTTGCCATCTCCGAAACCAAAATATGAACCTTGAAGCTTGACAGAGGTTCCTTTGTTTCCGTCTAAAACCAAATCGTCAGCAACAAAAATTTTTCCGCTGAGGTCAAGCTTCCCGATTGTTGAGGGATATCCGCCGCTAACAGGGCTGCCCGCCGCAATTTTGTTCGCCCAAAGCTCGTATTTTGGCGCATTATAAACTAACTCCCCGCCGTTTGAAACGGTAATATCGCCCTTGCTGATGACATTGCTGTTACTAAAGGTCAGACGGTTCCCTTCCCCCGTTACAGAAATTCCACCGGAGTATATATCCCCGTTAATTACAGTATTGGTTCCTGAGTTTTGGACAAGAGTCCCTTCTGCAATGATGGCGCAGTTGTTAAGGCTCTCCGCCGTAGGGGTTTTTGCAAAGAAATCCGGAATATTAATCGTGATATCGGAGATTATTTCCGATTCATATCCGTTTTCTGTGAATTTGACACTGATTGCTTTCATGGTAATGGAAAGGAGTCTGCCAGCGTCTGTGTTTTCAATAACCTCTCCGGTAACTGCCTCATAATTTCCGCCGAAGCCTAATGACAGTGTTTCCGGCGGGGTATTTGTATAGCTCGAAAGTCTGGATGGGTAATAGGCTGTTATTTTTGTTTTGCCCGATTCCTGTGCGGAATCGAATAGGAGAGCGTCAAAATCGTTGACTTTTACCTTGGACAATGACAGCCGGTATAAAAATTCATTGGAAAACTCGGTGTGGGTATCGAAGTCTTCGCCGGATACCGCATATTTGGTAAGGGTATTTGTATATGCGGCCGCAAGCGCCTGTGTAACTGAATTTTGAATGCCGGTACGTATATCATCCATCGCAGTGCTGCATTGATAAAAATTTTCCTTGTTGCCGCGTTCGGTAATCGCTATCTGATAACCCATATAGGCGGCGTACAGCAGAGCCGTTCCTAAAGCCGCGACAAACAGCATGGCTATTACGACTGTTATAACGGCGCTGCCTTTATTGTTATGTACTGCACGGCGTGTAGTGCGCATAATACCCATTTTAAAATCCTCCGTTCGCTGAGGAAAGTCAGTCTAACTTGTTAAAATCCATACTGAGTACAGGCTCGCCGGTAAAATCGGAGCCGCATTCAAATAGAGAGATGTTCATAAGATATTTCCGATCAAGCTTTTTTGTTTCCACAAGATTACCTGAAAATGCAAGGAGCTTGTAATGACCCGGTCTGTTTTTATCGAAGGCCTTGTATTTCATATCCTTATCTGCAAGCGGGATATTCGTGAACACACGCTGTGTCAGGTAATCATACTGGGATTTGAACTGGATATCTGCTGAATAGGTGATGGGGATAGAGGGGCTTTCTGTTACGTCTACAAGAAAGACGTTAAAGTCGCTTCCAGCACTATTATTGATCGTAATCATATCTTTATCGGAGTAATATGCTTTGAAAAACATATAAACGGAGAACGCGGGAGAGCCTTCTGCCGTAGAATCCGTAGAACTTATGCGGGTTGAACCGTTTTCGGTGTATCTTAAATTGTCTGTATATACAATCTCGTTATCTATATAGGTGATGCTTCCCCGATAAATGAAGCTGATATCGATATTATAGTACGAATCGTCTTTTATAACGTCAATCACGATTTCTCGGGTAAAACCGCTGAGAGTAAGCGGGTGATCAAAATATGATCCGTATTCTCCTCTTAGTCTTGCAAGAACGTTATCGTCTGCGCCTGCCATCCCAATTACAGCATCCATGCTGTTGCTGATGGAAACATCGGCGTTGTTCAAATCTGAGCTTGCGTCGACAGTTAAAAGTGCGTCAAACTCGGATTCCCCTGACTTTAAGTTTTTTATACCGATATAATAATTTTTGTCTGTAGATTTAGGGGGAAGATCAGAGTTTCCTGTAAGAGGAGTATAGTAATATCCCCCGGTTTCGCTGCCCCCGCGGGCGTAATATTGCGCACCCGTGTATATGCTGTTCGGATTTTTCAAAAAAACATTTGTTTTGCTTGCTTGAATCTGCTCTATGATGTTTTGTGCGGCATCCGTTGCATCGCTGTATGTACGGCTTTTCATAGACGTTTTTGCGCCAGTTACGAAAGTATGGAGCAGGGGTACGGCGATGATAGCCATAATTGAAATGCCAACGATGATTTCGATAAGGGTCAAGCCCCTGTTATCTCTTGATAATGACCTTTTCATTCGCGTCCTCCTTTCTCCTTGAATATGTCTAAAATCCACTATTCCCGCCCCAAAAAGAGAGGGGCGGGAAAAAAGGATTTAGTTTTCTTCGCCCTCTGCGGGTGGTGCCGTTACAGAAAATGTTCCGAAAGGATCGTTTGTGCCCTTGGCAACAGGAGGTATGTCCGTCGGCTTGTAGGTGTAGTCCGAACTGCTGACGAAATACTTTTCCATGATGACATTTCCGGTTAGACCGCCGGTTTCGGCGTTATAGCTTACAGAAACACTTTTTAAAGCTGTCTTTTCAGGAGTGGCGTAAATGTAATCGATGAGTTTTTTAAGCTGATCGTAGTTTAGGCTGCAGTCTATGGATAAGCAGGTGCGCAAAGCCGCAACGGGTACAAGCTCATATTTTTCGGAGCTTTCCTTTGGTACATTGAATTGCGAAATCAGTTCGGGGGGAACGATGCTGATACTCTTGGCGTTCAGACCGATTTTTTCCTCCAACTTCGTGACATACATTATCATGTCCTCGCTGCGGACATCATCGGGGAACTTGGAAAGTTCGGAACTGACGCTGTCCTGAATTTTACTGATGCCTTCCTGATATTCGGCGAGGTGTGACTGATATCCGCGAAGCTCTGTAAGGCGGGGAGTGATAGCTTCGATCTGCGTCTGGATTTCCGCCTTTTTTTCGCTGTAGGTTCTGAATGTACCCAGATATGATGCAAGGAAAACAGCGATACCCAGAAGAATAAGCAAAAGTCTTTGGTCACGTTTGGAAATATTCATTGTTCATCCTCCCCTGACTCCTGAGTCTGAGTTTCGGCGGGTGCGTTGGCATCGGACGGAGTTCCCGAAGGCAGCACAAGCTCGCCGTGGGGGTTAATGCCGTTTAAATAAGGATTTTCGCCGTAAAGGCAATTAACTGTAAACAATACTCTTTCAATACCCGCTTCATTTTGGGACAGACCTATATCGCTTACTTCGACTTGAGAAAGGCTGCTGAAGCTGCGCAGCTCTGAAATGACCGCAGCCGCGTCGGTGTAGCTTGCTACGGTTATATTCATTGAAACACCGTCATTTGTGCAGGCGGCAGACAGAATCAAAATGCTCGAAGGCATTTTTTTCTCAAGCTCCTCAAAAAAGCTGACAAGCTTGGAATTTGGAGTATCTGTGTTCGCAGCAACGGTTTTGATGGCTTCTTCGCCTTTCTGGTAAGCTATGTAGGATTCGTATATCTGCTCAGTATATTCGAGGTTGCTTATCTCCTCTTCCATGGCGTCAAGCTCGCGGACTGATTTGTGATAGCCGGATATTGAGTAAAATGCCGCAGCTATTCCTGCCAAAACGAACAGGGAGCAAATCAAGACGCCGGGGAAAATTGTTGCGTCCTTGTCGTCAACGGAACGTCTTGAGGAAGGACGGAGACGGGACGGTATCAAATCCAGAGGAGCGATTGAACTTCCTATACAGCTTATATAGGACGGAGCTTCGGCAGCCCCGTTTGTAAATGATGAAAATTCGGGGATATCGTCAAGATGCAGCGTTTCAAGCCCCGTAGCCTCCGCAACAAGCTCGCGCAGCCCGATTATATGGCGGTTTGTTCCCATAAGCACTACGCGGGATGCTGCATTTGCCCATTGGCTGGAATTAAAAAAGTCTACAGAGCGGACGATGCCGCTAACAAGACGGCTCAGATCCTCCTGGACATCATATGGAGAAAGAACCTGATCTGCGGCAAAATCGGTGCTTGTTGTGTCTGTTTCGCTAAGAGCGGACAGATAGCTCTCATTATCTTTACCCGTGGCAACCATATAGTGTGCAATAAGCTCGTCCGCTCCGAAAGCGAATGTTCGCTGAAGCAAAAGGCTGTCGCCATGGATAAAGCTGACTAAGCTTGAGGTTGAGTCGACGTCAACATATATGGTGACACCCTTTCCCCCGATGCACTTCAATGCCTGATACTGGCTATTGCCGCAGCTGTCAATAGCCTTTACGGTAAGACCGGCTTTCTCTGCGAGCTGGAAGTATCCTTCAATCATTGAAATAGGTGCCGCCAAAACCATAACGCGCATGAAAGCGTTGGGTCCGGAAAAGGTATCCAGCACGCTGTATGTTATGTGGTAGTTTTTAAGATCGACGGGAAAATATTCCTCTGCATTTGTCTGAATTGCCTTGGCGAGGTATTTTCCTTTCATAAGCGGAAGCTTTACCTCCCGGACAGCGATTTTGCTTGATGACAAAGCAAAGACAACGTTCTTTACGCTGTGCAGACCATGTTCGGTAAGTTGTTTTTTAAGCTCACGCCCCAAAACTTGAGGGTTGGCTATTACTCCGTCCGAAACACAGTCGTCCGGAGTCCGAAATGAAAAGGAATCGAACATGCGAATGCTCTTGCCCTTACGGGCAACGCGGCAGACCTTGATTATTTGGTCGCAAACCTCTATATTTATCGTCTTTGCCGCCATAGTAATCCCCTCTCCCCTAATAAACGCCGATTTTTGTGTTTATACCCGATAATGGGATAAAATCCAAAATTTCGTAATTGCATATATAAAGTTCAGACGTGCCGCCTGTTAGGACGGCACGTTATTTATTTGTACAAACTCAGATAACAATCTATAATCAAATTGCCCCAGAGGAGGGCAAGAAAAATTCCTGCTGAAAGATATGGACCAAAGGAAAGCGACCTATCCGCTTTCTTGGCGGCCATGAGAAAAAGATGGATTATGCTTGCGGCTAAACAGCCGATAAAGAAAGCGAGCACAACGAGCTTCCAGCCGAGGAAAAGCCCGCAGACTGCCATGAGCTTGACATCGCCGCCGCCAATGCCTTTTCCGTGCGTTATTATCAGGATAAGATATAAAGGTGCCGATATAGAGAAGAATCCGATAATATGAGAGGTGAAGTTTTGCCTGTCGATAAGCGCGGCAGTGATGGCGAGAACAAGGATAAAGACATTTATACCCTGCGGTATTTCACGGGTACGTACGTCTATGACAGAGAGCACAAAAAGTGCGGAAACCATGAGACAGGCAAGCACCGCATAGGGTGAAAAGCCCAGAACGTAAAATATTAACAGCCATAAGATGCCGTTTACCGCTTCGATTATCGGATACTGTGCGGATATGGGCAGCTTGCAGTTTGAGCAGCGCCCCCGCAGGGCAAGAAAGCTGAATATCGGTATCAGTTCGTACCATTTCAGCTTCTTGCCGCAGCGCGGACAATGCGAAGGACCCGTTACGATGCTCTCATGAGCCGGTATGCGCAGTATGCAGACGTTCAT
>JAAYBD010000016.1 GCA_012719035.1 Clostridiales bacterium | reverse complement strand
TCTGGCTACGGACCAGAAGGTCGGGAGTTCGAATCTCTCAGGGCGTGCCAGTGCAAGTGCAAAAGATTCGTAAATCATTGTGAAATCAGTGATTTACGGGTCTTTTTTATGTTTTTATCGTTTAAGTGCAAATATATAAAAATTGCATTTTGTGCACTATTTTGTATGATTTTGATGTCAGAATTGATGTCAAAATTAAACCATAAAAGCAAGCGAAAAATAAGGGGAGCGGATTAATTCCGTTCCCCTATTAGTTCTTCTGAAAAGTGCTGTGTATCGCGGGATTGCACATATTAATCATTTATGCCAAATATTTTTTCCAGCATATCATCCGCGCGGTCCAATCTTTCTTCAAAGGTCTCAAGTTCGCGTTCAATACTTCTATATTCTTCCCACGTGAGTATCCGCGCAATATAATCGGCTTTTACTCTATCCTCAAGTAAATCGATTTTATCGTCTAACTTATCTATTTCCATATCGAGTGCAAAATACTGCTTACGCCTCTCATCCCTTGTTCCCAAAGGTTCGGTAGCCTCAACGCGCTTTGCTAAATCATTAACTTCTATTCTTAACGCATCTATATCTCTCTGCAAAGACGTGTCAATTAAAGCTGCTTTTTCCTTAGTATCGCCTATATTATCATAGGCAATCGCAGTGCTTACTGATAAGCTAAAGCAAGTAAAAACGAAAAGCGTTATAGCGATTGTTTTTTTCATAGTATCGCCTCCTCTTTCATAATATTTGCCTTTTTGGGTTAAATACTAAATGAAAATTTTGGGGCTTACACTATCTATTCTACCTGCGGCAGTTCTGCAATACCTGTCAGTGCTGACAGCACATCCGCAAGCGCCGAAGCACTAAGTACCATTAACCAGTTTTAGGAGATTTTATTACTTATTTCATTTGTGCTCACTATAGAAAATTTTTTCTCTTTTATTCAAGAAAAAACTTAAAATTAATTATTTCATTTAAGTATTTCAATCTTTTTATTTTCATCTATAGTGGTTTTAAATATTCTGCAATTTCGATTTAATAATTTGATACATTTTTTAATAAAATTTAAGTATATTCCAAGTTTTATGTTATTGCTATCCGGATATTACTTATATGATAGTTTTGAATTTGAAAAAGATTAGAAGCTATCTCATTAATTACATGAATAGATATTGATACCAACATATAATCCAACAGCTTTTACAGCAACGAAACCGCCAAATTCCGAAAAGGGATTTAGCGGCTTCCTGTCATTGTTTATGGAGAACGGTCAATACATATACGGTTTCTTTACCCTAAATAAAATACATAAAGCCGCTATCGGGCTTAGATTTTTCAGCTTCGTTGACAAGATCGCTTAAAGTAATACTCTCCATTGTAATTTTTAGCGCATTATCGATTTTGGCAAACGAATATTTCAGAGCCACTTCAATTTCCGGTGCGTTTTTTGAAACTGTATCCTCTGCTGGTTCAGAAAGTGAAAACTCAACCGCAGACAAAATGTCGAGCATAGTGATGTTTTGGGGCGTCCGCGTAAACTGATATCCTCCCTGCGCCCCTTTTATGGAATTTACGATACCCCCGCGTTTCAAAAGCGCAAACACTTGCTCAAGATATACTTTAGAAATTCCGAGTTTTTCGGAAATGCTTATTACCGTAAGAGGTTCGCCGGAACTGTACTGTTCAGCCATACTGATGGCAGCCGCTAAAGCATAGCGTCCTTTTGCCGAAAGCCTCATAAAATTCGATGCTCCTTTCCGATATAAACCAACAATTCATACTTGTATTATATGTTTTAAATCATAATAGAAAATACCATTTTTGTCAATGACATATGTACCATATAGGAATTGTGTATTTTATTTTAAAAACATATTGACAAAAATAGTTTAACGGAATATTATGTATTATATAAATCATACTAAACATATAGGAATTGTAAGAACTTGAACGGAGGAAATCCTATGTCAAAAATTTATAGCAATTTGACCGATCTCATCGGTAAAACCCCTTTGCTTGAGCTAACAAACTATGAGAAGAAAAACGGACTTAAAGCCACCATCGTTGCAAAGTTGGAATACTTCAATCCTGCCGGAAGCGTAAAAGACAGGATAGCGAAGTCGATGATTGACGATGCGGAAGCAAGAGGTCTTCTTAACCCCGATTCGGTGATAATAGAACCGACCAGCGGCAATACAGGAATCGGGCTTGCCTCCGTTGCTGCGGCAAGAGGTTACCGCATCATCCTCACCATGCCCGAGACTATGAGCATCGAACGCCGAAACCTCCTCAAGGCATACGGCGCCGAACTTGTCCTTACAGAAGGCTCTAAGGGAATGAAAGGTGCAATCGCAAAGGCTGAGGAACTTGCGCAGGAGATTCCCAATTCTTTCATACCCGGGCAGTTTGTTAATCCGGCAAACCCGAAGATACATCGAGAAACCACCGGTCCCGAAATATGGGAAGATACGGACGGAAAGGTCGATATCTTTGTCAGCGGCATAGGTACCGGAGGAACGATAACCGGCATAGGCGAATATCTGAAGTCGAAAAACCCTAACATTAAAATTGTAGCTGTTGAGCCGTTTGATTCGCCGGTTCTTTCCGAGGGAAAGGCAGGCGCACACAAAATACAAGGAATTGGCGCAGGCTTCGTTCCAGAGGTGCTCAACACGAATATATATGATGAAATCATCAAAGTGAAAAATGAGGATGCCTTTACGACAGGCAAGGAGCTTTCAAGAGCTGAAGGACTTCTGATAGGAATCTCCTCAGGCGCAGCCGCATGGGCGGCGACCGAGCTGGCGAAGCGCCCGGAAAATGCCGGCAAAACGATAGTTGTCCTTCTTCCGGATACCGGAGAACGATATCTCTCAACTCCGCTCTTTGCCGAATAACAGACCATATCCGATATGCGTAAAAACGCTCAATTGCCGGATATTGCTTCGCTGAATCTCCCTCTATCATATAAGCAAACAAAAAGCAGACACCTTACAAGGTGTCTACTTTTTTAGAGCAGGCGTCAGCGCTTAAGCTGCCGCTGAAAATCTTAAAATACGGGAACAACCGCGCCCTGATATTTCTCTTCGATAAATTTCTTTATCTCGTCGCTCTGAAGAGCAGCGATAAACGCCTTTAGGTCCTCGCGGTTTTCATCACCCTTGCGGACAGCGACGATATTAGTGTATGTAGCTGCGGAGACTGAGTCCTTTTCTTCCTTGGCAAGCGCGTCCGTAGAAACGTTAAGTCCCGCTTGGAGTGCATAGTTGCCGTTTATAACAGCGATGTCAACATCCTGAAGCGATCTTGCAAGCTGTGCGGCTTCGATTTCGATTATCTTTAGGTTCTTCGGATTTTCAGCAATGTCGTTTACGGTAGCGGATAATCCGGCATCTTCTTTCAGCTTTATGAGTCCCTGCGCCTCAAGGAGAAGCAATGCTCTCGCCTCGTTTGACGTATCAGCCGGAACAGCAATCTGAGCGCCGTCTTTCAAATCTTCGATAGTCTTTGTCTTGCCCGGGTAGATGCCGAGAGGTTCATAATGAATTTCTCCCAAAGAAATCATATCTGCTTTTTGATTTATGTTAAAATCATCAAGATGGGGCTTGTGCTGAAAGTAATTCGCGTCAAGTTCGCCCTCAAAAAGTGCCATGTTAGGCTTAACATAATCCGTAAACTCTACGATTTCTAAATCATAGCCCTGTTTCGCAAGGATTTCCTTGACAGCGGCAAGTATATCGGCGTGGGGAACGGGAGTTGCACCGACTACGATTTTCTGGAGCTCGCCAGACTCGGGGGAAGCATCTGCGGAAGCGGGGGTGTTTTCATCTGTTTTGTCTCCCGTTTTTGCGCATCCGGCAAAGAGGGATAGTGCCAGAACTGCAATCAGAAGAATGGTAATGCTCTTTTTCATAAGTTCTCTCCTTATAATATTTTATTTGATTTGTGCTCTAAATACGTTTGTCGCCGATTTTGGCGAGCTTCATGCCGATTTCCTGCAATATCTGAACGATGACGACAAGTATTGCAACGGTCACAAGCATGATGTCAGTCTGATATCTGTGGTATCCATAGCGTATGGCAATATCGCCAAGCCCTCCGCCTCCTACAAAACCCGTCATAGCTGAATAGCTTAGTATCGTGGTGACTGCAATTGCAGAACCAACAATAAGCGACGGCTTGGCCTCAGGCATCAAAACCTTGAAAATTATCTGCATCGGAGAGGCGCCCATAGATTCCGCCGCTTCTATCACCCCCTTGTCAACCTCCTTAATGGAGCCTTCAACAAGTCTTGCAATGAACGGTGCCGATGCGATAACAAGGCCTACAATTGCCGCTTTCGGTCCGAGGGATGTTCCCACGATAGCCCTCGTAAGGGGCGTAAGAACTAAAAACAGTATAAGAAACGGCACTGAGCGCAAAAGGTTGATAATAACGCCAAGCAGTCTGTTGAGCCAGACAAGGGGTCTTATGCCCTCCCTGTCTGTCATTACAAGCGTTATTCCGAGAGGCAGACCTATCACATATGCAAACGCGAAGGAAACTATTGTCATATAAAGGGTTTCAAGAAAACCCTCACCAATCATTTGTAAAGTAGCATTGTCAAACAAAATCCTTTACCTCCTCAACCGCCAAGCCCTTTGATTTCAGATATTCTATCATCCTTACAGCAACTTCCTCATCAGCCGGAAGTTGGATGACCATCTGTCCGTAAGCCTGACCTTCAATGTTTTTCGTATCGGCAAAAATAATGTTGACTGTCCTGCGGAATTTTAGAACCATATCTGCGATAACAGGCTCGAACGAAGAACTTCCGTCAAATACGATGCGGCAGCACCGGTTTTCGGCAAAGCGCTCGACAGTATCACCGGGAAAGAACAGCCTTCGGGCAGCAGCCGATTTCGGACTGATAAACACTTCTCCGACATTGCCGGTTTCGGCAATCCTGTGTTCGTCTATAACAGCGACCTTATTGCATATGCCCTCAACAACTGCCATTTCGTGCGTTATGACCACAACTGTTACACCAAGGTTTTTATTTATGTCCTTTAAAAGCTCCAGCACGCCGCGGGTGGTATTCGGGTCAAGCGCGCTTGTTGCTTCATCACAAAGCAGCACCTTTGGATTTGTTGCGAGCGCTCTCGCAATTGCAACGCGCTGACGCTGCCCGCCCGAAAGCTGCGACGGGAAAGCGTTCGCCTTATCGGGCAGTCCTACAAGCTCTAAAAGCTCCATAGCCTTTTTCCTGCCCTCTTTTTTCCCGATACCGGAAATTTCAAGCGGAAAGCATACATTATCGAGAGCATTTCTCTGCATAAGGAGATTGAACTGCTGGAAAATCATCCCCATAGACTGTCTGACCTGATAAAGCTCTTTCCTCGTAAGGGTGTTCATATCCTTTCCATCGAAGAAAACCGTTCCGGCGGTCGGTCTTTCAAGGAAATTGATGCATCTGACAAGCGTGCTTTTTCCTGCCCCGCTCACACCGATTATCCCAAATATATCGCCCCCGTAAATTTCGAGGTTGATATTCTCCAAGGCCCTGACTTCTCCATTTTCACCTTTAAAGCTTTTAGACAGATTCTGTATTCTTATTATTGGGACACATCTATTCATGTCTTCACCTTTCTGTTTGTTTTCGGCAAATCATATCAGTCTCAGCATAAGCCGAGGGAGTCCGCAAATCACATAAAAAGCGGGAAGTCGTTTGCTTCCCGCTCAAAATAATCTTCAAATCATTTCGTTATAAGTACGAAAAAATCCGGCATTGTCCTATTAGCAGAGGGAAGCTTATTATGAAAAAACGAGCATGGCGTTATAACGGCACATCATATGTACCGGCATTTCCATACACATTATTCCCCAAAAAGTCTCCGACCTCTTTGACAATGTCATGGTTTTTCTCCTCAACATTTTGTAATTCATATATGTTTAGTGGGTTTATATTAACACTCACTGTTCATATTGTCAACTATTTTCTGTGTATTTTGAGATTATTTTAAGAATCTTCTTATAGTCTTCCCTTTGCCGAAACCCGCATCCTGCGGCTTCCGAGTCAGTCAGCGGGGGAAAGCCAAGTTTGGCTTTCCCCCGCTGACTTTATTTTATAGGTTTCCAAAAATCCGCTGCAAGGATTTACATCAGCTTCCATGAGGCGCTTTTCTCCTGCAGTTCCACCATGTGGCGGTAAAGCCCGCCCTGCTCCATAAGCTCCGATGGGCTTCCCTGCTGTGCCACTTTGCCGTCCTTCAGCACAACGATCTTATCCGCGCCTGCCACTGTGCGCATTCGGTGTGCGATGATAAGGACAGTCTTGTTTTGTACCAGCTCAGAGATAGCAGCCTGCACTGCGCTCTCGTTCTCCACGTCCATAGACGCGGTTGCCTCGTCAAGCAAAATCACAGGGGCATCTTTCAGCAGAGCCCGTGCGATAGAGATGCGCTGGCGCTCTCCGCCCGACAAAGTAGAACCATTTTCACCTATAACGGTCTTATAGCCATTGGGCAGCTTTTGTACAAATTCATCGCATCTGGCAGCCATTGCCGCTTCCAAGACTTCTTCATCGCTGGCATCTCTGCGTCCAAGCCGTATATTTTCCATTATAGTGTCGTCAAAAAGCACCACATCCTGAAACACAATTGCAAAATTTCTAAGCAAGGTTTCCGGCTCTACCGATGACACATTTACACCGCCCAGTGTGATTTTGCCGCTGTTTACATCCCAGAAGCGTGCTGCCAGCTTAGCCGCCGTAGATTTGCCCCCGCCGGAAGGACCGACAAGAGCGGTTACCTCGCCCTGCTTTGCCGTAAAGGAAATATCGTCCAGAACACCTTCATTTTCATTATAGGAAAACTTCACATGGTCAAACTCTATATCATAGCCCTTTGGCATAAAAGTTTCTGTTCCCGTCTGTACGCTCTGCTCCTCAATCTGGCGCATACGTTCAATTTGGAGTTTTGCGTTGAAGGTTGCGGCAACATTCTGAAAAGCCAGAGAAATCGGATCGTAAAGGCGGGAGGCGGCTATGAGAAATATCAGAAAATTCATAAGCTCAAGCTTACCCTGTGCCAGCAGACCCGCGCCGGTCAGCACTGTGCTTGCAAGTCCCAAACGCAGCAGCGCCTGAGCGGACGACACAAAGACCCCTACTGCAAGTTCTGCCCGTATTTCAGCTTCCTCCGTTCTTTTGAGCTTGGCACGCAGCCCATCCAAATAGCGCTCTTTCTGGTTGCAAGCCTTGATTTCACGCACTGTCTCAAGGCATTCCTGAATACCGTCGGATGACGCCCGCTTTATAAGGATAACCTTTAGCCCCAGTTTATCCTGTATCCGCTTGGAGCCAAGCACCAATATCAGGGCTGCGGGAACAACCCAAAGCACCGCAATCGCCATGCGCCAGTCCATGCAGAAAAGGCTTATAGCAATGATAATAGTGGAAATGCATGTCCCGAACAGCTGCGGTATATAGTGAGAAAAAGATTGTTCCAAAGAACTGCAATCATTCATAATCGTATTCGTAAGGTCTGCCAGATCCCTGTTGCCAAAAAAGGACAGAGGAAGCCTGCGCAGCTTTTCCGCCAAACGTACACGCCGATTCGCACTTTCTTTATAAGTGGCTATATACAATCTCTTATACTGTATCCAATGGAGAACGAAGATGACAGCAAGGATTCCTGCCGCCGCGGCAGTGTATCCCCACACACCTTCTGCGGGGCTTGTACCGTTTGCAGTGGCTTTGATCATCACATCGAGCACCATTATCAGAAGTCCCACAGGGAACATGAGGCTAAGATTGGTTACTGTACTCCATCCTGTTGCCTTTACCAGGCCTTTAGCGCCTTTTTCAGTCAAGGCAAAGTTATGCTGTATCCTCTTTATCATACGCCAGCCACCTCCTTTCCGACTTTCCACTGGGCGGATTTTTGGTAATCCTGCCACATTGCCGAGTACAGTTTATTCCCAGCCAAAAGCTCCTCATGATTACCTTGTTCTGTCAAACTTCCGTTTTCCAGTACAATAATTTTATCGGCGTTTCGGACTGTCGACAGCCGGTGGGCTATCATCAATACCGTCTTTCCTTTTGTAAGAGTCTCAAAGGCTTTTTGTATCATATATTCATTCTCGGGGTCGGCAAAAGCGGTGGCCTCATCAAGAACTATAATGGGCGCATCTTTCAGAATTGCTCTCGCCAGCGCGATGCGCTGCTGTTCACCGCCGGAAAGATATACTCCCTTGGTTCCCACCACAGTGTCTATTCCATTGGGCAGTTTCTCCAAAATATCATCGCACTGAGCATCATGAGCCGCCCGAAGAGCTTCTGCCCTTGATGCTTCAGGGCGTGCGGCCCGTATATTGTCCAAAAGGCTTGCCTTGAAAAGATGTGTGTCCTGAAATACGAAAGCCACTCGAGACATCA
This sequence comes from Clostridiales bacterium, assembly GCA_012719035.1. Lineage (GTDB taxonomy): Bacteria > Bacillota > Clostridia > Oscillospirales > Oscillospiraceae > UBA2658. Next base: position 89,382 of record JAAYBD010000016.1, on the reverse strand, counting down.
GATCTTCCGACCTGATTTCTCTTACATCTACGCCGCCCACCAACACTTGTCCTTTTTCTACATCCCAGAATCTTGGAATAAGATTGGCTGCAGTGGTTTTCCCTCCGCCAGAGGGTCCGACCAGCGCGGCAGTGCTTCCCTGAGGAATGACAAAGCTGACATTTCTCAGCGCCGGGCGGCTCGCGCCGGGATAGGTAAATGCGACATTTTTAAATTCTATGCTGTTGCTCTGGGGAATCTTTGGATTATCCGCCTCTTTTAACGGTTTTTCCAACATGATCTGATCCAGCTTTCGCACCGCTTCATCCGCCTTCATAAGGGCTTCGCTTGCATGCATAATGCGATTCATCATGCCTGCGCAGGCAGGTGTAAAGAGTATATAGAAAATCAGATTCAGCAAAGTTTCCCGACCATCGGACGACGTTCCTGCCAACAACATTCCCGCAGGTATAAGGAGCAGAAACGTGCCGTTCAAAGCAGTAGTAAATGCGGTCATGGGTCCCCGGCAGGACATTGCATAGTCTGTTGCAAGCTTATTATATGACATGATTGCCTTGTAAAAGCTTTTAAATGAATAGACTGTCTGCTGAAAGACCTTTAAAACCGGAATTCCCCGAACATATTCAACCGCATGGCTGCTCATTTTTTCAAGCTCTATTTGATATCGGGAAAAAAAGTCGGCGTTTTTTCCTCCCATCATCAGCGTCATCAAATACACCGACAGGATCATGGGAACAAGCGAAAGCAGTCCCAAGCGCCAGTCGAACACAAATAGCAGTGCAATCGCGGCAACCGGTGTCACCACTGCGCCTACTAAATCCGGAAGCTGATGGGCAAGCAGGGATTCCGTCATATCGGCGTTGCTGTCAATGATTTTTCTAAGCCGACCGGACTGATTCCCCGAAAAAAATCCCAGAGGCAGCGTCACTATATGCTCCACTGCGGCCTGCCGCATATTTCGGGCTGTTCTAAACGCCGCCAGATGCGTGCACATAAGAGCGGCAAAATAGACCAAAACGCTTGCCGCCGCGAATGCAACTGCCATCCAGCCGTAATGGGTCAGTCCAGTCGCCCCCGACAAATCCGGCAGCGCCGCAAAAACATCCCTGATTACAAACCAGATAAAAATATAAGGGAGCAGGGACAACACGGCAGATATTCCGGAAAGGGTGCAGCCTGTGATTGTCAGTGCCTTATACCCGCCTGCATATCCCATCAGGCGGGAAATGCTGCTGCGTTTCTTTTCTTTCAAAAATATTACCTCCTCACAAGGTATTGTTTTATACTAAAACTGTAATTTTTATTTAACATGTATACCTGAAACACATACATACTGACCATCAGGATAAAAATCATATCCCGCCATTTTGCTCTTGTTCCATACGGCAAATTCACGAGTATAGGATATAGGTATCATAATAGCCTGATCCGCAACGGTGCCCAATATCTCAGCATAAATCTCCTGAACGCGCTTCTCATCTTCAGTGCTGTTCAGCTCCAGAATCAAAGCATTGCCGCCCTCCAGCAATGTTGAAATCTGGCGGGCTACCGGATCTGAGCTGCCGTCTGCATTCATGTTGGTCATAACGGTAGTGGGATCATATGCGCCCCCATAGGTCTGATATAAGGCAAGCGTATATTCTCCCGAGCCAATAGTTCCGAACCACGTCATCATATCGGTACCATTGGGGGTTATTTTAAAGCCTATCTTCGACAATTGGCTTGCAATTGCAAGTACGGCGTTATCAAGACTGCCAATGCTCTGAGTATAGATAATAGTGAACTCCAGCTTCTGACCATCTTTTTCCCGAATGCCGTCTCCGTCGCTGTCTATCCAACCCGCTTCGTCCATAAGGGCATTCGCCTTGTCCAAGTCAAATTCATAAGTCGTCTGGGCAACATCGCAATACATCTTGCTTTTTTCAAACATTGTTTCGGCGGGGAGCTCCACTCCCTGAAAAACAGCATCACAAATTGCGCCCTGATCAAGGGCATAAGCCATAGCACGGCGGACATTGGCATCATCGAAAGGCGGCTTTGACAGATTCATTCCTATGCACCGGGTCATAGTTCCGGAATTATCGACAGCCCTTGCAAAAGCGTCTTCCCCGGATATCTCGCCGTAAGCGTCGTAGCTCAAGCGGGATGTGCCTAAAATCGCGTCTATCTCTCCGCTTCGGAGTGCCAGAACCTTAGCATCATTGTCCTCGATGACCTTTATTTTGAAGCCGCCGACCTCGGGCGCTTCCCCCCAGTAATAGGGGTTGCTTACAAAGGTGTAGCTGGTTCCGTCGGTTTCGCCTTCGTACATGTACGGTCCTGTCCCCATAGTCTGTGATAGAAAGTCATCCTTTGGCAGCAAATCTTCGCTAATCCCCGCAGGGTTTACAATTGCCAGCGGGCTGCACATCGTAAGGTCATTCAGCGTGCCGTAATAAGGCTGGCTTAAAGTCAGCACAAACGTATTATCGTCGGCGGCTTCCATGGAAGCGATGACCGATGTGAGTTTTCCGTATGAGCCGTTGTATTGTCCAAGGCTTTTTATCGCGGTTTCAAAGCTGGTCTTCACAGCACCTGCGGTCAAATCTGTGCCGTCAGAAAACTTCACGCCGTCACGAAGGGTAAAGGTATAGGTCAGTCCGTCATCGCTGACATCCCATTTTTCGGCAAGCTCTCCCTTGATTTCTCCGTTTTCGCCATAGCATACCAGAGTGTTGTAAAAATTCCGGTTCCAGAAAGTTGCGCCGTAATTACTGGAATTTGACGCAGTAAGAACAGGATAGAAGCCGCTGGAAAACTGCCAGCTTTCCGTTAGGGTTATCATAGTCTCTCCGACCGCATCACCGTTGGATGAGGTATCGGGAGAGGGGGTTTTTGTCCCTCCGCAGGCCGCCAGACCAAGGCAAAGGGCAGCGGCGGAAGCAAGAGACAGCATACGCTTTAGTTTCATTGAAAAATTCCTCCTTGTGGATTGCAAATTAGAATAAAAATATGTATATATTACGCTCGAAAGCGGCAATACCTAAGCATTTTGTCCCAAGTATTCGGGCAGCAGCGAATCCAGCAACATTCGGGAATATGGATGTTTGAAGCATTCGATGCTTCCGGTATAGCAGACCCTTTCCACCAGCTTCCCCTCTTTCATAACGAGTATGTGGTCAGCGATGTAAAGCGCCACATCTATGTCATGGGTGATAAACAGGTATGTAAAGCCGCTCTCCTCCTGAAGCCTTTTCAGAAGCTCCAAAATACTTTTGCGGACGATAACGTCAAGTCCGCTCATTGCCTCATCAAAAATCACCAGCTGAGGCGATACGGAAATGGCGCGGGCAATGCAGACACGCTTCTGCTGGCCGCCGGAAAGTTCGTTAGGGCGGCGGTTCATCAGACTGTCAGGCAGTTCCATTTTATTCATTAGTTCTGCCACCATCTGCCGCTCCCGCTGTTTGGGCACGTTCAAAAGATTGCGGATAGGCTCGGCAATGCTGTCATAAACGGTGAAGCGCGGGTCGAGGGCGCTCTTGCTATCCTGAAGAACCATCTGCATCTGGGTAAATCTAAGTCTTGACTCTTTGCGTCCCAGTGAAAATATGCTTTTTCCATCCAGCAGAACATCGCCGGAGGTGGGCGGCAAAAGTCCTGTGAGCATCTTTGACAAAGTGCTTTTGCCGGAACCGCTTTCTCCGACAAGAGCGTAGGTCATGCGGTCCTCCAGCACAAGATCCACGCCGTTCACAGCATTAGTGCCTTTCCCCTTTTGACCTGCGGCAGGGTAGCTTTTATATAGGTTTATCGCTTCTAACATATAAGGCTTCTCCTTTCGGGAACTAAGGAGTAAAGGCGTGAGGCTTCGATAAGCGCGCGTGTATAGTCGTGACCGGGTGCCTGCAAAACTTCAAAGACACTTCCGCGCTCTATAGCCTTCCCGTCTTTCATTACCAAAAGTTCTCCGCCCAAACGGGATGCCACACCAAAATCGTGTGTAACCAGCAGAATAGCCGCACCTTTTTCTCTCAGGCTTATAAACGCATCCACAGCGGCGTTTCGATGCTCGGCATCCAAAGCCGTTGTAGGTTCATCGGCAACGATAAGCTTTGCGTCCACCATCAGTGCCATTGCAATGAGCACGCGCTGGAGCATCCCGCCGGAAAGCATATGGGGATAGCTCTGCATTACTTCCTCAGCCCGGTCAAGGCCGGCATTCTCAAGCGCCGTCAAGAGTTTCGATTTTACCTTTTTTCCCCTCAGACCTGTGTGGAGGTAAAGAGTCTCCGCCATCTGTTTTCCCACGCGGACGGAGGGGTCGAGCGCGGTCATCGGGTTCTGCGGAATCAAAGCAATCTGGGCTCCGTAAATTTCACGTTGTTTTCTCGGCGGCATAGAGAGCAGTTCCTTCCCATTAAAAATAATTTCTCCGCTGGGTTCAAAGCGCCGGCGATTGAGTATTCCGGTTATGGTTTTGCATGTCAGGGTTTTTCCGCTTCCCGACTGCCCCAGTATCACCAGAGAGTTTCCCTGTTCTATAGACAGGTCTAAGTTTTGAACTATCGGCCGGCTGCTTTTTTTCAGCGCAACGGACAGGTTGTTTACAGTAAGCAGCAAATCATTGCCCCTCCTCAGGTTCGATAATGTCCCGCAGAGCCTCGCCAAACAGATTAAAGCCCGCGGAGGTAATAAGGATACATGCTCCCGGATAAATCAAAAGCTCGGGATGTGAATACAGGCTGGAACGGGCTTCGTTGAGCATGGCTCCCCATTCCGCCGCTCCGGCGGACAGACCCAGATTGAGAAAGGAAAATCCCGAAACCATCAGGATAGCCGAAGCAACACCTGTGCTTACATACACAAGAAACTGGGACATGATGTTTGGAATCAGATGCCTTACTATGATTTGAAAAGTGCTGCACCCCGAAATTCGTGCGGCAAGAATATAATCCCGTCCCATCTCTGCGACGGCATAAGAGCGTATCATGCGGGTAAACCACGCCCACATGGAAATTATTATGGCGATGACGATATTCTGCATCCCGTTTCCCAGAACTCCGATTACCGCCGCGGCAATTATGAGAGAAGGAAAGGAGATAAAAATATCGCAGACTGTAATAAAAATCCGATCTACCGCTTTTCCCGAGCATGCGCTAAGGCAGCCCAGTACCAGCCCGATTACAGAAAGCACAAGCAGGGTGGGCAAGCTCATGCCGATAGAATACCGCGCTCCATATAAAAGCCGGGACAGCTCACAGCGGCCAAGCTGGTCGGTTCCCAAAGGATATTCCTTGCCGGGTTCGGCGAATTTCCTTGTCACATCTACCGCTTCGGGGTCATGAGGGGCAAGCATGGGCGCCATAACGGCCGCCGCCAGCACCACCGCTATAAGGACAAGACCGATTACAGCCTGCGGATTGCATAATACTTTTTTAAACATTGGTTTCCCTCACCATCCATGGGCAAAGTAATCGGCTTGCAATATCCCCTACAAGATTTGATATAACAAAAACCGAGGCTATAATAACGATGCAAGTTGCAACGGCATTGGAGTCCGCCGCCAAAACACTCGAAATCAAATAAGAGCCGATGCCCGACAGCGAAAACACTTTTTCAACAACGGCCCCGCCAGCTATCATGTAGCCGAGATACTGACAAAACAGGATGATTATAGGCGGAAGAGCATTGCGCATAACATGATGAAGCAGTATTCTCCGCGGCGAAAGCCCCCTGGCTCTTGCATATACGACATAGTCTCTGTTCAGTTCCCCAAGAAGCGATGAGCGGAACAGGCGGATAAAAGCGCAAATCACAGGAACCGCCAGAGTAAAGGAGGGCAGCAGCAGTCCTTTAAGTCCCGGAGCCGGAACTACTGAAAAAATCGGGAGCCTGACAGCAAACGCTATAAGCAGTAAAAATCCCAGCCAGAAGGTAGGCAGGCAAATTCCCAATAGTGTAAAGCCTCTGGTCAGATGGTCGAAAATGCCGTCTTTAAAACGCGCACACAGCAGCCCGACGGGAAGAGAAATGACCACAATCCATATAAGAGAAAGCCCCGTTAAGGCAAGCGTAGTCGGAAAATAGGCGGCAAAATCCTCCCTTATCGGTCGGAATGAGTATAATGAAATACCCATATCCCCGCTAAACAAACCGCCAAGCCAGTCAAAATACCGTTTTGCCATCGGCTTGTCCAGTCCCATCTCTATACGCACCTGCTCAATCATTTCTTCCGTTGCTCCGCTGTAATTCCGTCTGGCAATTACCTCTGCCGGATCAGTATTAGAAAAGGTTATCAGAAGAAAGCTCAATATGCTGACCCCTGCCAGTACTATAAAAAAGCTTAACAGCCGTTTTCTGAGATAAGCCGACACATAAGCACCTTTCTTTCCGGTTAGTTCTGTCTAACTAACAGATTTAGCAAATGACCCACAGCTTTGTGGGCCATTTACTAATAAAGGATACCATACAGTTTAGGAGCGCGCCACTCCTAAACATCATATTTTTGCTCCAATTCATCATTACGGCATAACATGCGGTGACGGTAGGACAAAGGTGTCTGTCCCATTACCGCTCTAAACGCCGCAGCAAATTTACTTTGATTTTCATAGCCCACCATGAGTGCAATTTGCCCCACTGTCAATTCCTCATGGCTCCGCAGTAAATCGGCAGATCTGCGAATGCATTCCGCTCGCATGAACGAGCCGATAGGGCGCCCATAAATGGACTTAAAGCACTGGCGCAGATTTGTTTCAGCTATGTTGAACTTCCCCGCTATTTCGCCGACTGTGATCTTTTGGTAAGGATTTTTCAGCAAATAATCACATACCGATTGCGTGGTATCAACGACCTGACGGGAAAATCTATTCAGGCACTTCCTTCCTTCATTTTTTATAAGGCTCAAAAAAAGCAGCAGTTCAATCACTTTGAGGGTCATATATGTTTCGCGGATACGCTGGTCAACATGGTACAGCTCACTGAAAATATGCTCGATTTCCGGTCTTGCGCACAGAAGAAAAAATTCGCTGCCTGAGCAGAATTTGTCTCTTAACTGAAATAAATCTATACCCGCGTTCGGAAAGAGCTTTTCCAACGAGGATTGGGCATAATCCAGCTCAAACAGCACCGTAATTCCGTTATATCTGCCCAAAGGCAGTCGGGAATCCGCTATGCGCTGCCTATACGGATCATTTATCGCTAAGTCGCCTTCCCCTATAAAGCCGACCATACCGCCGTCCAATTCAACTTCAAAGCAGCCTTCCCTGCAATGGTTGATTTGCAGAAAGCCGGGGCAAGTTTTCACACTCTGGAAGCAGGATGCCATATCAAGGGAATTATATATTATTTGTGCACCGGGAAAGACATCATAGCATAGCAGTTCTCCCATGCCCGTTTCATTTTTGATTTGATAGACGGTAAGAGAAGCCTCTTTTTGACGATTAAAATACTGATAATCTTGAAAAACATGATCGTAAACGCTATATTCCATATAAAAACCCCCAAATCAAAGCTGCCAGCCTATTGCCTCCGACCTAAGCTTTAGGAAGTTGCTGTAAATACCCGAAATTCCCGCCAGCTCGTCATGGCTTCCCTGCTGTACGATCTTTCCGCCATCCACCACAAGTATCTGATCGGCATCCCTAACCGTTGTCAGACGATGTGCAATTGAGATAAGTGTTTTCCCTTTGGTAAGTTCTCTGATGGCGGCAAGAAGCGCATGTTCGTTCTCTGGATCTACGCTGGAAGTCGCCTCGTCAAGGATGACTATAGGTGCGTCTTTTAATATAGCCCTTGCAATGGATATGCGCTGTTTTTCCCCTCCGGACAGAGTAGAGCCGCTCTCCCCGACAACCGTATCATAGCCATTCGGCAGAGCTGATATGAAGTCGTGGCAGCAGGCACGCTTCGCCGCCTCTACTATCTGTTCGTGCGTGGCGTCGGGGTTGCCGAATTTTATGTTGTTCTCAATGGTATCGTGAAACAGGTATACATTCTGGAACACCATGGAAATATGTTTCAGCAAACTATCGGCGGTATAGTCTTTGACATTTCTTCCGCCCACCAGCACCTCGCCGGACTGCACATCCCAGAACCTTGCAATGAGATTGCAAAGGGTGGTCTTTCCGCTGCCAGAAGGTCCAACTATTGCGCAGGTGCTGCCCTGCGGCACTTTCAGCGAGACATGGTCAATTACCGTACGGCTGTCATAGGCAAAGGACACATCCCTCATCTCAATGTCAAAGCTATCGGGATTCAGTTCAAAGGTCGTCGTATCCATATCCGGTATATTTGTTACAGCCTCCAGACGATCCAGTTCGGTGTTTATCTTTTTGCTTAAAAATGCCCCATCGCCCATCTGCTCAAATTCGGAATACACAAGAAAGGCCGAAACCAGAAACATCAGGCAGTAAGGCAGTGTTATTGTACCTGACAGATAGAGCAAGGACGACAGAAACAGCATTCCGCAGCCGGTTATTTTGTAAACAGCGATATAACCTTTCAGCAATCCGGCCGCCGCACATTCCTGTTCCCAGTCTGCCTGCCGCTTTCTGTCAAAGGCGGCGTAGACCGCGCTCTCGCTTTTTTCGGTTTCGGAGAAGGCGCGAAGCACAGAAATTCCTCTTATATATTCTATGGATTGGGTTATCAGGTTCTCCTGCGCTGCCAATACCACCGGAGTATGCTTTGCGGCTCTATCTTGTATAACGCGCAGAACTATCATGCCAACTGCCAATCCCCCCAATGACAGCAGCGCCATCGGCGGATTTACAAAAAGAAACATAACTGTAAGCACAAGCGTCATGAACAAGCCGCCGGTCAGGTCCATTATAGCCAGCATGGAATACTGCTCCAGCTCGACAATGGTCGAAGTAAGAACAGTTTGTATGGCTCCGAGGCGCTGTTCCGAAAAATATCCCATAGGCGCTTTTTTCAGGCGGTCGCCGATTTCAAGCCGGTAATCCCGAAAAATATCGAAGCCTTTGGCGCTCATGGAGATATCCATAAACCATTGGAACAGGAATCTGCCAAGAACGCTGCCTATAAGAACATAAAGGGCGGAGCGTATCACCTCAGGTGTCAGGGATTCAAGATTGTTTACAATGATATAGACCGACATCAGCATCATGGACATGGAAACCGTTTTCAGAAAATTGAACAGGATGCCCAGATATATGCGCGGGCGGCTATCTCCTGCAATGGCAAGGATTCTCCGTATCATTTTAAGCATATTGCTTCACCCCTTCCTCAATGCGGTCAGCGGCACCGATATGTTCATTCCACATAGTCTCATACAGAGGGCAGTCCTGAAGCAGCTCCTCCTGCGTGCCCCGCCCAACGATTTCGCCGTCTTTTACTACAAGAATCTGTGCCGCACTGCGGATTGTTGACAGCCTGTGGGCTACAACGACTAAAGTTTTGCCCTTCACAAGTTTGCTGATCGCCTGCTGGATAAGCGACTCGCTTTCAGGGTCTGCATAGGCGGTTGCTTCGTCCAGAATGACCACCGATGCTTTTTTTAGCATCGCGCGGGCAATGGTTATGCGCTGACGTTCACCTCCGGAGAGCCTATCTCCCGCATCGCCCGCAAGAGTGTCATAGCCATGTTCCAAATTCATGATGAAATCATGGCAGTTTGCGGCTTTGGCAGCTTCCTCCACCTCGGCATCTGTGGCGTTTTTGTTTCCAAGTCGGATATTTTCGCGTATAGACATATCGAAAAGAAAGTTATCCTGCGCAACATAGCTTACCTCGCTCATAAGCTGGTCAGGGGGTATCTCGCGGATATCTTTTCCTCCGTATCTCACAGTTCCGGATGTTGCATCCCAAAAACCCGCCATCAGTTTTGCAATAGTGGATTTGCCCGAACCGGAAGGTCCCACTATAGCTGTCATTGCCCCGGGAACTGTTTCAAAGCTAACCTTGTGAAGCACCTCTTTTTCATCATAAGCAAAAGAGACATTTTCAAAGGAAAAAGTGCTGCCCGAAAGGGTCACAGGTTTTTCCGGACGCTTCTGCTCAGGAATTGCAAGAAACTCCTGTATCGGTCTAAGATTTGCGGCGATAACAGTAAGCTGTTCTGTGCCGAAAGCAAACTTCATCATGGGAGCAATAAAGCCCAGAGAAACTATAACACATGTGATAAGGACAGGCAGGGTAATATCCCCGTTCATATAAAGATATGCGCCTACCGGCAGCGTTCCCAGCAGCGTTGACGGCAGTACCGCCTTGACCCCCGCCATCCAGAACCAGCACTGACGCCACCAATCCAAAGTGCTGTCGTGAAAAAAATTCACAGAATCGGAGTATTTTCCATAGGATGCGCCAGTGCGTCCAAATGCTTTGATTACCTGTATTCCGCTGACATACTCCACAAGAGAGGCATTCATTTCATTTCCCGCGCGGAGGTAGCGGTTCATTTTCTCCCTATAGCCCCGCATCATGCCCATCATAAAGAGAATGCTGATAGGAAAAGTCACAAATGAAGCAAGCCCCATGCGCCAATCCATGGCAAACATCAGCACGATGCAGAATACGGGTGCCACTATCTGCGACGGCGCTTCCGGTACAACATGGGCAATGGAATCCTCCAGCTTTCCTACGTTGTCGACCATAAGAGTTTTGAAATAGCCTGTCGGAGTTTCAAGCATAACGCCCATGGGTACCCGCCGCATTTTATCCGCGACCGCCCGACGGATGTTTTTTAAGATAGTAAATGCCACCCCATGACTTCTGAGAGATGAGCGCCAGCACAGTATAGCGCGCAGCGCCATACATACCGCTGCCGTACCCGAAAGGAGTGCCGCCTCTCTACGAGTTGCCGTCCCGGCATACAAACGGCCGGCGAGTACCGCTACAGCAAAAAAGGGCGCCATACCGAAAATTTCACCGATAACAGCAAGAAAAACCGAAAGGGACATCCTTCCTTTTGCCTCCCCGGCAAAGGAAAACAGAACAGCGATGGGATTTTGTTTCTTTTCTTTTTGCAAATTAGATTCCTCCTTTAAGTTAGCGTCGACTAACTATTGTTTAAAAATAATGGGGTTCTTTAGAACCCCAAAAAGGCTCGCCAGCCCGGGTAGAAGAATTTTTTTAATGTTTCAAGGTAGTGAAGAGCATCTTCCTTAGGAAATTCGTGGATAACAATTTCAAAAAAAGCGGAGTAATATGCGTTCAGCAGCAGATGCAGCTCTTCCGGAACGATATCATTTACATGGATGCCGCGCCCGCGCAGAGCGTCCATATAGCGCAGAGTCTCAGCCTGTTCCATTTCTATGAACTCGTCAAATATATGCTCAAACCTTGTGCCCGAAGATGAACGAAGCATGAGCCTGAAAGCATCGAAGTGCTCATAAACAATATTTATCAGCCGTGAGAGATCGGTGTCGCCGATCCACATAGCGTCCAAATTGCCCTCATCAATATACCGGTATGCCTGCTTGGTCTGGATATCCGCCATATCTTTTATGGCATCCACTGCAGGCTGTACAAGCGCGGCAAACATCGCCTCTTTATCTTCAAAGTGCCGGTAAAGTCCGGCAGAAGTCATGCCTGCCGATGCCGCAATAGACCGCATAGATGCCTTCTCAAAGCCTTTATCCAGAAATTCCTTCTTAGCTGCCGGCATGATACGGGCACGAGTCGCGCTTTTATCTTTCGGCAAAGCGTTTCCTCCTTGTTAGTAATCGCTGATAGCTATCAGTGTTAACTATAATACTACTCATTTTTTTGTTTGTCAACGAAATAATCAGAACATACGTACTTATTTTTCAGTTGGAGAATATTATATATTAAGCTTTATTTTTATTACAATTTTTTCTTGACAGATTCGATATCGATGTTATACTGAGCACAAATATTATTAAACCGACGAGTGAAAAGAGTACGCGTTGATTTGAAGGCTTTCAGAGAGCTGCGGATGGTGTGAACGCAGCAGTCAACACAGCGCCGAATGGGTTCATGAGGGTGAAAAGAAAGGCCGAAAGGCTGAGTAATGTTCAACGGGGTTTCCGTCCGTTATCAAAGGAACGCGTATGATCGTGCGCGAAAGAGTGGGCGTTTATACGTCAATTTGGGTGGTACCGCAGAAGTGAAGACTTTTGTCCCTTATATAGGGATGAAGGTCTTTTTTGTTTTGCAAAAAAAGATGAAGAGGTGAAAAATCATGATAACTCCAAGCTGTGAAGAAATCGAAAAATACGCAAAGGATTATGATCTGGTTCCAATTTGCCGCGAGATTTACGCAGACGTAACAACTCCTATCGGACTGCTTCGCAAGCTGTCCGCCGTCAGCAGCCGGTATTACCTTCTGGAATCTGTCGAGGGCGGTGAAAAATGGGCGCGCTATTCTTTTCTCGGCTTCGACCCGATATTGCGCGCTACCTGTGATAAGGGAGCTGTAACCATAGAAAGCGGCGGCAAAAACAAGAAGCTTGTCTCCGATAAGCCCTTGGATGTGCTAAGAGAAATCATGTCTCACCATAAATCACCGCGCATAAAAGGGCTTCCCCCTTTCTCAGGCGGATTCATAGGCTACTTTTCTTATGCGATGTTCGCCTATGCCGAGCCAACTCTTTCAATAAAGCGCGGGGATTTTCATGACTTTGACCTCATGCTGTTCGACAAGATAATAGCCTATGACCATTTAAAGCAAAAAATTGCAATCGTAGTCAATATGAAGACCGACCGTCTCATGGAAAACTACGGAAAAGCTGTAGCCGATATCGAGAAAATTGCCGCCCTGATAAAAGCACCTACAATTCCCGATATACCCAGCGCAGAGCGGAAAACCGAGTTCCGCTGCAACGTATCCAAAGAAGAGTATTGTTCCATCGTGGAGCAGACAAAGGAATATATCAAAAACGGCGATATTTTTCAGGCGGTCATTTCCCGTCAGTTCACCGCCGAATATGACGGAAGCCTGCTAAATGCCTATCGGGTTCTGCGTACCTCAAATCCTTCTCCCTACATGGTGTATATGAAGATAGACAGCCTTGAGCTGATGTGTTCTTCCCCCGAGACACTTGTCCGTCTGCAAAACGGCCGTCTTACCACTTTTCCTGTGGCGGGTTCCCGTCCGAGAGGGGCAAACGACGAGGAAGACAAGGCGCTAAAAGAGGAGCTGCTGCGCGATGAAAAAGAGCTGTCCGAGCACAATATGCTGGTCGATCTTGGGCGGAACGACCTTGGCAAGATCTCCAAGCTCGGTTCCGTTGAACTAAGCGCCTATATGATGATACACCGTTATTCAAAAGTCATGCACATCTGTTCTCAGGTTGAAAGCGATATTCGGGACGGCGAGGACGGATTTTCCGCCATAGAAGCTGTACTTCCTGCGGGAACGCTCTCAGGCGCTCCGAAAATCCGCGCCTGCCAAATCATAGACGAATTGGAGAGCCAGCCCCGCGGCGTTTACGGCGGAGCACTGGGTTATCTGGATTTCACCGGCAATATGGACACATGTATTGCAATACGCATGGCGGTAAAGCAAAACGGCAGGGTTTATGTTCAGGCGGGAGGCGGAATAGTCGCTGACAGCGTGCCCGAGCTGGAATATGAAGAGTCATTTAACAAAGCTGCCGCGCTCATAAATGCCATAAAAAACTCCGGGGAGGTGGACTTGTGATTCTTCTTATCGATAATTATGACAGCTTTTCCTATAATCTGGTGCAGCTGGCCGGTTCAATAATCCCCGATGTAAAGGTCGTACGCAGCGACGCCATAACAACAGAGGAAATAGAAGTTATGGCTCCCTCCCATATCATCCTCTCTCCCGGTCCGGGTCATCCAAAGGATGCGGGGGTCTGTGAGGAGGCTGTTCGCCGGGTGGGCGGAAAAATCCCCATTTTGGGAATCTGCCTTGGACATCAAAGCATCTGCGAAGCCTATGGTGCTGAGATATGCCGCGCTAAAACACTCATGCACGGTAAAAAATCCGTCTTGACTATCAATACGGAAAGTCCCGTTTTTAAAACTTTGCCCAATCGCATCGAGGCAGCGCGCTACCACTCTCTTATTGCCGTAGAAAACACAATTCCAAGCTGTCTCAAGGTAACAGCAAAAGGTCCCGAAGGCGAAGTAATGGCGGTTCAGCATACCGAATATCCGACTTTCGGTCTGCAATTTCATCCCGAATCCATCCTAAGCCCGCAGGGCAGGGTTATAATGGAAAATTTTCTGAGCTTATAATACGGTACAAATCGCAAATATAGCTTCAAAAACCTAATGCAATCAAATTTCACACAGAAAGGGTGAACTATGGTGATACAAAAGGCGATCAAAACTGTTATGGAAGGCAAAAACCTCGATTATGATACTGCCAAAACCGTCATGGAAGAAATGATGGACGGCACCGCCACACAAGCACAGATGGGGGCGTTTTTGGCTGCCATGCGCATGAAGGGTGAGTCAATCGACGAGATCACCGCTTGTGCCGCAGTGATGCGGGAAAAGGGCATCAAAATCAACCCCGTCCGCCCAGTTATGGACATTGTGGGAACCGGCGGCGACGAGGTCGGGACATTCAATATATCAACTACAACCTCTTTTGTAGTGGCAGCTGCCGGTGTTCCCGTAGCAAAGCACGGCAACCGCAGCGTGTCCAGCAGGAGCGGTGCTGCCGATGTGCTGGAGCATCTGGGGGTTAAAATCGACCTTAGCGCAGAGCAAAACGAGACTGTACTCAACCGCTGCGGCCTGTGCTTCATGTTCGCACCGATATACCACTCCTCAATGAAATATGCCGCGCCTGTGAGAAAGGAAATCGGTGCGCGAACCATTTTTAATATTCTGGGTCCCCTTGCCAATCCCGCAGGAGCTACTATGCAGCTTTTAGGAGTATACGATCCCTTGCTTGTGGAGCCGTTGGCACAGGTGCTCGCTAATCTCGGCATGATACGCGGTCTTGCAGTATGCGGCGATGGTCTGGACGAAGCGACACTTACCGGAGTAAACAAGGTTTGCGAGATACGGTTCGGAAATTTGACTGCCTATGAGCTTGATGCCGCCGATCTTGGTCTTCCTTCCTGCAGGCTTGAGGACATTCTCGGCGGGACTCCGGCAGAAAACGCCCTTATAACAAGAGGAATTCTGGAGGGTACGATTATAGGACCTAAGCGCGATACCGTCGTGCTCAATTCTGCTCTGGCGCTCTATCTCGGCATCGACGGACTGAAAGTCAGGGACTGCATAAAGCTGGCAAACGACCTTATCGACAGCGGTGCGGCACTGCGTAAACTGGATGAGTTTATTGCTCTTACGCATGAGGTGTGAGCCATGATTCTTGATAAAATCGTCCTCTCCACCGAAAAGCGGGTCAAAGTGGCGAAGGAGTTGACACCGCTTTCAGAAATCAAAGCCGCTGCAACGAGTTTGAACCGCTCGTCAGACTTTCCTTTTGAACGCCGGCTATCGCAGCCGGGCATGAATTTCATCTGCGAGGTAAAACGTGCATCCCCGTCCAAAGGACTTATAGCCGCAGATTTTCCCTATCTAAATATCGCAAAAGAATATGAGACGGCAGGCGCGGCTGCCATCTCTGTTCTCACCGAGCCGGAGTTCTTTTTGGGCGGAAATTACCATCTTAGAAAGATCTCATCCGCAGTGGGCGTTCCCTGTCTGCGCAAGGACTTCATCATAGACGAATATCAAATTTATGAGTCCAAAATTCTTGGAGCATCGGCGGTGCTTCTCATCTGCGCACTTCTGGATACCGAAACTTTAAAGCGGTACATCGATATGTGCGACAGGCTTGGGATGTCCGCACTTGTGGAGGTACATGATGAGAAAGAAATGTGCTCAGCTATTGAGGCTAAGGCACGTATAATAGGCGTCAACAATCGCAGTCTGAGGGATTTTACCCTTGATCTTGAAAACAGCATTCGTCTGCGTACTATTGCCCCCGCCGATATCATTTTCGTAGCGGAAAGCGGCATCAGAACAGCCGCCGATGCGGCGCTCCTCCGCGAAGCAGGCATAAGCGCGGTGTTAGTTGGGGAAGCCCTCATGCGGGCGGGAGACAGGAAAAAAAAGCTGAATGAATTGCGGGGTGAGTAATTATGGTATTCGTATTAAAACCCAATGTATCAAAAGAACAGACGGAGACTTTCATGAAAAGCTGGGAAGACAAAGGGTTCTCTGCAATATTAAGCCCCGGAACGGAGCACACCGCCGTCTGCCTTATCGGAAATACAGCCAATATCGATATGGACGATGTTGTCCACACAAGCGGCATAGTCGAGTATGGAAAGCGGATCACCGAGCGGTATAAAGTCGCCGCCCGCTCTGTACATCCCGATGATACCGTCATTAAAGTTGGAAACGCCGTCTTTGACAGACATCACTTTCCGGTCATCTCCGGTCCATGCTCGGTGGAAAGTGAAGAACAGATAATCATGCTGGCGCGCGCAGTCAAGCAAAGCGGCGCAAAAATCCTACGCGGCGGGGCATTCAAGCCGCGCAGCTCGCCTTATTCCTTTCAGGGTCTCGGAGCCGATGGACTCCGCTATTTACTGGCGGCAAAGAAAGATACCGGCCTTCCAATCGTCACTGAAATCATGAACCAGACCCAGCTTCCTCTGTTCGAGGACGTAGACATCATACAAATAGGTGCGCGGAACATGCAGAACTTTGACCTGCTGAAGTGCGCAGGCACAGCGGGAAAACCCATACTATTAAAGCGAGGACCCGCCAGCACTATAGAAGACCTCCTGCTTTCAGCAGAATATCTAATGGTTTCAGGCTGCCGGGACGTCATACTCTGCGAGAGGGGAATCCGCACCTTTGAGACCGCAACGCGCAACACACTGGATTTGTCCTCTGTTCCTCTGCTAAAACAGAAAACCCACCTGCCCGTCATCGTAGACCCAAGCCACGCCACAGGTATCCGCAGCCTTGTAAGGCCTCTGTCGCACGCGATTTTGGCTGTTGGTGCGGACGGTCTTATGCTTGAAACGCACAATGACCCTGCCGCTGCCCTCTGCGACGGAGCGCAGTCGCTAAATTTGCGGGAATTTGACGATCTGATGGCAGACCTCAAGCTCCGTTCGGTCATAGAAAGAAAGGAGGTCTAAAGGATGACTAAAATTAAAATATGCGGTTTATGCCGTATGGAGGATATCGAGGCGGCGAACCTGTATAAGCCGGACTATGTCGGCTTCGTCTTTGCGGAAGAAAGCAAGCGCTGCCTAACAAAAGCGCAGGCGGCAAGGCTGAAAGCCGCGCTTGACCCCTCCATTCAGGCGGTCGGCGTGTTCGTAAATGCACCTCTTTCTCAGGTGCTGGAACTTTGCCGTAATAAAACAATTGACATCGTCCAGCTTCACGGCGATGAGGACGAGGCTTATCTAACGGAGTTGAAAAACTCAGTGCCTAATCCTGTCATACGCGCTGTTCGCGTTCAATCAGC
This sequence comes from Clostridiales bacterium, assembly GCA_012719035.1. Classification (GTDB taxonomy): domain Bacteria; phylum Bacillota; class Clostridia; order Oscillospirales; family Oscillospiraceae; genus UBA2658. Next base: position 71,996 of record JAAYBD010000016.1, on the reverse strand, counting down.
CGAACAGCTAATTTCAGCTGACAGCCTGCCCTGCGATATACTGCTTCTGGATACTTATGATGCCAAACAGTACGGCGGTACGGGTGTTCCCTTTGACTATGACATTATCCCAAGACTGAAGCATCCGTTTTTTCTTGCAGGCGGTCTGAACGTTTGGAACATTGTCTCTGCTATCGATGCCTGCCATCCCGCGGCTGTGGACATCTCCGGCGGTGCGGAGACAGACGGGGTGAAAGACCCCGAAAAAATGCGGACTATAATTGACTTTGTGCGCAATTATAGGGATAAAGGGCTCTCGAGCGGACGCTTCGGCCCCTATGGGGGGCAGTATATCCCGGAGACTCTGATGAATGCCGTAAGTGAGCTTGAAACGGCTTACGGCCTGTACAAAAACGACCCCGACTTTCAAAGCGAACTGACAGAACTGCTGACAAAATACGCGGGGCGCCCCTCCCTGCTTTACTATGCGGAAAAAATGACTAAAGATTTGGGCGGCGCTAAAATCTATCTCAAGCGCGAGGATTTGAATCACACCGGCTCCCATAAAATCAACAATGTGCTGGGGCAGGTGCTTTTGGCGAAAAAAATGGGCAAAACCCGGGTCATAGCCGAAACAGGCGCAGGACAGCACGGCGTTGCCACCGCTACTGCCGCCGCCCTAATGGGCATGGAGTGCGAAATTTACATGGGCAAAGAGGACACTGAACGTCAGGCACTTAATGTCTACCGCATGGAGCTTCTCGGAGCAAAGGTACATCCCGTCACGAGCGGAACCATGACTTTAAAGGATGCCGTTAGCGAAACTATGCGCGAGTGGACAAAACGAGTAGATGACACGCATTATGTTTTGGGTTCGGTAATGGGTCCGCATCCCTTCCCCACTATTATAAGAGATTTTCAAAAAATCATCGGCAAAGAGATAAAAGAGCAGCTTTTTGAAATGGAAGGAAAACTTCCGGACGCCGTCATCGCCTGTGTCGGCGGAGGTTCCAACGCCATTGGCAGCTTTTATGAGTTCCTTGAGGATGAGGATGTGCAGCTCATCGGCTGCGAGGCAGCGGGTCTGGGCATCGAGACTCCAAGAAACGCTGCCACTGTCGCCACCGGCAAAATCGGCGTCTTCCACGGCATGAAGTCGCTTTTCTGTCAGGATGAATACGGGCAGATCGCCCCTGTATATTCCATTTCCGCCGGTCTTGATTATCCCGGCATAGGACCTGAGCACGCATACCTAAATGCCGTAGGGCGAGCGCGCTATGTGCCGGTTACGGACGATGAAGCCGTTTCTGCCTTTGAATACCTCTCACGCACCGAGGGAATCATTCCCGCCATCGAATCCGCCCATGCCGTTGCATATGCCCGCAAGCTTGCACCTTTGATGAGCAGAAATCAAGTCATTGTCGTCACTGTCTCTGGACGCGGAGATAAGGACGCGGCTGCCATCGCAAGATACAGAGGGAGGGATATCCATGATTAAAATCGCTGAAGCTTTTTCTCACGGCAAAGCCTTTATTGCTTTTATTACCGCGGGCGACCCTTCTCTTGAGCTCACTGAGCAGCTTATACCGGCAATGGCTCAGGCGGGGGCAGACCTCATCGAAATCGGACTGCCTTTTTCAGACCCCGTTGCCGAGGGCATCGTCATTCAGGATGCCAACGAGCGGGCGCTTAAATCGGGCTGTACAACAGACAGGGTATTTGAGATGCTGGAGCGCGTCAGCCCAAGGGTAAATGTTCCGCTGGTATTTCTCACCTATCTCAACCCCATTATGAGCTATGGCAAGGAAAAATTCATGTCCCGCTGCAAGAAATGCGGCATCTCCGGTCTTATCGTGCCCGATATGCCCTTTGAAGAAAAAGAGGAGCTGAAATCAGTATGCAAAAAATACGGCGTTGAGATAATATCCATGGTCGCACCTACCTCCCAAAAACGCATCGCCGTAATAGCCAAGGAATCCGAGGGTTTTGTCTACTGTGTTTCCTCAATGGGCGTTACCGGTGTGAGAAGCGAAATCACAGAAGACATAGGTGCAATGGTGAATACGGTGAAATCCGTCACCGATGTCCCTGTTGCCGTTGGCTTTGGTATTTCGGCGCCGGAGCAGGCAAAAAATATGGCGGATCTCGCAGACGGCGTCATAGTCGGCTCCGCCATTGTCCGCATAGTGGAACAGCATGGCAAAGCCTGTGTGAAACCGGTCTGCGAATATATACGCCAAATGAAAGAGGCAGTCACCAGATCATGACAGAAAGCAGCTTACACTGTGTCAAACAACAAGAACCGTAAAAAGTACGATTTAGGGGGCACAACTTCAAATCAACGCTCATATGATGCCATATAGGCATGAAAAAGGGGTTGATAAGAAAGTGAACAGAGCATATCCTTGCTTTAATGATAACCATACAGACAATATCATTTTAAAGGATTATGGACCGGAACCGTTTGTCATAGATATTGAAGATGCTACAAAACAAAACCGCACATTTCGTACAGCATTATGGACGGGCCGCCATTTGCAGCTCACCTTGATGAGCATAAGACCCGGAGAAGATATAGGCTTGGAGAACCACCCCCACCTTGACCAATTTATACGTATAGAACAAGGGCAGGGGCTTGTACAGATGTGCAGCAGGAAAGATAATTTAACTTTCCAAAGGAGAGTCTCCGAAGACTATGCTGTCATTATACCAGCGGGAACATGGCACAATATAATCAATACGGGCAATAGACCGCTGAAATTATATTCGATTTATGCACCCCCTGAACACCCAAAAGGCACAGTTCATAGAACAAAAGCGGACGCGGAAGCCGCTGAGCATAGTTATTGAGATTTGAGCGCAAAACGCCCCCTCAAAACGAGGGGGCGATGTTTTTTAAATTTTACTTTTCTGCAGCTGTACGCTGTGTGCCGTCAGTCAGACGAGCACTCTGTTTAGAAATGGTTTATTCAAGTCGATTTCCGCTAAATTTTTCGACATTGCAAAGTGTCTTTTGAAAGCCCCCGTTTCTTCTTCATTGAAGCACAACGGCTGATAAAAGGTAAGCGTTTTAAAGTCAAATTCTTTTAAAAGAGCGGCATAAAACGGTTTAAGCCCGGCGGAATCCAAATCCGTTTCATAAACTGAAATATTGTCCTTTACTCTGTTTAAAAGGGCATAGTATTCTTTTCCCCCTGTTTTTAAAAGCCAGGCTTCTCCGCCCTCTTTTTCCAGCACCTCAATGTAAAACTCATTCTGCTCCTCAGAAAGTATGACGCATTCCGAATCAAAAAATCTGCTGCGGGAATATGCATTCCATATCTGCCCTGCATCTGCCTTGATATGATCTGCGGGAATCTGGTTTTTTGCTTCTTCCCTTACTTCCGCCAATGTCTTTGTGATTTTAACCTGTTCAAAACACTCTTCATATCCGAAGTTTCGATAAAATCCAAGCAGTGAATCTTCCGCCGGAATCAGCACGGAAAGCGCATAATTTCTCTCCTTGCAGATATCAAGTGATTTTGTTATGAGCATGGACATTATTTTTCTGCCTCTGAATTCGGGATCTGTGGCTAATGCATAAAGATAGGCGATACTATTTTCTCTTCCGTCCTTTAACAACTTGTAGGGAATCATATAAAGAGCAGACACTACACGGTCATTTTCGACAAATACTAAGGTGTTTTCGGCAAGGTAAATCTTTTCAAAGAATAGATCCACATATGTTTTGCTGTCACAAAATGTTTTGCGCCACAGCATTTTTAAATCCTCTATATATTCAGGCTTACCGTATGATATCATTTGTTTTTCCTCCCACTAAAGCCTACTTTTTAGTAAGGATACCTTTCTCCGCCATGAACACAGGATAGTATGATTCTTTTGATTTTCTCAATCCTTCTACCCCCATATCTTCTTCGCGATTGACATAAGCGTAATCTGAAAGCTCGTGTATGATAAACTGCTGTCCGATCATCGGATAGGCGCCCTGTATGCCTTTAAATGCTTTTTCAAAATGAATGATAAACATGTCGTTATTTGCCTTTTCGCCAAGTGTCAGCGCCACTATTTTTCCCGCTGTTCTTATAATACCGCCGATTAGCTTGAGTTCCGTTCTGTTTCTGAGACCCTTTATGAGAACACAGATTTCATCTGCTTTTGATCTGTCCTCGCAGCATTTGTTTTCTGCACACCATTCTTTGACCATCTCGATGCATTCGTCTATATTTTTATCTGTAATGCTCTCATAGACCCAGTCGGGATACGTCTTTTGGAACTTGTTAACATGATTTTTCTTTCCATGATACTTTTTGCCTGAGAGGTTTTTCAAGTCTTCTGTACTATATATATAATCCGCATTGTCCCTTACATAAGTGATTTCAAATTCATCGGGATATATTTTTTCGACTTCTTTAAACATCTCAGGCTCGACATTATTCATCTTAAATTCAATATTATTTTCTTCACAATAGGCAAAAAGCCATTCAAAAGCCCTTTTCAAATCACCATTCCCCATCGGATACGCGAAATAGAGTTCCCTATCCTTCATAAATTTTATGAAGAGCATGTCCTCTGCAAGCGCGAACTGGGTATTAAAGACGTCTGCCCACAGAATTAGATTCCCCACACTGTAATCACATGCCCATGGTTTATTATAACTTAAATATTTCATCAATATATCTTTGTCTTCTATAGTAACTTTTTTAAATTGCTCCACTTTACGTCCCTCATTATTATCTATATTTTAAAACTTTATTACCGTTTTGTACCGGGCTCAGCGCAAAAATCGGTATAGGTGACAACATAATGATAGCATATTTTTTTGCACTTGAACAGTGGGAGTATCAGTGCTGCCGCTTGAATAATCCGAATGCTTAAATTTGACCGTTCTCTGCTCAAGTTACGGTTTTACGGCATTGCGGGGCGATGCTGAATATATTTTGACTCAATTAAACCATTTGAGTTTCAAAGTAAAAAAACGCAGATTATTGGGTTGCCAATAATCTGCGTTTTTTTATTCTCTTTATTCGGAGAAGCCGGAAAGATCGCGAAAGCCATAAACCCGGTTGTAGTCCTTTGTCTCCGGATCTTTAACGACCTCTGACCTTTTGTTGTCAAGCAAGCGTACAATTTCATACACATTTATCCATATCTCATTATCGCACTCTTTCTGAGACTCGTCAAAAACAAGCTGCATACCAAAGTGCAAATGGGATGTCTCGATATTGTTCACATTCTCTTCCCTGCTGTAACCCGATCTTCCCAAATAACCTATAACATCCCCCGAATTAACAACAGAACCGACCGACAAATCCTTACGAAAAGGGAAGTTCTTTCTGAGGTGGGCATAGTAATAATATCTTTTTGTATCAAATGACCTGATACCGATACGCCAGCCGCCGTATTGATTCCAGCCCATAGCCTCTATGACGCCGCCCTCGACGGCAACAATCGGAGTTCCGACCTGCCCCAAAAGATCGTTGCCGAGATGAGGTCTTGAAAATCCATAGGAACGCTTGCTGCCAAAGTCATCATAATGGTTGTATGGGAAGTTCTTCGCAATCGGAGAAAACACCTTGATGCCATAGTGCTGTTCCCAGCGCTTTCCCGTTCCGTCTTCATTGGGCACCTCAATTTCATAATCTCCTACAAAACCGGACAGAACCGCCCTGTATGCCTCATAATAATAGTCATAGTGCTTCATGTTTGATGTCAGTTCTTCGATAGTTTTGCCTGAATTGAGTTTTTCCGCAATTTCGTCAAGCTGCTTATCTTTATAAGTCTTAAAGTTGTTGCCGTTTTGGGCAGCAAGGCAAGCAAGCAGCTCAATAAAATTAAGCTTTACCTCTTTATCCTGCGATATTATATCAAGTGAGATTGCCTTCTTCAATGCCTCGCACGGTACATTGAAATCTACCCACCTTATCAAATCTTTTTCCACTTTATCGGTGTCGGCCGCCATAGCAGTACAGCCCAAAAAAGAACACGATATTTCTGTATAGGATATTAATACCATATTTATTATCGTGCAGAGACAAATCAATATTCTCTTAATGCCATATGGCAAAATTCATCACGCCCTATCTGACAGACAAGCCGCCTTTGAATAAAACAAGCGGCAATGCCGAAAACTAATTTTACTTTATTATTTCAACTTTCCTTTTCTATATGCCTTCTATATTCTTACACTGCGTTTTTGAAATTGATCTGAGCGTCATAGATATGAAACTTCTGGCAGCTTTTTAACTATTCATATATATTTAATTTGCAATATATTGCCGTATTTTTACCCTATATTAAAATAACAGTAAAAAAGTCTCAGAATCCGTATAATTTACTTTAGCACTTTTCCTTGACAATAACATATGATTATGTTAATGTCAGAAAACAATCTCTTTGCACTGCATTACATTTCGGATAGAAATGCAAGATAAACAGTACAAACTGAGCAGGCCATGAACTATTTTGCTCATGGAGCCGGGCCGGAAAGCAACGGCAGCAGATCGTGTTTGCGCACATCTGCGGGACAGTAGTATGTTCCGCGGGTGTGCTTTTGCATACCAAGTCGGATTAATCGGTCTTGGATGGAGTGCCATGGAGCTATCAAACGAATGCCGCAAGGTAAAACGGAGGTAACTGTTATGACAGAAATGAAGCAGATCACAGCGGGACTCAGTAGCGCCGAGGCGCACAAATTGCAGGAGATATACGGCAAAAATGAGCTTATCCCGCAGAAAAAACAAAGCTTCATTTTAAAAGCTTTTCACATTATTTGCGAACCGATGTTTTTGCTGCTTATTGCTGCCTCAATTATTTATTTCATTCTTGGGAGCCCGCGTGACGGTGCCATAATGCTCATTTTTGTTGTATGCATTATCTGCATCGACATTATTCAGGAGTGGAAAGCCGACAAGACCTTGAATGCGCTGAAGGACCTATCCGCACCTCAAGTCTCAGTCATACGCGACGGAATGGAAACTGTCATTCCAAGCTCCGAGCTTGTCCCCGGTGACCTTATGATGATTTATGAGGGTGTTAAAATCCCCGCTGATGGTATTATCGTCAGATGCAGCGATTTATGTGTGGATGAATCCTCCCTTACAGGTGAAGCTGAAGGGGTGTGGAAGTTCAGTGCGGAGAACACGGAACCATCCGCAGACTACTGGCAGCGCGACCGCTGTTATGCGGGAACGCTCGTGATTCAGGGTATGGCAGCGGTTTTAGTTGAAAAAATCGGGGCTTCTACGGAATACGGCAAGATTGGAGTCAATGTTTCCGAGGCGCCAAGTGACGACACTCCTTTACAGAAACAGACTGGAAAGCTTGTAAAGCTCTGCGCTGGCATTGCCGCCGTACTGTTTTCCCTCGTCAGTGTTTTTACATATCTGAACATTCCCGATCATCCGACCGGCGACAGGCTGATTGAAAGCATTCTTTCCGGTATCACCCTCGCAATGGCTATGATACCGGAGGAGTTCCCCGTAATCCTCACTGTTTTCCTGTCTATGGGCGCATGGCGGCTCGCAAAAAAGGACTCTCTCGTCCGCAGCCTTCCCTCCGTTGAGACTCTCGGCGCTGTTTCTGTTCTCTGTGTTGATAAAACCGGAACTATAACCATGAACCAAATGACCGTTCAGGACAAATGGTCTGTAAATGCCGATGACCGCAAGCTTATCGAAACGATGGGTCTTGCCTGTGAAACGGATGCCTATGACCCCATGGAAAAAGCTATGCTGTATTATTGCAGCGACCATGGACTTACTAAAGAGCATCTTTTCAGCGGAGAACTTATTTCAGAGTACGCGTTTACAAACGAGCTGAAAATGATGGGACACGTCTGGCGCAGAAACGGGGAAATTATCATTGCGGCAAAAGGTTCTCCGGAACGGATTTTGAGCATATGCGAAATTTCGGAAGAGGAGAGGGAAAAGGCTGAACGCAAAATCCTCGAAATGTCTGAAGAAGGGCTTCGCGTTATCGCCGTTGCCTATTTGAAGCCAGGAACGGAAGCTGAAATTCCCAAAGACCTACTCCAGTGCTCCCTCACTTTGCTTGGGCTTATCGGTCTTGCCGACCCTCCGAGAACCGGCATAAAAAATGACATCGAACAATGCCGCAGAGCAGGCATCCGCGTCGTTATGATAACAGGTGACAACGGTATCACAGCCTCATCTATTGCCAAAAAAATCGGTATGAAGGACTATGAAAACATCATAACGGGCGATATGTTGGACGAAATGAGCGATACTGAGCTTCGTGAGAAGGTCAAAAACACCAGCATATTTTCACGCGTTATTCCCGAGCACAAAATGCGCATAGTCAAGGCGTTCAAAGATAACGGCGAAATAGTTGCCATGACAGGCGATGGTGTAAACGATGCTCCCGCGCTGAAATATGCCGATATAGGCATAGCCATGGGAATGAGAGGCAGCGAGGTTTCCCGCGAGGCGGCAGACCTTATTCTTCTTGATGACAACTTTACAACTATTGTAGATACGGTAAAGGACGGCAGACGGATTTATGACAATATCCGCAAGGCCGTTGGATATGTGTTTGCGATCCATATTCCCATTGCGTTTGCATCGCTTCTTGCCCCGCTTCTTGGAATTGCCCCCTCTGCGCTGCTTCTTCTGCCTTTGCACATCGTCCTGCTTGAGCTTATCATTGACCCCACCTGTTCGCTCGTGCTTGAGCGTCAGCCTGCCGAAAGCGACATCATGGATCGTCCGCCGCGAAACCCAAAGGAAAATATCGTAAATACGGGAACGCTTGCAAAGAGCATATTTCAGGGACTTTTCATATTTGCCGCTTCTTTCGGCACATATTTCCTCACGCTCGACGGAAACCCTGAAAATGCACCCTTAGCCCGTACCATGGGTCTTTCAATAATCATGCTGTCTAATCTTTTTCTGGTGCAGGTCAACAGTTCGGACCACGACTTTGCGTTCCAGTCAGCCGTACGCCTTGCAAAAGACAAGATAATGTGGGCAATAAACCTTATCACCCTTGCAGGACTGTGCGTCATACTTTATACTCCGCTCAGCACATTTTTAAAGCTTGCCCCCTTACCGGCAGACCGCTTCTTTATCTGCCTTGGTGTCGCAGCCGTATCAGTTCTGTGGTACGAAATCGTAAAGCTAATTAAAATGCTTAAAAGCAGGCACTCGAATTAAAAAGCTTATGCCGATGCTGACCGCTTTTATTTACAGGAGTGCGCAGTCTATTTTAAAACATTTAAAAAAAGAGCCTCAAAGCCATAATGGCTTTGAGGCTCTTTGCCTGTATTATACATTTTCAGAAAATCAGCAGTCATGCTTTTTCCCTTTATCGGTCTTATCCTCTGCAATTCTGAATGATATGAATTTGCTGAGAAGATAGTTGAGTATAACTATACTGATGGATACGAGCATTTTTGCCGGCAGCCCCTCAACCCCGAGCAGGGTCATATCAAGTCCCCAGCCCACAAGTGTGGGAACTGCGACAACCTCAAGTGCTCCTGTCGCTATACGTCCGCCGAAAAATGTGAACGCTTCAGCCAGAACAAGTTTAAGCTCCCAGCTCCTGCTTTCAAAAACCCAAAGCTTATTTGTAATAAATGCAACTACCACTGCGGCAATCCAGGCAATAATGCCGGACGAGTATAAATCGATTGACAAAATGGCAACGCAGACACTGTAAATAAGCCAGTTTACAATTGTGGTCGTCACACCAAAAATGCAGTACATAATCAATTCGCGATGCTTATTAAATAGCTCGCGGTACGCCGAAGGCTTTTCCTCCATCGAAATTCCCCCAATAAAAAAATCGCTTTAAAAGCGCTTGTACACAAAAAAACAAGAATGTCCAATGTACGGGATATTTTACCACAAAACTGCCGTATGTCAACCTTATGGCCTCTGTAATCGCAAATAAAAACGCCCTTACAGATTTCTGTATCTGTAAGGGATGTTTTTTTAATTATAATATCCTCATTGGAGAACCGCACCTTGCGCTGCACTTGTTACAAGTCTTGTATATCTTGCAAGATATCCCGTTTTAATTTTAGGTTCGGGACAGACCCATGCGCTGCGGCGAATCTCAAGCTCCTCATCAGAAACGATAAGCTCTATTTTGCAGGCTGGAATATCGATGGATATCGTGTCTCCCTCGCGGACAAGAGCTATATTGCCGCCCAGCGCCGCTTCGGGTGCAACATGACCAATAGAGGCACCGCGTGTCGCACCGGAAAATCTGCCGTCCGTTATGAGCGCAACGGTTTTATCAAGTCCCATGCCTGCGATGGCGGAGGTCGGGTTCAGCATTTCGCGCATTCCCGGACCGCCCTTCGGTCCTTCATAACGGATGATAACAACGTCCCCTGCCACAATTTCTCCGGCTGTAATCGCCGCAATAGCCTCGTCTTCGCTGTCGAAAACCCTTGCAGGTCCCTGATGCTTCATCATTTCCGGAGCAACTGCGGATTGTTTTACAACGCAGCCGTCGGGAGCAAGATTGCCTTTCAGAACCGCAATGCCGCCGCTCTGAGAATAGGGATTTTCGATAGGACGAATTACCTCCGGATCAAGATTCCTGACACCCTCAAGATTTTCGCCAAGCGTTTTACCGGTAACTGTCATTACCGAAGTATCAAGAAGTCCTTTTTTATTCAGCTCCGCCATGACCGCATGGACACCGCCGGCGCGGTCTAAATCCTCCATAAAGGTATTTCCCGCCGGAGCAAGATGGCAGAGGTTAGGAGTCTTTGCGGAAAACTCGTTTGCCATATCAAGATTCAGCGAAACGCCTGCCTCATGTGCAATCGCCGGAATATGCAGCATAGTATTGGTTGAACAGCCAAGCGCCATGTCCACTATCTCAGCATTGTGGAACGCCGCCTCTGTCATAATGTCACGAGGACGGATATTCCTTTCAAGAAGCTCCATTACTTTCATGCCCGCCTGTTTGGCAAGGCGCAGTCTCGCCGACATAACGGCAGGTATAGTGCCGTTGCCGCGAAGCGCCATTCCAAGCGCTTCGGTGACACAGTTCATGGAGTTTGCGGTATACATCCCGGAACATGAGCCGCAGGTAGGGCAGGCCTCCATCTCATAGGCTTCAAGCTCCTCTGCGCTCATTTTGCCCGCATGATAAGAGCCCACCGCCTCAAACATGGAAGACAGGCAGGTCCTCTTCCCGTCAAGATGCCCAGAAAGCATCGGACCGCCGGAGACAAATATCGTAGGGACGTTCACGCGCGCCGCCGCCATAAGCAGACCGGGCACATTTTTATCACAGTTGGGAATCATGACGAGCGCGTCAAATTGATGGGCAAGCGCCATGCACTCTGTGCTGTCCGCAATCAAATCTCTCGTAACGAGGGAATATTTCATACCTTCATGTCCCATAGCGATACCATCACAGACTGCAATCGCAGGAAACACAATTGGAGTGCCGCCCGCCATCAGAACACCGGTTTTGACGGCTTCGGTGATTTTGTCAAGATTCATATGCCCCGGTACAATTTCGTTATAAGAGCTGACTATGCCCACAAGCGGGCGCTCAAGCTCCTCCTTTGTATGTCCAAGGGCGTAAAACAGGCTGCGGTGAGGCGCCTGCTGAATGCCGTTTCTTACATTGCCGCTTTTCATGATTTAACTCCTTTGTAAGGATTTTGCACAGTCCTTGTACGGGAAAGCACATAATGCCGAATAGAATAAGCTGCACTTCGTGCGGAAGGAGACTTCGCACGAAGTACAGCGCCTGTCCGCTGAACGGCGGTTCATGCACACGTTGCGGAACAGGAGAAACTATTACTTTTTCAGCCAGCTCATCATCTTGCGAAGCTCCGCGCCGACCTTCTCCAGAGGATGCTCGCTCTCTTTTCTGCGGGTTGCAAGGAACTTTGCCTGTCTGCCTGCGGAAAATTCCTGTATAAATTCACTTGCAAAAGTACCGTCCTGAATCTCGCCCAGAACCTTTTTCATTTCCTTGCGCGTTTCATCGGTGATAAGGCGTCTGCCTGTGCGGTAATCGCCATATTCCGCTGTGTTGGAAACGCTGTAGCGCATCATCGCAAAGCCGCCGCTGTTAATAAGGTCAACAATCAGCTTCATCTCGTGGATGCACTCAAAATATGCCATTTCAGGCTCATAACCTGCCTCGACAAGCGTATCGAAGCCGGCTTTCATAAGCTCTGTAACACCGCCGCAGAGAACGCACTGCTCACCGAAAAGGTCGGTTTCAGTTTCTTCGCGGAAGCTGGTCTCAAGTATGCCTGCACGACCTGCGCCGATGCCGGAAGCGTATGCAAGCGCATAATCCTTTGCCTTGCCTGTGTAATCCTGATACACTGCGATAAGGCTGGGAACACCCTTGCCCTCCTGATACTGGCTGCGGACTGTGTGTCCGGGTCCCTTGGGAGCGACCATCGCAACATCTACGTTCGCGGGGGGAATTATCTGGTTGAAGTGGATGTTAAAGCCATGCGCAAACATAAGCATATTGCCCTCTGAAAGGTTTGGTGCAACTTCGGCATAATATATATCCGCAGCTTTCTCGTCGGGAACGAGCATCATAACCATATCTGCCGCCTTAGCCGCAGAGGGGACGTCCATTACAGTAAGACCTGCTGCCTCTGCCTTTGCCCAGCTTGCGGAATCCTTTCTGAGTCCTACAATAACCTTAACACCCGACTCCTTGAGGTTCTGGGCATGAGCGTGTCCCTGACTGCCGTATCCGATTATTGCAACGGTGCGATCCTTGAGCAATCCCATATTGCAGTCTGTATCGTAATACTTGTTAATCATTTTGTTAATCTCCTTATTATATATTATTTTTTATCATATGCTATTGGTTTAATTTGCGTCGATACATTTATTTCATGCGCGAAACACATCAGCATTTATGACTTTCTTTGTTTTCGCAGGACATGATTTTGTTCCCGCGGTCCATCGCCGTCACCCCTGTGCGGCAAAGTTCAAGTATCTGATATTTTTCGATCACATCCAGAAAACCGTTTATTTTGCTGGGCTTTCCTGTCAGCTCGCATACGATGCTCGAGGGTGAAAAGTCAACAATGCTTGCCTTATACACTTCGCAGATATCGCGGATAGTAGCGCGCTGACTTTCATCCGCGGCTACCTTTACAAGCAGAAGCTCACGCAGGATAGCTTCGTTTTCGTCTTCAAGCTGAACCGCCTTGACCTCGACCAGCTTTCTCGTCTGTAGAACAATCTGCTCAATGATCCTGTCATCACCCTGCGTCGTTATCGTAATTCTCGATATCGTCGGGTCGTTGGTTTCAGAAACGGTGAGAGAGTCGATATTGTAGCCGCGTCTTCCGAACAGCATTGAAACGCGTGAGAGCACATTTGCGTTGTTTTCAACAAGCAGTGCGATGATTGCCTTTTTCTCGTTCATTTTCCTGCCTCCCATCTATTCCATTATTGCAGAGCGGACTGTTCCGCCGCCGGGGATCATGGGCAGAACCCTCTCCTCACGGTCGATGGGACATACGATCCAAGCCGGACCTTCGCCCGCAAGCGCCTCGTCAAGGACTTTTTCAAACTCCTCTTTAGTCTCAGCTCTAAATCCTCTTGCTCCGAAGCCCTCCGCTACCTTTACATAGTCTGTTTTTCGCTCCGGCTGAGTTGAAATGTAATGCCTGTTATAAAAACTTGTCTGCCACTGGCGAACCATTCCGAGAACTTTGTTGTCAAAAATCACCGTTATGACCTTTAGGTTGTTTGAAACGGCTGTGCATGCCTCGTTCATGTTCATGTGGAAGCTGCCGTCGCTCGTGATATGGAAAACCGTTGCATCGGGAAGCGCAATCTTGGCTCCGATAGCCGCACCGTAGCCGAAGCCCATCGTTCCAAGCCCTCCGCTCGTTATAAAGCCGCGCGGCCGCGTCTTTTTGCAGAACTGTGCGGCCCACATCTGGTGCTGCCCCACGTCTGTTGCGATAACTGCGTCTGAACCGCATTTTTCGCCGATGACCTCCATTATTTCAACAGGGCGGATGCCGGTTATGTTCTTGCCGTTTATTATATCATATTCTTTCTTCCAATTGCCAATAGTTTCAAGCCACTCGGGGCGCTCTTTGCCCTCGACAAGCGGGATAAGGCTTTGAAGCTCTGTTTTTATGTCCCCGATTATTGCCATGTCTGCCATAACATTCTTACGGATTTCGCTCTCGTCTATATCAAACTGGACAATGGTTGCGTGGGGGGCAAAGTCGCGCAGGTTCAGGGCAACCCGGTCGGAAAAGCGTGTTCCCATCGCAAGAAGCAAATCAGTCTCATCGATAGCGCTGTTTGCAGTCATGCTGCCGTGCATACCGATCATGCCCATATCAAGGTCATCGCCAAAGCCAATGACACCTGTTCCCATAATCGTGTGACAGGTGGGAATCCTTGCCTTTTTTACGAACTCCACAAGTTCCCCGCCGGCCTCACTGCTTATAACTCCGCCGCCGAAGCAGACAACAGGCCGTTTTGCCTTTGCGATAAGATCCGCTACTTTTAAAAGTTCACTCTGCGGTGCGGACGATACCTTAGGTTCTTCCCAGCGCGGCATGGGAGAAAACTCATACGTTGCCGCCGTGATGTCCTTGGGAACATCGACAAGAACGGGACCGCGTCTGCCGCTTCCTGCGATTCTGAATGCATCGCGGAGAGTTTCCGCAAGCTTATCAATATCACGAACTGCATAGTTATGCTTTGTAATGGGCTGTGTTATTCCAGTGATGAAGACTTCCTGAAAGCTGTCCTTGCCTATGAGGTCTGTCCCGACATTGGCTGTAATAACCACCATAGGTATGCTGTCAAGATAAGCGGTCGCTATCCCTGTAACTGTGTTCGTTGCACCGGGGCCGCTTGTTGCAAGAACAACGCCGGTTTTTCCCGTTGCCCTCGCATAACCGTCTGCCGCGTGTGTAGCACCCTGCTCGTGAGCAGTCAGATAGTGCTTTATTTTGTCCTGCCTGTGGTATAGAGCTTCATAAATATTGATTGCGGCTCCGCCGGGGTAGCCAAATAAATCCGTCACGCCCTGCTCTATCAGAACCTCGGTGATTATTTCTGCTCCTGTCAGTTTCAAGTCAAACTCCTCCTGTTTTGGTTCATATTGGTTCCCAATGTAATGCTTTAAATCATTAGTCCCTATAGATAAACAAAAAGGCCCCTGTCTCTTTCATAAAAATATCAAGAGACAAAGGCATAACTCCTCTGCGGTACCACTCTTATTGTTCATCCAGAAGCGCTGCACTGCCTAAAGACGAACCACTCTGCGACGTCAATAAACGTCTGACGCTATAACGGGCGTTTTACCGTTTTTGCTTACGCAGCCGGAAATCCCCGACCTTCTGCAAACTGCTCCGGGATGATTTTCATCCGAAACCGCGGCGCTGCTTTTCACCACTTGGCAGCTCTCTGAAGCCCAGCTTTCGGATTACTTGTTCCCATCAAAGCATTTGAAATATCTGATTGTTTTTATGTTACATCACAAAAACCTCTCTTGTCAACTGTATATTTCTATAAAAAACAATTTTCAGTATAGCCTTTTTATATTCAAATTATTGTTTTCGGCATACAATGTACTAAAAATACGGTCACGCGGCGAAAAAGAGCCTGTGAAACCGAAAATCTTTTTTCGGGATTTTTTTAAAACCTCTTGACAAATCCGAAATCTTCGTGTAGTCTTTAGCACAATAAATCAAATGCAGTGACAGGGACAAAGCCTATCGGTCACATTCAGAGAGCCGCTGTTTGGTGCGAAGCGGTATGTTAAGATCAGGCGAACTCACCCTTGAGCAGTCAGCTGAAAGCCATATGGCCGTAGGTGTGAACGGGTTTCCTCACCGTTACCAAAGAGGCAATATTTCTTATGAGATGTTGAAAGCGGACAGTTTACTACTATTAAACTGTCAATTGGAGTGGTACCGCGGAGTTTCAGCTTCGTCTTCTATGGAAGACGGGGCTTTTTTGTTTTTCCGCAATTTTTATATCGCAAGGAGGAACTGGAAAATATGAAGAAAATCAAAGTGTTCGACACCACCCTGCGTGACGGTGAGCAATCCCCGGGCTGCAGCATGAACCTCTCCGAAAAGCTGCAGATGGCCCGTCAGCTCGATGCGCTCGGTGTTGATGTTATAGAAGCCGGCTTTGCAATTGCCTCTCCGGAAGACTTCAAAAGTGTTGAAGCTATATCCCAGACCGTACAGAACTGCAAGGTTGCCAGTCTCGCCCGCTGCACACAGGGCGATATTGACGCCGCTTGGAATGCCGTTAAATACGCGAAGTACCCGCGTATTCACGTCTTCCTCGCAAGCAGTGACATACACATGGAATATAAGCTGAAAATGACCCGCGAACAGGTTCTGGAGAGCATTGCAAAGCACGTTGCCTATGCAAAATCCCTATGCAACGACGTTGAGTTTTCAGCCGAGGACGCCTCACGCTCAGACAGGGAGTTTCTTTCCAAATGCTGTGAGACGGCAATAAAAGCCGGTGCTACCGTTGTGAACATTCCAGATACCGTGGGTTACTCCTCGCCGCAGGAGATGTTCGACCTGATAACGTTCCTGCGCGAAAACACGCCGGGCATCGAAAATGTCGACATTTCCGCCCACTGTCACGACGACCTTGGCATGGCGGTCGCAAACTCTCTTGCCTGCCTGCGCGCCGGTGCGACACAGGTCGAATGTACGGTTAACGGCATCGGTGAGCGTGCAGGCAACGCAAGTCTTGAGGAAATCGTAATGGCGCTTAAAACACGCCGCGAGTATTTTCAGATGGAAACTTGTGTAAACACGCAGCAGATCTACAAAACAAGCAAATTACTTTCTTCAATTACCGGTGTTCCAATATCGCCGAGCAAATCCATCGTGGGTGCAAACGCCTTTGCGCACGAAAGCGGTATACACCAGCACGGCGTTATCGCCAACGCCCTAACTTACGAAATTATGAGACCCTCGGACATCGGAATTCCGCAGAACTCTATGGTTCTCGGAAAACACAGCGGCAAGCACGCTCTGCGCGACCGCCTCAACCAGCTTGGCTATGAGGTCACGAAGGAGCAGCTTGACGGGATGTTCGTCCGTTTCAAAGCGCTCGCGGACAAGAAAAAGAACCTTACAGACCACGACATCGAAGCCCTCGCTCTCTCCAGCACCCATGCTGTAACAGCAACCTATGAGCTTATCAGCCATGTTGTAAGCACCGGCAAGGATATAACAAATATCGCCTGCGTTAAAGTCAAAAAGAATGATGATATCATTGAAGAGGTGGCAATAGGTGCGGGACCGATCGATGCGGCCTACAAGGCGGTGGATCGTATAACAGGGCTTGATTTGTCGCTTGAAAACTTCAGCTTAAACGCCGTAACGGACGGCGAAGACGCAATGGGCGAGGCCGTGGTTAAGCTTCGCTGCGGAAACGAATTGTACACCGGCTGCGGGCTTTCAACCGATGTAATAGAATCCGCAATACGGGCTTATATCAACGGAATAAATAAAATAGTCGGCGCAAAGTAGCTTTATACGACATTTTAACGTAATATTATCCCATTATAGGCGAAATTCTTAATAGATTCGGCAAATATTTTCCGAAAGGACTGATAATCTTGGGAATGACAATGACACAAAAAATCCTTGCCGCACACGCGGGTCTTCCGTCTGTAACGGCAGGGCAGCTTATAAAGGCAAAGCTTGACCTTGTGCTTGGAAACGATATAACAGCGCCCGTTGCGATAAACGAGTTTGAAAATGCGGGCTTTGATAAAGTTGCAAAAGATACCAGAATTACCCTTGTCATGGATCATTTTGCCCCCAACAAAGATATTAAGGCGGCGGAAAGCTGCAAAAAGTGCCGCGGCTTTGCTAAACGCTTTGACCTGCCGCATTTTTATGACGTGGGAGAAATGGGAGTTGAGCACGCCTTGATTCCCGAAAAGGGGCTTATAGCTCCCGGTGAAGCCGCAATAGGCGCCGACAGCCACACCTGTACTTACGGCGCCCTCGGCGCATTTTCCACCGGCGTCGGCTCTACAGACATGGCGGCAGCCATGGCGACAGGGGAGACATGGTTCAAAGTTCCCTCTGCAATTAAAATCAACATTACGGGAAAAAAAGGCAGATGGGTCAGCGGCAAGGACGTAATATTGCACCTCATAGGCATGATAGGCGTGGACGGTGCGCTGTACCAGTCGCTTGAGTTTTCGGGCGAGGGTCTAAAAGACCTCAGCATGAGCGATAGGCTGACGATATCCAATATGGCTATTGAAGCCGGTGCAAAAAACGGAATATTCTCTGTAGACGATATAACACGCAAATATATGGAGGGACGATGCGACCGGAATTGGATAGCATATGAGGCTGACGCTGACGCGGAATACGCAAGGGTCATTGATCTTGATCTCTCCGAAATACCCTGCACCGTAGCGTGGCCGCACCTGCCTGAAAAAACACATCCTGCCACAGAGGGAAGCGATATCGAGATAGATCAGGTGGTAATCGGCTCCTGCACCAACGGCAATATTGAGGATATGGCGGCTGCCGCCGAAATTCTCAAGGGCAGACATATCAAAAAAGGTCTGCGCGGAATAGTGATTCCCGCGACTCCCAAAATTTATATGGAATGCATCGAAAAAGGCTATACGAAAATCTTCATGGAAGCCGGATGCATAGTTTCAACGCCTACTTGCGGTCCCTGTCTCGGCGGTCATATGGGTATTCTCGCGGCAGGCGAAAGAGCCGTTTCCACAACAAACCGCAACTTTGTGGGGCGGATGGGACATATTGATAGCGAGATTTACCTCGCTTCCCCCGCAGTCGCCGCCGCGAGCGCGGTTACAGGGCATATAAGCCATCCAAAGGAGGTAATGGGTGAATGAACGCACATGGAAAAGCAATAAAATACGGAGATCACATCGATACTGACGTTATCATTCCCGCCCGTTATCTTGCCACGCAGGACCATAAGGAGCTTGCATCGCACTGCATGGAGGATATTGACAAAAGCTTTGTCGGCAGAATCAAAGAAGGCGACATTATGGTCGCGGGCGTAAACTTCGGCTGCGGCTCCTCGCGTGAGCACGCCCCAATCGCTATAAAGGCAAGCGGAATTTCCTGCGTCATCGCAAAGAGTTTTGCGCGAATATTCTACCGCAACGCGATAAATATAGGTCTTGCTATCCTTGAATGCGAAAAAGCAAGTGAAAACATCTCCGAGGGTGATGAGGTTGTTATTGACTTTGATACGGGACTTATCAAAAACCTCACGAAAAATGAAACCTATCAGGCACAGCCTTTTCCCGATTTCATCAAGGAAATGATTGCAAAGGGCGGTCTTATGTCCTCAATAAAGGGAGGAGCAAAATGACAAAAAACATAGCAATTATCCGAGGCGACGGAATAGGTCCCGAAATAATGGCCGAAGCCATTTCCGTACTGAACAGAATAGCGGAAAAGTTTGGACATACATTTAATTATACAGAAGCTCCGATGGGCGGCGAAGCAATCGATAAATTTGAAGACCCTCTGCCCCAGTCGAGCTTGGATACCTGCCTCAATTCGGACAGCGTTCTGCTCTCTGCGGTCGGCGGACCAAAATGGGACAGCGTTCCTAAGGAAAAGCGCCCGGAGCGCGGACTTCTGCGCCTGCGCGCCGGCATGGAGCTTTATGCCAACATCCGTCCCGCACAGCTCTTTGATGAGCTGCGTGACGCAAGTCCGCTCAAGCCGTCTATCGTTGATAAGGGAATCGACTTTGTTGTTGTACGCGAACTTATCGGCGGTGCTTACTTCGGCGAGCACAGAACGGAAAAGCTTGACGGGGAATATTATGCTCAGGACATAATGGCTTACTCCGAACATGAAATCGAGCGCATAGCGCATGTTGCTTTCCAGACCGCGCAAAAGCGCCGAAAGGCGGTCTGCTCTGTCGATAAGGCAAATGTTTTGGACAGCTCAAAGCTCTGGCGCAAAGTCGTGACTAAAGTTGCCGAAAGTTATCCTGATGTGACACTTTCTCACATGTATGTAGACAATTGCGCGATGCAATTGGTAAAAGACCCTTCACAGTTCGATGTTATAGTTACAGAAAACTTGTTCGGAGACATTCTTTCCGATGAGGCAAGCATGATAACAGGTTCTATAGGCATGATACCCTCCAGCAGTCTCGGCGACGGTACCCGCGGACTTTACGAACCGATACACGGCAGCGCTCCCGACATCGCGGGAACGGACACGGCTAACCCTATCGGCATGATACTGTCCGCCGCGATGATGCTTCGCTATTCGTTTGATATGTCCAAGGAAGCCGATGCTGTGGAAAAAGCGGTCGACTCCGCTCTTAAAGCAGGTTTCCGTACGGTAGACGCTATGAGCGAGGGCAAAACAAGGCTCGGTTGCCGCGCAATGGGCAAAACAATCTGCGATATGATATGAATTTTATGATTTCTGCGCGAGAAATTGCATATAATCTATTTTGTTGTTGAAAAAATGGGGTGAAATTGGTACAATAAGCATTATCATATTTTTTGTGAGGCGTTGCGGCTATGAGATTTGCAACAGATGATTTTTCGGACATTACACAGCATTTGCAATATGACGTTATAATAATCGGTGCGGGAATAGCGGGTCTTTACACCGCCCTGCACATCGACGAAAAACACTCCTGTTGCATTCTTACTAAGGAAGACGCAGAAGTCAGCAATTCATGGCTGGCTCAGGGCGGGATCGCAGCCGCAATATCGATTGACGATGCTCCGATGTATCATTTTGAGGATACTATCGTTGCAGGCGCAGGTCTTTGCGACGAAAATGCCGTTAAAGTACTCGTTTCAGAAGGGCCATCCGACATCCGTCGCCTTGTCGAGATGCAGGTTCCCTTTGATCTCGACAGCGAAGGCGACCTTGACATTACGCGCGAGGGCGGTCACAGGCGCAGGCGCATCGTCCACGCAGGCGGCGATGCAACGGGGCGCGAAACTGTTAAAGCTCTTGCGCATCTTGTTTCACTGCGGAAAAATGTCATATTTATGCCCCATAATTTCTGTGTGGATATTCTTACTGATGATAACGGGGCTGTTTCGGGCTGTGCTGTTCTTGACAGCACAGACACTTTATATATTATCGATTCACCAAATGTGGTTCTTGCCACCGGAGGAATCGGTCAGGTCTATAAGGTCAGTACAAATCCCTCTGTAGCTACGGGGGACGGGCTTGCCGCCGCGGTACGTGCGGGTGCAAGCCTTACAGGCATGGAATTTATCCAATTCCATCCGACAGGTCTTTGGTCAGATAAGCGCGAAAACAGAGCTTTCCTTATTTCGGAGTCGGTTCGCGGTGAAGGCGGACTTCTTAAAAACTCCGACGGCGAGCGCTTTATGGATGGACAGCATGAGCTCAATGAGCTTGCTCCCCGCGACATAGTGGCAAGGGCTATAACACGAGAGCTTATGAAAAGAAATGAAAATCATGTTTTTGTTGATATAACCTCGAAACCTCGTGAATATCTTGAGCAAAGATTTCCCACAATATATAGTGAATGTTTGAAACGCGGCATTGACATAAGCAAGACATGGATCCCCGTCTGCCCTGTCCAGCATTACCTTATCGGCGGGATACAGACGGATCTCGACGCAAGAACAAGCGTTGAGGGACTTTACGCCTGTGGTGAAGCGGCTTCAACAGGTGTTCACGGGGCTAACCGTCTTGCTTCAAACTCAATGCTTGAATGCCTCGTTTTCGGCAGGCACGCCGCAAACCATATAAACAGCCGCCTTTCAAATTCTGAAAAGGTCAGCCGCACCAAGCTTCCGCATCCCGAAAAAAGACCTGTCGTAAAAAGGAATTTTGCCGAAATCAGAAGC
Organism: Clostridiales bacterium; assembly: GCA_012719035.1. Classification (GTDB taxonomy): domain Bacteria; phylum Bacillota; class Clostridia; order Oscillospirales; family Oscillospiraceae; genus UBA2658. The sequence continues at coordinate 50,168 of JAAYBD010000016.1, read as the reverse complement.
GAGATACAGCAGATCATGAACGATTATGGCGGCGTTCTTCGCAATGAAAAGGGCATGACAAATGCTCTGGCTCGCATTTCCGAGATATTGAAGGAGCTTGAACAAAGCTTTTTCTCCGGACGAGAGTATATCGAAACTCTGAATATCGCGGCTCTTGCGGCTGAAATTCTTAAAGCAGCGCTTGCCAGAAAAGAAAGCGTGGGCGCTCATTACAGGGAGGATTGACCACAATGGACTACATCGGACTTGACGCGCTTTTAATGGCCGCGCTGAGGGAGGATGTCGGTACGGGTGATATAACAACAAACTGCTGTATTCCCGCCGAAAGCCGATCTAAGGCATATTTCATTGCAAAAGAAAGCGGGATAATCTGCGGAGTCGATGTCGCCGCCAGAGTATTTTCGCTTGTGGATGATAACATCACGCTAAGCCCCCAGCTAAAAGACGGGGACAGGGTCAATAAGGGTGACATAATCGCAAAAGTAAGCGGTCCGACAAGAAGTATTCTTACGGGCGAGCGCGTTGCTCTTAATTTTATGCAGCGTCTTTCGGGAACGGCTACCGCGACCTCAAATGCCGTCGCGTCCGTCGCGGGAACAAAAGCAAAAATCGTTGATACGCGAAAATCGACCCCCTGTCTTCGCGTCCTTGAAAAATACGCAGTCCGCGTCGGAGGCGGATACAACCACAGGTTCAATTTGTCCGACGGTGTGCTGATTAAGGACAATCATATAGCAGCCGCAGGCGGAGTCGCCGCCGCAATCAACGCGGCAAGAGCCGCTGTTCCGCACGTAATGAAAATCGAAGTTGAGACAGAAACTCTTGATGAGGTCCAACAGGCGCTTGACGCCGGCGCGGACATTATTATGCTTGATAACATGAGTATTGAGCAGATGACCGAAGCGGTAAAGCTCATAGCGGGAAAGGCTTTAACGGAAGCTTCCGGCAACATGGGTGATAAAGACCTTATGGCGGTTGCGCAAACCGGTGTTGACATCATTTCTATAGGCTCTCTTACGCATAGTGTCAAATCACTGGATATAAGCTTAAAATTCCGAAAATAGGATATAAATTAAAAACAACCGGAGAGGTACTGTTTCAGTACCTCTCCTCTTTTTTAAAAAATTTACAATTTGGCAAAAAATACGCCATCAATTTCGCTTGACTAATTAGTAAATTTATATTAAGTATTACATGAGGCGGTATTGAAAATAATATTCCGCATAATTGAAATCAGACCCTTACGACAAGCAAATCAACACAGCGCATATTATTGCCGCTCAGTTAAAAATAAGGAGAGTTTTATGGAGAGCTTTGTTCACTTTGAAAATGTATGCAAATATTACAAAATGGGCAGTACGACAATCGCCGCCGCCGACAACGTTAGCTTTGATATAAACAAAGGCGAGTTCTGCATAATTGTCGGTCCTTCCGGAGCAGGTAAAACCACCATTTTAAACATGCTCGGCGGTATGGATAGCTGCGACGATGGTATAATCTGTCTGGATGGACAGGAGATCAGCTCGTACTCTCCCAAAAAATTGACTATGTACCGCCGCTATGATGTCGGATTCGTTTTTCAGTTTTACAATCTGGTTCAGAATCTCACAGCACTTGAAAATGTGGAGCTTGCCGGTGAAATATGCCGTTCTCCCTTGCCCGCTGCCGAAACGCTCTCTAAGGTCGGGCTGGCGGAACGCCTTAACAACTTCCCCGCACAGCTTTCCGGCGGCGAACAGCAGAGGGTATCAATAGCGCGTGCGTTGGCAAAAAACCCTAAAATTCTCCTCTGCGACGAACCTACCGGCGCTCTTGACTATGTTACAGGAAAACAGGTGCTGAAGCTCCTTCAGGATACCTGTAGAAACACCGGACGTACTGTAATTGTAATTACTCACAATACGGCGATAACCGCAATGGCGGACAGGGTCATCCATGTCAAAAACGGGCAAGTTGCCGAGGTTGAAGTAAACGCAAACCCCATCCCCGTTGAAAGGATTGAGTGGTGATGCGAAAAACGTACAGCAAAAACACAGGGCGGACCATTAAAGAAACCTTTGGGCGATTTGCGGCTATTTTTGCAATCGTAGCATTGGGCGTGGGTTTTTTGGCGGGGCTTTTGTCCGCCACGCCCAATATGCGGAAATCGTTCGATATACATTTTGACGAAACTTCCATGTACGATATACGTGCCCTCGGCGACCTTGGATTTACGGACGACGACATCGAAAGCATCCGCGGGCTGAACGGTGTTGAAAACGTCCAGCCCGGATATCTTGCCGATGTTCTGATGACTTCCGAAAAAGGCAATGACTTTGCCGCCCGCATGCACAGTCTAAGCCAAGACAGCGGCGCCGGTATTATAAACCGCCCTAAGCTGACGTCGGGACGCTTTCCGCAAAATTCGGGAGAGTGCGTAATAATCAACATGCCCCTGAGCAGCAAATCAAAATTTAATATGGGCAACATTCTCTCTGTTTCTGAAAACAACAAAAACACCGGCGATGTCCTAAGCTCAACCGAATATACAATAGTCGGTTTTGCAGACTACAGCCCGTATTTTTCGGTAGAAAAGGAATACACCTCGATTGGAAGCGGGTCTGTTGATTTGTTTTTACTTGTTCCGGAGGATAGCTTCGCCACTGATTTTTATACTGATGTTTACATCACAGTATCAGGTGCGAGAGAGCTTAACTCCATGACCGGTGCGTATAAGACTCTTGTTGGCAGCATTGCCGAGGAGATTGGGCAGATAAGTGGAAAGCGCTGCGAAATACGTCATAATGAGTTCATCAATGAAGCGGAAGAAAAGCTTAATGACGCCAAGGCAGAATATGAAAAGGCAAAAGGCGAGGCGGCAGCAGAGCTTTCCGATGCGGAAAGACAACTTGCGGACGGGTGGCACAAAATCGATGATGGTGAAAAGAAACTTTCAGACGCATGGGAAAAAATCTCGGTCAGCGAAAAAGAGCTGAATAAGAACGAAGCTGAGCTTAAAAAACAGGAAATCAGCTTGGATGCAGAGTTTGAAAAAGCAGAAAAGAAGCTTGACGAAGCCCAGAACGAGATCGACAAAAATCAAAAAACGCTTAATAAAACTCTCACAGAAGCGCAAAACGAGTTAAATTCCTATAAGCTGTCCGGCGCTCAGCAATCGTCATTCGATGACCTGCGCAGACTTGTACTTACTTACCCTTCCCTTGCCGGAGATCTGGAAACACTGCAAAACAAATCTGGCAGACTTGATAAAATTGCATTAAGACTCACCGAAATCAGCACGATGCCCTACGAGGAACAGTTAAAATACGCGGATGAAGCGGCAGCGCTGCAAAAAGAAGCTGATATGCTGCAGGCGGAAATCGGAAAAATCATGGCAGACGAAGCCTACGCTGCATACGCAAACGCCTCCGAACATCTTGCAATGACCGGCGCATCCGTAGAGAAGCTGGCCCCTCTCGCTTTGAAGCTCGGTTCTCTCGACTCGGCAAAGAAAGAGCTTGCAAAAGGGCAAACGGAGCTTGATGCCCGCCGTGCCGATTTTTTGGCTCAGAAAAAAAGTGCTCTTGCACAGATTGAGGACGGACGCAGAAAGCTCTCGGATGGAAAACTTGAGCTTGCGAATGCAAAAAACACCTATTACAGGGAGCTTTCCAAGCTTAATGACGCAAAAAACAAGCTGTACGACAGTCAAAAAGAATATGAAGAATCAAAAGAAAACGCCGATAAGGAGCTTGCGGACGGATGGCAGGAAATTTTGGATTCCGAAGCTAAGCTGTCTGACATAAGCACTCCCAAATGGCACGTCTTCACCCGGGAGGACAACACAAGCTATTCTTCAATAAAGGCAAACATCGACAAGGTCGATTCGATCGCAAGGGTATTCCCGATATTCTTTTTCCTTGTCGCGGCGCTTGTCGCCCTGACCACCATGACCCGAATGGTAGAGGATGAAAGGCTTCAGATCGGGACAATGAAGGCTCTTGGCTACAGCCGTTCCGCTATAATAGGTAAATATGTCCTGTATGCTCTGGCTGCTTCCTCTCTTGGAAGTGTGGTTGGAATAGCGGTGGGCTTCAGGCTTTTCCCGACTGTAATCTGGAACATATATGCGATGATGTATGCGCTTCCCGAATTTTATTGTCCTGTAAACTGGGTATACGCTTTTTCAACAGCCGGAGCTGCGATAATCTGTACGCTTTTGGCGACAACAAACGCCTGCCGCTCAACGCTGAAGGAAAAACCAGCCCAGCTAATGCTTCCTAAGGCTCCGGAGGCGGGAAAAAGAGTCCTGCTTGAAAGGATAACTCCCATCTGGAGCCGTATGAAATTTACGCATAAAGTAACAGCCCGAAATCTATTCAGATATAAAAAGCGTTTTTTCATGACATCCATAGGCGTCGCGGGATGTACCGCGCTTCTTGTAACAGGCTTTGGACTTCGGGATTCATTTTCGGATGTCACAGGCAGGCAATTCGGAGAATTATCCAAATATGATATTCTTGCCCCCATCAGCGGAGAGGATGTTCTCAATAACAGCGATTTACAGAATCTGCTTAGTGACAGGGATTACGTATCCGGAAGCACTGCGGTTTATTTTGAAAATGTTACGGCATCCTATAAGGACAAATCGATTGAAGTATCCGCCTTTGTACCTGATAAAACCGAAGATCTTCAGGACTTTATCCGCTTCCGAAACAGAAAAAGCGGAAAATCGCTTGACTTTGAGGAAGGAAGCGTCATCATAACCGAGAAAGCAAGCGAGGTTTTGAAGCTTAAAGCAGGGGACACCCTGTCACTCACGGATAACGACAACAATTCCGGAAACTTTACGGTGAGCGGAATATGTGAAAACTATGTCGGAAACTACATCTACATGAGCGAGGACACCTATGCCTCCGGAATGGGTAATACCGCGGAGCGCAATATGCTGGTTATCCGCCTATCCAACAGCGGTGATGAAGAACAAAAATCCGATTTCGGCAAACGGCTTCTTGAAACGGGCGCGGTGAGCGGCATTCGCTTTACCTCTGATACAAAGGACGCAGTTTCACAAGCTATGGGAAATATCGATATGCTTGTAGTAGTAATAATCATAAGCGCAGGGGCGCTCGCCCTTGTAGTCCTTTACAACCTTACCAACATCAATATCTCAGAGCGCATAAAGGAAATAGCGACAATCAAGGTCTTGGGCTTTACAGACCGAGAGGTCAACGCTTATATAAACCGTGAGTCGATAATGCTGTCTGTCATAGGCACGATTTTGGGGTTGGCACTGGGTGTTTTGCTACATCAATACGTGATTGGCAGAGCTGAAATGGACAGCATGATGTTCGGGCGTACGGTGAAGATAATGAGCTTTGCTTATTCCGCGGCGCTTACAATGGCATTCAGCATTTTAGTGGATCTTATCATGAGCCGGAAGCTTAAAAACATCAGTATGGTTGAAAGCATGAAGGCTCCCGAATAAGCAGAAAAACGTCTTTTATTATCTTATAATGATAATAACCCCTCGCCTTTTATACAACAAAGAAATAAATGGAACGGGCCTAAACCCGTTCCATTTTAATATTCAATTTATATCGGAAAGTCAGTCCTCATCGGAAATCAGACCGTATCCTCCGTTTTTGCGGCGGTAGACAATCGCAAAAGCATTATCTTCCGACTGGTTTTTGAAAGCAAAAAATTCATGCTCCAACAGGTTCATCTGAAGGATAGCTTCCTCCGGCGTCATAGGCTTAATCGGAAATCTCTTTGAACGAACGATGTCAAATTCTTTTTCTTCATCTTCATGTATAATACTATTATCGACAGGTTCTTTTTCAAAGACACCTTCGCGCAGACGTTTTTCAAGGCGGGTCTTGTTTTTACGGATTTGTCTTTCAATAGAGGCGCAAGCGGAATCGATCGAAGCATGCATATCGCTTGTAAGCTCGCTTACGCGATAGAACATCCCGTTATTTTCGATTGTGACCTCGGCTCTATATCTGCCCCTTTCAGAACTGAAAGTAATAAAGGCTTCGGCATCTCCCCGGAAGAAGCGATCAATTTTACCGATCTTGCGTTCGGCATATTCCTTGATCTCATCGGAAACTTTAATCTTCTTTTCTGTAATTGTAAACTTCATTTTGTCCAACTCCTTCTTGTGGCAAAACGCCTCGTATTCAGCAGAGCTTGTATCGGGGAAGCCGAAGCCTCCCCTCAATCAGCATATCGCAGCTGCAAAGCCTTATGATATGTATCTGCTTACATAGATTATACCATAAATCTATGGGAATACAATCATTATCTTACTAAATCCTGTTATTTAAGGGTCATCCGTTTTATGTAAGAGAACCCCGGTGTCCGATGTTTCCGGCAGCAGTGACCGCCCCTAAAAACTACAGCGCAAGCGAACCCATGGGATCCCAAGGCTTCAGGACAATGGGCTTTTGCTCATACTCCTTTTTTATCGTTTCCGACAGGTATTTCTTGTCGATCAGCACCTGATAAAGGAATTCCGAAAACCATTCGTCGCTCATGATAAACCAGCCTTTTTTCCCTTTTTCCTTGCCCCAGCTGTTTTCGACCTTCCATCGGTCGGGCTTTCCGTTTTTGTCAAGATTTACTCCGGTGAACACCATGGCGTGAGTCATCAGGCTTTCCTGATAGTCAAGTCTCTGCGCCTTGGTCATATTGAAATCATAGCCAAGCAGGTTGGGATAATCATAGCCATCCAAATCCATGCTTCCATGCTCTCTATTGAGATATTTCCCGACATCGCAGCCAAACCAGACAGGTTTGCCGTCCTTTAGCTGCTCTATCGCATACTTTTTCAGCTCATCGGAGGGCAGATTCAGATATCTGACATCGTGACCGCCCTTGACATTTCCGAGATAGCTCACTGTATAGGTCTTATGATACGGCTTGTCAGCAGTGGGGGCATTTATCAGGCTGACATAGTCGGACAGATCCCAGCTTATATATTTTGCAAAGAAATCCTGAGGGCTGATATCCTCAATGCGGATAAAGTTCTTATCTTTGTCACGCAGCTCGAGTGTAACATTTTTCGGAGGTTTTCCAAGAGCAATGCAAAGCGTTCTGTATATTTCTTCAAGCATACCCTCCTTTATGCCTCTAAGCTCGTCCTTTGAAGCTCCGTTTGTGTAAGCCGTACGGATATTGCAGGCATATTCGCGGAGCTTTGCGGTCATAAGCCTGTTGAGCGCGGCGGTATTTGAGGAGTGGAAGCTTTCAGGCATCATCTCCTTGGGTACAACACCATACTTTTCAACGAGATTGCGGAACATATCCCACTGTCCTCCATCCCCTAAAGGTGCTGTAAGAAGATGTGCGATGAGCCTGTCCGTAACCGGCATATTCACTGTTTCGATTATGCTCTCAAGAAAATAATTTGACTTTTCCAGCTTATCGTAAAACAGCGGGTATGCCTGCGATAACTCAAAATCTTCAAGATTTAGCTTTTTCATGATTTCAAAGGACATCACGTTTAAAGCCGCAAACATCCAGCAGCGTCCGGACTGCTTCTGGTTTTTTATCGAACCGGTATCAAGTTCTATGCTGAAAGCATAGCGCATTCTTCGGGGCATATCATATGCGGCGGCGGACGCTTCAAACCCGCTCTTCACTACCGCGTTCATTGCAGAAGCAAAGCTCCCCCGGCCGTCAAAATTCTTTTCCATTTCCAAGAGCTTTTTTCCCGATATATTTTTCATCGTGATACCTCTCTTTCTTTCCATTTATATTATTGTACCGCACCTATAACCAGAAAAATAGGGTTTTATCAAGAAAATTTACTAAAAACCCATATCAAAAACGCAGAAATCTCAGCAGTAAAATTTGAAATTATATCCTTGACAATTTATTTGCCAAGTCATAAAATCAATTTTTAATAATTTCTTTTTATCTGCCGTATTATTGGAGAATAAATATGTTTGAATTTATGAAACGGGGTAAGGGCTTTTACAAAAATCTGTTTGCCCTTGCTCTGCCTATTATTTTACAAAACCTAATAATGACAAGTCTTGCGATGGCAGATATCTTTATGGTCGGGCTTTTGGGCGAGGTTCCGATGGCGGCAGTTACTGTTGCCAACACACCGGCATTTGTCATCCAGCTTTTGATTTTCGGCTTACAAAGCGGTTCTGCCGTCCTTATCAGCCAGTTTTGGGGAAAACAGGATAAAGAATCTATAAACCGCGTGATTGGCATAGGATTTTATCTTGCAGGCACTGTCAGTACGGTTTTTGCCTTTCTAATGTTCTTTTTCCCGATTGAAGCGATGTCGCTTTTTTCAAATAACGAGGTTCTGATACCCATAGCGGCAAAATATGCCCGTATCATCGGCTTTTCCTACATATTCAACAGCCTGACCGGCGTATACACCGGCGCTCACCGCAGCATGGAAAACCCGAAGCTGGGTCTTCTCGTATTCAGCATATCCATGATAATCAACACCTTTTTAAACTGGGTGCTCATTTTCGGAAAGCTCGGTGCTCCGGCTATGGGCGTTGAGGGTGCGGCTATTGCAACGCTTATATCCCGAATAGTAGAATTTATTATAATGCTGATCTACGCAAAGATAAACAAACGCTTCACTCTCAAATCCGCTCCTTTGCTCCGTCCCGGAAAAGAGATGCTCAAAAAATTCTTTAAATACTCAACTCCCGTCGTGTTGAACGAAACACTCTGGGGAATGGGAACTGCCATGTATCCTACAATTATGGGACATATGGAAAACAGTACCGAGATTTTGGCGGCTTACACTATCGCGGGAAATATCGACAGACTCTGCACTGTTGCAGTTTTTGCTATCGCTGCAACTGCGGCAACGATTATCGGGCGTGAAATCGGAAAAGGCAATATGGAGGAGGTATATGACATAGGCTCTGCGCTTTGTATGGTCGCAGTCATAGCGGGACTTATTATCGCCTCTGTAATGCTTGTACTTATAAAGATTTTTATCGCCCCCGTTGTATATCCGCTTTTCGGATTGTCAGAGCTTTCCCGCTCAATAGCAACAATGATGCAGATAGTAACATACATTTTCCTTGCTTCGCGCGCCTTTAACACCACCAACATAGTCGGCGTCCTGCGCGGCGGAGGGGACGTTCTTGCCGCAACTGTTATCGATGTAGCTCCTTTATGGCTCGCTGCCCTGCCCATGGCGGCAATTTGCGGTCTTATTCTAAAGACCGGCATTTTCTGGGTATATATTGCCTTGTCTGTTGAAAATATCGTTAAATTCTTTTTGGGGATATGGCGTTTTCGCTCCAGAAAATGGATAAACGATATAACCCATGTAAAAGCATAAATAAAAGCTGCCGCAATGCATCTGCTCTTGCTTATTCCGCACTTAACCGATAGCACAAGTCGGAAACAAGACGCTTTGCTTTGCAGCAGCTTTTGCTTATTTTGTAATCAGATAAAAGCAATTGCTTCTATCTCTACCTTGACATCCTTCGGAAGACGCCCTACCTGAACGGCAGAACGGGCCGGGCAGTTTTCTGAAAAAAACTCGGTATAAACCGCATTCATCTCAGCAAAGTCATTCATATCAGCAAGGAAAACCGTTGTTTTTACTACGTTTTTCAGCTCTGCTCCTGCCGCAGCAAGAACAGCCTTGACGTTTAAAAGCGACTGGCGTGCCTGTGCTTCGATTGTACCCCCGACTATGCTTCCTGTGGCAGGGTCAAGGGGAATTTGTCCCGAAACAAAAATCGCTGTGCCTGTTGCCGCGATGCCCTGTGAATATGGTCCGATTGCCGCGGGAGCCTCGGTCGTAGCAATAACCTTTTTCGTACCGTTCATAATAATACTCTCCTTACTTTGTAATATAAAATCGCTGCTAAAACTGCAGGGAATATCTATCTGGTTTACGGACATTATGCCATAGCCGTGGGGCGGCGTTATGGCATATGCATTATACCACAGTATCTTCCAAAAATTAAACTGTTTTTGTATAAGAATAATTGTTTATGTTCTATTTTATGTAAATAAAAATTAATTTTTTGCTTACTATTCAACTGATATTCTAAAATTGGAACATAATGTGTGTGAACTGTGCTTCATTATGTCCTTTAGTAGTTGAAAAAAAGCGAAAAAGTGGTATTATATAAGTTACGAAAAAATTTCTTCTATCGCTTAGGAGGTAACTGTAAGCTATGGCAAAAAAACAATTTAAAACAGAATCTAAGAGAATTTTGGATTTAATGATCAACTCGATTTACACGCATCCCGAAATATTTTTGAGAGAAATTATTTCAAATGCAAGCGATGCCATTGACAAGCTCTGCTATCAGTCGCTGACTGACGACAAAGTCGATATGCAGCGCTCCGATTTTAAAATCAAGCTCGGCGTTTCCGAGGAGGACCGTATCATAAGCGTTTCCGACAATGGTATCGGAATGACGAAAGAAGATCTTGAAAACAACCTCGGCATTATCGCAAAAAGCGGTTCGCTCAAATTCAAAAATGAAATGGAAAAATCAGGTGAAGCCTCTGATTTGGACATCATCGGTCAGTTCGGAGTCGGTTTCTACTCCGCATTTATGGTATCCGACAGAGTCACCGTTATCACAAAGGCTTACGGCTCGGACACCGCATATAAATGGGAAAGCTCGGGCACAGACGGCTACACGATTGAGGAGTGGCACAGAGACAGCGTTGGAACAGACGTTATCATGCATATAAAAGATGACGTCGAAGAGAGCGAATACACCAGATTTTTGAATGAAATGTCCATCGGACAGCTTGTCAAAAAATACAGCGACTTTATCCGCTGGCCAATCGTTATGGACGCTGTCGAGGCGGAGGAAGTCGAGACCGGTGCACTTGACGAGGATGGAAATCCCATTACCAAGCAGGTCACAAAGGTCGTCGAGCAAGTCATCAACAGCATGGTTCCCATATGGCAGCGCAGCAAGGATGAGGTAACAAAAGAGGAGAGCGACGAATTCTATCAGAATATTTATTATGACTATGAGCCTCCTGTTTCCACCATCCGCGTCAATGCCGAGGGTCAGGTTGCCTACAAGGCTATGATTTTCATCCCCGGCAGAGCGCCCACGAACTTCTTTTCAGACCAGTTTGAACCGGGACTCCAGCTTTATTGCAACGGCGTTATGATTATGGAAAGATGCAAGGATGTCATCCCCGACTGCTTCCGCTTTGTCCGCGGAGTCGTTGACAGTCCCGATTTCCCGCTGAACATCTCTCGTGAAACCCTTCAGCACGGCAGACAACTCAAAATAATCTCCAATAATCTTGAGAAAAAGATCAAAAACGAGCTTCGCAGGCTGATGGATGAAGAACCCGAAAATTACGAAAAATTCTACGACGCTTTCAGTGCCCAGCTTAAATATGCACTGGTCGCAAATCAGGGCGAGAAGAAAGAGCTTCTCACAGATTTGCTGATGTTCTATTCAAGCAAGGAGAAGGAGCTTGTTCCTCTCCGCGAATATAAGGAAAAAATGCCTGAGGAACAAAAGTTAATCTATTACGTCTGTACAGATAGCATCGCCCGCGCGGAGAGTCTGCCTCAGGCTGAGCAGATACGCGACAAGGGCTATGAGATCCTGTATATGACCGAAGACGTGGACGATTTTGTTATCCGCCGCCTTGAGGAATACGAGGGTATAAAATTCTGCAACATCACAAACGACGATCTGGGTCTTGAAACCGATGAAGAAAAATCTGAGATTGAAAAAAAGCAGGAAGAAAACAAGGAACTGCTTGACTTTATCAAGGACACTCTCGGGGACAGCGTAGTAGACGTCAGAATCAGCCGCAAACTCAAGAGCCATCCTGTTTATCTTACCTCGGAAGGCGATATCTCCATAGAAATGGAGAAGTATTTCTCCGTTATGAAGAATGAAATGGCACAATCCATAAAGGCCAAAAGAGTGCTTGAGCTGAACAGCGAACACCACGCTTTCAAGTCTATTAAGGAAGCTTTTGAAAACGATAAAGAAAAAGCTGCAAAGCTTTCAAAAATCCTTCTTGCACAGGGAATACTTATCGCCGGTCTTCCCCTCGAAGACGCCGCAGAGTACGCCGAACTCGTCTGCGAGCTGTTTTAAAGTCTGAACTTTCTCATATCACAGGGTAAAAATCTTCTGTGAAAACGCGGGACAAGCCGGAGCTGTTTCTCCAGCAGAAACAGCTCCGGCAATCCTAATACTAATTGTCTAAAAATACCGTTCATAATGCCGCACATTACATTGACATGATTCTGCACTTTGTATAAAATAAAGTTTGATACAAATCGGGAGGGGGTTCGCAATATGGACCATATGCTCGGAGTCTATATCCATATACCGTTCTGCGCAAGCAAATGCTCATACTGCGATTTCTATTCTCTCGCAGGTCATGAAAGCAAAATGAAAAAATACCAAACTGCTCTTATAAAGCATATCGAGGAAGCGGCTCCCCAGATGGAGCCTTATTACATAGACACCCTGTATTTCGGCGGAGGAACTCCCAGTTTTTACGGGGCTAAATACATATGTGAGATATTCAACACCTTAAAGCGAACCGCAAAAGTTTTAAAATCCTCTGAAGTCACTGTCGAAATGAATCCGGACAGCATAACACGCGAGGATCTCAGACTGCTAAAAAACGAGGGCGTTAACCGCATCTCTCTCGGCATACAGTCCGCTAATGACGATATTCTAAAACTCATCGGCCGCCGTCACACCTTTAAACAGGCAGAACAGGCAATAAAAATGATACGTGCAGAGGGTTTTGACAATATCAACATCGACCTTATTTACGGATTGCCGAGCCAAACAAAAAACGACTGGGCGGATACTCTTTCAAAGACTATTGCCCTCCGTCCTCAACATTTTTCCTGCTATGGTCTGAAAATTGAAGACGGAACGGACATATGCAGGTACAGAGAATCGGAACTGCTGCCCAGTGATGACGATCAGGCTGATATGTATCTTTACATGACGGACATGATGGAACACTATGGGTACCCGCAATACGAAATTTCAAATTTTGCTTTGCCCGGCAGAGAATCCAAACACAATCTCAAATACTGGCGTCTTGACGATTATATGGGCTTCGGCCCCGGCGCGCATTCATGTGTCGGCGGCGTCCGGTACAGCTATGTGCGCAGCCTTGACAAATACATCGATGGCGTTTTCAGCTCTGCCGATATAATCGACGAATATGAAAAGACAGGCAAACTTGACAGGGCATCGGAATATATTATGCTTGGAATGAGGACTGTTCACGGCATTTCCAAGGATGAATACATATCTATTTACAGAAGCGGATTTGATAAAATCGAATACCTTTTATGCGAATATGAAAAAAAAGGCTGGGCGAAGCTTCGGGGCGACAGGTGGAGCTTTACATCATCGGGATTTTTGCTTTCCAATATCCTCATAGGCACTCTTCTTGAAGCTCAGTCACAGGCAAAAATGAGTGCAAATCCGTGGATCCTCGAAGAAATTGGCTCGGAAGAGCCAGAAATATTGATGCCGAACGACGGGGCAACTTTCGGATAGAATTTTTATTTAAGTAATCAAATGAATAGACTTATAATAATTTAGAATAGAGAACACAATATTTATATAAATATAGCGGGGAAGTGGACGACATCAAGCTTGTAAGCGGGAAACCGAAAAATGATGGGTTCGATAAAAGGTCCGGCAGCAAATCAAAAGCTGCCGCAGACAGCCGCGCCCAGAGAGATTTCAATAAGCCGAAAAAGAAGAAGTCCGCGGGCAAAGCGCCAAAGCCGGACGGAAATAAAACGGGCAAAGGGAAAAAAGTGATTATTGCGGCAGCGGTTTTTGCTGCCCTTGTTTGCGTTGCATTTTTAGGTATCGGCGCTTATGCAAACGGTCTTGACGCCATTTTCCCCAATGTCAGCATTGAGGGAACAGACCTTGGCGGCATGACCGTTGACAAGGCTGCCAATACTCTTGTTGCAAATAATGTCGGAACCGAGGAGGACAGGGAGCTGAAGGTCTCTCTGCCTGCCGGCTGTGAGCTTATAATAAGTGCAAAGGAAGCAAACTGCTATTTGAGCGCTCCCGAAGCAGCTGCTTATGCCCACGACTCCTGCCACAACGGCGGTTTTTTTGCAAATACACTCACTTACATAAAGTGCCTTTTCTCTGGAATGGAACTGACATTGGGAGATGGCGCTGATATTGACGAGAACTATCTGCGCGAAAAAATAGACGAATCCGCAAAGCAGGTCAGCCTTGCCTTGCTGGATTCAAATCTGGAAATTGGGGAGGACAGTATAATCATTGTAAAAGGTGCAAGCGCCGTCCAAATCGACCCCGAAGACCTATTAGAAGCGATAAAAAATGCCTTGACCGACGGAAACTATAAAGATTTAAAATATACCCCCAAGCCGAACGGCGAAGACGTAGAGGAGATCGATATTCAGCACCTCTATGACACCGTATATCAGGACCCCGCAAACGCAGAATATGACCGCGAAACAAAGCAGGCAACACAGCACGTAACGGGCAGAAGCTTTGATATGCAGGAAGCCAAAAGGCTTTGGGACGAAGCTCAAAATGGGGATAAAGTTGTGATTCCGCTTGTCTTGACGGAGCCGGAGATAACGACCGAAAAGCTTAACTCCATGCTTTTTGCCGATGTCCTTTCGCAGAAGACAACAAGTCTTAGCGGAAGCAGCTCCTCGAGAATAAATAATATCGTAAAAGCCTGTGCTTCCATTAACGGCTTGGTTTTAAACCCCGGCGATGAATTTTCCTATAACGCTGCACTGGGTGAGCGTACAAAAGCATCAGGTTATCAGGCGGCGGGTGCATATTCAGGCGGCAAAGTCGTTTCTGAAGTCGGCGGAGGAATTTGTCAGGTATCCTCCACCCTGTACTACTGCACCTTGGTAGCCAACCTTGAGATCACAGCAAGGATGTGTCACTATTTCGGTGTCAGTTATCTTCCCGCAGGGCTTGACGCAACCGTTAGCTGGCCGTCTCCCGATTTTAAATTCAAAAACAGCAGCGCATATCCTATTAAAATAGAAGCTTATGTGGATAAGGGAACAAATACCGTAACTGTAAAGATTTACGGTTCAAATCCCGAGGGCATCAGAGTCGAGATGACCACCGAAACATGGAATTTAGCGGATGGCTACGGCGCTGTATCTTACCGCTCGGTCTATGACAAGAACGGCAATTTGATAAGTAAAAAAGAAGAGTCGCGCAGCCGCTATTACCATCATAAGGTAGAGGAGCCGAGTCCCAGCCCGTCTCCATCGCCATCACCTTCACCCACCCCCAGCGCTGCACCTCCTTCTCCGCCCCCCACTCCAAGCCCTATTACCCCTCCGCCTGAGCCTGTCACTCCTCCGCCAAGCAATCCGGCGGAATCTGTGCCGGCTGCAACCGAGCCTCTTACTACTTGACAAAAACAGTATATTAGGAGGATAATCTGCTAATAGCTTCGTGCGCGAGCACATAAACACATAGGAGCGAAAGAAAAATATGAATCAATGCCTATGTGTTTTAATATACAGGAGGAAAAAACATGAGTAAAGGAACATTCTACATCACAACCCCGATCTATTATCCATCGGACAAACTGCACATCGGTCACGCTTACTGCACAGTTGCAACAGACACGATCACCCGCTATAAGCGAATGTGCGGCTATGATGCTATGTTCCTGACAGGTACGGATGAACACGGTCAGAAAATCGAGGAAAGAGCTAAAGCGAAGGGCGTCACTCCCAAGCAATTTGTCGACGAAATCGTCGAAGGCAAGGGCGGCATCCTTGACCTATGGAAGCTCATGAACATCTCAAACAACCGCTTTATCCGCACAACAGACGACTATCATGTTGAGGCAATCCAGAAAATTTTCAAACAGATGTACGACAAGGGTGACATTTATAAAGGCTCATATAAGGGCAAATACTGTACCCCCTGTGAAAGCTTCTGGACTGAAAGCCAGCTTATAGACGGCAAATGCCCCGACTGCGGACGCGAGGTTCACGAATCGGAAGAAGAAGCGTATTTCTTCCGTCTTTCAAAATACGCGGACAGGGTTCAAGCGCTGCTTGAGACCCCCGGCTTTCTTGAGCCGGCTTCCCGCGCCAATGAAATGATAAACAATTTTATCAAGCCGGGTCTTGAAGACCTCTGCGTTTCCCGCACGACTTTCAAATGGGGTATCCCTGTAAGTTTCGACCCCGATCATGTTGTATACGTGTGGATCGATGCGCTTTCAAACTATATTACGGCCCTTGGCTATGCAAACGACAAATATGATGACTTTGATAAGTTCTGGCCCGCCGATGTGCACATGATCGGCAAAGAAATCGTACGCTTCCACTCAATCATCTGGCCGGCTATGCTCATGAGCCTTGAACTTCCGCTTCCAAAAAAGATATACGGTCATGGTTGGCTGCTTATTGACGGTGGCAAGATGAGCAAGAGCAAGGGTAATGTCGTTGATCCCCTCTTACTCGCAGAACGCTATGGAGTCGATAGTCTCCGTTATTTCTTAATACGTGAATTTCCCCTCGGAAGCGACGGAAACTTCACAAATGAAGCCCTCATAGGCCGCATTAACAACGACCTTGCAAACGACTTTGGAAACCTTGTCTCGCGTACCGTTGCAATGGTATTAAAGTATTTCAACGGAACCCTGCCGGATGAGCGTGAACCGGCTCCGATCGACAATGAGCTTATTGAAATGGCAAAAGGTCTGCGTGATATTTACGAGCAGGATATGGATAATTTCCAAACCCAGACGGCAGTCATCGAGGTATTTAAAGTTATCTCCCGAGCTAACAAATACATTGACGAGACAGCGCCTTGGGTACTTGCAAAAGATGAGGCAAACAAGGCAAGACTTGCTACAGTTATGTATAATCTTTTGGAAACCATCCGCATTACTGTCACTCTCCTTCAGCCTGTCATTCCCGAAAGCTGCGAAAAGGCTTTTGCACAGATCGGTGCTGACGATAAGGACAGGACATGGGACAATGCTGGGACATTCGGCGTTCTTCGCGCAAATGTAACGGTTTGCAAGGGTGATACTCTGTTCCCGCGCATAGACCTTGAAAAAGAACTTGCGGCGCTTGAAGCTATTAATACAAAAAATAGCGCACCCGAAGCTCCCGCACCTGTATCCGTCACTATTGATGAATTTGCAAAGGTGAAAATGACAATCTGCAAGGTGCTTGAGTGCGAGAATGTGAAAAAGTCTGACAAGCTCTTAAAGTTCAAACTTGATGACGGTTCGGGAACTCCCCGTCAAATTCTATCCGGTATTGCAAAGTACTACAAGCCTGAAGACCTTATCGGGAAAACCGTTGTCGCCTGCACAAATCTTCCCCCGCGCAAAATGATGGGTGAGGAGTCAAACGGAATGCTTCTCTCCGCGGAAAAGGATGACAGGCTCAATCTTCTGATTCTGGATGATGCTATTCCCGCAGGAGCATCTCTCTGCTAAAGATAATTATCAAACGGAAACTCTCTGTATAAGAAAAATGCTTCATCTCAACAATGAGATGAAGCATTTTTTATTCCATCTAAATTTATACGATGCGTCCTCCACCGATTACCTCGTCACCTATATAAAAAGCTGCCGTTTGCCCCTTTGTCGGTGCACGAACCGGCACTTCAAAGCAGACTTCAGCATTGGCTCCGTCCGGCATTACGCTTGCTTTCGTACTGGTGCGGGAATGGCGGACGCGGACATCGGCTTTGAATTCTTCCGCCTGCGGGACAAGCCAATTCACATCACTAACGCTGATTTTATCGGCAAGAAGTTCTTCCCCCTCCGACAGAACCACTTCATTCGTATCGGGACGAATCTCAGAGACAAAAATACGTTTTCCTGCGGCTATATTTAGCCCGCGCCTCTGACCTATTGTATAGTGGTATATTCCGCGATGCCGCCCAAGAACATTTCCGTCAGCATCCACGAAGTTTCCCTCAGGCGGAACAATACCGCGTTTTTCTATATATGCGCTGTAGTTCTTGTCAGGGATAAAGCAGATTTCCATGCTTGCCGGTTTTTGAGCCACAGGAAGACCCATGCTTTCCGCCATTGCCCTAACCTCAGTTTTGTTAAAATCACCGAGCGGAAGAATAAGCCTTGCGACCTGAGCTTTAGTAAGCCCGCTGAGCATATAGCTCTGGTCGTTTTCCGGTCTTCCTTTAAATAATTTACCTTCAGAAACCCTCGCATAGTGTCCCGTCGAGACATATTCCGCACATATACTATCCGCATATTCTAATAAAGTCCTAAATTTCACTTTAGGATTACAGAGAATACAGGGGTTAGGAGTTTGCCCGCGCAGATATGCCTCTATAAAAGGTCTGCATACGTTTTTTTCAAGTTCTATGGAAATGTCGGCTATTTTCAGAGGAAGTCCCAGCTCATCCGCGACTTTATGCGCATCTTCACGCGCTCCTTCATTTCCTATATCTAAAAAAAGTCCAAATACTTCAAAGCCCTGCTGCTGTAAAAGCCGTGCTGCAACAGCGGAATCTACTCCGCCGGAAAGTCCCAAAACAACTTTTTTGTCCACGGCTGTACCTCTTTTCATTTGATTAGTTCATGTTTCCTGTTTTTTTCTGAGCTTATGACTTTCTATGAAAACCATCAATGCTGCCACATCGGCGGGCGAAACGCCAGATATCCTGCTTGCCTGTCCGAAGTTCTCGGGGCGGATTTTTTGAAGCTTCTGCCGGGCCTCGATACGCAGTCCGGTTACTGTTTCATAGTCCAAATCTTTCGGAAGCTTTCGATTCTCCATCTTGGCAAATTCCTTTACCTGCTTCACTTGACGGTCAATATAGCCCGCGTATTTCAATTGTATCTCCACCTGCTCCGTCACTACCTTGGGAAGCTCGGGACGCGCTGTGTCAAAAGGCTCGAGGTCTTTATATTCAATCTGCGGACGCCGCAGAAGCGCAGCAAGACTGACACCTGTGTTCGGCGGTGTGGTTTCCTTTTTTACGAGCAGTTCACAAAGCTCATCCGTCGGCGGAATGTAAGTGTTTTCAAGCCGTTCTATTTCCCTGTCCACTGCTGCGTATTTATCCAGCACAGCCTTATGTCGCTCCTCCGAAACAAGACCGATGCGAAGCCCATAGTGAGAAAGACGGATATCCGCATTGTCTTGACGCAGCAAAAGCCGATATTCAGTGCGTGAAGTCATCATGCGGTAAGGCTCGCTCGTGCCCTTGGTGACAAGATCGTCTATAAGCGTGCCGATGTATCCATCGCTGCGCCGCAGTATAAGCTCCATCTCTCCCTTGATTTTCAGCGCCGCATTAACCCCCGCCATAAAGCCCTGAACAGCCGCCTCTTCGTATCCCGAAGAACCGTTAAATTGACCCGCTCCGTAAAGCCCGGAAATTTTCTTTGTTTCGAGTGTTGCATAAAGCTCCGTAGGATCAACGCAGTCATATTCAATCGCGTAAGCAGGGCGGGTCATCTCAGCATGCTCAAGTCCGGGAAGCGTGTGAAGCATCTCCACCTGAACTTCCTCCGGAAGCGAGGAAGAAAAGCCCTGAATATAGACTTCTTCAGTGTCAAGCCCCATAGGCTCAACAAATAGCTGATGGCGCGGTTTGTCCGCAAAACGCACAACCTTATCCTCGATAGAGGGGCAGTAGCGCGGACCTATTCCTTCAATCACGCCTCCGTAAAGAGGGCTTCGGTGAAGATTTGCCCTGATTATCTCATGTGTGCGCTCATTGGTATATGTGAGGTAGCAAACTGCCTGATTGCATGGCGTTTCTGTAGTCCTGAAAGAAAACGGAACTATATCATCGTCTCCGGGCTGAATCTCCATTTTAGAGAAATCGATTGTTCTTCGGTTTATTCGCGGCGGAGTCCCTGTTTTAAAGCGCCGTATAGTAAGACCGAGATTTGAAAGACAGGCGCCGAGAGGACCGGCTGCGGCAACACCGTCGGGACCGGATTCGCAAACAACATCCCCTATGATGATTCTCCCTTTCAGATATGTCCCTGTGCAAACGATTACCGCCTTGCAATAATATGCAGCGCCCATTTGAGTCCGCACATAGGATACCCTGCCGTCTTCAACTCCGATATCCACTATCTCCGCTTGCTTTATACGCAGATTATCCTGCAATTCCAGCGTGTGCTTCATAACACTCTGATATTTCCGCCTGTCCGCCTGAGCCCTAAGAGAATGGACTGCCGGTCCTTTCCCGCGGTTCAGCATGCGGTATTGTATACAGGCTTTATCGGCAGCAACACCCATTTCGCCGCCCATCGCGTCAAGCTCGCGAACAAGGTGTCCCTTTCCCGTACCGCCTATTGAAGGGTTACAGGGCAAGTTGCCGCAGGTATCAAGGTTTATTGAAAAAATCATCGTGTCAAGCCCCATTCGGGCACAGGCAAGAGCTGCCTCTATCCCAGCATGTCCGGCTCCGATGACCGCAACGTCGCATTTTCCCGCGTCGTAGTTCATAAATAATATGCCTCCTGTGCTCTAAAACAGCACAAATTCCTTAGAAAATCTCCGAAATCAGAACACTTGCTCTTTATTTTCCCCAGCAAGTGGGAAAAATAAAGCAGCGCGGTTTTCTAACATCAGTTGAGAAATCAAACTGCCTTTAAATATTTGTATCTTGTTTTTATATCATTGCCGCAGAGCGGCGCTGTGATATGCATTGGAACAAAATATTATGACTTTTTGCCCATATTATATCGCAACATCATTTCCTGCGCAAATTATTTTTAGCTTCTCCGGCATCGGATCCCCTATCAAGGCAAAATTTATTTTCTTCTTGACAATTAATGGAGCTTAATGTACACTGACTGTGTTAGTACGTATAGTACAGGCAATTTGGATCAATGGAGGTGCTTTAGTGTTTTCGATAAATTATCGGGATTCTCGTCCTATTTACGAGCAGGTCAAGGACAGTATGCGCCGCGCAATAATCACAGGAGTGGTAAAAGTCGATGATAAGATTCCCTCCGTACGCGATCTTGCGGGGCAGCTTGCAATCAATCCCAACACTATACAAAAGGCATATCGGGAGCTTGAAAACGAAGGCTACATTTATTCCGTCCCGGGAAAAGGAAGTTTTGTAGGCGAGTGCCGCGAGGCGCTGGAGGGGCGTAAGGCTGTCCTTTTTGGAGAGCTTGATATGACGGTCTCAGAGCTTTCACATCTCGGCGTAACCGCAAATGAAATCTGCGGTCACATTATGAACAGAAACAGCAAGGAGGAAAGGGCATGATAGAAGTCAGAAACGTCAGCAAAAGTTTTGAAGGCTTCAAGGCCTTGGACGGACTTTCGATAAACGTGCCAACAGGTGCTATCTACGGTCTTGTCGGACCTAACGGTGCAGGCAAGTCGACGATAATCCGTCATATAACGGGAATTTTTCGTCAGGATGAGGGCGAAGTTCTGGTGAACGGCGAGCCTGTTTATGAGAACCCTGAAGTAAAAAAAGATATTTCATATATACCCGATGATGTGTTCTTTTTCACGCAGGCAACAATCAAGGATATGATGAAATTTTACAAAGGTGTTTGTCCAAGCTTTTCCTCACAGCGTTATGAAAAGCTGAGGGAAGCTTTTAATCTAAATGAAAACAGCAAAATGCGCAGTCTTTCAAAGGGTATGCAGAAACAGGCAGCATTCTGGCTGACTATCTCCATGTGCCCTAAGGTGCTCGTGCTTGACGAGCCTGTGGATGGACTTGACCCCGTTATGCGCAGGCAGGTCTGGAGCATCTTAATGGCGGATGTTGCAGAAAACGGCACAACGGTTTTGGTTTCTTCACACAATCTACGCGAACTTGAAGATGTCTGCGACCATGTCGGCATTATGAATAACGGGAAGCTCTTACTGGAGCGAAACCTTTCCGATCTGCAGGAAAATATAGCCAAGGTTCAGCTCGCATTGCCGGATGACAAAACTATCCCTGAGGGTCTGAACATCCTTCATCGCAGCAGCACAGGCAGACTGCAAACACTGATAATACGCGGTAAGGCAGAGGAGATAACAAACCAGCTTGCAACCTGCGAGCCTTTATTTATGGATGTTATTCCCCTGTCGCTTGAAGAAATCTTTATTTACGAGTTGGGAGGCGAGCACTATGAAGTCAAAGACATCATACTTTAACCGTACCCTGTTTTTGAATCTTCTAAAGCGCTATTGGCCGATTTTTGCAGGATATTTCATAATCTGGCTTATAATTCTGCCTATAGCACTTGCAAATATGCTTCAATATTCAAGCATTTCCATGGCCGGCACCGACAGCCGGATTTATGTTGCAAATGCCGGAGAACAAATATTAAGCCTTGGTCTTTACGGCGGGGTCATCATGTCAATGATTTTCAGCATTTTTATTGCAATGGCGGCTTTCGGCTATCTCTACAGCTCACGCAGCGTTTCCATGATCTGCTCTTTGCCAATCAAGCGTGAGGGAGTATTTCACTCTGTTTTCTCAGCGGGACTTGTGGGGATGCTTGTAATCAACATCATTGTGTTTCTCATAACTTTGGGAGTTGAGGCTGCTTACGGAATCATTGCACCGGGAGCAAACTATATGCTTCAATGGCTTGCCATGGTCTGCATGATGAACCTTTTTTTCTTTGGCTTTGCATCGCTGTGTGCAAGCTTTACGGGGCACATTCTTGCTTTGCCCATTGTGTATGTCGTTCTCAATTTTACGGCTTATGTTGTTGAATATTTGATTGATGCGATTGCACGGACAATAATTTACGGCGCGGGCATGAGCTATCCGTATAAATTTCAATGGCTTTCCCCTTCGGTCAAGCTCTTTGAGACAAATGTGGAGATCGTTCCCGAATTAACGCCCAACGGCTCATTTATAGCAGTCGGCCATATTTACAACGGCTGGACTACACTTGGGATTTACGCCGCTGTAGGCATTGTTTTCGCTGTCTTGTCTATGCTTATCATAAAGCACCGCCGCATGGAAACTGCGGGCGATGTTGTTGCTGCAAGACCGCTTAAACCTATTTTTAAATACTGCCTGTCGTTTGGCTGTGCGCTTGTTTTGGGCATCGGTATATATTCCACAGCTTTCAGCGGAACAATCAACAGCTTATACGGCATTAAAAGCATGCTTTTCATGCTTTTGTTCATGCTCTTCGGAGCTTTCGTCGGCTATTTTGCCGCCGAAATGCTTATGCAGAAAAGTCTGCACGTCTTTTCCGGACATAATTGGACCGGTTTTGGAATAACAGCCGTTTTGATTTCAGCCATTTTACTTTGCGGGGAATATGACGTATTCGGATACGAGAGAAAATTGCCTGATCCCAACGAGGTTAAGGGTGTGGAAATCCTCTGCGCGGGAGAAAGCGTTCTGTTAGAACAGCCGGAGAACATAGACGCCGCAATTAAGCTGCACGGTGATATTATTTCGCACAAGGACGAAAACGAACAGTACACCGGACGTTTTGACGAGAGCTGCTATTATGTATCAATTATATACACCTTAAAGAACGAGGAAACTTTTCAAAGAGCATACCTTATCTATTCATCCGCAAGCAGCGATATATATACCCTTACCGATTTAATGAACGTCAAGGAAGCCATCGAATACCGCAAAGCCCTTGAAGTTCCGGTAACAGTGGATACGATTGCGGATGCATATATAAATTACTTTGACAAATCTGAACTAAGCTATAAAGATATAGAGCTGTCTCCGACTCAGGCTTATGAGCTGTATACAGAATGTATCATCCCCGATATCAATGAAGGCTCTATGGGAAAAGTTTGGTTTGAAACGGACGATAAGTATTATAGTAATGTTTTAGATTGTAATATAAACCTTTCAGTTGAGCAGCGTTTGAAAGACAATAAATACAAAGGTGATTATTTCCGTACCTACCTCACTCTGGATGCTAAGCGCTCATTTGCGTGGATTAAAGAAAATCTGGGTATTGATTTGTACACTATGGGTGAATCCTCCGACATTTATGAAAAGTACAATGATGATAATAGCGGACGCACAGTCATTGCGTATGAAACTTCAGCTGTAGAAGGGTAATCCCTGCAATTTGTGAAAAACAAAAAAGCGAAGCCGGCAAATTTACCGGCTTCGCTTTTTTGAAAAAATTATTCCTCGTACATCTCAAGCTTCGATTTGACAGCATTTTGTTTGCACAGGGGGCGGAACTTCTGGAACAACTCCGTTTCGGAATGTGCCTGAAGATCTTCTATGCTCTCCCATTTTTCAATCAGAATCATGCGCTTTGAGTCATCAGCGCTGAAGAAAAAGTCATACATTACATTTCCCTTGTCAGCACGGGAACCTGCAACAAGGCCCTCATCACAGAGCACCTTGTAAAAATCCTTCATATCGGTAGTTTCGCTGAAAAAATGACAGTTGCAGATAATCATTATTTTATCCTCCGTAAATAGTTTTGCCCTTCGGCTTTATCACATATATGATAGCACTATTATTTGCCATTTGCAAACAATTTAAAATTTTGCAGACAGACTCTTATATACAATTATCGGTACTTTCGCTAAAAAGCATTAAAGCGCACGCAGGGAAGCCTGCAATAAACCGGCATGGGTTTCTCCCCGATTTTTCGGGTTTACTGCCCATGCCGGTCTTTATTGCGTCAATTATAATTTATGCCGCCGCGGAGAAAATGAAATTACTTTTCCGCTCCAAACTTGTATTCTCTGGTGGGAACAACAGTGTTAGGCTGTCTGGGATCCGGAAGTGTACTGTCATACATATCGTAATCCTTGAAGTCCCACTCCTCAATAAGGGGTGTTGTAAGTATCTGCTCTTTAAGCCAGGGACGGAAATCCGGATGAGCAATCTTAATGAGCGCTTTAATGCGGTCAACATAGCTCTTGAGGTAAACATCGGCAATACCCCACTCGGAAACAACGAACATCACATAGTTCTTGAGCATAGATACGATGGAGCCTTGTGGCAGCCAAGGAACAATGTTGGACTTAGTTTCACCGTTCTTGTCAACATATGTAGAACGCAGGCAGAGGAAGCTCCTGCCGCCTTTTGCGCGCTGTGCACCATATATGTATGCGAAAGAACCGCCCATTCCGGTATAAGGTTTCAGACCCTGTGCCTCGGAGCATGCCTGACCCAGAAGGTCAACCATAAATGTCGCATTGATTGCAACTATGTTCTCTTGTTCCATAGTGGACAGAGCCTCTATGCAGGTAGTTCTCGGATACAATCTTACATCGTGCTGTGTCGTTGCAAGCCATTTGAAGCATTCCTCGGTGCAGGCGCCGGGGCTGGATGCCGCAATCTTGGTGATTTTGCCGCTTTCAACAAGAGGCATCATGCTATCGCAGAGAACTTCTGAAAATACTTCAAAGGTACCGGGAACGTCTTTCAGGTTGCGGAGAATCTCTTCGCCAAGTCCGCCGAAACCGATTTGGACCTTATCGCCGTCCTTGATGTAGGGCATTATATAGGATGCAACCTTAACATCAAGTTCTGTGGGTTCGGGAATCGGCAGTGCCATCATTTCTGTGTTGTTCTCTATAATATAATCGAATTCTGTTATATGGATAAAGTTATCCTCAACAGGACCGGGAGCGGGATAGACGCCTGTAGCGTCAATAAAACCAAATTTCTTAACAATTCTGGAATCCGGATTTGTTGTGCTGTTGGTCGTGACGCCATAGCAGCCAACATTGCACCAGCCGTTGGTGTCAGGCGGACAAACCTGAGTTGCAGAAGCGTTTACACCATATTCCCACATGCACCATGTATAGGTGTCATAGCCGGCTCCGAGCACCTCAATCGTGTGCTCCTCGATTGCCATACGGTCGATAGGAAGATTGAAGATGTTGAGAAGACGGAAATGCTCTTTCGTGTCATGATCGAAAATCATGTTTGCCGGATAGTTCATTACGTTGTACCAGAATGTCACGTCGCGATAGTCTTCTTTGTGTTCATAGAGATAGTCCAGAAACGCATACGGAATCATCGTTGCCTGTCCTAAAAATATTACATCGCCGGGTTGAATAGCTTTTGCAGCTTCCTCAATTGTGCACAAGTGTGCTTTGTAATACTCTCTCCAGTCTGCATTTAAGTCCCTTTTTGCCATGTTAATACACAACTCCTTTGCCAAAATATGTTTTTTTACTCCCATACCCAAACTAATCTTAACATATAACCAATTCATTCTACATCAATTTGATAATTTATGCAATAATAAATAAAAGGTTTTTGCGATTTATACCGCATCATTTTCATGTCGAATAATGCATCAATATTAGTTTGTTAAGTTATTATTTTAGCAAGGTTATTGTGAATTTATTGACTAACCCAACATTTTTTATCGAATATAACGACAAAATCAAATAAAATCGGGAAAACGCTATTTTTATCTATACCGTATTTTCGCTATGATTAGAAAACAGCAGGGATGTATAATTGAATTATTATTCATCTATAATTAATTATTTATGGATATATATAAAACACTCCCAATGCACGTATACCGAGATCCGGCATACGCGCACTGAGAGTGATGGGTGCGGTTGATATTATTTAATGCTGATTTACAAAGTAATATGGCAATTTTTCGTTAAAAAACTGACAACTGTGCGTAGGAAAAATCAATCAAACATATTCGTGTTGGGGGTTAGTTAAAGATATCATATCCCTCGAAGTCGTCTTCCTTAATCAGCGGAGTTGTGCAGATCTTGCCTTTCAGCTCCTGCCTGTAATCAGGATGTGCAATCTTGATAAGGGCGCGAATACGATCCTTTAAAGTTTTAAGATAAACATCTGCAATACCCCATTCGGAAACAACATACATTACATATACCTTAGGTGTTGTAACGATGGAGCCTTCGGGCAGCCAAGGAACGATATTTGAGTGGCGTTCACCGTCTTTATCGAGATATGTAGAACGCAGACAGAGGAAACTGCGGCCGCCCTTTGAGCGGATTGCGCCGTAGAGATAAGCAAAACTTCCACCAGGTCCGCTGTAGGGGGTAAGTCCTTGAGCCTCTGAGCAAGCCTGACCGAGAAGGTCAACCATGAAAGTAGCGTTGATTGCAACGATATTTTCCTGTTGCATAACGCCGAGAGGATCAATCATGTACTGCTGCGGACGCAACTCAATACGCGGATCGTCACGCATGAACTTAAAGAATTTCTCGGAGCAGGAGCCGGGGCTGGAAGCAACAATCTTTGTAATCTTGCCTTCTTCAACCAAATCCTGCATATTATCGCAAGCGACCTCGGAGTATACCTCGAAGGTTCCCTCTGCTTTTCTGAGGTTCCTGAGGATTTCTTCGCCCAGGCCGCCGAAGCCGATCTGAACTTTGTCACCGGGGTTGATATAGGGCATGATGAAAGCCGCGATCTTTTCATCGACATCGGTAGGCAGCGGGGAAGGAATGAAGCTGGGCTCAGTGTCGAGCTCACATATGTAGTCCATCTGGGTAACGTGCAGATAGTGGGACTCATAGGGTCCGGGAACCGGATAAACACCTGTGCGGTCAATAAAGCAAATTCTTTTGGTTACGCGGGGATCAAGACAAATAATTTGGTTAGTTGTAACACCGTAAGCGCAGACGTTGCAGTAGCCGTTTTCATCGGGGGGAGCAACGTGCATGGCAATAGCATTGCAGCCATACTCAAAGGGGGCATACTGGAGAGTATCATAGGTACATCCGCCGGGCTCGATGGTGTTCATCCCGATAGCCATACGTTCAACAGGCAGACAATAAGCACTGATCATTTTAAAGTGCTTTTTAGCTTCAGTGTCAAAAACCATGGATGCAGGTTGGTTCATGACGTTATAGAACAGCGTTACATCATGATAATCTTCCATGTGAGCATAAAGCTCTTCCAGCCAAGCATAGGGGATTGTCGAAGCCTGCCCAAGCCAAAATGAGTCGCCAGGCTTAACTGCTTTCGCAGAACCTGCCAAATCAACCTTATGCTCCTCGTAATATTTCTTCCAGTCGATGTTTAGGTTCTTCTCTGCCATAGTAAAACTCCTTCTCATAATTTTACTGTCAATTTGAAGTAAGAGCGCGACGTATTTGCCATGTTCTGACAGATACGCTTGCGCACACTCTATCCAGACTGTTATAAGTTTATACCAAATCGGAGATAAATGCAATTCTTATCGTTAGCGCGGCAAAATGTTTGTACATATTATGAGAGTGTATGCGAATAAATTTAGTGAACTTTGCTGTCATCAATTTATCGCTTCCTTTACTGATGGCAGAGGGGTCCAAAAAACCTTATAATCCAGCTTTTATGAGCATCAAAAATCATTCAATATCTATCCCGTTAATTACAAAAACTCTAAAATTATTAGCAAAAACCGCGCAGTAAAATAACTGCGCGGTTCTGCTTTTAGATAACTATTTAAATTAATACAACAGGAATTAAAGGACGACTCTCTTGAAGTCGGGATCGGTGAGCACCTTCTGATCATTCTCAGGATTGTAGTTGCTGAGATTTTCAAAATCCTCTTCGCAAATAAGGGGAGTGGTGCAAATCTTCTCTTTAAGCTCTGCTCTAAAGTCGGGGTGAGCTATCTGGATGAGAGCCTTGATGCGGTCTTTGAGAGTCTTGAGGAAAATGTCTGCAATACCATACTCCGTTACAACATACATGACGAAGTTTTTCGGAGTGGTAACGATGGAGCCTTCAGGCAGCCAAGGAACTATGTTTGAGTGCGTTACGCCGTCGTGATCCACATAAGTGGAGCGCAGGCACAGGAAGCTGCGGCCGTTTTTGGCTCTGGTTGCACCGTAAAGATATGCAAAGGAGCCGCCGGTACCACTGTAGGGTTTAAGTCCCTGAGCTTCTGAGCATGCCTGTCCTATAAGGTCGATCATGAATGTTGCGTTGATAGCAACAAGGTTTTCCTGCGGAATAACACCGAGAGGATCAATGCAGTTATACTGAGGCAAAAACTCTGCTCTTGGGTCTGTAACCGCAAAATTAAAGAATTTTTCGGAGCATGCGCCGGGGCTTGAAGCCACAATCTTAGTAAGGACACCTTCCTGGCACAGGTCTGCCATATTGTCACAGGCAACCTCTGAGTAAACCTCAAGGTTTCCGATAGTCTTCAGGTGTGCAAGAATCTCTTCGCCCAGACCGCCGAAGCCGATTTGAACCTTATCGCCCGGGTGGATGTAGGGAAGGATGTATGAAGCGATCTTCTTATCGTATTCCGTGGGAGGCATTGCCGGAATCGCATTGAACTCGGTATCGTTTTCACAAATATAGTCAAACTCGGATATATGGATAGACGTATCCTTTTTCTCGCCCTTAACAGCAAATTGACCGGTTTTGTCGATGAAAGCAATTTTCTTTGTTATAATCGGATTGTTGCAGATAATGTCGTTTGTAGCTTTACCGTATGCTCCGACATTACACCAGCCATCCTCATCAGGCGGGCACACCTGAAGGGCAAGCGTATTGCAGCCATATACAAAGGGTCCCATGAGGAGCTGGTCATAGTTACAGCCGGAGGATTCCTCAATGCCCATTTCAATTGACATACGCTCAAGAGGAAGATTGAAGAAGCTGAAGATACGGAAATGCTTCTTTGTCTCCGGGTCGAAAAGCATATTGAAAGGCATATTCGCGCAGTTGTAGATAATGAATATATCGTGATAGTCATACCCGGGTTCTGTCATATGCGCGTGCATTTCATCAAGCAGTGCATATGGAATTTGTGTAGCCTGTCCCATCCAGACTCTGTCACCGGGTTTAATAGCACGAGCCGCCTCGTTGATGCTTACCATATGGTCTTGATAGTGTTTTTTCCAGTCTGCCATTTTTCTTTTTTTACTCCTTTACCAATGTCTTCTTATACAATAATGTTAATATTCCTTCTCACATATTAGCATTATTGCATATATTTTTACGGGTATATCTAACCCACAACATTGTTTAGTTTACACCAAAAAACTAAAAAAGCAATGAGATTGTTAATTTTTTGTTATTTTAATAAATAACATAAGAGCCAATGTGTTACTTTGTACACTATAGTAAATCTATAGCGCACAGGTTACGCATCGGCTCTATATTTTTTTCGTTTTTGATTTAAATCACTTTACTTTATAAACTGTTCAATGGCTTTGTTAAGCTCCAAAATCTTCTGCTGATCGTTATTACGTATAGATTCCGTAATACATTCTGCAATATGATCCTGCAAAAGAACCTTACCTGCATTGTTTATAGCAGACCTGACTGCGGCAAGCTGAACAAGCACCTCGGCGCAGTCTCTGTCGTTGTCTATCATACGAATAACAGATTCCAGATGTCCGCTTGCCTTTGCAAGACGGTCGAGCACTGCCTTTTTATTCGTGTGGACATGAGGAATACTATGATCGTGACTGTGTGTAGTCCCATCAGGGTGGACATGGTTACCGTATTTGTCGTGTTCCATTCCATTACACATAGCGGTCACTCCTTTTAAATGCCAATTAGAATTCGGGAATAAGTTTCTTTAAAATTGTGCGAACAGCCTGGGGGCAAGCGCTGTCCATGGGAAGCTCAAAAAGGGATCTATTGTCACGGTCATACTTATTGACTTCTGCATCTTCGGGCAGTTCGCCGAAAACCTCAAGTCCGACTCTCTTGAGAAGCTCTTCCTTGGGCTGGTCATTACGAACACGGTTAAGAACAAGTCCTGCCATCTTTACATCGATATTGCTGTTTTCGCCGGGTTTTGCGACTTCAAGAATGCCTGCCGCTGTCTGTAGGCTTCTTGCAGACATGTCAGCCATAACCAACAGGCAGTCAACACTCTTCATAACGCGGCGGTTAAGCTGCTCGGGCCCCGCTTCTCCGTCCACAACAACATAGTCATAATCACCTGCGAGGCTGTCGATACCGAAACGAAGGAGTTCATTGCAGGCGCAGAAGCAGCCCGGCTCCTCCGGACGTCCCATTGTCAGAAGATCAAAGCCATCTCCATGAGCCAATATGGTGCGCATAAGATCCTTTGTGGGGCCGTTGCTAAGCTGATCTCTTGCCTGACGCATTCCAAGAAGCTCATCGCGAAGCTTACTAACGGTCTTATCAACCTTCAAACCGGTCGTGTAGCACAGGCTCATTGCTGAGTCAGCATCAATTGCAAGGACTCTGCCGGGGAAGCGCTCTGCCAACAAACGGATAAGAAGTGTCGAAACAACAGTTTTTCCTGTTCCGCCTTTTCCAGTTACGGCAATAGATTTAATTTTTTCCATTGTGTCCCTCCATTTCCTATTCCTATATGAATAATATGAATAGTTCTTTGACCACGACCGTAGTAGATACTACGGTCGTGGCTGCGTAATACTTACTTGCAGAAATTCTCTGCGCCGACAACGCTTTCCATATACTCGCCAATCTGAGCGCGGAGTTCGTCGTTGGATTTGTAGCGCGGGTCGATAGCATCGACGTCGACATACAGAGTGGGGATGCCATACTTCTCCTGAATCATGTCGGTAACGATCTTGCCGGAAGCCCATGTGTGCTTGCAGCCTACGTGACCCATGAATATGGAGACGTTAACTTTATACTCATCATACATCTTGTCGATAACCTTGAGCCAATACTCGGTCGGACCGGTTGCGCCGTGGATCATCGGAACGAGGAGCATAGACTTAGCAAGCTGGAGCTTCATCTTCTCCCAGTTGTTCATATCTTCAAACAGAACGCCGTCCTGATAGCCGAAGCCGTCCATAACTGTGATTGCGCCGTAGCACTTTTCCATCCAGTCCATGATGCCGGTGTTGGACCACAACATGTTCTGCATAAGGCAGACGCGATAGCGCTGCTCGGGGCACTTTGTCGCGGTCATGCCCATGTCGGCGAGCATATTGCCCATCTCAAGCTGGGTCTGGAGCATTGCAGTAACCTCGGGAGTACCAGCCAAAGGAGCGATGATCTCGTTCAGAACGAGCATACGTCCGGGCAGGACACAGGGATCCTTCTTGCGGAGGTCAGCAAGCTGCATGAGTATCGAATAAGCCTTATTGGACTCTTCGGAAATTTCAACAAATTTTGCATAGCGATCTGCGTCCCATTTAAGTCCGGTGAGCTCTTCCATGAAAGGAATGAAAGCTTCGATCTGGTCTGCTACATATGCATAGCCCTTATCGTCATGACGGAAGGGGCAGTCAAATGTGAAGCAGGGGCAGTCAAACAGGCGCTCCATCATGGGGTATGCGATACGTGCGGAGTCGC
This sequence comes from Clostridiales bacterium, assembly GCA_012719035.1. Lineage (GTDB taxonomy): Bacteria > Bacillota > Clostridia > Oscillospirales > Oscillospiraceae > UBA2658. The sequence goes on along the minus strand of JAAYBD010000016.1, from coordinate 17,994 downwards.
AGGGAACGGTTGCGTGAACGAATGCATCAATCTTTATGCCGAATTCGCCCTTCAGTGCGCAACCAAGCTGTGCCTTATCAATGGCGCACATGCTGGTAGGAGCGTACTTCTCTGTCTCGTCTATGTAACGACCGCAGAGGTCTTCCATTGAAGCGATACGGGTGGGAATAGTGTCGAGGAAGAAGGGAACGCAGTCAAACGCACGCATAATGGTTACGGGGACAGGACCGCCAAATGCGATAAGCTTCTTGCCGTTCTTTTGAGCGTCGCGGATTTCTTCCCATGTGAATTTCTGGATGTCAACGGTCCACATGATTTCGGGCATACCTTTGGTGAGCATATGCTGATAAATGCTGTCAACCTGGTCACAGGTCAGCTCTATCATGTTAACCGGCTTCGTGGGGTCAAAGTTCTGAGTAGGTGCTTTTGCCATAGTATTGTCCTCCTTCTTACTTATCTAACATTTCAATGAAAGCTTCTGCACGGATAGCAAGCTGTCCAGCGTTAGCCATATGCTCTTCACGCTCAAGCTGGAGCATGGGGATGCCTTCAGCTTTGAGGTCGGGTTCGAGGTAGTAAGCTTCGCCGCCCCAGCATTCGCAGTTCTGCATCTTTTCATAGATAACGCCCTGTACGTCGAACTTCTTGCAAGCATCGACGATTTCCTTGTGGATTGCAGGACGGTTGTCAAGAGAACGGGGGCAGGTGTTGCGGGTGAGGTAGTATTTTGCTATTGAACCCATAACGTCGGCGTCATCAACAGCAATCTTATCACCAAATGCCTTAGCGCCAAAGCAGAGAGCGTCAGCAACAACAAGGCCGCCCTTCTCTTCGATAACTTTGATATATTCGGGGTTATCGAGAGCGGAGCCAATGATCATAAGGCGTGCGCGTGCTTCAATGGGCTTGCGGTTCTTAGCGTCAGCAAGGAACTCTTTGAGAAGTGCGATATATTCATCAACCGTATAATCGCAGTGTGCCAGTGTGATGTTGAGCGCCTCGGTGCCGGAAACCTTAGCTTCCCTGCGAAGATCATAGACCTGATCGATAAGATCACGGATTTCATTGGTCTTTGCAATAGCAGCCTTAAGAGCATCATCCGTAACTTTCGTACCGGAGAATGCGCCAAGCTTGTCAGCAAGATCCTGAAGCTCTGATTTGTAGTAAGCAATGGTTGTATCATTGGTAATGCGGGGAGCGCCTACCTGATAGACAAACTGCTCTTTTCCGTTTTTCTTGGAAATGTGCTCCCAGTTGTCGAGGATACGGGTAGCCATCATGCAGCCGTCGGACTGAACAAGACCGTCAAGCTCATATGTACCGTTCATCAGGTATTGGAGAATGGATCTCGCAAAGCTGCAGCTAAAGCTTGACATCCATGCTTCTGCATCGCTGCTGTCAACACAGTTGGTAGCTCTGAGGCGTACGGGCATAATGTCGGCTGCAATCAAAATCTCCGTGGGAACGTGACAGCAAACATATCCAATTGCCTTTTTGCCGGATGCTTTCCAAGCTTTTACGGATTCGCTTGAAATGTTGTTCTCGAATAATTTTTCGTAACTCATGTGTCTCCTCCTTTAATTTCTTAGGAAAATAATTTCAATCTCACCGGCTTGTCAAGCCGCATTATAAAGCTCGGCGGTAACCGTGAGTTAAAATTCCATACTTCGCCTCTTACCAAGAAAAGCTGATTGCGTTCGTCTCACAGGCTTGTCTGCAAAGTTCTTTGTCTCCGTTTGCCTTGCAGTGTGCACAATTTGTTTGCAGGGTATTGCGGGCATCTTCCCTAATTAACACTACTTCATCATCAAAATCGTCAAGCTCTACCGCGAAAAGCTTCTCTGGACAGGCTGCAATGCAGCCTTTAGCAGAACATTCCGCGCATTTTGAAGTGTCGATTTTAATGTAATAGTGTCCGGAACCATCTTCGTAGCCATAATTTGCTAACATGATAATAGCCTCCTTCCAACTTGCACATTCATATTTCGCAAGCAGTTCGAATATGCCGCTTTTCGTCCTTCAATTAACCTTTTGCCTTTTTCTTTTCTACAAATTCCTTTGCGAGCAAAGCTGCGCCCAAAGCTCCTGCGATCTGAGTGTCCATCTTCGGGGAAAGGGCTGTAACTCCCATGATTTTTTCGATGCGGCGTGTTACACCGACATTCTTTGCTATACCGCCGGTAATCGCAAAATCAAGTTCCATACCGTTGCGCTCAAGCAGACGGACAACGCGGAGAGCCATCGCATGGCAGTATGCCGCGAGAACTTTTTCCTTTGTCCAGCCGGCTCTCATGAGCTTTGTTGCCTCGCTCTTTGCAAAAATAACGCAGGTGGAGGAAACAGGTGCAGGTTCTTCGTCAACTTTGAATGACATTTCTCCGATTTCTTCAACTCTGACTGCAAGCAGGTTTGCAATGACTTCCATGCCGCGGCCTGTTCCGGCTGCGCACTTATCGTTCATCATAAATGATGTAACTGTGCCCTTTTCATCGCAGTGGATGGCCTTGCAGTCCTGACCGCCCATATCGAGGATTGTGCGTACTGTGGGTCCGTAGATGTAATTTGCTCCCTTTGCGTGGCAGGTGATTTCAGTAACTGTCTTATTTGAGAAAGGTACGTTGACACGACCATACCCAGTACCTATTGTATAGGTTATATCTTCGAGTGTCAATCCTGTATCCTTCATAGCCCAGTTTATGGCTCCGATAGCAGAATCAGGGCTGTTAGAGCCTGTTCTCATGTTGGAATATGCATAAGGCACTCCGTCTACCAAAATAACAGCCTGTGTGCTGGTCGAGCCTATGTCGACACCTGCGGTAATAAGACTGCCGTGCCAATCAGGAATATCGGGGTTTTTCCAATTGGATTCTGTCCATCTCCAATAATCTACTTTTTCAATTTCAGCCATTGTCTTATCCTCCGTATACTAATTCTCAGTGCCGTAAATTGCAGCGCCGATCGCACTCAAATACTGGTTGTTTTCGGGAACTCTGATTTCTCTTCCGAACACCTTGGACATGCAGCTTACAAGTCCCTTATTGAATGCTGGGCCGCCGATCATCGTGAACTTGTCGGTCAGTCCGACTCTGCGGATCATTGATGCAACACGGTTAGCAATACCCATATGCACGCCGTATGCGATGTCTTCTCTTGATTCTTTGGCGTGGATCAGGGAAATAACCTCTGACTCGGCAAAAACAACGCACTGAGCATTGGTAGCCAGTTCCTTTGTATGACGGAGCGAATAATCTCCCATTTCCTCTGTCGTGATTTGGAGAGCGCGAGCCATTGCCTCTATAAATGTTCCTGCTCCAGAGGCGCACTTGTCATTGACTTCATATTTCAAGATTGTTCCGTCTTCATTAAGACGAATGACACGGCAGCTGTCAGCGCCCATATCTATAACGGTATCCGTATCGGGAAATGCAAATCTTGCGCCCTTAGCGGCGGCGCCGACTTCGTTTATATCTCCATCTCCCCATTTGACGATGTCACGTCCGATGCCTGTGATTATAAGGCGGTCAACATCATCCTTTTTAATGCCTGCTTCGCTCAAAGCTTTCTCATAAACTCTTTGAGCTGCCAAATCTGCGTCAAACTCCGTAGGGAGCAAAGCGGTAGCTATAACTTTACCGTCTTTCATCACTGCCCCTTTAGTGTTTTGACTGCCACAATCGATTCCTGCGGTTATCATATATTGTTCCTCCTTAATATGCTATGCCAACTTATATAGAATAATCTGTGTACGTCAGCATCTCAATCCACAATGTTTATAAAGAGCAAAAAATGTGCCAAATACGATAAGTTCATCATTTTAGTATTGTTTTTACAAATATCGACACATTAATTTGTCTATTATAATCAAATCACCGTCCATACTGTCATCTAAGTATTGACCAGCACATAATACTTTTGATACAAATTTACCCGAATTAAAGATATGACACGACTATTGTGTGTCATATTGTTTCACTTGTGTACCATTGGCACACCATGCCCCACATATTGTCCCTTATCCATCAAATGAAGTAATATAACAGACGCCAAGTTAAAGCGTCCTTGATAGCGGCCAAAGGGCGGGAAGCAACGATTGCCCCCCGCCCTCTGATGCAAAAAATATATATTTCCTGCTTATTACTTATTGACGACTGTGTCGAAATACTGAGCAAGAGCGCCAGTGATTTCGTCCTTTGTCTTGTAACGTCCGTCGATGCCATCAACATCCAGGTAGAGGGAGGGTACTCCGTACTTCTCCTGAATCATGTCGGTGACCATCTTTGCAGAAGCCCATGTGTGCTTGCAGCCGATGTGTCCGAGGAAGATAGATACATCGGGCTCATAATCACGGAAGATTTGGTCTGTGAGATAGAGGAAGTTCTCAGAAGGTCCGGATGCACCGTGGATCATCGGGTTATTCTGGATCTTCTTCGCCATTGTCTTGAAGCATCCATATCTGTCATCCAGATCCTCATACAAATCACCATGCTGGAATCCGAATGCGTCCATAACAGTAACAGCGTCGTACTCTTTTTCCATCCAGTCCATAGCGCCGGAGAATGACCAGAGCATATTCTGGAGCAGAGCAACACGATGCTTCTCGCCGTTGGGGCAGGGACCCATGCCCAGCTCGATCATCATCTGTCCAACTTCCAGTTCCTTCTCAAGCAAGTCGCCCATCTCGGGGAAGCAGGCCATTGCGTTGGAGGTTCCGTTGAGAACGAGCATACGTCCGGGCAGCGGGCAGGGCTTATGCTTACGCAGGTCTGCGCACTTGCCTTGGAGTTCATAAGTTCTGTTGGAGTGGGTCATAGCTTCTTTCAGCTTACCCCAGTCAAGCTTCGTGCCGGTAAATTCTTCCATGAAGGTAACGAATCTCTCGGTCTGGTTCACGAGATAATCATAACCGCGGTCATCTCTGCGGAAGGGGAAGTCGAAGGAGAATGTCGGAACATTAAAGATTCTCTCCATATTGGGGTATACAACGCGGGAGGAGTCGCAGGGAACAGCGGAATAAACGAATGCATCGGGCTTTACTCCATACTGATCTTCAAGAGCGGTACCCAGATAGGTTTTGCAGAGACCGCAGGTGGTTGCGGGAACGTATCTTTCAGCGGAGTCAATGAACTTACCTGTCAGAACAGGGTTCGGTGAAAGACGGATCGGAATCGTATCAAGATATACGGGGATGCAGTCAAATGCAACTATAATATCGACAGGCACAGGACCGCCGAAGAAGACGAGCTTCTTGCCCCTCTTATGTGCGTCGCGGTAGTTGTGCCACATGGCGTCTTGAATCTCAAGGGTCCAAAGGAGGTCAGGGTTTCTCTCCTTCATGCGCGCGATCTGTCCTTCAACTTTCTGGCAGCAGAAATCAAAAACAGAAAGTTCTCCACGCATCACGGCATCTTCTAAAGTCGTGTCTTTAACAAATTCGGCCATTTTTTAGTCCTCCTTTTCCTTATTTCTCAATCATTTCAATAAATGCCTCGGCACGGATAGCAAGCTGTCCGGCATTGGCAAGGTGCTCTTCGCGCTCAACCTGAAGCATCGGAACACCGATAGCCTTAAGATCCGGCTCAAGGTACAGGCTCTCTCCGCCCCAGCACTCGCAGTACTGCATCTTCTGATATACAACACCGTCAACCTTGTATTCTTTGCAGGCTTCTACGATGTCTTTTTGAAGCTGAACACGGTTGTCCATCATACGCGGGCATACGATGCGCTTGAGGTAGTAATCTGCAAGAGATCCGAGAACGTCCTTATCATCAACTTCCATAGCGTAGTTGAACGTCTTGCTGCCGAAGCAGAGGTCATCAGCTACGAACAGTCCACCCTTTTCCTCAATAACCTGAAGGTAACCGGGATTATCGAGTGCGGAGCCTATGATCATAAGACGTGCGCGCTTGTCTGTGATGGGAGCGCGGTTCTTTGCATCAGCAAGGAATGCCTTGAGAAGCTCTATGTACTCTTCAACTGTGAAGTTTGAAGAAGCAAGCATGAGCTTGAGTGCATCTTCGCCGCTGATGACGGGATTTTCTTCCTTGCGGAGAGCGTTTACCTGCTGGATGAGGCTGCGGACTTCGTTGTACTTTGCAATAGAAGCCTTCAGCTTTTCATCTGTGAGCTTGTTGCCGGTAAGCTCTTCGAGCTTTGCAATAAGATCTTTCAGCTCATTTTCATAGTACTCTTTTTCAAGGTCGCCGTACATACGGGGGGCACCGACCTGATAGAAGAATCTGCCTTCTTTGTTTTTGTTGCTGATGTGCTCTGCATTGTCGAATGCGCGTGCTGACATCAAGCAGCCGTCGGATGTTACGATACCATCAAGGAACTCGTATGTGCCATCGAGCCAGCGCTGCAGAATACCTCTTGCGAAGCTGCAGCTGAATGTGGACATCCAAGTATCTCCATCAGGAGATTCTGTGATGCCTGTTGCCCTCATACGGATGGGCATAATATCCAGGGCGTGCAGGATCTCTACCGGTACATGACAGCAGATATAGCCGATAGCCTTTTTACCTTGTGCTTTCCAGGCCTTTACTGATTCGCCTGAAATTTCTGATTGGAATAATTTCTGGTAATCCATGTGTCTCCTCCTTTTTGTTCTTGGGGCAAATAATTTCAAGCTCATGAAGTCAATCCGGCATCTAAATGCCCAGATTTCTCATAAGTTAAAATTTACACTATCCTATACTCAGAAAACTGAGCACTACTGCGGTTTCCTTATGAAACCGCGTTACATACGCATTCTAATGCCAATCATACGCATTATATTCTACAATCCGAACATCAAAATGTCAATTCTCGTTTGCAATTTGGGCTATATTACAATAAATCACGGAATATATTGTGCAATAGTTTTAATCTCTTTAAGTAAACCTGATTGAAATAATTATACTTGAGGCAAAATTTGTAATATTCTGCCATAACATATATGCATATATCCTATAAATTGCCATTTATAGCAATTAATCGACAATCAAGTCAAGGTAATAAAATGTACAGAAACATCAATACACCGCCCTTGCGGGCGGCTGTGGCTTTTCCGTATCTCTTAGTTTCTGAAGCCTGCCTTATGCGGTATACCCAACAACCGGTTCCCAAAAAGATAGTCCAAATCTTTTGGAAATTGTCTCATCGGAGTCTAAGTAGATTATAAAGGCATTTTGCATTTGATTCGACCGTACTTGTCCACAAATTTTTTAATTGTTTTTCGTTAATTTGTCTTACTATCCGATTGAAAAAATCTTCAGACGCTTCATTGATGATCGCTTTATTTTGATGCACTATATACAATAATGGTAACGCTACTATACTAAAAATGCAACTACTTTATGTATTATTTATAAAGTTTGTTGGTATTGTCATAAGATATTTGTCATATGTATATGATTATTTTGATATCATCCCTAAATACTATTCCGTAAGTTTTTTACTTCTTTTTTGTTTTTATATCCATATATATTGTGTTGGAGCTTAACATTATGACGGCTAAGCTCCGTATATTTTGTGGCGGCTTTTAACATAGTGGATTTTCGTTATAAATTGAAACCGCCTTTTTTTCTTATTTATCCCAACCATTTATATACATAGGGTCAGCGAATGCTCTTGAGATTGCGACTGCATCAATGCCTTTATTTGAAAGCCTTCTTTAGCTCCATGTGCTCTCACCAAGAAAAAGACCTTCATCGCCTATTATGCCTAAATAGTTGATTTATATCATCATTGGATAATTTTATTTAGCTAATTATCTTTCTCTGCTATGAATTTTAAATATGATACGAGTACAGTTTTTGATGGTCAAGTTACCCAAAGAAACGGGTTGAAAAATCTCTCCCATAGAGGCTTCCTTTCCTCATAAAAAGAGGTATAATATATATTATGTACAAGTTGACAATTCTCATTGCTTTGTGCTTGAATTTTTTGTCGATTAACACAATTTCGTCCCAACCTTATCAGTGCAGATCGCTATTCAATAAATTTTAATGTATGGAGGAACTCGTATGCGCACAGATACAATTCCGGCATCCGTAAAGAATAGGATTTTATCGCCAGAGTTATTACATCTCGTAATGAGCGCCGAGGATGCCGCATCAAAAATTAAAACAGGCATGACCATTTGCACCAGCGGATTCGGCACCGGTTATCCCAAAGCTATCCCCACCGCCCTTGCAGATTTAAAACATGCGGCAGATCTGACTTTGATAAACGGAGCCGCCCGCGGCGATATGCACGTAGGGGCAATGGCAAGGGCTGGGATACTTAAAAAATTTATAGGTTTTCAGTTCAACGAGACTCTACGCGGCGAGATCAATTCAGGAAAAATCAAATTTGCCGATTATCATCTGGGGCAGCTTATATCGAAAGTAAGAAGCGGCATTTTCGGCAAAGTCGATTTTGCCATTGTTGAATGCTGCAAAATAAGGGAAGACGGTAGTCTCGTTCCCACTCTTTCTGCGGGCACCACTGAAGCCATAGTAGATTGTGCCGACAAAATACTTATCGAGCTTAACCTCAATGTCCCACCGGAGGTGGAGGGATTTCACGATTTTGGTGTTGGCCCACATGCGGTAATCAAATCTCCTGCGGACAGACTTGGCGTGCCTTATATCAAAATAGATACCGCAAAGATTGCAGGTATCGTATTTACCAATATTCCCGACAAAGACTTATATTACCCGGAAATCGCACCTCTTTTTAACCAAATCGCCGACAAAGTCGTAAGTCTTCTTAACAAGGAAATTCAAGCGGAGCGCTTGCCTGCTCAGTTTACATTCCAGTCTGGTATGGGTGTTGTGGCAAACTGCGTCCTTCTCGGTCTTATTAGCAAGGGCTATAAGGGTCTTAAAATGTACACCGAGGTTTTATCGGATCAAGCCTTGTATGCCATCAAAGAAGGTATTATTTCGGAGGCGACCACTACAACTCTCGATATCACGCCCCTGTTTTTTGACGATGTCTTTGATAATCTTGATTTTTACAAAAAGCGTCTTGTTCTCCGGCCTCTTGAAATAACAAACGCTCCGACTCAAATACTGGCAAACGAACTTGTATCCATCAACACAGCGTGGGAAGCCGATATTTACGGTAATGTCAACTCATCACACGCCATGGGTACTAATATGATCAACGGGCTCGGCGGTTCAAACGACTACAGCCGCAACTCAAAGCTCTCCATATTCACCACCCCATCTACCGCAAAGCGCGGACTTGTTTCCTGCATCGTCCCAATGGTTTCACACGTGGACAGTACAGAACATGATGTTGACGTGATTGCAACCGAATGGGGCTGCGCTGATCTGCGCGGAAAATCTCCGAAAGAGCGCGTAGATGAGATTATAGACAACTGCGCTCACCCCGATTACCGAAAAGCGCTCCATGAATATTATGATAGTGCCGCGGCTCTATGCGGCAATTGTCAAACTCCCCATGATCTCTCAAAGGCACTTTCGTGGCATCAAAGATTTATCGAAACCGGTTCAATGAGATAAAACATCATTTAGTCTATAATAGCAAAGTACTGCCGAAAATTAAATATGCCGGCACTTTTTATTTTAGTTATTTCCCAAATCCAATTAAGCAAAAATCCATATATGGAAAGAGGTATCAAATGCATGATACCTCTTTTGCGCATTAATATCCTATATTTATACTGTTTAGGACTATAGTATCCGATTGAGCTAACCTAATTAACCACAGCTCAAAGGATTTTTCATCGTTACTCTCTGGATATCCGCTTTTGTGATTCTTTCCTTGCCCCTCATATACCGCTTCAGCACTTTAGGAACGATTACTGATCCGTCAGCCTGCTGATACTGCTCAACTATTGCGGGCAGTATACGGCTTGTTGCAAGACCGGAACCATTAAGCGTGTGGCAATATTCTATTTTACCCGTTTCTTCGCGGCGGAATCTTATCTGACCGCGCCTTGCTTGATAATCACGCGCATTGCTTACAGAGGATACTTCCTTATAACCACCCATGGAGGGAATGTAAACTTCTATATCATAAGTTCTCGCCATAGATGCAGAACAGTCGCCTGCCGCAAGCTTCACTGTGCGGAATTTAAGACCCAGGCTTTTTACCAGTGTTTCTGCCTTTACCACCAATTCTTCAAATGCGGCATTTGAGTCTTCAGGCTTAGTGAACTGAACCATCTCAACCTTGTTGAACTGATGTCCCCTTATCATTCCACGCTCCTCTGCACGGTAAGATCCGGCTTCGCGGCGGAAACAGGGAGTATAGGAGATATACTTTCTCGGAAGCTCTGCCTCAGTCAATATTTCATCTCTGTGAAGACTTACAAGTGCGGTTTCGGCAGTGGGGAGCATAAAGCGGCGCTGCTGGTCTTCCTCTGCCTCTATCCAATACACATCGTCCTTGAACTTAGGAAATTGACCTGCCGTAAGTCCGCATTCATATCCCAGCATATGGGGAACCATTACAAATTCATAGCCTTCAATTTCATGGGTTTCAATAAAATAGTTAAGCAGGGCCCATTCAAGACGCGCGCCCATTCCGCGATATATCCAGTATCCGTTTCCGGACAGCTTTGCACCTCTTTGATAATCAATAAGACCCAATTCGGTACACAAATCAACATGATTTTTCAATTCAAAATCGGTGCCGGTTGGAGATGTGCCGTAATAGCACAGCGCCATGTTGTTCTCTTTTCCCCCAAACTTCAAGTCTGGATCGGGCAAATTTGGAAGTGAAAACATAAGCTCGTTGTATTCTCCCTCTATCTGCCGAAGCTCATTATCAAACGCTTTTATTTCCTCTTTGAGTGCATTCATGCGCTCAAGGACTGCCGTGGTATCTACGCCCTCTTTTTTAAGCTGCGGAATTTCTTTTGAAACTTTATTCTGCTCGCTTTTAGCGTTTTCGGTCTTGAATATCAGATCGCGGCGCTGTCCATCAAGAACAAGTATCTTATCTATTGCATCATCGCAGTCAACAAGTCTGCCTTTCAGCCTTGTCTTTATCTCCTCCGGATTTTCACGGATAATCTTTATATCCAGCATAAAATCAGTTCTCCTTTTTTATAACTATTAAATATTGCTCTGCATATGAAATTATTTTATTCCTGCTTCGGCATCTATATATTCGTATTCAGCCGCATAAACCATATTCTCATCCTGATCGATCAGTTCCTGCTTATTTCTCAGCTGCACAAAATATGACAACAAAACCAGCGTTACAACCATAACAAAAAGCCCAATCAGATATGGCAGCACGGGATAGGCTTTCTTTACTTCATTTCTTTCGGTTTTTTTCATTTACTCATGCCCTCCTTTGGACTTTCCAAACTTCAGCAGAGCGTCTATTAATGCTTCTCTATCATCGCTTCCATAATATTCCAACTCAATTTTGCCTTTTTTACTGTTATCTTTTATTATTACTTTCCTGCCAAGTGTCGATGTAAGCTGTCTTTCCGTATCAGCAAGATAATTGACTTCTAAACCCGGCTGCGCTTTCGGCTGATTATCCTCTTCTTTCGGCTCCACTGCCATTTTTGAAGCCAAATTTTCCGTTTGACGGACTGAGAGACTCTCCTCAAGCACTCTTGTTGCAACACGAAGTTGATTTGCCTCGTCTTTAATCGTAAGTAAAGCTCTGGCATGCCCCGCTGAAATATCACCATCCTCGACCATTGCCATAACAGGCGGCGTCAAGTTGAGCAGTCTCAGCGAATTTGCAATCGCTGACCGTGATTTTCCAATGCTCTGCGAGGCTTCCTCCTGTGTCATTCCGTATTCTTCAATAAGAGTTCTGTAGCCCTTTGCTTCCTCTATCGGGTTCAAATCTTCTCGCTGGAGGTTCTCGACTAATGCAAGCTCCATTGCCCGTTTATCGTCCGCTTCAATTATACGAACCGGAACATCCTTTAATCCGGCAATTCTTGCCGCCCTCCAGCGTCTCTCGCCGGCTATAATCTGATAATAACCTGAATCCAGTTTTCTGACTGTTATCGGCTGAATCACGCCGAATTGCCGGATGGACTCGGCAAGTTCCTCTAAAGATGCCTGATCAAATACGCTTCTTGGCTGATCTGATCTCGGTTCAACCTTTTCTATAGGCATATTTGATGCGCTGTTTATTTCATCATCCAGTGTATCTTCGCCAAATAAAGCGCCAAGTCCTGTTCCCAAGCCCCTTTTATGTGCTTTTTCGGTCATGTTGGCCTCCTAATATGTATATTTCTCCTCATTTGAGTTAAGCATGGCTCATAATGCCGTATTCAGTACATTACTTTTGACTTTTTACAAACTCACTCGCCAATTGAAAATAGGCCCTGCTCCCCTTTGAAGACATATCATATGCTATTACCGGCTTACCGTGACTTGGTGCTTCGCTTAGCCTGACGTTTCTGGGTATTTTTGTACTGTATACTTTATTGCCAAAGAATTTCTTTATTTCTGATTCGACCTCTAAAGAAAGCTTTGTTCTTGGGTCGTACATGGTCATCACAATTCCCTCAAGCTTTAATTCGGGATTTAAGCGCTTGTTGATCGCTTTTACTGTGCTGATAAGGTCTGTTAAACCCTCAAGCGCGTAATATTCGCACTGAACCGGCACGATAATGCTGTCGGCGGCGCAAAGCGCATTGAGTGTAAGCAACTCAAGCGAGGGCGGGCAGTCAATAAATATGTAGTCATATTTATTTTTTATCGGTTCCAACGCTCTTTTTAAAACAAATTCGCGCTTCTCCATGTTTACAAGTTCAACCAGTGCCCCTGAAAGCTCTCTATTTGCCGGAATCAAACTGCAGTATTTGGTTTTTACAATGGCGTTTTCTGCCTTTTCGCCATTCATAATAATATCATATGTGTTAGGGCTGGTGCTTTTGTCCACGCCTATTCCAGATGTACTGTTCCCCTGAGGGTCACAGTCGCACAGCAGAATCCTTTTGCCTCGCAATTGCAATGCGGCGCAAAGGTTAACGCATGTCGTAGTTTTCCCAACTCCGCCCTTCTGGTTCACAACTGCTATAATCTTACCCATATTTGCTCTCCCTGAACCACTCTTACATTTTCCATTTTTCCATTATAGCAGTATACAAACCTTATTTCAATGCCTTTGACGTATTTGTTTTTAAAATTGTTTCACGTGAAACAATAGCAAGCGTTTTCACACTTAAAGAGCCATTTGTTTCACGTGAAACATTAACCAACCAACATGTCGATGTCCTCAACAGACAAACCGTCATGCAAAGCCAGATTAATAGCATATGCAACTACTCTGCTTGCACATACAACTTCACTGTCTATATTTCTTGGCGTAACTATCATGTCATTCGATTCAAGCGCTTTTCCAGATGTCTCTGCATTTCCCATATCGGCAAGCAGGCTCCGTATATCAACAACAGTGGGTACGCCGACCGCAACTACAGGAACTCCCAACGTCTGGCTGTTAATTGCGCTTCTGCTGTTTCCAACACCCGAACCGGGCGTAATTCCGGTGTCGGTCATTTGAACCGTTCTGCAAAGACGATCAAGGCTTCTTGCCGCCAACGCATCTACAATAACAACTCTGTCTGGCTTGAGGTTATCGCAGACCCACTTTATATAGTCTGCGCTTTCAATTCCGCTCGAGCCCATAACGCCCGGACTAATTACAGCAACAGGACTCAAAAAAAGAAAATCCTGAGGGGCATGCTTTTTCAAATGACGCGTAACAAGCACCGATTCCGCACAGCGTGGACCGATATTATCGGGAGTTATATCACGGTTGCCGAGCCCAACTACAAGCGTACATCCGTCATCTTTCGGTTTGTCAAGCAAATCTTTCAATAAAGACGCCAGAACGCTTACAGTATCATTAAACGTCTCGCTTTCACGCCGAAGAACGGAAGCTATCTCTGCTGTATAATATGTGCCGATAGGTTTGCCTATAGTTTTCTGTCCGTTCTCGTTTTCAACTGTTAATTTCTGGTACTTAACCCCCTGGATTTCATCTTCTTCGTATTTCACTCCGTCGATGTCTCCCGCTCTGACTCCGACCGCCAGTTCCCGTGCCTCCATGGCCAAATCGGTTCGTTGCTGTACCTTGTGCATATGCGACTTCCTCCTCGCTATATTTTGTGGTTATTTTTTGCCTATTTCCTTGAGATATACAAACAAAACGAAAATAAAAAAATATGAAAAATATACTTGCAAAATCGTGCATTGCGTGGTAAAATTAACATCCGCGGAACGTATCTGTGACGCAACTATTATAGGAGGAGGTGGCAACTACAAATGCCCAATATAAAATCTGCGGCTAAAAGAGATGCCCTTGCTAAGGCTCAGAACGCTAAGAACAGGGCTGCAAAGACGCAACTTAAAACAAATCTCAAGAAATTTGAGGCAGCAATTTCGGAGGGTGATCGTGAAACAGCCGTCAGTGCCTATAAGGTCGCTGTCAAAACTATTGATCACGCCTCAGCAAAAAATCTTATTCATAAGAATTGTGCAGCACACAAAAAGTCAAAGCTCACACTTAAACTCAACGAGATGCAATAATCTCAAACAAGAGATTTTTTTGAGCCATGGAAATCTTTTGCTTTGGACAGATTTAGTCCGAGAGATTCATTTCTTCTCTCGGACTTTGCATTATATTGGATTTTTATTAGCTGTTCTCCCACTTAAAAACATCACTATATAGTGAATATCCGAATAAAAATCCAAATATTTTGTATTTGCTTATTCTGATATTCTGAGATATAATTATTTAGATTAAATATGTCGTCATTTGTAGATTCAAGAACACATATGTACTTTGCCGGCGTCCTAATATAACCAAGCAAACAATCGTAATATGGAGTAATCAGTCATGGTTCTGAAAAAGAAAAAATTCAGACTGGGCGATATATTGCTGCAGCAGGGTTACATAAGCAACAGCCAGCTCTCTTCTGCGCTTGAAGCTCAGCAAAAGACAAAACAGCGTTTAGGCGATTACCTTATAGAAGCCGGTATAGTTTCAGATAAGGATATCGCTCAGGCGCTTCATATACAGCTGGGCATTGAATATGTTGAGCTGAGAGGAGTCGTTATACCCGATGACGTCATCTCCCTTGTAAGCGGCAGCGTATTGCGCAAGCACAATGTTCTTCCCATCGGCTTCGATGACGAGGCGCGCACAACGCTTATCCTTGCAATGTCGGATCCCCTCGATATGGTGGCTCTGGATGATATATCGATAATAACCAATTGCTTCATCGAGCCCCGCGTATCTACCGCTCGGGAGATAAATGCCGTTCTGGACAGGTATTTCGGAACCGATGAGGCTTTGTCGGCAGCGGAAAAATATACAAAAGAGAAATTTAAAGATCAGGAGCAAGCTGAAAGTCAAATTGACGAAGATGTCAGCTCCGCACCGATTGTTCAGATAGTCCGCTCTATGATTGAGCAGGCTGTCAGATGCCGCGCCTCAGACATACACCTTGACGCCATGGAGAAGCAGCTTCGCGTCCGCTACCGTATTGACGGTGTTTTGATTGAGAAGATGCTCTATGACCTTTCTCTGCTTCCGGCCATATCAGCAAGGATAAAAATTCTTGGCGGTATGGACATTGCCGAAAAAAGAAAACCTCAGGACGGACGCATAACGCTTACTGTCGACCGCGTTGAATATGATATTCGTGTTTCAACGCTTCCTTCATATTATGGTGAAAAAATAGTTATGCGCCTTGCGGACAAGTCTTCACTTACGAGGGCGAAGTCTGAATTGGGACTGCGCGAGGAAGAAATGGCACGTTTCGACCATATCCTCTCAAATCCCAACGGAATCCTGCTTGTCACAGGTCCTACGGGCAGCGGAAAATCGACGACGCTTTACACCGCGCTGTCCGAGCTGAATTCCGAGTCCGTCAACATCATAACCGTTGAAGACCCCGTTGAAGCCAGTATTCCGGGAATAAACCAGGTTCAGGTTAATCCGAAGGCCGAACTTACCTTTGCTTCGGCGCTTCGCTCTATACTGCGTCAGGATCCGGATATCATCATGATAGGCGAGATCCGTGACTATGAAACAGCCTCAATAGCCGTACAAGCCTCCGTCACAGGACATCTTGTCGTTTCAACACTGCACACAAACAGCGCCGCCTCAACCATTACCCGTCTCATGGACATGGGTATAGAGAGCTATCTTCTGGCAGACTCTCTCGTGGGGGTTATCGCGCAGCGTCTTGTGCGCAAGCTCTGTCCTAAATGTAAAAAAGCAAGACCTGCCACTTTACAGGAAAAACGTATGCTCGGAAAAGAACGAAGCGACGACATAACCGTCTACGAGCCCGGCGGCTGCCCCATGTGCGCGGAGACAGGATATTTCGGGCGGATAGGTGTTTACGAAATAATGGAGATAACCCCCGACCTCAAGCGTATCATAGCAGCTAAAGGCTCGACCGGGGTCATACAGAGCACCGCCATTTCTGAGGGCATGAACACCCTTCATATGAGTGCAGCCAAATATGTTCTGGACGGAACGACATCAATATCAGAAATGCTTCGTATTTCCTTTGATGAATAAAATTGCCCGCAAAATAAAAATGCCGATTAATTAGGTGATGCCGCAATGCCGACTTTTCAGGACTTAATCAGTACCGCAATCGATAAAGGCGCTTCAGACCTTCATCTAAGCGCCGGAATGCCTCCCTGCCTAAGGATAAACGGATTTATAGTCCGACTCGAAGATACCGTTTATATGCCTGAAAACATAGAGAATATCGTAAAAGATATTATAGATGAAAAGCATCTCGCTATTCTTCAGGAAGCAGGCGAGGTTGATTTCGCATACTCTATTCCGTCTTTAGGCCGCTTTCGCGTCAATGTTTTCCGTCAAAGGGGCAGCCTTTCGATGGCTGTCAGAATACTCAACCTAAGGATTCCCTCTCCGGAGGAACTGGGTCTGCCCGAAGCCGTTGTCGAGATGACGGACAAGCGCCGGGGTCTGATACTCGTCACAGGCGCTACAGGAAGCGGAAAATCGACGACGCTTGCTTCTCTCATAGACGTTATAAATCAAAAGCACAGCTATCACATCATCACTCTTGAAGACCCGATAGAGTATCTGCACAGGCACGGTAAATCAATTATCAATCAGCGCGAAATGGGAACGGACTCCACAAGCTATTCGGCTGCTCTTCGCGCCGCCCTCCGTCAGGATCCCGATGTTATCTTTGTCGGAGAAATGCGCGATCTTGAAACCATTTCAATTGCTGTTACGGCGGCGGAGACAGGTCATTTAGTATTTTCGACGCTCCACACAATCGGTTCCGCAAATACAGTCGACCGTATAATCGACGTATTCCCGCCCTACCAGCAGCAGCAAATAAGAACACAGCTCGCGGACGTTTTACAGTGTGTTGTATCGCAGCAGCTCGTTCCCAAGATGAACGGCAAGGGCCGCGTCGCAGCGATTGAGGTAATGCTCACCAACAACGCGATAAGAAACCATATACGCGAGGCAAAAACTTTCCAGATACCGACAGTCATACAAACAAGCGGCAGAACGGGAATGAGAACAATGGACGACGCTTTGTATGATCTCTATTCCCGCGGAGAGATAAGCCGGGAAAGCGCCTTATTTTACGCGCAGGAAAGAACAATCCTTTCGAAGCGTTTCTTTTAGACCTCTCATTTATTCCGCTATTCCGCAGCAGGAGCGTGATGCAATTGGCAACATTTTCTTATCTGGTCATATCCAGACAGGGAAAAGAGAATAAAGGCACAATGGATGCAGATACCCGCGAAGCCGCAATGGAGGAATTGCGGCGCGCAGGCAACGTCATAATCTCTGTAGATGAAGTGGGTTTGTTATCCAAAGACATCAAGCTGTCATCTTTTTCGAGCAATCCAAAGCCACGTGACATGGCAGTGTTCTGCCGTCAGTTCGTAAGTATAATCAACGCGGGCGTACCGGTAGTGACAGCGCTTGATATGCTGAGTGAGCAGACTGAGAACAAAAAACTCGCAAAATCACTTGCAGAGTGCAAAAAAACCATTGAACAAGGCG
>JAAYBD010000015.1 GCA_012719035.1 Clostridiales bacterium | reverse complement strand
TGAGAACCTCATAGGTTGATTTTCCAACTTTATAGGATTTGCATAAATCTTTTACTTGCAGCATCACAAAAACCACCTTTCCGCGGCTTGATTCTACCTCAGAAAAGCGGTCCTCGATTTTTACCATGCCATAAACGGCCTATATTTTGTAAAGTTTTGCGATGGCCCGCTAATCATGTAAAGTTTTGCCGCTGTGATGTAAAGTTTTGCACTTCTTCATCCAGCCGCCTGTTTATCAAAACACCTGTTGTATGGTAAAATTAATATGGGAGGCGACGAAATGCTTAGAATTGGAATCTGTGATGATGAAAGCGGCGCGCGGGATGCGCTGCGTTTTTCAATAGAACACCTGCTTCGGGAAGATGAAGGAAAAGTCTTTTACGATTTTTCCTCCGGAGAGGGTATTGTAAAGTGGCTGATAAAACATCCCGGCGAGTTGGACATCCTTTTTTTAGACGTGGAGCTGGGCGGAATGTCGGGTATGGAAACGGCTAAGCAAATCAGAGAACACGACGCAAATCTGATGCTCATATTCGTCACCGGATATCCCGATTTCGTGTTCGACGGATATGTCGTTGGCGCTATAGACTATTTGGTAAAGCCTGTGAAGCAAGACAAGCTCCAGCAGGTGCTTGACCGAGCGCAGAAACTGTTTGAAAAGCGCAAGCCAGAGACATTTACAATACAAAACGCGGAGGGTCTGTACCGTATTGCCAAAAAAGATATCCTTTATCTGTACAGCGAAAAGCGTCTGGTTAAGGTTCGAACCGAGGCCCGGGAGTATGCCTATTACGGCAAACTTGACGATGCCCAAAAAGCGCTCGGTTCCGGTTTTATCCGTATCCACCAGAGGTATCTTGTTCGGGCGGGCGCGGTGTCGGAAATCGAAAACAGCAGCGTCAAAATTGGGAACACGTGCCTGCCGGTCAGCCGCGCGCTCCGTCAAAGCACAATAGCTGCGCTGGCAAGAGATATGATCGAAGGTGAGGTTCGGATATGAGATACTGGTTTGACAATCCGATCACAATGACGGCAGGCTTTTTCAGCGGGTTCGTTACGGCTTTTTTTGTTATGCGAATTGTAGAACAGTTTTTGCCCGTACGGAAAAAGCGGTGGGCAATGCCTGCCTTGTATCTGGGGTGCTTTGTTCTTGTCGATATGGCCATCTTTGTCGGGGATCCTATTAATTTGCCCGGTGCATTTCTGGGCTTTGGATGCACCGTTTTTTTATGCTGCAAAGGGAGCTTGTTACAGCGCCTTTCCATGACGCTGATTCTGTCCAGCATAGGTTTTTCTCTCAATGCACTTATGGACAGCCTGTTTCTGCTACCCAGTGTTAACCTGTTCGAGTGTTTCATCTGGCTGGCAATATACTTAGCGCTCCGCCGCTTTGCACCGAGGCAGGAATATAACCTGCCGATACGATTATGGGCTCTGGTTGACGTGCTGACTCTGACACCGCTCACCGCAACATTTATTACTGTACTTTTGGGCGATGAAGAGGGCGTAAGCGGAGAACCGCGTATCTATCTGCTGCTTCCAGTGATCACGCTGACATCTATTGGTCTTTTATGGGCCATCGCAGTGCTGGCGCGGCAGCAGAAATTGGAACAGGAAAAAAGACTTTATGATATGAATCTTATATATTATCACAATTTAGAAGAAGACCAGTTTCAGGTCCGGAGACTGCGGCACGACATGGCAAATCATCTCCAAACATTGTCGGCGTTGCCAGAACCGGAACTTCGGAACTATCTGAACGAGCTGATTCATTCCCCGGCGATGGAGCACACGCAAAACTTCTGTGAAAACCATATTGTCAACGTGGTTTTGGCGTCCAAAACTGCTGTCATGGAGCAAAATCACATCCACGCGGAGGTCGAAATATCCGTACCGCAGGAAGTTCCGATTCAGAATGTAGACCTGTGTGCGGTTTTTGCAAACAGCCTTGACAACGCGATTGAGGCATGTGAAAAGCTGCCGGAGAATCGAAGAAATATCTCAATAAAGGCGAGGACAGACAAAGGAATATTGGCTCTTAAAGTGCAAAACCCGACCAGTGGAAACACCGTTCGGGAAAATGGGATTCCTATTACGACGAAGCAGGATGCGCACGCCCATGGCTTTGGTCTTGCCGGCATAAAAGAGATTGCCGCACGATACGGCGGGGCTGTGGAAATAACGGAGGAGGAAGAGATGTTTACGCTTCTGGCGTATTTCCCCATCGCAGAACGCACAGAAAACCATGCCGGTGTGTGAAAAAGGCACAATTTATGATTGCTCCGTCTGTTTGTCTGACTGCTCAAAAAAGGATATTTCACGCTCGACTAATCTGCATAATAAATAAGCGATTACAAAAAACAGGTATTGCAATCTGACTGCTGCAATACCTGTTTTTGTTTTGAGTTGAATGTTATATTGCATAAAAATCAAACAATCTCATATGCGGCCTAAGTGTTGGACTGGATAGAGAAAAGCGGAGATTTGACCCTG
>JAAYBD010000014.1 GCA_012719035.1 Clostridiales bacterium | reverse complement strand
TTATAATAACACGCCGTTATTACTTTGTCAAGAACTTTTTTCGACTTGCGTCTCTTTTTCTTTTCGCTCTCCGCGGCGAGAGCTTGTTTATAATAACACCTACTTCCCTCCTTGTCAAGCTGTTTTTTGTTTTTTCGACAATTATTTTTTTAAAGGCTATTATATGCAATATACGCAAAAATTATTGATTTTATACTTGATTAGATATATACTTAAATTTAAACATTTAATACATTATATATATGCATTTTTAATGCTGATTGGAGAACCTGTTATGCCCATCAGAATACCGGATTCGCTGCCGGCAAGAGCCACACTTGAGGAAGAGAACATATTTGTAATTACAGAGCATAGAGCCTTACATCAGGATATCCGTCCGCTCAGACTGCTGATATTGAATCTCATGCCTACGAAAATCGTGACGGAAACCCAGCTTCTCCGAAAGCTCTCCAACACACCTCTGCAGGTCGAGATTGATTTGCTGCGCACTATCAGCCACGACTCAAAAAATGTCGACTCTGATCACCTTTACTCTTTTTATATAAGTTATAATGATATAAAGGACAAATTCTACGACGGAATGATCATTACCGGCGCACCTGTTGAGAATCTTGATTTCAAAGATGTCGATTACTGGTCTGAGCTTTGCGAGATAATGGAGTGGTCAAAACGCCACGTTCACAGCACATTCCATATCTGTTGGGGTGCACAGGCGGGGCTTTATTATCATTATGGTATCCAGAAGTATTCTCTGCCTCAAAAAATATCGGGCATTTTCAGTCATCGCATCCTAAAACCCAACGCCCCCTTTTTCCGCGGCTTTGATGACTGCTTCAATGCCCCCCATTCGCGTTATACCGAGATTCGCGCAGAGGATATCGAAAAAATTCCCGACCTGGAGATTCTTGCTGTCTCCGATGATGCCGGTGTGTTTGCCGTCAAAAATCAAAAGAGCCGTCAATTTTTTGTTTTCGGTCATCCCGAGTATGACAGAGACACGCTTGCGCTTGAATACAAGCGCGATCTCGCAAAAGGAAAAAACATCCCGATGCCCGCTAATTATTTCCCTAACAATGACCCCTCAAAAGAGCCTTTGATAACATGGCGCGCCCACGCCCAGCTCTTGTATACAAACTGGCTTAATTATTATGTTTATCAAACTACGCCGTATGCCATCAATACTATCAATTCCGATATGGAGGGTGAGGAAAGAGCCTGACTCAATATAAAGAGCATCGCCCAATCCTTGCGCATAATTTAAGTAAACCTGCAGCTTTTCCATAGCTCTGCAACTCATTATATAAAGGGATACTGTGTTTAAAAACAGCATCCCTTTATTTTTTTGCCAAACCGTAGCTATTTTAGAATTTGTATCTGCCCTATAAGAGGCAGCTCCTTCATTTCGCCGTTACATACATTTACAATTCCTATAACAAAGCACACAAAACCGAAAACCCCGCACACTATAGCTGTTATCCAGCCTAAAATCGGTATGCTTGAAGCGATACCCGAAACCACGAAAAACAGCAAAAGAACAAATCCTTGGTTTGAATGGAATTTCACAAACGGAGATCCCGGTCTTGTAAGATACGGAATAAGAAACAGTATTCCAAAATAGCAGAGTATAGAAATAAGCTTATTATCTTCAACATCGTTCGGGGTGGAGCTATAATTCGTATATTGCGAGCCGTTCGTATCATACCGGTATTCCGCATTGGTGTTCTGGCTATTACCGGTTTTAGTCCCGCATGACGAACAGAACGCCGCACCTTCCGGTAATTGCATTCCGCATTGACTGCAATATGCCATTTTGTTATCTCCCTTGAACTGATTTTATTTATACATAATATTATATGCCAACCATTCAGTCAATTCAAGGGGAACATTCATCCTATGAGCAAAACCTGTGCTTGCCGATTACTACAATAAGCGGTCTTGACCATATCCACTTGTTTGTAGCGGTAGCAGGGTTAAAATAATAAATTGCGCCGCCGCAGGGATCAACGCCGTTCATAGCATCACGCGCAGCCCGATATGCGCTTTCCGATACCGGTTCGTCAAACTGCCCGTCCACTATACAAGTAAACGCACCGCTTTGATAAATAACTCCCGATAAAGTGTTTGGGAAGGATGGATGTTCAATTCTGTTCAGCACCACAGCTCCAACGGCAACTTGTCCGTTATACGGTTCGCCTCGTGCCTCCGCCGAAATAAGCCGCGCCAAGAGCGCAAGGTCACCTGAATTAGAGCCTTGGGTTGAGTTATCAGAAATGCCCATCGTCTGCAAAGTCTGTTTTCCAACCTTGCCGTCCACCGATAAACCGTATTTCTGCTGATATGCCCTGACTGCAGCTTCGGTACCGCTTCCGTAAACGCCGTCCACCGCACCGTTATAAAAGCCCTGATTTTTCAGGGTAGTTTGGATTTTAGTCACCATACTGCCTGTCGAGCCTTTTTTATATGATGCGGCATCTGCCCCCCCGACGAGCACGATAGCCGCAATGTTCAGTATGAAAACAACTGCAAGCACAAGGCATAATTTCTTTCTGTTCATCATTAGATACCTCCTATGCAAATTACATATTCCAAATGCGTTCTTATAGTATTTGTTGTTTTTCCTGTTCACGCCAAATGGCAGGATATCCTTAATCAGTAAATTTATATGGCTATAAGCAGGCAAAAACTCCTTCGCAGACCTATAGTAGTCTACGAAGGAGCTTATTTCATTATGCGGTTTTTCGTTAATGAAAATTATGTCAGTTAATTTTCCTTGTTTGAAATTTCATTATTTATATTTTTCATAAAATCGTCAAGCGTCATCGTTCCCTCGTCGCCTCCGGTACGGGTGCGCACCGCAACGTTCCCCGCTTCTTTCTCCTTGTCTCCGAGAACAAGCATATAAGGTATTTTCTGAAGCTGCGCTTCACGGATTTTGTATCCGATCTTTTCGCTTCTGTAATCGGACTCTACCCGTATACCGGCATCAAACAAAGTTTTATATACTTCCTCTGCATAGTCGCGGCTGCGGTCGGTTATCGGCATGACTATGACCTGAATGGGAGCAAGCCACAGCGGGAAGGCGCCTGCAAAGTGCTCCGTCAATATACCGATAAAGCGCTCGATTGAGCCGAGAGCGACAGTATGAATCATGATTGGACGGTGTTTTTCGCCGTCCGCACCCGTATACTCAAGCTCAAATCGTTCGGGCATCTGAAAATCAAGCTGTATTGTGCCGCACTGCCATGTTCTTCCGATGGCATCTTCAAGGTGAAAATCTATTTTCGGACCATAGAAAGCTCCGTCGCCGGGATTTATGACATATTCCTTACCGTTGCTTTCAAGAACTTCTTTCAGCACATTCTCGCTGTATTCACGAATTTCCTGACTGCCTATAAAGTCTTCCGGGCAGGTGGAAAGCTCTATGTGGTATTTAAAGCCGAACATGCTGTAGACACTGTCGATTTTATTGATGACTCCAAGTATCTCGCTGTGCATCTGCTCCTTGGTCATGAAGATATGGGCATCGTCCTGCGTAAAACAGCGGACGCGCATAAGTCCGTGCAGAGCACCGGAAAGCTCGTGGCGGTGAACAACTCCAAGTTCGCCCACGCGCATGGGAAGATCCTTATATGACCACGGGCGGCGCTTATATGCAAGCATTCCCCCGGGGCAGTTCATGGGCTTGATGGCATAATCTTCCTCGTCGATCTTGGTAAAATACATATTATTCTGATAATGATCCCAGTGTCCGCTTCTGTGCCAAAGCTCCTCGTTTAGGATCATCGGAGTCTTTATCTCCTGATAGCCGTATTTCCTGTGCAGTTCGCGCCAGTAATTTTCAAGCTCGTTCCGCAAAACCATGCCTTTCGGCAGGAAGAAAGGAAAACCCGGACCTTCGTCTGTCATCATAAAAAGGTCAAGCTCGCGTCCCAATTTGCGGTGATCGCGTTTTTTTGCCTCCTCAATGCGCGCAAGGTAGGCATCAAGCTCTTCTTTTTTCTGAAAACAAGTTCCGTAAATACGCTGAAGCATCTTGCGTTTCGAGTCGCCGCGCCAATATGCGCCGGTGCAGCTCGTCAGTTTTATTGCATTTCCTTTTATTCGACCCGTACTGTCCATATGAGGACCGGCGCAAAGGTCGGTAAATTCGCCCTGCTTATAGAAGCTAATCACAGCATCCTCGGGAAGCTCATTTATAAGCTCCACCTTATAAGGCTCATCCTTTACGAACTCAAGAGCCTCGGTGCGGGGAAGCTCAAAGCGTTCAAGCGGCAGCTTTTCCTTACATATTTTACGCATTTCGGCTTCAAGCTTTTCAAGGATTTCAGGCGTAAAAACAGTCTCAGAATCTACATCATAATAAAACCCATCCTCAATCGCCGGACCGATTGCGAGCTTAGTATCCGGATAAAGGCGCTTTATCGCCTGAGCCAGAATATGGGATGACGTGTGCCTGTATGCGTGCTTGAATTCAGGATTGTCAAAAGTGTATTTGTTCTCATCCATATTATATATCTCCTTAAAAATATTATTTCATATATTAGGTCAGCTTTTGCCCCTGTGTTTTTCCAATGCAGCTCTTATCTGTTATTATCGCTCCTGCTGGAGTAAAAATATTTTAAAAAAACAAAACACCCCTGAAAAATCAGGGGTGCGAAAAAACACACGGTTCCACCCTGCTTGCAGATCGATCTGCCGCTTAGGTGCGCTGTAACGTGCGCAATTCGGATACGCCTACTTGAAAAGCGGCACCTTTTTAATGGTGTGCCGTACTCTTTCGGCGTGCCGGCTCGGGAGTGGTCAGAAAAAGACGCGTTTCGGAACGGGTTTCAGCAAAATGCCGTTCTCTCTGCACAGCGCAGTCATCTTCAATCTCTGTCAATGCCTTTGTCTATATAATGCAGTGATTGTAATATTTTTTAACCGTTTTGTCAAGAGATTACTGACAATGCTCAAATTTGGCAGCGTACTATACGTTAAATCTGAACAAAGTAACGTCACCATCATGCATCACATAGTCCTTGCCCTCAGACCGGATGAGTCCCTTATCTCTTGCAGCCTGCGTGGAACCGCAGGTTTTGAGGTCATCAAAGGCAACAATTTCCGCACGGATGAAGCCCCGCTCAAAGTCGGTATGGATTTTTCCCGCCGCCTGCGGAGCCTTTGTTCCTTTTTTGACAGTCCAGGCGCGAACCTCATCGCTTCCCGCCGTAAGGAACGAAATCAGCCCCAAAAGACTGTAGGAGCATCTGACAAGGCGGTCAAGTCCGCTTTCCGTCATTCCCAATTCTTCCATAAAAAGCGCCTTGTCCTCATCGTCAAGCTCGGCTATCTCTTGTTCAACTTTTGCGCATATTGGAAGTACCTGCGAGCCTTCCCCGGCAGCATACTCCTCAACGCGTTTATAATGCACATTATTTTCAGCGCCGTTTGCAAAGCCTTTTTCATCCATGTTTGCCGCATAGATAACCGGTTTTAGGGAAAGAAGCTCGCTTTCGGTGATTATTTCCATGTCCTCAGGTGAGCAAGAATAGTTTCTCGCACATTTTCCATCGTTCAAGTGATTGAGCAAGCCCTCCAAGACTCCGGCCTCATGCAGAAACTTCTTGTCTCCGCCCTTCGACGCCTTTTTTGCCTTGTCGATTCGGCGTTCAACCATTTCTATATCTGCCATGACAAGCTCAAGGTTTATTATCTCGATATCGCGGATAGGGTCACAGCCTCCCTCTACATGGACAACATTTTCGTCATCAAAACAGCGGACAACATGTACTATTGCATCCGTCATGCGTATATTGCTCAAAAACTTGTTTCCCAATCCTTCGCCCTTTGATGCACCTTTGACAAGCCCCGCTATATCCACAAATTCGATTACCGCGGGTGTATATTTCTTAGGATTATATATTTCCGCAAGAAAATCAAGGCGCTCATCGGGAACAGCAACTGTCCCAACATTGGGGTCAATAGTGCAGAAGGGATAGTTTGCACATTCCGCGCCTGCATTTGTTATCGCATTGAACAGCGTACTTTTTCCAACATTCGGCAAGCCGACAATACCAAGCTTCATGTTTCTCTGCTTCCTCTCGAAAAGGGCGGAAGTTATTCCGCCCTTTGATTATTTTTTATTCATTCTTGTCCGTATTCTGCGGCACCGTTTTTTTCCCTTCGGGGCTTATAACCGGTTTATCCGAAGAAATGCCTTCCGAACTTAACTCTTCGACTCTGAGATCCTCTATTTCAGTTTTTTTATCTTTTTTAGGAATATATCCATGTTCACAGAGGAAAGCAAAGTCGTCGCCGTCCATCGATTCATTTTCAAGCAGGTATTCTGCCACCGCAATAAGAAGATCGCGGTGTTCAATGAGAATCTCCTCACATTTTTTACCCGCTTCATCGAAAATGCGCTTGACTTCCTCGTCAATAATGGCCGCAGTTTCCTCGGAATAGCTCTTGGTGGTTCCGAAATCACGCCCTATGAATATGCTGTGCTCGGCATTTTCAAAGGATATCGGTCCCAGTCTATCCGAAAAGCCATATATAGTTACCATTGATCTTGCCGTTCTTGTCGCGCTCTGGATATCTCCGGAAGCGCCGGTGGAAATATCATCCAGCATAAGTTTTTCCGCTATACGCCCACCAAGGGAAACGACTATATCCGCAAACATTTCGCTGCGCGACTGATAGCTCTCCTTGTCCTCCTCGGGACGGTAAACAGTCATGCCTCCCGTAGGTCCGCGGGGGATAATAGTAATATACTGAACGGGTTCCTTTTCCTTCATAAAGCGTCCGACAACTGCGTGCCCCGCTTCATGGTAAGCTGTAAGTTTTTTGGCACTATCGGACATGACCTTGCTTTTCTTCTCGGGACCCGCGATGACCTTTAAAATAGATTCATCAATTTCCGGCTGGGTAATAAAGCGCTTACCGCGCCTTACTGCAAGAATCGCCGCTTCGTTTAAAAGGTTTTCAAGGTCTGCACCCGAAAATCCGGGTGTTCCTCTCGCGATGCTGTTCAAATCTACATCATCGCCAAGGTTTTTCCCTCTTGCGTGCACCTTTAATATCGCCTCTCGCCCGCGAACATCAGGAAGTCCGACATAGACGGTGCGGTCAAATCTTCCGGGGCGCAAAAGCGCATTGTCCAAAATGTCCGCCCTGTTGGTCGCCGCCATAACAATGACTCCGTCACTATTTCCGAAGCCGTCCATCTCGACAAGAAGCTGGTTGAGCGTCTGTTCGCGTTCGTCATGACCGCCGCCCAAGCCGGAACCTCTCTGCCGTCCCACAGCATCTATCTCATCAATAAATATGATTGCGGGAGCGATTTTTTTCGCCTGGTCAAATAGGTCGCGCACACGAGAAGCGCCGACACCGACATAAAGCTCGACAAAGTCGGAGCCGGAGATAGAAAGAAACTGCACTCCCGCCTCGCCCGCAACAGCTTTGGCGATAAGAGTTTTACCGGTTCCCGGAGGTCCGACCAACAGAACGCCCTTGGGAATCCTTGCGCCCATCTGTGTGTAGGATGACGGATTTTTAAGGAAGCCTACTATTTCTTGAAGCTCTTCCTTTTCCTCCTCCGCTCCCGCAACGTCGTTGAACGTAATCTTTTTCTTTTCATCTGCGCCAAGCCTTGTCCTCGCCTTGCCGAATTTCATAGCGCCGCCTGTGCCGCCGCCCTTTGCGGCAGCTTTCATCATTGCATACCACAAAATTCCGAACAGGACAAAAATACCGATATAAGGCAGGAATGAGAGCCAGAAAGGCGCTTTCCACGGTTCCTTATAGTCGTAACTTTCGATAACACCCTTTTTATTCTGCTCTTTGATCTGCTCGCCCATATCCTGACGGAAATAATCGACAGAATCAAGCATTGTCGTGATCGTATTGCTGCCGTTATACGGCTCATGAAGATTCAGGGTAATTTCATTGCCGACAGTAATGAACGACTTGACCTGCTCTTTTTCAATAAGATCGACTATTTCGGAATATTTAATATCTGTTGCGGCAGTATCTTGAGATGTCATAGTAAAAACCGTTGCCAACAGAATTACGAGAATAAGAACATAAAACCCGATATCTCTGGCTTGGTTGCGGTTTTGCTTCAAGCTAAAATCACTTCCTTTGCGTTTATTTATATCACGCCGTTCTATGCGCCTTACGACGCGTAAATGCGGTCAAATTCTTCAGTCCGAATAAATCTCAGGCTTTAGAACTCCTACGAAAGGAAGATTTCGGTATTTCTCCGCATAGTCAAGCCCATAGCCAACAACAAATTCATCGGGAACCTCAAATCCCGTATAGTCCGCCTTGACCGGTGATTTCCGTCTGGCAGGTTTATCAAGAAGAGTGACAAGCGTCATTGATGCGGGTTTGCGGTTCTTGAGGTAGCCGCAGAGATAGTTCAGCGTCACTCCGCTGTCCAATATATCCTCGACGATAACAATATGCCGTCCTGTTATATCCTCATTAAGATCCTTGTTGATTTTAACCGCACCTGATGAAGATGTTCCGCTTCCATAAGACGAAACAGCCATAAAGTCCATGGAGCATTTCAAATCCACATTCCTTATAAGGTCCGCCATAAAAATAAAGCTTCCTTTCAGAACGCCGATAAACAGAGGCTCTTCTCCTTCAAATTTCTTTGTAAGCTCCTTACCCAGCTCCTGAACGCGTTTTTCGATCTGCTCCTTTGTCAGCAGTATCTTCAGTATGTCGTTTGTCATTCCGTTTTTCTCCTAAAAACATATATATAATAAACCGACACCAGCCGTATCTGTTTTATTTGCCGGTGCGGAGCGGTCTGATCTCCGTTTTCAGAACGTCGTCGCCCGCATCGGGGCAGCAGCGCTCCGCGATTCCAAAACCATAAACGGCAATCACACCTTTTGAATCGTATAATACAGGTATAAGCCCCCGACGGACGCCATTCAGCTTGGCTTCCGAGAAAAGCTTTTTAAGGCTTTTTGTACATTTTCTCCCATTCAGACGTATACTTTCTCCCTCTGAGCGGGACTTGACAAACATATTATCACAGATGCTATCACTTTTAAAGAAAAAAATGTTAAAGGAATTATGAATTTCCTTGCAGTTTTTAATGAATTCGCAAGATATTTCAAATCCTGCTTCCGGTATTGGCGTAATAGCACCGACCTTGATCTCGCGTTTCGTTATTTCGGAAATTTCTTCTGCTCCAAAAATCAGCCTGTCGTAGTCGCGCCGCACTCTCATGCCGGGAATATCGGCATAGGCATGACAGTCGGAACCGCCTGCTATGGCTCTGATTGTCTCGATATGGACATAAGACAGCCCGGAAGGAACAATTGCCTGCAGGACTCTTGCGGAAACAGGCTTTGCTAAAACCGAAAACTTTGACGCGGACATTGAAGCACCGTCAAAATTCTCATCAACAAAGTTTTTCGCCAGAGAAGCCAAAAATTCCTCGTCTTCCCTTAGAAGAGATGTGCATCGAATAATATTCTCTTCTAAGCCGTCATTGAGCATGCGCAGTTCGGGTATAATTTTGTGTCTTATCCTGTTCCGGGTATAGATGACACTTTCATTTGTAGAGTCCTCAACGTGGGGGATTCCGTTTTCCTCAAGGTAGCGCAGAACCTCTGCCGTTGTGGTCTGCAGCATCGGCCTGATTATACGGCCGCGCACAGGCGGTATACCGCAAAGACCTTTCAGCCCGCTCCCGCGGGATAAGTTTATGATGAGAGTTTCGGCATTGTCATCTGCCGTATGGGCAGTGGCAATTCGGTTCGCACCTGTTTCATCGGCAGTCTGCTCAAGAAAACCATAACGCAGGACACGCGCAGCTTCCTCAATTCCCATGCCCTTTTCTTCGGCGAACGCGGAAACATCAGCAGAGCCGATATAACACGGAATATTTCTTTCAGAGCACCAATCCTCAACAAATCTCTGGTCGCGCTCGGACTCCTCTCCGCGCAGACGGTGGTTAAAATGAGCGCAGCAAAGTCCGAAGCCGTATTTCGGTGCAAGCTCCCTCAGCTTTTCAAGCATATACATGGAGTCTTTGCCGCCTGATACGGCGCAGAGAATTATGCCTCCCTTCGGAAACATATCGTATTTTTCACAAAAATCAATATCCATCTTCTTCGCTATGGCGCCTTTCCGCCGAAACATAGCTTGTGTATTCCGGCAGCCACATAAGCGGCACAGTTTTCAGTTCACCGTGACGGTTTTTTAATACAATTGCCTCCGCCTCATTGGGATTCGGACATTCCCTGTCATAGTAACCGTCCCTGTAAAGACCTATTACGATATCGGCATCCTGCTCAATCGCGCCCGATTCGCGCAAGTCGGAGAGCACAGGTCGCTTGTTTGTTCTCGTTTCGTTTGCACGCGAGAGCTGAGAAAGGCAAATGACCGGAACGTTCAGTTCCTTTGCCATTATTTTCATCATACGGCTTATGTCGGACACCGCCTGAGTACGGTTCTCGCCCGCATAGCTGCGCCCGCTCCCCGCAGACTGCATCAGCTGGAGGTAGTCGATGACTACAAGCCCAAGATTGTCCAGCCTGCGGCACTGGGAATTCATCTCCGCTACGGAGAGGGAGGGATTGTCGTCAATCATTATATCCGTTTCGCTTATAACAGATGCAGCGCTTCCGATTCTTTGCCATTCAGCATGGCTTAGCTGTCCGGTTAGAAGTTTTTGGCTGTCGACAAGGCTTTCACCCGCCAAGAGACGAATAGCAAGCTGTTCACGTGACATTTCCAACGAGAATACGGCAACGGTCTTTCGGGAAATTTTCGCTACATGGAGTGCAATGTTAAGGGCAATACTGGTTTTACCCATTCCCGGCCGCGATGCTATCAGCACAAGATCTCCCTTATTAAGTCCCAGTATCGTGCTGTCCAGATCGGCAAGACCTGTGGGAAGACCCGGAATCTTGCTGTCGCTTGCAGCATTTTCGGAGATTTGATTGTAAACGTCCTGAATTACGTTTGCAATCTTCATAAGGCCGCCGACCGTACGCCCTTGGCGGAGTGCATAGATTTTTCGCTCCGCCGCCTCAAGCATGGTGTCCGCCTCGCCTGCTCCGTCACGCACCATCTCGGTAATATCATTGCCGGCTTTCAGAAGTGCCCTAAGCAGCGACTGCTCACGCAGTATCTCTGCATACTTCATAACATTCGCGGCAGTTGGCGTAACCTGCATAAGCTCCAGCAGATATCCCTGCGAGCTGTCTCTGATGACCCCCCGGACACGCATTTGGTCAAGCACCGTTATGGGATCAACCGTGCGTCCGTAAATATACATATTATAAATGGTATCGAATATATCACGGTTTACTTCGAGATAGAAGTCGTCAGACCGCGTCTTGTTCAGAACATCGGGAATACAGGCCGAGTCTATAAGCATCGATCCTATGACCGCCTGTTCCGCCTCCGCGCTGTGAGGGACCCTTAGTTCGAAAAGCTCGTCCATGCAATGAACTCCTTATCGAAAGTTATTTTTCCTCAGCAACAACTACATTGATCGTTCCGCTGATTTCATGTCCCAGCTTGCACTTTACGGAATATGAACCAAAATTCTTTATAGGCTCGCTCTGAACAATATCCTTTTTTTCTATTGATATATCGTGCTGTTTCAGCAGCTCATCGCTGATTTCCTTCGATGTAACGGAGCCGAAAAGTCTTCCGCCTGTTCCGGCCTTTGCCGAAACCTTGACTATGATGCCTTCCAACTTTTGGGCGTTCTCCTGTGCCAAAGCCTTTTCCTTTGCAATCTGGGCGGCTTTTGCCTTTTCTCTTAGTTTCATGGTGTTCAAAGCATCCGAGGTAGCCTCCACCGCCAGCTTTCTGGGCAGCAAATAGTTCCTTGCGTAACCGTCGGAAACCTCTTTCATTTCATCCTTTTTGCCCTGTCCTCTAACATCTGTCAGAAAAATTACCTTCATATTTTATCCTCGCTTTCCGTTTTTGGTCACCTATCTGCCGATTTTAATCTTCAAAATAGTCATCTATCGCCGCGAACAGCTTATTTACAGCATCACGCAGAGATATCTTTTCAATCTGTGCACCGGCGGCGGATTTATTGCCCCCTCCTCCAAGTTCCTCCAGAAGAAGCTGGACATTGACATCACCGATCGATCGTGCGGAAATGATTACTCCGCCGTTCTCCGTCGGGTATATCACTATTGATGCCTGAATGCCGGTTATGTTCAGCATCTCGTCGGCAGCCTGAGCCGCGACTATCCTGTCCTGAGGCTCCTCTATCACCGCAACAGCTATGCTCTCGCGGTAGCGCTTTACCTTCTGCAGTATTTTATACCGCGCAACGGTATCGTCCATATCGTTCTGCAGAATCTTCTTCACAGCAATGGTATCCGCACCTGCGCGGTTCAAAAACGCCGCAGCATCAAAAGTCCTTTCGCCTGTCCGCATAGTAAAGTTTTTTGTGTCCATAACAATACCGGAAAGAAGCGCGTCCGCTTCTATTTTTAGGATATCCGACTGTTCTACAAGCTCCTGAACAAGTTCACACACAAGCTCGCATACCGAGGATGCATACGGTTCAAGGAAGGTCAGAGCAGCATTTTGAATATAGCTTGCCGCCCTCCTGTGGTGGTCAATTACAGCAACCCTGTTGCAAGCCATAAGAAGGCTTAGGTCTTCTACCTGCTCCGGACGGTTAGTATCAACGACAACCAGAAGAGTGCCCCTGTCAGCCCTCATAATGGCTTCCTGCGGACTTATAAACGTGTCCGCATATTCCTCGGCGCTTTTAAGTTTCTTTATAAGGCTTTCCGCACCGTTGTGCTTTTCGTCTATGACGATATGCGCCCTGCAGCCCATCTTTCGGGCAATACAGCAGATTCCTGCCGCTGCCCCGACACAGTCCATGTCACCGAACTTATGTCCCATTATCATTATCTGTCCCGATGTGCGGAACAGCTCTGAAAGTGCGTTTGCCATCACTCGGGATTTTACCTTTGTCCGTGTTTCGATTTCCGCTCCGCGTCCGCCGAAAAACTCAAAGTTGAAGCGGTTTTTTATTACAGTCTGGTCACCGCCCCTTGAAAGCGCCATCTCAGTGCTTAGGACGGCAAAATTGAAGTTTTCCTCAAAACTCCCGCCATCGCGTCCGATGCCTATGCTGACAGAGGCGTGGATACCGCTTGGGCTCACTATCTCATGTACACTGTCCATTATAGAAAACTTTTCTTCGACAAGCTTATTGTAATGGCGCTGCTCAAAGATAAGAAGATACTTGTCTCTGTCATAGCGGCAGACGATAGCTCCCATGTCCGAACACCAATTCTCCACTTTTTCGGAAATTGCGTTCTGCATCTGGGTTTTGACCCTGTCGGGAAGGTTTTTTGATATTTCGTCTAAATTATCAAAAAGTATTATCGCTACAATTGGACGTGAATTCTCATATTCCTCTTTGACGAGGTCATAATCCGTAACGTCCAGCCAGTAGCTTATGCCCATAAAATCTCTGCTATTGTCGCTTTCGCCGCGTATTATGTTTCCGTAAACCCTGTATCGCCTGCCGCTGACCTCAATCAGCTCAGGATACTGAAGCTTGCCCTCCGTAAGCCATTTGGATTTAAAACCTTTGACAAGGTCTGACAGTCTGGTGTCAAAATGAAGCTTTCCCTTCCCGAAAATATCGGAAAAAAAGCGGTTTCCCCAAACAATCGCAGTATTGTCGAGCCTAAATGCAACCATAGGCAAAGGAAAGTTCATCAGCGTGTCGCTTTTCGCCGTTTCCGCATCATATGTCACCGATTCAATATATGATTCAAGCTCTCTCCGCCTGCGTCTGGTCACTATTATGGAGTATACAAGCAGCAAAATGGTTATCGCGATCTCCGCAGCCGCGACCTTGATATTAAAAGTAAACGCAAGCCCCGCGAATATAACAAGAAAGACAAAATACAGCCTTGTCCCCGGTTCAAGCAGCCTTTTGATATTTTTGTTCATGCAGATCCATCCTTCCAAAAAGCGGCGGCAATTGCCGGTACTGCAAATCTGTCTGCTGAAACATGAAAACCGCGCTTTGAAGCAGTCTTTAGTTTTTATAACATTTAACATAAATAGCCGCACTGGATTTATCATTATACCAAGATTTTATTTTAATTACAATAGCATCCCGCTCAATTTACATTTAAAACAATTTGCAGAAAGGGGGTTTTTATTCCAAGGTTATTTTCACTTGCCTCGGGAAATACTGTTTACCGAAAGGAAGTGACGGTTTGAAAGCAATCATTATGGCGGGCGGAAAAGGGACCAGACTTCGACCGATATGCGACCTCATGCCTAAACCGATGACGGAACTTCTCGGTAAACCGCTTCTTGAACATCTAATACAGCTTCTGAAAACAAACGGTTTTTCAGAGCTTTGTGTCACTTTGGGACATAAGCCCGAATGCATTACGCAGTACTTTGGAGACGGTAGTAAATACGGCGTTTCCATGCAGTATAAGATTGAAAAAGAGCCGCTCGGAACAGCGGGCGGAGTTCGTTCCTGCTCAGATTTCGTGGGGAAAGATGATTTTTTGGTTATCAGCGGTGATGCCGCCTGTGATTTTGACCTTGCATATCTTGCCGCCGAGCATAAAAGACATGCCGCGGCTGTCACAATGGCACTTTTCCCGCATTCCGAACCTCTGCCCTATGGCACAGTCCTAACCGACAAAAAAGGAAAAGTTATCAGCTTTATTGAAAAACCCTCATGGGAAAGAGTCGTCACAGACCTTGTCAACACAGGGATATATATGATTAAGCCGGAAATCTTGGAACTTATTCCATATGATGAACCCTTTGATTTTGCACGAGATGTGTTTCCGCTTATGGCGGAAAAGGGCTTCGACATTGTCGGCATTCCCATGCAGGGATATTGGTGCGATATCGGCAACAGCAAAAGCTATCTCCGATGCTGTCTGGACGCTCTTGACGGAAGGCTGAAAATAACTCCAAATCAGAAAAACCTGCTTTCTTCAGGTATTTATGCCCCGCCGGACTTGCCCGACTCCGTTAGGCTTATCCCGCCCTGCGTCATATGCGACGGAGCCATTATTGAGCGCGGTGCTGTAATAGGGCGCAGTGTCGTCCATTCTTCAAGCCGGGTCGGGGCGTACTCAAGAGTTGTAAATTCTGTGATTGACAGGGGAAATATAGGCGAAGCCTGTATCATCAACGGAACCGTTGTGTGCCGGGGGGCTGTGCTCTATCCCGATACGGTTACTGTTTTCGGCGATGTCGTTTCCCCAAATGGTTCGAGCGCACCTTCAGCCTCGGATTCAAGGTATCCTGTTCGCCGCCGCGCTGTGGGTCTCTGTCGGGAAATATCCTGCGAAAACCGGGCAAAGCTCATGCGTGAAATGTCCTCCGTCCTCTGGGAAGCCGGTGCAGACTTCACTGACGGAATAACCCTATCGGATGGAAAATGCAAGGTCCGCATCTCTCCTCTGCCCGAGGAATCCTCCATATCCATTGAGGCGATCGGCGGACGTGAAAACGAAAGACTCCAAATGTGTAAAAAATACAGTGAGCTTGCCGAAAAATTCGGCGGAAAATCGGTAACTTGAGCTAAACAATGAATAATTATACCATATATCCCTAAATATATTTACAATTCATGCATATATCAATAATGATTATCCGCTAATTTTGATAATTATGCAGAAAAAATGAAAAATTTAAAAAATACCTTGAATAATCATTCACTCCGTAATATAATCATACTCACGGGATGAGTAACCGAATAATTATTTAATTTATGGAGTGAAATTGAATGAATAACCTGAAAAAGCTTATTATCGCTGTTCTTGCACTTGCGATGGTTCTTTCTCTCTGTGCCTGCGGCACAAATAAGTCCGATGAAACCAGCGAATTCACCACAGTAGAAGCCGGCAAGCTTCACATGGCTACCAACGCGCAGTTCCCTCCCTACGAAATGGTAAAAGATGACGGAGGTTTTGAAGGTATCGACGTTGAAATTGCCACGCTCATTGCTGAAAAGCTTGGCCTTGAGCTTGTCGTTGACGATATGGATTTCGGCTCTGTTATCACCTCTGTCCAGACTGGCAAGAGCGACATTGCCATGGCTGGCTTGACCGTTGATGAAG
Organism: Clostridiales bacterium; assembly: GCA_012719035.1. GTDB lineage: Bacteria > Bacillota > Clostridia > Oscillospirales > Oscillospiraceae > UBA2658. Next base: position 59,420 of record JAAYBD010000014.1, on the reverse strand, counting down.
AGCGTTTATTGAACGTAGATTTTACGGATACCTATGCTAAGGGAAAACAGGTTATTATAGTTAAAGAAGGCTCCGACATAAAGTCCGCCGAGGACCTTGAAGGCAAAATGATTGGAACTCAGGAGGCCACTACAGGCTATTTCTACTGCTCCGACACGCCTGAAAACGGTGGTTTCGGCGAAGATAGTGTTATAGCCTACACAAACGGTGCAATAGCGGTTCAGGCTCTTCTTGGCGGAAAGGTAGACTGCGTTGTTATCGATAACGAACCCGCAAAGGCTTATGCTAATGCAAACCCCGGTCTTGTTATCCTCGAAACCCCATTTGTCGAAGAGGAATATGCAATCGGTGTCTCAAAGAAAAACACAGCTCTTAAAGATGCTGTAAATGCAGCTCTTAAAGAATTGATTGCCGACGGTACCGTTCAGAGCATTTTAGATAAGTATATCAAAGCCAACTGATTATAACGCAACAGGATGAGGGGTAGTCCTTGGGCTGCCCCTCTTTTCAGCCGGAGAAGGGAGATATAAAGCGTGGACTTCTGGGCAAAGTTTCAAAGCGATTTTTACCAGAGTTTTGTTGAAATCTGGACAAAATTACAGCACGAATTTTATCAAAGCTTTATTGAGGGCGACCGTTGGCTCTTATACATAAAAGGTCTGGGTACAACACTGCTGGTTACTGTACTGGCTCTGTTTTTGGGTGTTTTTCTTGGCGTTCTTGTGGCAGTCATTCGTTCAGCGCATGACCAGCAGAAAGTGGGCAAGGTAAATCCCTTTTTGAAAATTCTAAATGCTTTATGCAGGATCTACGTCACTGTCATCCGTGGTACGCCGATGATGGTTCAGCTTCTTATTATGTATTTCGTAGTTTTCAGCAGCACCCGAAATCAGGTTGGTGTTGCGGTCTTGGCTTTTGGAATAAATTCCGGTGCCTATGTATCCGAAATCATACGCGGAGGTATCATGGCGGTTGACTCAGGTCAAATGGAAGCCGGGCGTTCTCTTGGTTTCAACTATACCACAACCATGCGCCTGATAATAATCCCTCAGGCTGTAAAAATGATTTTGCCCTCTCTGGGAAACGAGCTGATAACCCTTCTCAAGGAAACTTCGATCGTGACCGTAATTGGTTTGCGCGATCTGACGAAAGCCGCCATGCTTGTTCAGTCCAAAGCCTATCTGGCGTTCATGCCTCTCATTGCAATAGCTTTGGTCTACCTTGCCATAGTGATGTTCCTCACATGGCTCGTGGAAAAGCTTGAAAGGAGGCTCCGCACAAGTGAACGATAACACTCTCATCAGCGTAAATGACTTAAAAAAATACTTCAACGGCGAGCAGATAAAAGCGCTTGACGGTGTTTCCGCAGAAATAAGGGAAGGCGAGGTCGTAGTCGTTATCGGCCCCTCCGGAAGCGGAAAGTCAACTTTCCTGCGCTGTCTAAACCTGCTTGAGATTCCCACGTACGGACATATACTTTTTAATAACGTGGATATAACAGATCCAAAAACAGACATCAATATCCACCGTCAAAAGATGGGAATGGTTTTTCAGCACTTCAACCTCTTCCCTCATATGACTATATTAAAAAACATGACTATTGCTCCGATTAAAGTTCTTAAAAAGAGCAAGGAGGATGCCGAAGCGCAAGCTATGGCACTTTTAAAGCGCGTAGGGCTCGAGGATAGGGCAAACGCCTATCCAAGCCAGCTCTCCGGCGGGCAAAAACAACGAATCGCCATTGTGCGCGCACTTTGCATGGACCCTAAGGTAATGCTTTTTGATGAACCGACAAGCGCACTTGACCCGGAAATGGTAGGCGAGGTTCTTGATGTTATGAAGCAGCTTGCCCGCGAAGGCATGACCATGGTAGTTGTAACACATGAAATGGGCTTTGCCAAAGAGGTCGGTTCGCGCGTAATCTTCATGGATGAAGGTAAAATCGTTGAGGAAAACGATCCTGTAACATTGTTCGAGCATCCTCAGAGCGAGAGACTCAAAAGCTTTTTGGCAAAGGTTCTGTAGCCTATAATACTTATTAACCAATGTCCGACGGTCGTTATGACTTCCGTCGGACTTTTTTTTGGAAGAACGCATTGTTACAAATCCTATCAAATATGATATCAAATGATAACAAATTCTACAAATGCCCATACTCGGTTTACCAAACCTGCTGCCTATGATATAATGATTAAAAATAATCATTATATCTAATTCAAATCCATATATCATAATGCCGCTTTGCGGCTATGATATAGTGATTAAAAATAATCATTATATCTAATTCAAATCCATATATCATAACGCCGCTTTGCGGCCATTGTCTGCGAAGCGAAAACCAGCACATTGTTCTTGGGCGGCAACGCAGAAATATAAAAAAGGCTGATGAAGCAGCCGCCTGTGTGCGGCTTATGGAGGTCAATATGCGAAAGTCTTTCTGTATTATAATAGCAGTCATAATATTTACTCTGCTCTGTTCATGTGAAAAAGCGGAGCCTACCTTGGCCAGCAGCGTTCCTTCCCCCGACTCTTCCGGAGAACATCAGGGACAGGATCCCTTATCTTCCCCCGATATTTCAGGAGAAGACTTGGAATCATCGCCGAATCAGTCAGACAAACCTGCTTTATCTGCTGATAACAAGGAACGAGCAGATATCTTCCGAACGTTTTTATCCGAAAATTATCAGAAGCTGTCAGATGCTATCTTTGGAGGAATTGCCGGCATAGGCTTTATAGACCTTGATATGGACGGCGGCATCGAAATGCTGATTTTTGACGCGGGTGCCTCAGCGGCTATGGGAGTTCAGTTTTTCGATATTATAGATGATAAGGTAGAATGTGTTTCGGCCAATATGGACTCCATAGGAGAGGCTTTCGGCGGCGACCACATGACTGATGTGATTGTAAACGCAAATTACTGTGACGATTTCCGATTGATGGAGAATAAATCAACGGGCGAAAAATTTTACATAGTGGAAAGCAAAAACGGCGCATCCGATTTCAGCTACACAGAGCTTATTCGCTTCGGAAGCGATAATGGAATACTTACGCTGAAAAGTTTGATGTATAAACATGAGGATTATGACCTTGAAAGCGGCAATGTGAAAGCTCAGAACTTTAAAATAAGCGGGAAAAAAGCGGGAAAGTCAGAGTATGAAACTGAGTATAATAATTTCTACTCTGCTTTGAAAGATACCGGCTATGATGCCCGGGGTGTTTTCATGTGGGAAAACACCAATTACAAAGCAAACTACGAAGGACTTATCGCAATATTTGAAAAGGCTCTGACCCTTTACGATGGTCAGACAAACTCATAATAGCCTTTCATAGCGCATAGTATATATCACCACAAAAACGGAGGTACATACTATGTTATATGAAGAAAAGGAAAAACTCTCTGTAAAACCGCACAACGTAATTTTGGAGGACAGAACCCATCTTTCCATTTCGGGCGTTATCGATGTTGACAGCTTTGACGATAGGCAGATAATTACTAAAACCTCAAAGGGAAGCCTGATTTTGAGCGGAAGCGATCTCCACATCGACAAGCTCAGTCTCGATACCGGTGAGCTTGTCGTGACGGGACTTATCACAGATCTGGGCTATGAGGAAACCGCTCCCGGCGGAAGCCTTTGGTCACGCCTGTTCAAGTAAGCTTTGGAACAGCCGATTGTTTATCAGGTTTTGACCGCTCTATACTCTTTAGCGGGCGGTCTTGTATTCGGGCTGATATATGACGCCATGAAAGCCCTCCGTCTTAAAATCAAAAGCATGGCTTTTACTGTTTTTTGCGATATTCTGACCTGTTTCATTGCTTTTTTCATTCTTTTTTATCTCTCAATGGCCCCGGGAAACGGGGAAGTCAGAGTATACATTATCATCTGCTCTGCCATAGGCGCGCTTGTATATTTCTTCCTTTTCAGCCGAACATTTCTGGGGCTCTTTACCGCCTGTCTGACCGTTTTAATTAAATTCATGCGCATTCTGCAAAAGCCTATTGACTTTTTATCGAAAAAACTGATAAATTTTAATAATAATATCAAAAAGCTCTTTCAAAAAATTGGTTTTTGGTATAGAATGAGGGTTAATAGAAAAGCACAATGCGAAAAGAGGTCCGGAAAACCTAAGCGCAATGGGAGGGATGATCCTCATGAAATTCAGACGGGCAAGCCTCATCACAAAAATAGTCATTCTCGCGATAATTCTTTACGCGGGGATAAGTCTTGTATCACTGAAAGTTCAGATTTCGGACGCCCGCGTAAAGCGCGACGAACTGCAAAGCGAAGTAGACAGTGTTCTTCAGACGAACACCGAGCTTCAATATGCAATCAACCACAGCACAGATCCGGAAACCATCGAAGACATAGCAAGAAATAAACTCGGGCTTGTAAAGCCGGGTGAAAAGATTTTTTACGATGTCAGCAATTAATTATCCGTTTAAGCAAATACTTATAGCATTACTTTCTATTGAATGAAACAGGAGGAAAAAGCTCTTATATGCAGCCTACAGTGGGAGAAGTTTTTGAGGGCAAGATAACAGGCATCACAAAATTCGGTGCGTTTGTATCATTGCCGGACGGTAATAACGGTCTTGTTCATATTTCAGAGATCGCAAATACCTATGTGAACGATGTTCACGACCATGTATCCGAAGGACAGACAGTCAAGGTTAAAGTAATTGGGATAAGCGATGCCGGCAAAATCAATTTGTCCATCAAGAAAGCCGAAGCTCCGGCTCCCCGAACCGATTCTGAACGTCCTATGAAGCCGCGCAGCAACCAGCCCAAACAGAATAATTTCCCCCAAAAGTCCGCAGGTTTTGCTCAAAAACCTCATGTTTCTGCCTCCTCGGAATCCAGCTTTGAGGATAAGCTGAAGCAGTTTATGCAGGACTCAGACAGCCGTATTTCGGACAGCCGTATGTATTCTGACAGGAAAGGCAGCTATCGCCGCAAACGCGACTGATTTTACTTAATGCATAAAAACGGCTATAAGGCAGCCGCTTTTTGTAATAGGCAAGGCTATCCGGTAAATCGATTGAGCGTTTATCATCGTATTCAATCCACAAAAAATGCATCCCCATAGCACGCTGATGTGCTATGGGGATTTTTATTATTCTCAGTTCTTTTAATTTGATCTTATCAGTACAAATATCTCGAATTAAAAGCACTCATCCAATATCTTTTTTATATCATCGCGTGTCAGTATCTGATAGCCTCCGGTTTTTATATTGCAGCTTCCGGCTATCTCGTCAAACTTGCCCTTGTCGGTAATACCAAGCTCTCTCAGGGAGACCGCCGCACCGATTTCTTTGAAAAACGCCTCCAGACGGCCAATGCCCTCAAGAGCTATCTGTTCGTCCGTTTTATTCTCTGGGCTGACTCCCCATACGTTTACGGCAAACTGCCTGAATTTGTTCAGGCCGCTTTTGTAAATATACCTAAAGTATGCCGGAGTAACGGCGGCAAGCCCCATTCCATGCGCAATATCATCATAGTACGCCGCAAGCTGGTGTTCGATTTGATGAACCTCCCAGTCCTGCGTTTTTGCGCAGCCCAGAATACCGTTCAGTGCCACAGTCGCCCCCCACATAATATTGCTTCTTGCCGTATAGTCGCGAGGATTTTTAACGGCTATCCGCGCATTTTTTATGATGCTCTTCATCAGGGCTTCACTTAGGTCATCAGAAATATTATCATCGGTCCCGCTGAAATACTGCTCCATAATATGGCTCATAATGTCACATATTCCGCTGACCATCTGATACTGCGGCACACTGTATGTGTAAGTCGGATCAAGGATAGAAAACCGCGGATACGAGGCAGGAGAAAAGAAAGAACCTTTAATCTTTTTTTCCTCATTGGTTATTACCGCATTTCCGTTCATTTCTGAAGCTGTTCCAACCATCGTGAGAATGGTCCCTATCGGGATAGCCTTATCCGGCACCATATGCTTTTCAAAAAACTCCTCCCAGAAGTCCCCTTCGATAAGGCTGCCTGCGGCAACTGCCTTGCAGCAGTCTATCGTTGAACCACCGCCTACTGCAAGAATGAGGTCAATTTTGTTTTCCTTGCAGATTGCAACCCCTTCGCGTACCTTTGCCGCTGTAGGGTTCGACATTATACCGGAAAGCTCAAACACGTTTTTGCCGCAGTCTCTGAGTATTTTCATAACCGCATCGTATATGCCCTCTTTTTTTATGGCGCCCCTGCCGTAAGCAAGAAGAACATTATTCCCATAGTTAGAAAGTTGTCCGGCAAGGTTTTTTACAGCACCTTCGCCAAAAAATATGCGGGTCGGATTACAGAACACAAAGCTATTCATGTTTTACCTCCTAATTAATAAGTATTGGCTTATCGATTCGTATGTCAACTGCATCTGGACCATCACTTTACAACTACGTTTTCGTCTCCAAGCATCTCTTCCAGTTCCTTTATAAGAGCGTCGTGAATAATACATCTTGCTGTAAGGCGCTTTTTTGTGTCCTCACAGTAGATAATCATGCGTTCATCGCCCTCGAACATGATCAGAATCAGCTCGATCCGCTTTAATCTGGGATCATCCTTTGAGGGAATTTTGATCCATAGGGTTTTTTCCTTCTGAGGCATCTCGCGGCGGTTCAGGGGCTCAACATCTGTGAGCGGACGGAGGGTTTCGACCATTAGCTGTGGTTCTTTTTCATCGCGGACGGAAATATGCCCCTTGACGACAACCGGAGAGTTTTCCCTGATATATCCGCCGCTGACATCGAGCACACGCTGAAAGGCGAGAAGCTCCATCGAACCCGTCGAATCCTCAAGCTGGATATATGCCATAAGGCTGTTGTTGCGGGTCGTTTTTGTTTTCGCAGATTCGATCACCCCGGCAAGTGTAACAAATTGCCCGTCCTCAAAACTCTTCGCCCCGCCCTCCTGCGCAAAATCCATCATAATTGCGCCTATCGGCACTGCGCCTGCGCGGCGCGCGGCAACGCGGTATTCATCCATTGGATGACCGGAAAGATAAAGTCCCGTCGTTTCTTTTTCCATTGCCATAAGCTCACGCGTTGTGAACTCTGGAATATCAGGGAGCTGCAAGTCTGAAGCGGCAGATCTTTTCTCATCTTCCTGCCCCATTGAGAACAAGTCGAGCTGCCCCTCTACGTTCTTCCGCGCTGATTCATTGACGCCCTCAATCACCTTGTCTGCCACACGCATAAGCTGACTGCGCTTGTAGCCAAGGCTGTCGAAAGCGCCTGCGCGGATAAGGCTCTCTACCGCGCGTCTGTTTAAATCTTTCCCGTAAAGCCGGCGGCAGAATTCGTCAAAGCTTCTGAATTTGCCCTCGCTCTCACGACTTTCGACAAGAGCGCTTATAAATCCGCGTCCGATGTTTTTTATTGCCACAAGACCAAAGCGGATATTCTCGCCCGAAACGGTAAATTCCGCCTCCGACTCATTCACATCTGGCGGCAGCAGCTTAATGCCGCATTCCTTGCACTCGGCAATGTATTCCGCTACTTTTGCGGAGTTGTCGAGAACCGAAGACAAAAGCGCCGCCATATATTCCCTGGCATAGTGGCACTTCATATACGCGGTTCGGTAGGAGATTATCGCGTATGCAACAGCATGCGCCTTGTTGAATGCGTAATTTGCAAAATCCAATATCTCGTCATAGATACTTCCGGCAACTTCCTCCGGAACGCCGTTTGCAACAGCCCCGGCAATGTTTCGCTCGGGATCGCCGTAAATAAACGCCTGTCTTTCCTTTACTATCTCCTTTTCCTTTTTCTTAGACATGGCGCGCCTTATCAGGTCTGCCTGTCCAAGGGAAAAGCCGGCAAGCTTCCGGAAAATTTCGATGACCTGCTCCTGATAGACTATACAGCCGTAGGTAACGTCAAGAATATCGCGCAGGATTTCGTGCTTATATCGAATTTTCCCGGGATCTGCGCTGCACTCAAGAAACCGGGGTATGCTCTCCATGGGACCCGGGCGGTAAAGAGCGATTACTGCCGTTATATCTTCAACAGAGCGGGGCTTCAGCCCCGTACAGACGGCAGTTATGCCGGCACTTTCAAGCTGGAACACTCCCGACGTACGTCCTTGAGAGAGCATTTCAAAGGTTGCGGCATCGTCATCCGGAACATTTACAACATCGAAGCCCGGCTGTTTTTTTCTCACGAGCTGATTTGCACGCTCCAAAACTGTGAGGTTTCTCAGTCCCAAAAAGTCCATCTTGAGAAGACCAAGCTCCTCAAGCGTCGTCATCGGAAATTGGCAGACGACAGATTCATCGTTTTTAGCAAGCGGAACATATTCATAAACGGGCTTTCCCGAAATCACAACGCCCGCCGCGTGAGTCGATGCATGTCTCGGCATACCCTCGATAGCTCTTGCCGTATCTATAAGTTCGCGTATGCGCTCGTCGCTCTCATACATCTCCTTTAGCTGGCGCGAAAGCTTGAGCGCTTCATCAAGCGTAATTCCTATTGCTATCGGGACCTGCTTTGCAACTGCGTCGCACTCTGCATAGCTGATGTTCAAAGCACGTCCAACATCGCGTATCGCCGCGCGCGCGGCCATTGTCCCGAAGGTCACTATCTGCGCTACATGGTCGGAGCCGTATTTGCGGTTTACGTAGTCGATCACTTCTCCTCTTCTCTCAACACAGAAGTCAATATCTATATCGGGCATAGAAACGCGTTCGGGATTGAGGAAGCGCTCAAAAAACAGGCTGTATTTTATAGGATCGACATCGGTGATTCCAAGACAGTAGGACACTATGCTTCCCGCCGCCGAGCCGCGCCCCGGTCCAACGGGTATGTCCTGCGACTTTGCGTAGGCAATGAAGTCCGAAACTATGAGAAAGTAGTCCGTAAACCCCATGTTCCGAATCATTTCAAGCTCGTAAGCAAGCTGTTCCCGCAGCTTTGCTATTTCAGTTGATGAATCGGGATTATCGTATAAGTGGGCATAGCGCTTTTCAAATCCGCGGTCACACAGCTTCTCTAAATACTCAAACCCATCCGTTTCCCCCTCCGGCAGCGGGAAAGTAGGCAGGTGGTAGTGTCCGAATTCAAAATCGAAATCACACATATCCGCAATTAAAACGGTATTGTCTGCGGCCTCGGATATTTCGGGATATTCAGACATAAGGGCGCGCATTTCATCCTCTGATTTGAGATAGAACTCGCTGCCCTCAAATTTCATCCGATCCGGGTCGTCTATAGTCTTGCCCATTTGGATGCACATAAGAACGTCCTGATTGCGCGCGTCTTCTCTCCTAAGATAGTGGGCGTCGTTGGTCAGAACTAAAGGTATCCCGGTTTCACGGTGAAGCTTTATCAGCCCTTCGGCGGCAATGCGCTCATCACGCAGACCATGGGACTGAAGCTCAAGATAGAAATTGCCTCTTCCAAAAAGCTCGTCCAGCCCAAGGGCGCGTTCCTTGGCGTCCGAATAGCTACCGTTTATTATTTTCTGCTGTATTTCACCCGCGATACATCCTGACAGGCAGACAAGTCCCTCTGCGTGCTCACGAAGAAGCTGCCAGTCTATACGCGGCTTTACATAGAAGCCCTTTGTAAAGCCTTCGCTGACAAGATAGCAAAGGTTATGGTATCCGGTTTCATTTTTACACAGAAGAATAAGATGCGAATAGTTGCTGTCGATGCTATATTCCCTGTCCGTCATATTGCGCGGTGCAACATAGACTTCGCAGCCGATAATCGGCTTTATTCCCGCCTTTTTTGCGGCTTTATAGAAAGCCACAGCGCCGTACATGACGCCGTGGTCGGTAATCGCAAGGGCGGTTTGCCCGAGATTTTTCGCGTAAGAAGCCATGTCTTCTATGCGGCAGGCTCCATCAAGAAGGCTGTATTCACTATGGACATGAAGGTGAACAAATGACATGGCACACTCTCCTTTTTAGATGCTTTCCTGCTGCGTGCTCAGAATGTCTGCCCGGATATGAGCTTTCATCCGCGCACCTAAGAAATGCATATAATTTTTCTTTTAAATAATGTGTTATTCCCCAAGCTCCATAAGCCTGCGCAGTCTGTGGCTAATACATGATTTGCTCACCGGAGGAATGGCAAGAGCCGCAAGATCCGTAAGGCTCGCTTCGGGATTTGCTATACGTAAAAGCGCCGTTTCACGAAGTTTGTCAGGCAGCTCGTCCAACCCTGTTGTGCGTTCTATGCGGCGTATAGCCTCAAGCTGCTCCTGTGCCGCAGAGACAATTTTGTCTGCATTGGCGCTGTCGCAGTTGACGCGCCTGTTGACGGCATTGCGCATATCCTTTTCCACTTTGGCGGACATGATATCCATTGCCGAAACGGGGGCGCCTATAAGAGTAAAAAAATCCTCTATAGCTTCCGACTGCTTGAAATAAACGACATAATTACCGCCGCGTGCCGCATCCTTTGGTGAAAAACCCAGCTCAAGAAGAATCGAAAATATCTCCCGGCTGACATTGTAGTGGTCGGTCACAAGCTCCAGATGATAGCTTTTCACCGGGTCTGTGATGCTCCCACCCGCTAAAAAAGCACCCCGCAGAAATGAAGCCTTGCAGCAGTTGTCTTCCAAAACTCCAAGATTTATATGATGGGCAAGAATCCCCCTTGCTTCATACCCATATGCCGCAAATATATCGCGTATACTATCGTGATTTGTTATGGACAAGGTATATTTGCCCTTGATATCCGTTGCAGACGAAGCGTCAAAAGAACATCCGAAAGCTTTTTTGAAAAGTCTCGGCAAACGCTCGGCAAGCTCCGGACTTGAGGTCACAATTTTGATTTCGTCTGCCGTAAACATATTGCAGTAAAGCAAAATCCCATATGCCTCAGCAACGGCACAGCAGCGCTTCTGCAATGTATCCCTGCAAAGCTCAGCCTTTGTATCCGACGAAAACGACATTTGAGCACCTCCTTGCATCAAGCCCTGCAGAACTCGTCAATTATATATCTTTGTCGGCGATTTTTCCTTGTATAGGTGCATTATCTCACGTGCCAGCATTTTTGAATCGTGTCTCGCAAAGCCGTCCGAACAATCGAGCATAGGGCACATAAGCGTTTTCACCCCAAGCTTTTCAAGTTCATCCGTATCTACAACGGTCTGACACGCCCCCTGCGTATTATAACGCAGTGCAACGTCAGCGGGAAGCGGTGCGCTGTTTGCGAGGCAATAATCGAAGAGTTTCCTCCCTGAATGGGCAAAAAGCGCTTTCACATGGTCGGAGGCAGTGTAGCCTTCCGTTTCTCCGTCCTGTGTAGTCACGTTAAGTACATATATCTTCAATGCATCAGACTCAGCGATAGCCTCCGCAATTCCCTTCGTCAGCAGGTTTGGTATGATGCTTGTGTAAAGGCTGCCGGGGCCAAGCAAAATAAGCTCGGCATTTTCAATGGCTTCTATACTGTCTTTAAGTGCGGGAGGATTTTTTGGAAAGAGAGCAACCCTCATAATGCGCTTGTCGCTCCGCTTTTTATGTTCGGTTATCTTTGACTCGCCGATAACTTCCGTCCCATCCTCAAAAACCGCCGTAAGCCTTACGTCTACGGTCGTTACGGGAAGCACCCTTCCCGTTATCGCCAAAACCTCGCTCATTTTGCGTATTGCTTCATAGAAAGAGCCTGAAATATCATTGAGCGCGGCAAGAAAGAGATTTCCCATACTCTGCCCTTTCAAACCGCCCTCAGTGAAACGATAGCCCAAAAGCTGTTCCATAGTTGGCTCAGTATTAGCAAGCGCCTGAAGACAGTTGCGAACATCCCCCGGCGGCGGCATACCAAGCTCATCTCTCAGCGTTCCTGAACCGCCTCCGTCGTCTGCCATCGTAACTATTGCCGTCAGCCTGCTTGTGTGAGCTTTCAGCCCTCTCAGCATATTTGAAAGACCCGTACCGCCGCCCAGCGCGACGATTGACGGCTCTGTTTTTTGTTTATTCATAACAACCTCACATTCGATACGGCGCTTCGGTAAGCCCCAAAGTACCGATGATCTATTGTTCATAATCTGCGGTTATTTCTGAATATCCCTGTTGATATTCTGTGCAGCGTAACCTATGCTCTCGATATAGTCCGTCATTGCCTTGGCGATCGCTACCGAGCGGTGACGTCCTCCCGTACAGCCTATAGAGATGGTAAGACTCAGCTTTCCCTCCTCTACAAACAGCGGAAGCAGAAACCTCACCATTTTTTGAAGCTGACTAACAAATTCCTTCGTTTCCTCGCTGCGAAAAACAAATTCGCTGACAGGGGCGTCAAGTCCGTTCATCTCGCGAAGCTCCGAGACATAAAACGGATTGGGTAAAAATCTCACATCAAAAACAAGATCGGACTCAAGGGGTATCCCGTATTTGTATCCGAAAGACATAACATTGACTACAATCTTCCTCTTTGTATCCTCGCCCACAAAAAGCCGGTAAAGCTCGCTTTGGAGCATCCCAAGAGTAAAATTGCTTGTATTTATGATATAGTCTGCCCGCTCTCTCACCGGGGCAAGAAGCTTTATCTCGTTATTTATCGCCTCCTCAACGGATATGCCCGGAACCGCCAAGGGATGCCGCCTGCGAGTTTCCTTATAGCGCTTTACTATATTGGCAGGGTCCGCCTCCATAAACAGTATGCGATAGTCGCATCCCAAGTCCCAAAGCCCGTCAAGCACCTTAAAAAGCTCCTCAAAGCTCGCCCTTTCGCGGATATCGGTGACCAGCGCCACTCTCTCATAGCGTTCGCTTGCTGCCATGCAAAGCTGGGCAAATTTCGGTATTAGGGCAATCGGCATATTGTCAACGCAATAGTAGTCAAGATCCTCAAGCATATCAGCGGCTCGGCTTTTCCCAGCGCCGGAAAGCCCGGAAATAATCAAAAACTCCATAGCCCAGTTCTCCTCTCTGTTTGATTTCATTCATCGCAGATTATTTTAACTTCGGGTTCAAGTTCTATACCCGTTCGCTTATAAACCGTTTCCTTGATATGTTCCATCAGTCTCAGAACATCCTCAAAGCTCGCTCCGCCGCGATTGATGACAAAGCCCGCATGCTTTTCGGATACCTGCGCTCCGCCTATTCCGAAGCCCTTTAGCCCCGCTTCCTCTATCAGCGCCGCCGCATAGCCCTGCTTTGGCCGCTTGAAAGTGCTTCCGGCGGAAGGTTTATCAAGAGGCTGGGAACTGCGGCGTTTTTCGGAAAGTTCGCGCATTTTATCGAGCATATCTTCCTTGCTGCCCTCTTTTAATGAAAGCTCGCAGCCCAGTATGATAAGGTCGGTATCTGAAAAAACACTGTGCCGGTAAGACAGCTCCAGTTCATCGCCTGCTTTTTTCCCGAATTTGATATTCTCATCAAGATAAGTCACAGAGCGGAGAACCTGCTTCATTTCACCGCCGTAAGCGCCCGCGTTCATACTTACAGCGCCGCCCAGCGTTCCGGGAATTCCATGGGCAAATTCAAGCCCCGTCAAAGAGCAGTGGGCGCAGTCGGAGGCAAGTCTTGCAAGGCTTACCCCACAAAGCGCATGAACTGATGTTTCGCCTTTTCTTTCAACTGTGCTCATACTGTCGGACATTTTTATCACAAAACGGCGGAGCGGCTTATCTGTAACAAGAAGATTTGTCCCATTGCCAATAACGATTGGCTTCACTCCCTTATCTCTAAGGAATTCACAGAGTTGCACCGTTTCCTCAATTGATGCCGGCAGTGCCATAGCGCTCACCGTTCCTCCGATTTTAAATGAGCAGTGCGCTTTCATAGGCTCGTTTTCAAGCAGCTTCAGCATTGGCATCCGCGCTTTTAACTCCTTCGTAAGGAGATCAAAGTCGTACATAAGCACTCCTTTTATTTTAATAATTAGGATTGATCTGCAAACTGTTTTCAGTAAAACGGCATCGAAAAATTCGCTTTGCCGAACTGATTTTAGCCAGCGCTATTAGTTTTCAAAATCAAAACAATCGTTGTCTATGCCATAATCATGCCGCTGTTCAAGATCCTGCGCGGCATTATAGCCCATCTTCTTCTGACGGTTGTTCATTGCTGCAAGTTCAAGTATGACGGCAAGATTCCTGCCCGGACGAACGGGGATCGTAACGGACGGGACCTCAACTCCCAATATCTCAGTATATTCCGAGTCCGCGCCGAGTCTGTCATAAGGTTTATAATCTTCCCAGTTCTCAAGCTTTATTACAAGATGAATGGTCTGAGAAGACTTAACTGCGCCCACGCCGTAAATATATCTCGCGTTTATGACCCCGATGCCGCGAAATTCCATGTAGTGTCTTATAAGAGGGGGCGCCTCTCCAACCAGATTGTTGTGGGATATCTTCCTGATTTCCACAGCGTCATCAGCGATAAGCCTGTGTCCTCGCTTGATAAGCTCCAGCGCCGTTTCGCTTTTTCCTATGCCGCTGTCACCTGTAATAAGAAGTCCCTCTCCATATACTTCCACCAGAACGCCGTGAATAGTCCTGCGCGGAGCAAGATGAACATGGAGGGAGCTGATGAGCTGCGCCATAAATTCAGAGGTATCTATTTCGGAGGTGAATACATTCACATCGTATTTTTTTGAAAGCTCCGCAAGCTCCGGAAGGGGCGTCACCTGATGGCAGACCACAAGCGCACTTGGTTCGCGCTGCATAAGCCCCTCAATAGCTTTGTAGCGTGCATCGGGATCAAGCCTTTCAAGATAAGTATGCTCCTGCTTTCCCGAAACCAGCATACGCCGCGGGTCATAATATTCAAAAAAGCCCGCAAATTGAAGCCCCGGTCTGCCGACAGCCATGCTGTAAATTCTTCTCTCCTCGAAGTCTTCAGAGGTGTTTACTATATTCATATCATGTTCCTTCACAAGCTGTGAAAGCAAAACCGAATATTTCCCTGCCATAAATATCACCCTTTTTCTACTATACCCCTATTCTAATCAACACAGCACGTTTTGGCAAACCTTTTTTGCTTTCATAGCCTCTGCCTCTGTTTCTATATTATAATACTAATTTTATAAAAAGCAAAAGCACCGCTTCTCCTCATTAGGAAAACGGTGCTTTTGCTTATATACATGTATACATGAAATAAAGCTCTGCAATCTATACTGCGCGGGTAACCTTACCGCTGCGCAGGCAACGGGTGCAAACGTAGACATGCTTAGGTGTCCCGTCCACTATGGCCTTGACACGCTTTACGTTGGGCTTCCATGTACGGTTTGAACGTCTGTGGGAGTGACTTACTTGAATACCGAAAGCAACACCCTTATCGCAAAATTCACACTTTGCCATCTTTTGCTGCACCTCCTCGTATAATTTAAGCCATTTTGTCAAAATCCGACTAAAGACGAATAGCTTTATAATAATAGCAGAACCTAAGCATAAATGCAAGGAAAATTTTTAATTTTTTCCTTAATGCTTAGTATCTATGCTTTCTATCATCATAAATATACTGTTATTCATAAAAATTACAGCCTTTTTTGCAATAATTTCAAAGATTATTCAGCGTTTACCATACCTTATTGTATTGTACGCTGAGAATGTCTTGGGAAAAATGTAAATAAAGTGTCAATTCGTTTGTGAAAAGTATTGACATTTTTTTGCGTTAGTGTTAAATTAGCACTCAGAAGGCGAGAGTGCCAGTGCTCCCCTCTTGAGAGTGCCAACGCCTGAGCTTCGGGAGCGCTGACTGAGGGGGCGTATATTTTGGAAATCAGCGAACGCAAGAAAAAAATACTCACCGCCGTCATTGACGCTTATATTGCCACGGCAGAGCCTGTCGGGTCAAAACTGATTGCGGGCTTAGGGGATTTGGATCTCAGCAGTGCCACCATACGCAACGAAATGGCAGAGCTGACCGCAATGGGTTATCTTGAGCAGCCCCACACCTCTGCGGGGCGTGTTCCTTCTCCAAAGGGTTATAGGCTGTATGTCAATGAACTTATGGAGCGCCAGCGCCTTTCTATGGAAGAAGCAGAAGCTATAAATCAAAGCCTGAATTTGAAAATGCAGCAGCTCGACAAACTTATGAGCGACGTCGGAAAACTTGCCTCATCTATTACGCAATACCCGGCAGTTGCCTTGGCGGCTCCCATTGCAGCCACTATATCCCGCTTTGACCTTATATATGTCGATGTGAACACTTTCATCGCCGTTGCTATGCTCAGCAACGACACCGTTCATAACAAGCTGATTCACCTTCCTTTTTCTGTCGAGCAGGGAATGGTTCAAAGACTTGCCTCTGTTTTTAACACTAATTTCGTCGGCATTTCCGAGGATAAGATAACGCCTTCGCTTATTAATTCCGCGGAGCGCGCCTGCGGCGATACGATGGGTCTTACTTCCGTTGTCGCCGCTTTTGCCATAGATACACTGAATAAAGCCAAGGAGGGTGAAGCTATCGTAACGGGAGCTTCGCACCTGCTGCGTCAGCCGGAGTTCCGTGACCCGGACAAAGCACATGAAATACTGAGCTATCTCTCGGAAAGCGAGCACCTTCTGGGTCTTCCGTCCGCAGACGCCGATGACGATATTCAGGTTCTTATAGGTCCCGAAAACGTTGCCAAGGAGCTTAAAGACTCAAGCGTTGTTATCGCACGCTACAATGCGGGAGATAACATGCGCGGCATTATCGGGGTCGTGGGTCCAACGCGGATGGACTATTCCGGCGTTGCCGCAAAGCTCCGGTATATCGCTGCCGGACTGAGCAAGTTTCTGGGTATGCCGGAAGCCCCGCGCGGCTTTGAAAAATTGCAGATAAAGGAGATGACGATAGATGAGCACCAAGAAGACGACCGCTGATTTCTCTGAAGAGACAAAGAACGAGGTAATCACGGAAGATAATTTGAAGACAGAACAGACAGATGAAAAACCTGTAACGGCAGAATCGGAAGAAAAGGGCAAAAAGAAAAAGGATAAAGCTCCTGACAAAACCTCAGAGGAGCTTACCAAGGTGCAAAATGAGCTTTCCGCCGAAAAGGAAAGATATCTAAGGCTTCTTGCCGAATATGATAACTTCCGCAAGAGGACCCAAAAAGAGCGTGAAAACTTATATTCCGATGTGCAGGCAGACACTGTTACCAAATTTCTTCCCATATATGACAATCTTGAGCGGGCAATAAAGCAGGAAACCTGCGACGAAGCTTACGGCAAGGGCATTGAGATGATAATGACCCAGTTTAAGGAGATTATTTCTAAGCTTGGCGTTGAAGAAATAGATGCTGCCGCAGGAACAGTTTTTGACCCGACGATCCATAACGCAGTTCTGCACATTGAAGACGAAAATCTGGGCGCAGGCGTAATAGCGGAAGAATTTCAAAAAGGCTTCCGGCTCGGCGATAAAATACTTCGTTACAGTGTCGTAAAAGTCGCAAACTAAACAGCAAACCGTAAAGAGCATTTTGTTCTTTCAGTGAAATAGATTCAATCCGGATTTTTTAACAGGAGGAAACTACTATGGGTAAAATTATTGGCATAGATTTAGGTACAACTAATAGCTGCGTTGCCGTTATTGAAGGCGGTGAACCCGTTGTTATCACAAATGCTGAGGGTAACAGAACTACCCCCTCGGTCATCGCGTTTTCCAAGACCGGCGAACGCATGGCCGGTCAGGTGGCAAAGCGTCAGGCAGTTACAAACCCTGACCGAACCATCAGCTCCATAAAGCGTGAAATGGGTTCAAATTATAAGGTCACTATCGACAACAAGGCATATACCCCGCAGGAAATCTCTGCAATGGTGCTTCAAAAGCTTAAAGCCGATGCAGAAAGCTATCTCGGAACAACAGTTACAGAAGCTGTTATCACCGTTCCTGCATACTTCACAGACGCTCAGCGTCAGGCGACAAAGGATGCCGGAAAAATCGCAGGACTTGACGTAAAGCGTATAATAAATGAGCCGACCGCAGCAGCTCTTGCCTATGGCATTGATAAGGAAACTGACCAGAAAATTATGGTCTATGACCTCGGCGGCGGAACATTTGACGTTTCCGTTCTTGAAATCGGCGACGGTGTTATCGAAGTTCTCGCAACAGCCGGAAACAACCGTCTGGGCGGCGATGACTTTGACGAGTGCATTACAAAATATCTCATCGAAGAGTTTAAGAAGGCTGAGGGCGTAGACCTTTCCAGCGACAAAGTTGCTATGCAGCGTCTACGCGAGGCGGCTGAAAAAGCAAAGATCGAGCTTTCCGGAGTAACCACGTCCAATATCAATCTTCCCTATATCACAGCAGATGCAAACGGTCCCAAGCACCTTGATGTAACACTCAGCAGAGCAAAGTTCAACGAGCTTACACATCATCTCGTTGAAAAGACGGTCGGACCTGTACGTCAGGCACTTTCCGATGCCGGTCTTTCGGCAGGCGAGCTTTCAAAAGTCCTCCTCGTCGGCGGCTCCACACGTATACCCGCCGTTCAGGATATGGTAAAAACGCTCACCGGCAAAGAGGGCTTTAAGGGAATCAACCCCGATGAGTGCGTGGCAGTCGGCGCCGCAATTCAGGGCGGAGTTCTCGGCGGCGATGTTGAGGGCATCCTCCTGCTTGACGTTACTCCTCTGTCACTCGGTATCGAAACTTTGGGCGGTGTATGCACAAAGCTCATTGAGCGCAACACCACTATCCCCACCAAAAAAAGCCAGATTTTCTCCACAGCCGCTGACAATCAGACCAGCGTTGAGATTAACGTGCTTCAAGGTGAGCGCGAAATGGCCCAGTACAACAAGAGTCTTGGACGCTTCCACCTTGACGGCATAGCCCCCGCACGCCGCGGCGTTCCCCAAATCGAAGTTACCTTCGATATCGATGCCAACGGCATTGTAAACGTATCCGCTAAGGACATGGGAACAGGCAAGGAGCAGAATATCACAATTACGGCTTCAACTAATCTCTCCAAAGACGATATTGAAAGAGCGGTCAAGGAAGCCGAGCAGTATGCAGCAGAAGATGCAAAGCGCAAGGAAGAGGTCGATATCCGAAATCAGGGAGATCAGATGGTCTACCAGACCGAGAAAACCCTCTCTGAGATGGGCGACAAGATCAGCCCCGAGGATAAGACCGAAGTAGAAGGAGCACTCTCCAAGCTTAAATCCGCACTTTCGGGAACCGACACGGAGGCTATCAAGGATGCAACCGAGGAATTGACGCAGGTATTTTATAAAATCAGCGAAAAGCTTTATTCTCAGACCGGCGGCTGCGGTGATCCCAACTGCGAATGCGGCGGCAGCGGTGACTGTGGATGCGATCATGACCATGGAAACCAGAGCGGTCAATATTATGACGCCGATTACGAAGTAGTCGACGATGACAACAAGAAGAAATAGCACTTTATGACGGCAGGCGGGCGCTTTATGCGCCCCTGTGCCGCAAAAGCACAAACGCTTGTGGGCGGACATATTTACGTCCGCCCGTTTTCGGCGTTTGACCGCAGTACGGCGGATTTCCCGCGCTGCATATCCGCATAGCGTGATTTAAAAGGGCGGTTATAAACTTCCGCCGTCAACGATGTTTGTTCGAGAGGAATACTTATGGCTGATAAAAGAGATTACTACGAGGTGTTGGGGCTTAATAAAAACGCCTCCGAAAACGACATAAAAAAGGCATACCGTCAGCTCGCAAAGGAAAATCATCCGGATTTGCACCCGGGCGATGCCGCTGCTGAAGCTCGTTTTAAGGAAATCGGGGAAGCCTATGCGGTCTTGTCCGACCCTGACAAAAAAGCAAAGTATGACCAATTCGGTCATGCCGCTTTTGACCCGGCAATGGGCGGAACGGGATTTGATTTCGGAGACATCTTCGGAGATCTTTTTGGCGGTATATTCGGCGGAGGCGGCAGACCACGCCAAAACGGCCCTATGCGCGGTGAGAATATCCGCACAGGTATCACTATTACCTTTGAGGAAGCCGCTTTTGGATGTGAAAAGGAATTGAGCATCGCCCGCATCGAAGATTGTCCGGACTGCAAAGGTACCGGCTGCGCTGCGGGAACCACAGCCGAGATTTGCCCGCATTGTAAGGGTAACGGAGTTGTACAGCAGCAGCAGCGTTCACCTTTCGGCATAATATCCACCACAATTACTTGTTCCAACTGTAAAGGAACCGGAAAGATCATACACCAGCCCTGTGATACCTGCCGCGGAACAGGCTCTTTACGCAAACAGCGAAAGGTTTCAGCCAATATACCCGCCGGTATAGACGATGGTCAAACCATTGCCCTCAGGGGTCTCGGCAGTGCCGGCAAAAACGGCGGTCCGGCAGGCGATTTGCTCGTAACAGTCGGTATAACGCCGCACTCAATCTTCAAAAGAGACGGCTCCTCCGTTCTATATGAACTGCCCATTTCGTTCGTTCAGGCGGCTCTTGGCGATGAGGTGGAAATACCCACACTTGACGGGAAGATAAAACACACCATTCCCGAGGGGACCCAGACAGGAACTGTATTCCGGCTTAAAGAGCATGGCATTCCCTATATCCGCGGAAAGGGCCGCGGCGACCAATATGTCACGGTAAAAGTTGTCACACCTGAAAATCTGGGAGAAGCGCAAAAAGCCCTTCTCCGCGAATTTGCAAAAGCAACAGGTGAAAATCCCCCTACCAAGCCCGAAAATCCGCCGAAAAAAAGGCATAGAAAATAGATATAACAAAAATCTGTCTGTCAATAAAATTGACGGACAGATTTTTTATTCTTTCATGAATCCTGGGAAACAGTATTTTTTTCTGTATCCTGCCGCTTTTTCCTCTTCCTTTCGCACATAGTCTTGTCTCCCTTTGCGCTATGGAAGGCACGGCATTCGTCACACTTCCCATGTCTTGCACAATTTTTATGCGTGCAGACACAGTTTTTGTTAATTTCCATATAAGCCTCTCAAGTATTTCTTATTCAACGCTTAACAGAACCTTTTCAACACGCTGACCACTTACCTCAAGAACTGTGAGCGTGAGATTCTCAAATGCAAAACTGTCTCCGCATTCGGGAAAACGTCCAAATTTCTCTATCGTCCATCCGCCGACTGTGGCGCTGTCCGTATCAAAGCTGTCCTCACTGCGGTCTATCATCTCAAGGAAATCGCTCATATTCATGTCGCCGTCAAGCTCATACAGGTTCTTATCGTGCTCAATGACTTCGGGTTCAAACTCGTCTGTTTCATCCCATATATCTCCGACAAGCTCCTCGAGCACGTCTTCCATAGTAACGATTCCCATTGAACCGCCGTATTCGTCTGTAACGATTGCAAGATGCGTCCTGCATTTACGCATTTCGGCAAGCACAGAGGGCAGCTTCATAGTCTTATAGACATAGCAGGGCTTTATCAGAAGCGGTCTGATATCGATTTTTTCAATGCCTGAAATAGCTTTAAAAAAGTGGTTGAGGTACAAAATGCCGATAATATTGTCGATGCTGTCCTCATAGACGGGCAGACGCGAATACGGAGATTTGTCGATTATCTCGAGTATTTCCTCCCAATCATCATCAATGTCTATGGAAAGCATATCCACACGGCTTGTCATTACCTCGCTGGCGGATATCTCCGAGAAATCCAGAGCTGCCTGCAACAGTTCGCTCCTGTCCCCGTCAATAACGCCCTCGTCCTCTACCGTTTCAATGATGGAAAACAGTTCTTCAACTGCCGCTTCTTGCTCATCTGCCGGTTTTTCGCCCTTGAGCGGTTTCGTTATAATGTGTATCAGCGATACGATGATAAAAACAACGGGCTTCAAAATAATCATAAGCCCATGAATAATGTAAGAGTAATTAATAGCAGTATTGTTCGCGTTTTTCTTGGCAACTATTTTCGGCATCGTTTCGCCGAAAATAATTATAAGTACGGTTATGGATACCGTTCCTATAGTTGTAGCCAAGGCTGAATTTTCATCCCCTGCAATAAGTATTGCCATGACGGAGACAATTGACGATGCCGCTATATTTACAAGATTGTTGCAGATAAGAACGGTAGACAGCATATCGTCATACCGGTCATATATACTGCAGGCAAGAGCAGCGGCTTTATTTCCGTTTTCCGCAGCATTTTCAAGCCTCAGCCTGTTTGCAGAGGAATATGCCATCTCTGATGCTGAAAAAAAGCCCGACAATGCAATAAGGGCTATAACGGCGGCATAATAGATAGGAGAAATCACTTTCTGCGCCCCCCCTCTTCATTTGCCTCAGGGAGCAATTTCGCATGAAGTTTTACTATTCTGTTATTGTTCATTTCATGCACGGTGATATGCAGTCCATTATATTCAAAGCTGTCGCCCTTACTCGGTATGCGGTCAAAATGCTCATAAACCCACTCACCCAAAAGCTTATGCTCAAAATCAAAATCTTCGGGGTCTTCATAGCCCATAAGCTCAAAGCTTTCTTCTATGCTCAGCTCGGTATCAAGCTCATAGCTGCCGTCTGAAAGGAGAACGCAGAATTCTTTTACATCGTCATCCTCGTCCCATATATCACCCACAAGCTCCTCCAGAATATCCTCAACAGTGACTATGCCGAGTGTCCCGCCGTAGTTGTCCGTAACAACTGCCATGTTCACCCTTTTACGGCTCATCTCGGAAAGCAGCTCATCGATTTTTGTGCTCTGGTGGGCAAAATGTGTATCATCCAGAACAGATTTTATGTCAAGGGCATCCCCCTGCTTGATATATGATTTTATAAACCTGCGGATTTGCAGAACGCCTATAATATTATCTATATTCCCCTCATAGACGGGAAAGCGGCTGTGCTTTGAAGCTTTTACAAACGCAAGAATATCCTGCAGCGGCATTTTGATGTCAATTGCCGCAACATCTACACGCGACGTCACAACACTTTCCGCAGTTACATCCGCAAACATGAGTGCAGAGTGGACAAGCTCTCCGCGTTCGGCATCCAGTTCGCCCTCATCCTTCATGTTTTCAATAATGTCGTACAGCTCATCTTCTGTGACCGTAACCTCGGAGTCACCCTTGGTGCGCTTTGCTACTGCCTGTCCTATTAGCGTCAAAAAGTAGGCAAGCGGAGCAAAAATGCGCATAAACAAGCACATGGATGGGGCTATGGATAAAGAAAATCGGCAGCTATACTTCTTGCCGATACTTTTGGGCAACATCTCTCCAAGGAAGAATATTACAAGCGTGGTTATAATCGTTGATATAGTGACGGCGGAAATTCCCCACCTTTTTGTTACAAGGATCGTAACCAAAGCGGCAGTGACAATATGCACGATATTTGTACCGATAAGGATTGTCGTGATTGCCCTGTCAAAATTGTCTAAAACATAAAGCGCTTTTTTTGCGCGGCGGTCCCCTCTGTCAGCCTCTGATTTGATCTTTATTCGGCTTGCGGTGGCAAAAGCCGTTTCCGCAGTTGCGAAATACGATGCTGTCAGAATCAGCAATACAATGATAAACCAGGACAACCAACTGCCCCCATCCATTACGGATAATCACTCCTTCAGTATTCGGGTTTATATTAATGTTACATTTTATTTTATCACGGTGAATATATCAAGTCAATTAAGAGTTTCTGCCGTATTGTGCGGAAAAAGCCGAAAACGGCTTGTTTTCGCGCAGGATTCGCGCTCTAAATATTCCCCAATCATTTTGTCCCGCGTATGCTCCCGCATAAGCTTAAAATCTATATCTTGGCACTTTATATAATTTTAGGAATATGCTATACTTCCCACAGACAGTTATAAAGGAGGACCGCCATGCTGAAGCTGATTCTGGGTGCCGCGGGAAGCGGAAAAACCTCATATATTACAAATGAGATTTGCGGGAAAGTATCCGCCGGCGAGGGCGGGATTATAATGATAATTCCCGAACAATACAGCTATGAGGCTGAGCGCGAGCTTTGCTCCGTCTGCGGCGACAGCCTTTCGCTTTATGCAGAGGTGCTCAGCTTTTCGCGGCTCGCTGTACGTGCCGCCCAAGAAACGGGAACCGGCGGACGAATATCTCTCGACAAAGGCGGCAGGCTTCTTTGTATGTCACTTGCAATAAGCCAGATAGGGTCTCGGCTGAAGCTGTATAAGTCCGCCAGAAACAAGGCGGAACTTCAGGCAAGCCTTATGCAAACCATTCAGGAACTGAAAACAGCGTGCATTAGCTCCGACGACCTCAGCAGTGCCGCTGAGACCGCCGATGCGGGGCTATCCGAAAAGCTCTGCGACCTTGCGCTGTGCATGGATGCGTATGAAGCGATTCTGGCACAGGGTCATGCAGACCCCGCAGACAAGCTGATGCGGCTTGCTGAAACTATATCCCAAAGCTCCATTGGCACAGGCGGGCATATCTACGTAGATGGCTTTATCGATTTCACAGGAGCAGAGTTTCTTGTGTTGAAAGCGCTGCTGCAAAAGGGCGCGGATATGACCGTCTGTCTGACCTGTGACGACATATACAGTGAAAGTGAGCATTTTGAGCCTTCCAGAAAGGCAGCAAATGCCCTTTTGCGCACTGCGAATGATCTTGGAACAGATACAGAAATTATTAACCTTGACGCAAAAGCCGAAAAAGCGGCCCCGCTTATTTTTTTTGAGGATAAGCTTTACAACTACACATCAGAGATGCGTGAAAATGAAAACAACTGTATTCGTGTAGTAAAAGCAGAGAGCATACGGGCAGAGTGTGAAATGGCGGCGGCAAAATGCATTGAGCTTGTTCGCGATACGGGCTGCCGCTTCCGCGATATAGCCGTCGCTGTGCGCGGTTTTGACAGTTATTCGGCGGCGCTTGAAGAAGCTTTCCGCTTCTACGGAGCACCTCTTTTCACAGCTCGGAGAGGAAGTATCCTGCAAAAGCCCGTCCCCGCCCTCATAGCCGCAGCATTTGAAATAATCCATGGGGGATGGGATGCGGATGCGGTTTTCGGCTATATAAAAACAGGGCTTGCAGGTATTTCTCAGGAAGACTGCGACCTTTTGGAGAACTATATCGTATTGTGGAACATACGCGGCTCCATGTGGACCCGAACAAAGCCATGGGTACAGCATCCTAAGGGCTTTGGGCTGGAATTTGACGATGAAAGCCGCAAACTGCTTGAAAAAATAGATGCCTTAAGGCGTAAGCTTGCCGCACCTCTGATTAGACTTGCGGAAAAAGGGAAAAAAGCTCAGACCGCCGCGGAGCAGGCAAAAGTGCTTTCTGACTTTTTAATAGAAATAGAGCTTCCTAAAACACTTGAGAAAAAGGCCGCCGAACTTGACAGGGCGGGGATGGAGCTTCTTTCATCCGAATATGTGCAGCTTTGGGAAATCATTTTAAAGTCGCTGGAACAGACCGCCGCAATCCTTGGCGAGATGAGTTTGACGCAGGAACAGTTTTCAAAACTCTTTTTACAGACCCTCTCCCAATATGATGTCTCAACCATACCCGTTTCAGCTGATAGCGTTTCGGCAGGAGATATGGACAGAATGCGCAGA
This sequence comes from Clostridiales bacterium, assembly GCA_012719035.1. Taxonomy (GTDB): domain Bacteria; phylum Bacillota; class Clostridia; order Oscillospirales; family Oscillospiraceae; genus UBA2658. The sequence continues at coordinate 34,062 of JAAYBD010000014.1, read as the reverse complement.
CGTCATATAAAGCACCTCATCATTTTGGGCGCTTCCGACGACAGGCTTCCCCAGATACGTGAGGGAGGCGGGCTTTTCTCTGCCGATGAGCGCGATGAGCTGCATGAGCTTGGCATCTCTCTTGGCGGCGGCACAGACGAATTATCCCGCGAATTGTCTTTGATTTACAACTGCGTCAGCTTGCCTTCGGAAACGCTCACACTGTCATACAGCGCTTTTGATGACGGCGGTGCGCAAACAAGACCAAGCTTTCTGATAAGCCGCGCAAAGCTGCTTTTCGGGCTTGAGGAGGAAATCTTCGATATATCAAACTCCAGACTTCAGGCTTATGCTCCGGCGTTTTTGCTTGCGGCAAATGCACTTAGCAGCGGCAGTAAAAACGCAAGACTTGCCTATACGTATTTCTCTGAAATGAGCAGGGAAAGCCGCAGGCTTCACGAGCTGAGACAAAGAGCGGCTCTTCGCCGCGGCAGCCTGTCTAACGAATCGGTCAAAGCGCTGTATGGCGACAGGCTCAGGCTCTCGCCTTCCCGAACCGACGCATTTTCAGCCTGTCAGTTTTCATATTTTCTACGCTACGGTCTGAAGTTAAATGAACGTGAGCGGGCGGGCTTTGATGCCCCCGAGCTTGGCAGCTTCATGCACTATGTTCTGGAAAATGCGGCAAGGGAGATATCGAAAAGCATCGGTTTCAAAAAGGTTTCGGAAGAAACCGTACATTCTCTCGCCGATAAACACATCGACCTCTATATCAAAGAAAAGCTAAACGGCTTTGAGGACAAATCCCCCCGCTTTGTGTATCTTTTCAACAGGCTTCGTCCCTCTGTACACCGTATAGCGGCAGACATGGTTCGCGAGCTTTCCAAGTCCGACTTTGTTCCGCTTGACTTTGAGCTGGACTTTATGAGCGGCGGCTCTCTTCCGCCGGTTCGCCTTAGCGACGGTAAAAACGAGCTGTATATAAACGGCATCGCCGACCGCGTGGACGGATATTTTCATGACGGAAAGCTTTACATCCGTATTATCGACTACAAAACAGGCAAAAAAGCCTTTTCGCTCACCGACGTCTGGTACGGCATGGGCATGCAGATGCTTCTATATCTTTTCGCCTTGGAGCGTGAGGGCAAAATGCGCTACGGAGCGGAGATCGTCCCCGCGGGTGTTCTTTACGTTCCCGCAAGAGATACGCTTATTTCCGCCGGCGGTGATTTAACAGATGAGGAGCTTTCCAAAGAGAGGGCAAAATCCCTTAAAAGAAGCGGGCTTATCCTAAATGACAGCAATATCATCAGCGCAATGGAAGATTCGGATAATCCCGAATTTATCCCAGTAAGCTACAAAAAGGACGGCACTGCGAGTACGGACAGTCTTGCAAGCGCAGAACAGCTGAAGGCGCTCCACTCCCATGTGGACAGGCGGCTTCTTGAGCTTTCCGAACACCTCTCAAACGGGAAAATCGATGCGGCGCCTTATTACAAAGGCGAACAGGAAAACGCCTGTATGTACTGCCCTTACGGAAGTGTCTGCCGTTTTGACGAGGCATCTGACACAAGGCGGTACCTTTCCAAAGTGAAGCCGAACGAATTCTGGGAAAGATTGGAGGACGAAAAGTGAGCAAAATCAATCTCACTCCGGATCAAAGCAACGCCGTTTACACACGCTCGTCGTCCATCCTTGTTTCTGCCGCTGCGGGAAGCGGTAAGACAAGAGTGCTCACAGAGCGTCTTATGGCATACATTACAGATAAAGAAGACCCAAAGGATATCGGAAGCTTTCTCGTCATCACCTATACCCGCGCGGCGGCGGCGGAACTCCGAGGAAGGATTCTGGAGGAATTGTCCAAACGTGCGGCAGCGGAGCCCGAAAACCGGCGTCTGCGCCGGCAGAGCACGCTCTGCTACCGCGCACAGATAGGAACCACACACAGCTTTTGTACCGCGGTCCTGCGGGAATACTGTCATAAGGCAGAACTGACCCCCGATTTTCGTGTGGGAGACGAGGACAAATGTGCGGAGCTTAGAGAAAAGGCTCTCGAAAAGGTTCTGGAAAACGCCTATGAGCATATCGGGGAAGATTTGGATTTTGCTTCCCTTGTGGAGAGCGTCGGAGCGGGGCGCGATGACTCCCGCCTTGCCGGTGCGGTGCTTGAATTACATGGAAAAATGCAAAGCCACCCATATCCCGAAAAGTGGGCGGAGCTTCATCTGTCAGCCTTAGATGTTTCAGCCTTCACAGATGCGGGCGAAACTGTATGGGGCAGAGAGCTTATGGAAAACGCAAAAAGCACCGCCTCCTATTGGTCCGAGCGTCTTGATGAAATATGGTATGGACTAAACGAAAACGAGGAAGAAAATGCGCCGATCGTTGCAGCCTACGGCGACAGTCTGTGCCAAACCTTGGAAGCCCTGCGCGCCTTTCTGCGTTCGCTTGAAAAGGGCTGGGACAGTGCGAGAAGAGAGCTTCCCATTCCTTTCCCCCGACTTAAACCTCTGAAAAATTACGAATTCGAGGACAGGAAGATCACCCTTACGTCAGCACGTGACGCTTGCAAAAAAGCAATGGATGGATTGCGCACCGTTTTTGACGCACCGTCTGAAAAGCTTCTCTCCGAACTTTCCAAAACCGCCCCCGCCATGCGGGCGCTCATAAAACTGACGCTTGATTTTGACAGGGCTTACGCCTTGGAAAAGCGACGCCAGAACCTTCTGGATTTTTCCGATCTGGAGCATTTCACAGTTGCCCTTTTATGCGATCCCCAGACGGGGGAACCAACGGAAACCGCACTTCAAATATCAAAGCGCTACACAGAAATCATGGTGGATGAGTATCAGGACGTAAACGCGGTTCAGGATCTGATTTTCCGTTCAATCTCCCGAAACGGCAGCAATATCTTTATGGTGGGTGATGTGAAACAATCCATATACCGCTTCCGGCTTGCAGATCCCTCTATATTCATCAAAAAATATCACAGCTTCAAGGACTTGGAATCAGCTGCGGAAAACGAACCCAAGAAAATCCTTCTTCAAAACAATTTCCGGTCTGATGTCAACATTCTTTCCGTCTGCAACCATGTTTTTTCAAATACAATGTCTGAAGCCTTGGGCGAGATATGCTACGATAAAAGCGCCGCACTCTTTCCTCCCGAAAATGCAAATCCCCCACGCGGCAAGGCGGAAATCTCCATTCTTGCCGTTTCGCAGGCTGAAGACGGCGAAGAGCGTCCCGACAAAACCTATCTTGAAGCCCGAATGGTCGCAAAAAACATCAAGCAGCTCATCGAAAACGCTGAAACAGTTTTTGAAAACGGTACGGAACGTCCGGTAAAATACAGCGACATCGCAATTTTGCTCCGCTCTCCCAATACGGCAGGTCCGGCTTTCCGCCGCGCTCTAACAGAATACGGCATACCGGTATCGGCTGAACAGGGCGGAGGCTTTTTTGCATCACCTGAAATACTCGTTGTAACTTCGCTTCTTTCCGTCATCGACAATCCTCACAGAGACATACCTCTCACAGCCGCCCTGGCCTCGCCGGTTTTCGGTTTTACTGCGGACGAACTGTCGCTTATACGTGCGTCCGATAAAGACAGCGACTTTTTCACAGCGCTTATAAAAGCTTCTGCCCGCAGTAAAAAGTGCGCTGAGTTTATCGAGACGCTCTCTGAACTGCGCACACTTTCCTGCGATATTGGCGTGTATGAGCTTCTCTGCCTTATATACGACCGCTTTGAACTTCCCGCCTTATATGCCGCCGCCAATGGTTCGGATTCCTGCTTCGTCAATCTTTCACTGCTTCTTGACTGTGCAGCGAAATTTGAGGAAAACGGCTACCGCGGTCTGTACAGCTTCATTAAGCATCTAAAGCGCATACAAGACCGCGGTGAAGAGCCATGCGCCTTTTCAAATGCCGTCAGCAACGCGGTTTCGATCATGAGCATACACAAGTCAAAAGGTCTGGAATTCCCCCTTGTTTTTCTTGCCAACACTTCACGCAAATTCAACACTATGGATATGCGTTCCCCCGTACTTATTCATCCCGAGCTTGGTCTGGGCTGCAAAGTAACTGACACGTCACGCGGCATAGAATATCCCACGCTCGCACGCCGCGCCATAGCCGCAAGGCTAAGTTCCGAAATGCTTTCGGAGGAGATGCGGGTTCTCTATGTTGCAATGACCCGGGCAAAGGAGCGCCTTTATATATCCTGTGCATCAAAAGATCCGCACGCCTTAATTTCAAAGCTTTCCGAAAACCTTTCTTCCCCGATCAGTCCGGAAATCCTCAAATCCGCATCGTCTATGGCGCAATGGCTCATTTCTGCGGCGCTTATCGAAAACGGCGGATTGCTTGAATTGAAAATCGAAGACAGCGCAGAAAACTACGAGTCACAGCATCAAGCGGAAAGGACAGAGCAGGAAGGCATGCAGCAGGAAATCGATGAAGCAGATATGTCTGAACTCAAAAGGAACCTGAGTTACCGCTACCCGTTTGAAAAAACGATAAAGCTGCCATCCAAGCTCACAGCGACCTCGCTTCCCGAAGATGAAGCGGACACCGAGGCGGAAACTCTCGTCAAAGAACGGACAAAGCTTTTCCGGCTCCCCGATTTTATGGGTGAGGACCGTCCATTATCGGGCGCAGAGCGCGGTACCGCAATGCACACCGTAATGCAGTTCATTGACTTTGCCCGAACCGAAACGCTTTCTGATATCGAGGATGAAATTACCCGAATTGAAAAACTCGGTCTGCTTTCCGAAAGGCAGGCAAAAGCAGCGGACAGAAAATCTATCCTCAGCTTTTTCTCCTCCGATATCGGAAAACGCATAAAGTCAGCAGATATGGTTCACCGTGAGCTTCGATTTTCCCTGCTTTGCCCTGCCGATGAGTTTTTCGAGGGTGCCGAGGGTGAAAACGTGCTGCTTCAGGGAATCGTGGACTGCTGCATCGAGGAGCGGGGCGAACTTACCATAATCGACTACAAGACAGACTACGTAACGCCCGAAACACTTCCGGAAGCTATTGAACACTACAAAAGGCAAGTGACGGCATATGCCTATGCCATGTCGCGGATTTTTAAAAAACCCGTTCGCGGATGTCTGCTGTACTTCCTGCGGGCAGGACTTTCGGCAGATGTTAAGCCCCGGCAAAAATCATAAAAATGATTTGAAGCGCCCTTTTTAATCGGGCGCTCCAATTTAAGCATGGTATTTACTGCCGTTATCCGCAAAATCCCGTCCAGTTAATCGCTGAAACGCAAATGACCCGTACCTAAAGGTACGGGTCATGTTACTGACGAATACATCTTACAGACCAAACTTCTTGTTGAACTTCTCAACGCGTCCGCTGGTATCGACCAGTTTCTGTTTTCCTGTAAAGAAGGGGTGACATTTAGAGCAAATCTCAACTGCTATGTCCCTCTTTGTAGAGCCTGTCTCTATAACTTCGCCGCAAGCACACCTAATAGTGGTCTGCTCATAGTTGGGATGGATACCTTCCTTCATTATGTTCACCTCTTTCTCGAGTTTAGCATTTAAAGCGCAAGTCGTATTGTAGCACAGCGAGACAATTTTTGCAAGCACTTTTTCGATTTTTGTTACATATAGTTACAAAATAATTGTCGAAAACAAAGCAGCTTTTAATCTGGGCTTTCTTCCGCGTCTGCAGTTTCCGTTTTCTGAGAAAACGGCAGGATTAATGTGGCATTGCCGTGTTCGTCATAAACCGCGTATCTCCGCAATCCGTAAAAAATCAAAATGGCAGCGGCGATTAGGGCAAGTATGATAGTTATAATCAGTCCTGTGTGAAAACGCGATTTTTTCCTGCCCTGATATATATCCTTGGCTCTTATTGCCATTTTCATTCCTCCGTAGTGATCAGATATGCCTTGCCTCTATATCAGATATCAGGTCAACACGCTTTGCGTGTCTTCCTCCCTCAAATTCCGTATTAAGAAATATATCCACAATCTTGAGCGCAAGCCCCGGACCTATGACCCGCGCACCGAGAGCCAGAACATTGGCATCGTTGTGGCGCCGGGTAAATTCCGCGGAGTAGCAGTCTCCGCAAAGGGCGGCGCGAACACCTCTAACCTTGTTTGCCGCAATCGAAATTCCGATTCCCGTACCGCATATTATTATCCCGCGCTCATACTCGCCGGAGACGACCGCCTTGCCGACCTCCTCGCCGTAGAGGGGATAGTCACAGCTGTCTTCCGTATAAGTGCCGAAATCCTTATAGGCTATGCCCTTTTCATCAAGATGCTTCATGATTTCCTTTTTTAAGGCATATCCGCCGTGGTCGCTTCCCAATGCTATCATAATTATCCCCGTTTCCGCCGTCGTGCACGGCTTTGTCTTTATCTAAATCAAAATATCCTTTTACGATATTTGCCAAAATGCAGGTTCTTTATACTATATTTTTATAAACTGCGGTTTTCTTTTCTCAAACACCGTAACATATTTATACTCCAAACGCCGCAGAATGTCAAAGCCTTCGGCAAGTCCCGATGCTGCCTGATCCACCCTGTGTGCATCGCTTCCGACGGTTATTATCTCACCGCCCAAATCCTTGTAAAGTTTGAGCACATCGATTGTCGGAATCGTTCCCCCGACAAGGGGATTGCGGAAGCCGGAGCAGTTTATCTCAATGCCTTTGCCGTTTTCTATGAGTGTTTTGAGTATCTGTTCGAGCTTTTCGCCGTATGTTTTGAGGTTGATTTCCATATCGAAGCCCGCTCTGCGCGTATAACGTATAGGGTAGCCAATATGCGCCATTACATCAAAACAATCTATCCGCGCAAGCTCCAGAAGCTCATCCATATAGCAGTCTATAAGTTCGCGGCAAAATTTTTCGTCACGATATTGTATGTCGTAAAAATCCGGTTTCCCCTTGAGATTGTGTATGGAACCGAGAATAAAGTCAAATTCCGGCGATGAAGCTATTTCTATTGCGCGCTGCGTGTCATGATTTCCCTCGCCAAGCTCTACCCCCAGACGGACGACCATGTCCTTAGGGGCGCAGGAGAGCGCCTCCTCATACATTTCCCTCATCTTTTCCCGATTTGAAAAGCAATTTGGGTCAGCTTCGCCTGTCAGGTAATAGTCGATATCCACATGGTCGGTAAAGCACAAAATATCCACACCTTTCTTATATGACGCAAGCATCATTTCAAGCATGGTATTGTGCCCGTCACCCGAGCAGGTGCTGTGCAGATGATAGTCTGTAAGATGCATTATTGATTCTCCTTACGGTTTCTTTCTTGCGGATGCATTGATGCACAGCGCGGAAATCCAAGCCTTTAAAACGGCCATGCGCCCGGTATCCATGCAAGCATATCCGTATAGGCTCTTGGGAACGGAATTCCCGTCAGCACCGGATAAAACGCCGCGAACAGAAACAGGCATAGGGCCGTAGCTCCGTAAACCTTGCTTTTCCATTTGATATCCCTCAGCCTGAAGGAGTTGAAAACATGGCAGATAGCCAGAACAAGGAAAATAAGGCATGGAAAGTAGTGGTATTCAAAAGTAATCCGCGTAATGAACATCCACGGTACAAGCTGTGCGAGATATCCAAGGAGTATAAACAGAGCTTTCCCGTCATTAAAGCGTATAGTTTTCCAAAGCATTGCGAATATAGCCAAAAGACCGCCCCAGCAGATAAGCGGATTTAAAAAAGCTCCGAAAGCGGATTTAATATTGTTGGGATAGGAACGGAGGTAATACAATATCGGTCTGCCGTCCACTATCCATTGATACCATCGTGATGCATAGGGATGTTCGGCATCTACTCCCGCGTGATAGGTGAACATGGAGGTCTGATTGTCAAGAACGATTCTTGCATAGGCTTTGTCAAAATACATTGAAACGCCCGACATTCCCTGCGCCTTGCCGTAAGGATAGTAGCTTGCGTAGTATATGACTGCTGGGATTATAACGAAAAATGCTATGCATTGAAGAATGTTGATTCTCAGCTCCTTGCGGTGTTCCCATCTGTGTCCGGCAGAAATAAGTTCTCTGCCCCTCTCGATTCGGAATAAAAGCCAAATAACGGCAAGTCCCATGCCTCCATAGATCGCGGTCCACTTAGACGCAGCCCCCAGACCGAAGCAAAGTCCTGATAAAAACAGCGGTAAGGTCTCCTGCCGTTTTTTTGCAAAAGGTTCGTCCCTCGGCGCGGTAATATAGCGGTACATAAAGAAATACATCAATAGAATGAAGATGACGCCGTAAGTGTCGATAGTAGAGATGCGGGTCTGCACAAAATGCATAAAGTCGAAGGCAAAAAGCAGCGTGCCGCATGATGATATCGCTGTTGAACCGAAAAGATTCTTGGTAAACACGTAGAACGGTGGGAGCATGAGTATGCCGAAAAGAACCCCCATAAATCGCCAGCCAAAAGGATTAAGCCCGAATGTCTTTATGCCGATGCTAATTATCAGTTTTCCAAGAGGAGGATGAGTATTTTCGTAGGGCTTTATACTCCTGATATTTTCATACGCCGTCCGAGCATGATATATTTCATCAAAATACGTGCTGTTCATATATGTCTGAGCTTCCGGAACCATTTCCTGTTCGTCAAAAAGGGGGACACAGCCCTCGTCATATTTAAGCATTTCCGATGGGATAGGATCTCCTCCCCAATCATACAGGCATAGCTCCCCCATCTCAAGGAGGTTGTCCGATATAATGCGGACATACTTTGCGGGCTTGCCGGGAGTGTTCATCTTTGCCTCATGCCATTTAAATATATCGGAATACTTTTGTTCCATCGTGGATTCATCTGTGTATTCTACGCCGTCCAGAGAAAACTGAAGAAAATAGTTTCCTGTATGCAAGCCCGAATAGTACATAACACGTGATATGGACATTTCCTCGGGAAGCTCAACAACTACATAACGCCCCTTTTCAGTAAACTGGCAAAAGCTTTCGGGATTCTGCCTGTCGCCCAGTCCCCAAAAAGCGACCGCGGCATATAAGAGAGTTATCAGGAGCATCGGCAATACATCTTTTTTTTCCATTGGAAAACGCCGGCGCGGGTAACTGAGTCTTGCCGTTTCACGTTCATATACATCTGCAACCGGGTTTTCCCTTTTAAAAAGCAGATAATATGCCGCAAAGAATGCAAACACCAGCGTAATCGCCAATATCAAAAACACAATCGGAAAAATCCGCATTTTGCTGTCACCTGCTCCCTGTAAACTAATAAAAATATAGCAAATAGTATTATAGCCTGTAAAGGTTATTATACTACTGCCTGCCAATTATGTCCAACGAAACCTGCGGTCTGATTTTGTTTACGCGACAAGTCTCTCATATTTTTTCTGCAGCAAATATAAAGCTGCCCGCCCCCAAACAAGGGCAGGCAGCTTTCATATAGTCAGCATAAATCAGCCCATCTTGACCGCAACATCAAGCGCAAGCTCAATCATCTCCGCAAAACCAAGCTGTCTTTCCTCCGGAGAAAGTTCCTCCGGTCTGTAAATGTGATCCGAAATCGTACATATGCAGAGCGCGCGTTTTCCTGCCCTTGCGGCAGTCAGATAAAGACCCGCGGCCTCCATTTCGACCGCAAGGGTGCCCATCTTCTTCCACTTATCAAGTGCGGTCTTATCATCGTTGTAGAAATTGTCGCTGGAGAGGATACTGCCTACACTAATATTCAGCTCCTTTTCCTCCGCGCATTCTACGGCATGACGTAAAAGCTCAAAGCTTGCCGTTGGGGCAAGTGTCCCAGGTACACCAAATTTCTTTGCAAATCCCGAATCTGTTCCGGCAGACATTCCCGCAACGATATCGCGGAGCTTCAGATCATCGGAAAGCGCCCCAGCACTCCCTACCCGGATAATGTTCTCAACATCGTAGAAATTATAAAGTTCATAGCTGTATATCCCAATCGAGGGAATCCCCATTCCGCTTGCCATAACGGTTACAGGAACACCGCGCTTTGTGCCTGTATATCCCTGCACTCCACGTACGTTGTTGACAAGCACCGGATTATCCAGAAAATTCTCCGCTATATATTTGGCTCTCAGCGGGTCTCCCGGCATGAGTACGGTTTTGGCTATCTGACCTTTCTCGGCGCTGTTGTGTGCTGTTGCCATATCATTTCCTCCTGTGTTTTAGACCTGCGTTATCTTTTGCAGAATGATATCACAGAAAACCTGCATCTTCAAGCATGCATAATGCCGTTTTCACTATTTTCAGCATATTTCAATGATTTTATTATAGCAGTAATCACATCTAATACTAAGGCGAAAACGATTACTCCAAGGAATAAATACTGGAAATTCGCAAACACCCTGCCGATAGCTTCATCTTCCCCGATAAACAGCTCCGTCATTCTTCGGACAAATTCCGGATTTATAATTTTTTTATTCGTGAGCCACCAAAAAGACAGCGCAGCAGACAGCAAATCCGTTACGATACTTACGTTCATCACGCGGCGTGTATATCTTCCATCGATAAGCTTTACACTTTCCCTTATAATTCCCAGAACCGCAAAGAAGATAATCAAATACCATGTACTGCGTATCGTCTCAAGATTGAAAACCGTTATAAATTCTCCGTTCTCGGTAAAAAGCACACAGAATATTTGGGGCGCCACTAAAAATACAACTACAAATACTACGGAAATAACGATACCTAAGATGGGCTGCCATCTTGATATTGTTGTTTTCTCATTAGGAACAGGGGGTAAATCGTCAGGCGAGTCTGACTGAGTATCGATTTTAATCCCTTTATGATAAAAGAACGAAAAAAGTATTGTGACGAAGGCAAAAGCAAAGGTTAATCCGCTAAACACAGTGCCAAACCACTGAGCAAGAGCAATATACCAAATGTTTTGTTCCATTATGGTCGTTATTATGCCGGCAAGGGACATTCCGAAAGCAACGCTTATCAACACGATTTTTAAAACGAGTTTATATTTTGTGTAGTACAGCCCGCCGATCAAATACTTCCCCCCATCGGGATTATATTTCTCCGACAGCTCTGCAGGCTTACCCAATTCGGTCAAGACCACCCTGACGTCATGTTCGGTGGGCAGAACATCACCGCATCGCTCATCAAGCATATCGGAGATTATAGAGTGAAGCTCTTTTGCAACATCACTGCGCGTTTTTGGCGTCAGGTTCTTTGTAACTGCGTATATATAGCGCTCAATCATTTCGTTGTATTTCATCTTCTCTTCCCTCCAAAAGCAAGTTCACATTTTCGGAAAACTCATACCAATGCTTTTTCACTCTCTCCAAAACTATGCTTCCGTCTTCAGTCAAAGCATAGTATTTTCTCGGCTTTGCTCCGCCGGTTTCCCATTCACTTTTGAGAAGCCCCTGTGACTCCAATCGCCGCATAAGAGGATATAAGGTGTTTGCTTCAATGGGGATGCCGCTTTCTTCAAGCTGCTTAACAAGGTTATATCCGTACATGGGCTTCTTGAGCTGGTTGAGCACCAAAAGAATCAGCGTTCCCCTCCTAAGTTCCAGAATAAGACCTGAAACTACTTCATCGTAATTCACGCTCTCACCTCTTTACGTTAATGTCATTATCACTATACTGTACGGCACACTATATTGTCAATATTAAAATGATATAATTTCTGTTTTAAAATATCACCTATCGTTAGTTGCGAAACAAAAAATCCCCGTTTCATACAGAAACGGGGATTTATAAGCTGAACACGTATTTAGATAAGTTTTGCCTGATTGATTTTAATGCCGGGGCCCATTGTTGAAGCCGTAACACAGCTTTTAATATACTGGCCCTTTGCCGCTGCGGGCTTTGCCTTGATTATGGCATTAATAAGTGCGTTAAAATTGTCGTTCAGCTTTTCGGGACCAAAGCTTACCTTGCCGATGGGGCAGTGGATAATGTTGGTCTTGTCCAAACGATATTCAATCTTACCGGCCTTGATCTCCTTGACCGCCTGAGCGATATTGGGAGTAACCGTACCTGCCTTTGGTGTAGGCATAAGACCCTTAGGTCCGAGTATCTTACCCAAACGACCGACAACGCCCATCATGTCGGGTGTTGCGACAACAACGTCATAGTCGAAGAAGTTTTCGGTCTGGATTTTCTGAACCATGTCCTGTCCGCCGACATAATCGGCACCTGCATCCAGAGCCTCCTGCTGACGCTCGTCCTTGCAGAAAACAAGAACCTTGCGGGTCTTGCCTGTGCCGTGGGGAAGAACTATAGCGCCGCGGACCTGCTGGTCAGCGTGACGCGAGTCAACGCCGAGCTTGACGTGCAGCTCGACAGTTTCATCGAACTTTGCCTTTGAAGCTTGGATAACAAGACCAAAAGCTTCCATAGGGTCATAAAGATTCTGTTTATCAACGAGCTTTGCGCTCTCTTTATAATTTTTACCTCTAAACAATTTAGTTTATCCTCCTTGTAATGTGGTTCGTCGGATGGAATTATCCTCCCACGTAAAGGGAACGGCGGCAACGCGCCGAAACAATGTTACTCCTGAGCTACGCGAACGCCCATGCTGCGGCAGGTTCCCGCAACCATGCTCATTGCGGATTCGATATCCGAGCAGTTGAGATCGGGCATCTTGATTTCAGCTATTTTGCGGAGATCCTCACGGCTGAGGGTCGCAACTTTATCGCGCTGAGGCACGCCTGACGCGCGCTCAATGCTGCAGGCCTTCTTTACAAGAAGGGCGGTGGGCGGAGTTTTTGTGATGAAAGAGAACGTACGGTCGGAATAAACAGTGATGACTACGGGAATCATCATGCCGATATCGTTTTTAGTACGCTCGTTAAAATCCTTGGTAAACTGGCCGATGTTGACGCCATACTGACCAAGGGCAGGACCTACGGGAGGAGCAGGAGTCGCTTTTCCCGCGGGAACCTGAAATCTGACTATACCAACAACTTTCTGTGCCACTTTGCGTGCACCTCCTAATTATTCTGAAACATACTCGACCTGATTATAATCCAGATCGACGGGTGTCTCCCTTCCAAACATGGAGACAATAACGCGGACGCGGCTTCTGCCGGTGTCAACTTCTTCAACAGTTCCGATGAATCCGTCAAGCGGTCCATCGATAACTTTAACGTTATCACCAACATTAAAGCCTTCAACAACTTCATGGCGTTCGACGCCAAGTTCATAGATTTCCTGTTCGGTAAGCGGAACGGCCTTGCCGTCGCTTCCTACAAAACCGGTAACTCCGCGCACGTTGCGAACCAGATGCCAGCTCTCATCGGTCAGAATCATCTTTACAAAAACATATCCCGGATAAGTCTTGCGTTCAATAGTTTTTTCGCCGGAATCGGTATATTCCGTGACGGTTTCCATAGGGATATTGACCTCTGTTATGAGATCCTGCATCCTGCGGTTTTCGGCGGCCTTCAAAATAGCCGCAGCTACGGCATTTTCATAACCGGAATATGTGTGGACTACATACCACAATGCATCTTCAGCCATGATTAACCCACCAAAGATATGAGTGTCTTGACCCCTACCTGAGCAAGAGAGTCAAAACCCCAAAGGACTATCGCAGAAGCGAACGTAACAACAAGCGCAACGAACGTGTTGTTAGCTGTTTGTTTCTTCGTCGGCCATACGACCTTTTTAAGTTCGCTTTTCAGGTCGCGGAACCACTGAGCTATGCGCTCAGAAGTACTCATCTTTTCATTGCTGTTCGGTTTTTTAACTGCCTGTGTGGTCTTCTTAACCGCGTTTTCCTTGGCCTTAGACATTTGAGCACATCCTTTCTTAAAAAACCTACTTCGTTTCCGAATGTGTTGTGTGCTTGCGGCAGAAAGGACAATATTTGCTCATCTCAAGACGGTCGGGTGTGTTCTTCTTGTTCTTGAAAGTATTGTAGTTCCTTTGCTTGCACTCATTGCATCTCATAGTAATTTTCACTCGCATATCGGCACCTCCTTGTTAAATTTGGCTCAATAAGCCACGCTGCCTCCCTAATCGGAACGGAATTATGTGCGGCGGAAAATATGCGCACAAAAATAAAACCTCTCCGCCGACAGGTAATGTGTATTTTAACATAGTTCTATCATCCGGTCAACAATTTTCTTGCTGATTTTGTTATAAAATGTATCAATTCTATTATAGCCAAAAAAACCATGGCAATGCTGTTATTTTGCAGTGTCGCAGACTTCTTTTTTTACAAAATTCGGTCAAATCTACAAGAATTGTTTCCGTGTTGCTTTTGCGCACTTTAACGTGCTATACTAATTCTACAAATAGGGCGGAGGCGAAAAGTTTGACGGCTGATGAGGCAATACGTTTTATCCACGAAAAAATCTGGCAGGGCTCTAAACCGGGGCTTTCCCGAACAGCGGAGCTTCTTTCAAAAATGGGAGACCCTCAAAAGCGCCTGCGCTTTGTACACATTGCGGGAACAAACGGAAAGGGCTCAACCTCCGCGATGCTCTCCGGTATATTGAAACACGCGGGTCTTAAAACGGGACTTTATACCTCGCCTTTCATCTCAAGCTTTAATGAAAGGATGAGAATAGACGGTCTGCCTATCAGTGATGCTGAGCTTGCGGAGATTGCCGAATTTTGTGCCCCGCTTGCCCTTTCAATGGATGACCGCCCGACTGAGTTCGAGCTTGTAACATCCATTGCAATGGAGTTCTTTGCAAGGCGCAGATGCGGCATCGTGGTTCTGGAAACAGGCATGGGCGGCAGATTGGACTCAACTAACGTCATCGAAAGCCCCCTTTGTTCTGTTATAACCAATATCGGGCTTGACCACACACGCGAGTTGGGCGATACCGTCGAAAAAATTGCGGCTGAAAAAGCAGGTATAATTAAAAAAGACCGTCCGGTTGTTATATATGACCTGCCCGAAAACATACGCAAAGTTATTTCCGAGCGATGCAACGAAATGTCCTCACCCCTCAGCGCAGCGGATTCCGAAGCCATCATTTCTGTTTCGGACTGCCGCAGCGGGCAGACATTCTCTTATAAAGAATATGAATCTCTTGAGCTTCCGCTTCTGGGAACTCACCAACTCAAAAATGCCGCTGTGGCGCTTGAAACTGTCAGTGTCCTTCGTTCGCTTGGCTTGGAAATCAGCAGCACAGCCGTAAAAACGGGTCTTAAAGAAACTTTCTGGCCCGCAAGATTTGAAATCATCTCCGAAAAACCGTTTTTCGTCGTTGACGGTGGGCATAATCCTCAATGTGCGGAAACGGTCGCGGACAATCTTAGGAAGTACTTCCCCGGCATGAGAAGAATCATCCTATTCGGCGTTCTTGCAGACAAAGACTATATGGGGCTTGCAAAAATCTTAGATTCCGCTGCGGACGAATTCGTTACTATTACTCCGCCAAGCCCACGCGCGCTGTCTGCTTTTGAGCTGTCGGACAGGCTAAGATGCTTCAAAAAGCCGGTAACCGCTTGCGAAAGCATAGAAAGCGGTATAATAAAGGCGATAGAGCTTGCAGGAGCTTGCGGAGTTGTCTGCTCTGTCGGCTCGCTTTACACGGCGGGGCCTGTAAGAAAATTTTTCGGAAAGTAACGCTGAAAAAGTATCTTATCAACGCCGTATGGAAGAAGGTGGTTACCGGCGCTTCATAATCAAATATAACTGGTCAGAGTAGGACTTGGCGCGTTAAGTGCAGGCGGATGGGAAGTTGCCGTCTGACGAAAGGGCTTTAAAAGCTCTGCGGTGCCTTGTCCGCATCCGCTGCCACACCGGAGCGCCGCTCCTTTTGTGGCATAACACGAAAGGAAGAATCATCATGAAAAATTTTAATCTTCGCACGCTTTGCCGCGTGGCTGTCCTTATCGCGCTCGAAATCGTTTTCGAACGCTTCTTATCCATCTCCACGTCGTCACTGCGCATAGGCATTGCATTCGTCCCCATTGCCCTCTGCGGCATTTTATACGGTCCCGTATGGACCGGAGTTGCCAGCGGAATAGCCGATGTTCTGGGTACTTTCCTTATGCCGTATGGGCTGTATCCTCCGATAACACTTACTGCAATACTTACAGGCGTTTCCCTCGGGCTGTTTCTGCACAGGAAAAACGTAAAGTTCTTTCCGCACGTCGTTGCCTGCACGCTTGTCAACACCATCGGGCTGAGTCTTGCGCTTCAGTCATACTGGCTCAGCATCCTTAATAACACACCGTATCTCGCTACGGTGAGCATGCGGGCTCCCCAGTGTGCGGTACACATTGCCTTATACCTTGTGCTAATACCGCTGCTTCAAAAGCTCGCACTTAGGCTGGAATATCAAACATAGCAGACGGCTATGCTTTAAAAACGATTTTTGCCTCAACGAATAGGAGGACTCTATGAGAATAATGGCGATAGACTACGGCGATGCCCGAATCGGACTGGCGGTTTCAGATGAAACCGCCACCCTGTGCGGCGACGCATGGACACTCAGCGAGCGGAACATGGAACGCGCCGCCGACAACATCACAGCGGAAGCAAAATCGCGCGGTGTCAGCCAGCTCATTCTTGGCTATCCCAAGAATATGGACGGAACTTTAGGTCCAAGGGCTGAAAAAAGCGAGCTCTTCAAAAAAACCCTTGAATCCCGCTCCGATATCCCTGTTACCCTCTGGGACGAACGCAGAACCACGATCGCAGCACATGAGATACTCCACGCAAACGGCAAAAAAATGAAAAACCACCGCGAAAAAGTCGATGCGGTGGCGGCAACCCTCATTCTGGAGGGCTATCTGGGCACTCTTAAATAATAAACAGCGCAGTCAAATCGGCTATTGTGAAACATTTTTCAGTAACAGCACGTCTAATGCCTGTAACAAACACATGCAGTTCGTGAGTCTTTTCGGAATACTCTCGATCTAAAACGGAGGTGCGAAAATGAAAACGTCACAAAAGCTTCTTTCTCTTGCGCTCGCCCTTGTTCTCATCTTCGCTTTTGCATCCTGCGGGAGCAAAAGCCCACAGGCGGAAATGTACGATTCATCATCAAATGAATCGATTGTCCAAGACCCCAAAGAGGCAAAAGAAAAATCCCTCACCGGCGCCGTATCCGCGACCGATGCAGAAAGAGGGGGCACAGAATCAAGCGAACCCCCGGCAGCACCTCAATCGGCGGACAAAATCATTTATTCGGGATATACCGAAATTGAAACTCTGGAGTTTGACAAAACTATCGAGGACCTGATGAAAATGGTCGGCGAAACCGGAGGTTTCATTCAAAATTCCAGCGTAACGGGCGGCGATTATGCTTCTATGTACAGAGGCAAGGATATTTACCGCAATGCAAGTTATACAATACGCATCCCCTCAGACAAGTTCAAGTCGGCCACAGACAGCCTTAAAACTATCGGCAACGTTGTGAGCAGCAATACAAACGCTGAAAATATCACCATGCAATACACCGACACCGAAGCTCGTCTGACCGCCTGCCGGACAAAGGAAGCAAGGCTTTTAGAATTGCTGTCAAAAGCAACGAACATGGAAGATATCCTTGCTATAGAAAACTCTCTCTCCGATGTACGCTATGAGATTGAAAGCCTTACCTCGCAAATCAAAAATTGGGACTCACTTATCAGCTACTCAACTCTTTCCATCTATATCCGCGAGGTTGCTTTATACTCAAAGGACAGCACATCAGCCATAGGATATGGGCAGCAGCTAAAGGAAACCTTCGTGTATTCACTAAGATCTGTTGGGCATTTTTTCAAAGACTTCTTGAAGTTCATAGTAGGAGCTTTACCCGTTCTGGCAGTGTTGGCGATTATAGGTGTTCCGATACTCTTTATTATCAGATCGATCCGAATAAAGAAGAAGGCAAAAATGTCTGGCACGCCCGATAAAAGGAATGAAAATCCGCCGAAACAATAAGATACCATCAATAGTTCAAAAAACAAACCGTTCCTAAACAGAACGGTTTGTTTTTATTTTGTTGTATTATCAGGACTTTCCTCTTCATTTCCCGCTATATGTACTTTTCCGTTTTCGATGCTCAGCCTGCCCTCGCAGTATAGCGAAACGGCTCTCGGAAGAACAATGTTTTCTCCCTCCTCCAGAATACGCCGCTGCAGAGCGGCGGGCGTGTCGCCCTCGCGCACACCGACCGCCTTTTGCAGGATTATCGGACCCGAGCGCGGTTTTCCTGTGACAAAATATGCCGTCGCGCCAGTCAGTTTTACGCCGGCATCAATCGCTGCCTTTTGTATGCCAATCCCCGAAAGCCCGACATCTGTAAAAGCCGGCATAAGCGATGGATAAGTGTCGATTATTCTTCCTCCGTAATACTTTAAAACCGGCTGAGAAACCTCGTATTCAAAGCCCGCAAGGACGACAAGCTCAATGTCAAGGTCACGCAGCTTGTCCAAAATCGCAAAGCTGAAAACAACTTGACTGGGAAAAAGTCCCCTGTCCACAACATAACATGGTATTCCCGCTATCTCCGCTCTTTTAAGCGCATATGCGTCCGGATTTGAGGATATAACCGCCGTAAGCTCACATTGAGGGATTTCTCCGAACACTCCGGCATCGATGAGGGATTGGAGATTTACGCCCCCGCCCGACACCAAAACTGCGGTTTTGACCATTTTTTTACTCCTTCTTGACGGAAAATGTTCATAAACTGTTGAGTTTGTTAATTAATCGCTTAAAACGCCCTATTTCCCCAGCAGTTTTTTTGCCCATTCGCTGTTAAGCGC
Source organism: Clostridiales bacterium (assembly GCA_012719035.1). GTDB lineage: Bacteria > Bacillota > Clostridia > Oscillospirales > Oscillospiraceae > UBA2658. The sequence goes on along the minus strand of JAAYBD010000014.1, from coordinate 15,436 downwards.
TTCGGCAGATATGAGCCTTTCAATACTCTTTTTCCGCTCCTCATTATTTTCATACTTCAACACCGCCTTCTCTATCATCGTCTTGAGAGACTCGGCTGTCAAATCTTCAAATTGAAGGCAAAGCTCCTCTCCGACGCTGTCAAGAAAAGCCGTAACCTTTGGGTCATATGAAACGCCCACAAGGGGAACTCCCTGTGAAGCGGCAAATATAAGACCGTGAAGGCGCATTGAAACGACAGTCCTCATTCTGGAAAGGACGCCTATAGTCAGCGATGGGTCCATAGGCTCGTCGATTATCACCGCTTTTGTACGCATATACCGGCTGACGGTGTCTGTCGCTCTCCCGTCCTCTTCGTGGTTTATAAGTATAAAGACAGGTATAAGATTAAGTTCTTCAAATACAAAATCAACTGCCTCCGCGAAAATCGGGGCTTTCTGTTCAAAGCCCGCCCAGTCGCGAACCGAAAAGCAGACATAGGCGCCATCGGGATTAAGCCAATATTTTCTAAGCTCCATATCTATCCTGTCCGCAGAAGCGCAGGGAAGAGTTAAGGCAGGATCGGAGCTTACAAAAAGCTTCGGTCCGTTTATTCCAAGATACTCAAGCTCGGTCAGGCTGAAATTTTCCCGAAGCGTTATCACGTCCACATAGCTGTTGAGGATTTGCCGCACTCTCTCCTCGTCACGCTTATCTACAATCGGTCCGATGCCGCAGCCGTACATCATGACGGCATTTCCCAGTTTTTTTGCAGTAGAAATGGTGTAGAGATAATACCAAAGGCTTCGGCGGCTTGTCACGTTTTGAATAAGGCTCCCGCCGCCGCTGAGATAGAGCTTTGTCCTCTTCATAACGCGGCGAAAAGCCATGATGTTAAACATATGAAGCGAATCCACCCCATATTTCATACGTGTTTCTTTCGGCTTTCTTGAGAGCGCGGTTATCGGCATAAACGGGTCAATCTGTCTCATCTCACCGACAATAGCCTCCAGAATCGCGTCATCGCCCGCGTTGCCCATTCCATAAGCCCCGCAGATCACGACACCTTCCCGCCCTCCGTTTTTCCTCAGACCCTCGCGTGACAACACCTCAGCATAAATGTCAAGCTGCCTCTTCGTGGTTGCTTCAACAGAAAATTCGCTTTTTGCCTTGTCATAAAGGGCGGTACCCAGTTTTTTCCTAAGCTCCGCGCTTTGTGCAAGCTCCGCAAGCTTTTCACCCAGTGCCGAATAATCGCCCGCAGGAAAAAGGAAGCCTGTTTCGCCGTCGCGAATAAGCTTCGGAACCCCGCCCACCCGGGAGCTTACGGTTGCAAGGCGCGCTCTCGCGCCCTCCGTAAGCGCATACGGGAAAGTTTCCGACAGCGATGTGAGCGTATTTATGTCAAGCGCCGCGAAGAAGCTGTTTATATCCGAGACCCATCCCGCAAAGCAGACCTTTTCGGATACGCCCAGCTCATTTGAAAGAGCCTTTAGATTTTCAAGCTCCGCGCCGTCCCCGGCGATGACAAGCCTGAGCATAGGGCAGGTCTTTTCAGCCTCCGCAAAACCCTTTATCAGCGTAGCCACGTCCTTAACAGGATCAAGACGGGCGGCAATTCCAACAACGACACTTTCCTTATCTGCATCAAGCCCCAGACCGCGCAGATACGCGATCCTGTCATCATTTTCCGGCTCAACGGAAAAATCGACCCCGTTATATATCGTAAAAATCTCGTTTGGCGGAAAGCCGCGCTCTATAAGCAGACTCCTCATAGAGTCTGAAACCCCGACAAGATAGTCCGACCTGTGCAGGGCATATGAATTCAGCGTTCCGTAAACAAGCCCCGCAAGCGGTCTTCCGAGATAATCGAGCTTCGGATCGCTGTGGACGGTCGTAACAACGGGAATCCCGCAGGAGCGCTTCAAGAGGCTTGCAATAAAGTTTCCCCTCGCTCCGTGCGAATGGATGATGTCATATCCCCCGTCCTTTATCATCGCTTTAAGCTGCCGTATGGTGCTCAATATGTTCCCGTCCATAATAACGGTGGGTATGCCCAGTGCTTCCGCTTCTTCGGAAAATTCACCGCGCATAAAGCAGACAAGCACCGCATCGATTTCTTTGCAAATCCCCGAGAGGAGATAGTGGATATGGGTCTTTGCCCCTCCGGTGTCTCCACCGCTGATAAGATGAATTACCTTCACTCTAACCTCCAAGCGCTCAATGCGCAGATTAATTCAAAACCGTTCCCGCAAGGGAACACGTGTCACATGCCCGTTTTCTTTGGTGTAAAATAAAAAGTATAAAATATACAACAACATATCGGTATCGGGAAGTAAAAACTTCTGATTGTTCACTTGTTAAAAGGAGTTTTTTGTTATAAAATAATAAGATAGCAGTTAAAAAATCAGGTAATAATAAGCTATAATTATCTATTTTCAAAGTAATTATATATCACACACGCAGCAAGCGGTCAACATATGGAGGTCAATATGACAAAAATCTACCTTATTAGGCATGCGGAGGCAGAAGGTAATCTGTACCGCCGAATACACGGACACTATGACGGAGACATAACCCCAAGAGGCTATGAACAGATAGCTCTGCTCGCCGAGCGCTTCCGCGATATCGAAATCGACGCGCTTTATGCCAGCGACCTTCAGCGTACGCAGAAAACCGCCGCCGCCATCACAAAACACCACAGCATCCCGCTCAACATTGAGCCTCGCCTTAAAGAGGTCTGCATGGGGGTCTGGGAAGAAAAACCTTGGGGAAACGTAGGATACGATGAGCCGGAACAGCTGCTTTTCTTCTCAAATGATCCCGCAAAATGGAACGTAGAAGGACGGGAGAGCTTTGAAGATCTAAAAGCCCGTATTACGGGCGTCATAGTCGAACTGGGAGAACGGCACGAAGGTCAGACCATTGCCTGCTTCAGCCACGGAATGGCCATCAGAACGCTGATAAGCGGCATAAAGGGCATTTCCTCCGAGCGCATACACGAAATCCTGCATGGGGACAACACCTGCGTTTCTCTCCTTAGCTTTGATAACGGGAAGCTTGAAATCGAATATTATAACGACAACTCCCATCTTCCCCCGGAAATGAGCACTTTTGCAAATCAAAGCTGGTGGAAAAATAGAGACAAGGTCGATTTTTCCAATCTTCGTTTTATACCAATGGATTTAAACGAGGATTCCGAACTTTACTGCCGCTGCTACCGCGACGGATGGGAGGAAGCCCATGGTACGCTGCGCGGTTATTCCGACAAGCCCTATCTCAGAAGCGCGCTCAGAGTATCGGATAAAGACCCTCAGTCGCTTATGAAAACTTTCTGCGGAGATGAATTTGCTGGAATCATAGAACTCGACCCCGACCGCATGGCGGACGAGGGAGCGGGCTGGATTAGTCTCTGTTATCTTGTTCCTGAAATGCGCGGAAAAAACTACGGGGTCCAGCTTGTCGGTCACGCTGTTTCGGTATACAGAAAGCTTGGCAGAAAGTCGCTTAGGCTCCATGTCTCTGAAAACAACAAACGCGCTATTTCGTTTTATAAAAATCTCGGATTCAAATGCATAGGCATACAAGAAGGAAGCTCCTTCCCCCTCTGGCTGATGGAAAAGGAGCTGTAGTATAATTTCTCTTATACAAAGGCAGCACAATAATACAGATAATAAAGGGATGGTCTCAAGGCTATGGAGTTAACGGATTTTTTACCGGTCTCAAAAGAGGATATGGTTTCACGAGGTTGGTACAGCTATGATTTTCTTGTAGTCACAGGCGATGCTTACGTTGACCATCCGAGCTTTGGACCTGTTGTGATTGCGCGCGTGCTTGAAAATATGGGCTTCCGCGTTGCCATACTGGCTCAGCCGCGCTGGAACGACGCCGGCGCGTTCGAGGCAATGGGCAAACCGCGCTACGGCGTTTTTATCGGTGCGGGAAATCTTGACAGCATGGTCGCGCACTATACCGCGGCTAAAAAGCCAAGAAGTGAGGATTTTTACTCCCCCGGCAAAAAAGCCGGACTTCGTCCGGATCGCGCAACTATCGTCTATGCGAACCGCGCAAGGGAGGCGTTCGGAGGGGATATGCCCATAGTTATCGGCGGACTCGAGGCTTCTCTCCGCCGCTTTTCGCACTATGACTACTGGGATGATAAGGTTCGCCGAAGCATACTTTTTGACTCAAAGGCAGACCTTCTTGTCTACGGCATGGGGGAATATGCAACACGTGAGGTCGCAAAGCGTCTGAAACGCAAAATAAAGCCCTCGGAAATCAAGGATGTACGCGGAACAGCCTTTGTTGCGCGGGATGAGAGCGCCTGTGTTTTCGACAAGATAATCCTGCCTTCCCATGAAGAAACCGCTTCGGATAAAGCCTCCTATGCAAACGCAACGCGAATCGAATACGAGGAACACGATCCTATACGCGGCAAGGCACTTTGCCAGCCCTGCCGAGGACGCATGCTCATTGTAAATCCTCCCGCCCCCATCCTTACGACTGAGGAATTAGACGCTGTGTTCGAGCTTCCCTACACCCGCGAAGTGCATCCTATGTATGAGGAAATGGGCGGCGTTCCCGCCATCGAGGAGATCCGTTTTTCCGTCATCCACAACCGCGGCTGTTTCGGCGCGTGCAGCTTCTGTGCGCTTGCACTGCATCAGGGCAGGATGATAGCTTCACGAAGCCACGAATCCGTAATCCGCGAGGTGGAGGCAATGACGCATCACCCGCTCTGGAAGGGCTATGTCTCGGACATCGGCGGTCCGACGGCAAATTTCCGCCATCTCTCCTGCAAAGAGCAGGGAGAAAACGGAATGTGTGCAAAAAAGCGCTGTCTTTCCCCTGTTCCTTGTAAAAACCTTGATGCCGATCATTCCGACTACCTTGCGCTTCTTCGTAAGCTTCGCGATATTCCCGGCGTCAAGAAAGTCTTTATCCGCAGCGGCATACGCTTCGACTATATGCTTGAGGACGCAGACAGCCAGTTTTTCTCCGAACTTGTACGCCATCACATAAGCGGTCAGCTCAAGGTCGCGCCTGAGCATTGCGTCAACAGTGTTCTTGATTATATGGGGAAACCGCATATCGAAGTCTATGAGCGCTTTATAGACAAATACTCCCGTCTTAATCAGCGCTATGAAAAGGAACAGTATGTCGTTCCCTATCTTATGTCCTCGCACCCCGGCTCTACGCTCAGCGACGCCGTGAAGCTTGCCGAATATCTCCAGTCACGCGGACGCCAGCCCGAGCAGGTGCAGGATTTTTATCCTACTCCCGGCACGATCTCAACTTGTATGTATTATACCGAGCTTGATCCTAAAACAATGAAGCCTGTCTATGTCGCAAAAGCACCTCACGAAAAAGAGCTTCAGCGCGCCCTTCTACAATGGAAGCGCCCCGAAAAACGGCGTCTTGTTATAGAAGCGCTGAAGGAGGCGGGACGCGAAGATCTTATCGGGTTTGGAAAAAACTGCCTTGTCCGTCCCGACAGGGCGCAGGCAGAGAGAAATACAAAAACAGGCAAATACGGATCCGCCAAAAACACAAAAAAAGCTGAGGAAGCTCCTTCGCCGGTGAAAGTAACAGGCAGGGCAAAGGGCGTGGGCGGCGGCAAAAGAGCAGCTCCGTCAAATCCAGTTCCCAAATCTCCTTCCCAAGGGAGAGGGAACGCCGTTTCAAAAAAATCTCAGCCGAGCGGGCAAAAATCAAAAAGGAGTAAGGGATAATGCATTTATTTGAAACTTTAAGGCAAAATCCCTCATACATAATTGCCCTCTGGCTTGTAATAATAAATCTTGCATCCTTTACTGCTATGGGCATCGACAAATATAAGGCATCTCATAACAAATGGCGAATCCCCGAAAAAAATCTTTTCCTGCTTGCCGCAATTGGGGGAAGCATCGGGGGAATTGCGGGGATTTATATGTTCCGCCACAAAACCATGCACAAGAAATTTACACTTGGCTTTCCGGCAATCCTCGTTGTTCAGATTGCGGCAGCCATAATATTAATTTATATAGGTGCAAAATAATCTGTGATAAAATCAATTACAGCAAGTCCCAAAAAATAAAAAAGCGGCGGGACGCAAATTGCGGCCCGCCAAAACAGGGTTGTGGGATAAAGATATGAGCCCGGCACGCACTTACGTGCCATTGGATAAGCTGTAATGAGAGAATACCTCATTTTACGATACTTGTAAAGAGCGAACGGACACTATTTTTGTCGAATGGTAATTTTTAAGTATTTTTCTTAAAATTTGTTTGGCAAAGTCCGAAAAAAGGGCTCTTTAGAGTAGGACTGGAAGGAGCAAAATGCCGCAATGAGAGAATTGTGCTGTGAAAAAATAACCGAAACCGTCGCCGAACTTTGCATCAGGGCAAGCACTGTTCTGCCTAATGATGTAAAAGCTCTCATCGACAGCGCGGAGCTAAAAGAAAAATCTCCGGTCGGAAAAAGCGTTTTATGTGATCTGCGGGAAAACTATATACTTGCGGAAAAGGAAAAACTTCCGATTTGTCAGGATACGGGCGTTGCCGTCGTGTTCGCCGAAGTAGGACAGGAGCTTCACATCACCGGCGGAAATTTTGAGGATGCAATAAACGAGGGTATCCGCCAAGGGTATGAAAAGGGCTTTCTCCGAAAATCCGTAGTTAAAGACCCTCTTCGCCGCGTCAATACGGGCGACAATACTCCCGCCGTTATACATACCCGCATAGTGTCCGGTGACAGGCTTACGCTCAAACTTGCACCTAAGGGCTTCGGCAGTGAAAACATGAGCGCCATGAGGATGTTCCTGCCCTCCTGCTCCGCAGATGATATTCTGGATTTCATTGTAGAAACCGTTGATAAAGCCGGTTCAAATCCTTGCCCGCCCATAGTTTTGGGAGTTGGTTTGGGCGGGACAGTCGAAATGGCAGCACTGCTTTCAAAAAAGGCGCTGATCCGCTCCGTGGACAAACGCAATGCGGACCCGTTTTATGCGGAACTTGAAGAAAAAGCTCTTGAGCGCGTCAATTCTTTAGGACTTGGTCCGCAGGGCTTCGGCGGTTTGATAACTGCCCTCTCCGTTAACATCGAAACATATCCCACTCATATTGCCGGACTTCCCTGTGTAATAAACATGGGATGCCACGCAGCACGGCACGCGGAGGCGGTAATTTAAAAAAATATCGCTATGAATAATAAAAACAATAATGGATATCATATCACCGAAGCCAAACAAAGGAGTGCAGGTAGATTATGATAATCGATAGAATCGCCCTCATTCTCGCCATAATCGGCGGTCTTAACTGGGGCTTAGTAGGTCTTTTCCGCTTTGATTTTATTGCTTTCCTCTTCGGGGGACAGACCGCAACCGTCAGCCGCGTTATCTATACTTTGGTAGGTCTTGCAGCACTCTGGTGCATTTCACTGCTGTTTCGCGATCATCGTGGCGGCGAAGAAGTGGATTGACCGAACTAAAATCAAAAAATGCACTGTATTTCACGAAAGATTACAGTGCATTTTTTGCGTTCAGGATACACTTTCCGGCAAGTTTTGCACAATATATGGTATATCATCTTAGCATAAGCTACCATATATTCTCGGAGAGCGTTACAGCAATGCAGAACAGGACGGGAATACATCCCGATTTCCGACCATAATGCAGCCTGTTCCGCTTTTTCCGACGCAAAGGAGAAAACAAAATGCCGGCTTTAAAGAAAAACCCTCGCATCTATCGGAATACAATAAGCTATCTTTCGGTAGATGAGATTTATCCCAGCCCTGTTCAGCCCCGAAAACGATTCCCTCAGGAATCGCTTAAAGAGCTTTCAGACAGCATTGCCCAGTACGGCGTTTTAAATCCGCTTACGGTCAGGAAGCGAGGCACAAGATATGAACTTGTTGCCGGGGAACGCAGGCTTCGAGCTTCAATGCTCGCAGGACTTAGAGAAGTTCCCTGCATAGTTATCGATGTAAACATGGAGGAGTCAAGCCTTCTTGCACTTGTGGAGAACATACAGCGCCGCGACCTCGATTTCGTTGAGGAGGCCGAAGGCATTTCGCAGCTTATACATCTTTTTGGAATGAGTCAGGAGGAAGCTGCACGAAGGCTTGGAAAATCACAGCCATCCATCGCGAACAAACTTCGTCTTTTGCGCCTGCCGCAGGACGTTCTGGATACACTGCGCGATGAGAACATGACAGAGCGTCATGGAAGGGCACTCCTGCGCCTGAGCGGAGAGGAGACTCAAAGACTTGCACTTCAGCAGATGATAAAAGAGCGAATGAATGTCTCTGCCGCTGAGGAGTATGTAGACAGTCTTCTCAGAGCACCGGAACAGAATCCCGAGTCGGAAAGCAAAGGAAAACGAAAGACGATGTTTGTCCTAAAGGACGTACGGGTATTTCTTAACACGCTTACGCACGGACTGGAGGTGATGAAGCAAGGCGGCATCGATGCGGGCATGGAGAAATACGAAACGGACACCGAGCTTGTTCTCACGATAAGCATACCCAAGCAAAAATAAGACCTGCCCGCGCGGAAAGCTTCTGTTTTCCGCGCGGTTCTTATTTTTCTTGTTTTTTGAACATATTTTTTTGCATCCTTGCTAATAAAGCCGGTCTTTACAAATATATTTCCCCAAATCGATATAATTTTGACAAAACTGTTAACGAGCCCACATTGTTTTCGATAATTTTTATTAAATATATAATATTGTCTATTTGCAAGGAATACTGTAAACTATTTTTGTAGGCGGATATGTCACCTTTTGTCATTTTCCGTTTTTATTATTTTTAAGGGGTGGGCACTGTGCAGCTTTTAGAGGAGAGGATTCTCCGCGACGGGAAAGTCAAGGACGGAAATGTCCTCAAGGTTGACAGCTTTTTAAATCACCAGATGGATGTAAAACTCTTCGGAGAAATGGCAAAGGAGTTTTATAACCTTTTCAAAGATGAAAACATAACAAAAATACTTACTATAGAGGCATCCGGGATAGGTATAGCCTGCATTACGGCGCAGGTTTTCGACTGTCCCGTTATTTTTGCGAAAAAAAGCAAGACTAAAAATATCGCGGGCGATGTATACACCGCAAGAGTAGAAAGCTTTACTCACGGGGCTTTTTACGATATCATTGTGTCAAAGGAATTTTTAAGACCCGGAGACAGGGTGCTCATTATAGATGATTTTCTCGCAAACGGCGCTGCACTGACAGGGCTTTCTTCTCTCGTAAGCGATGCGGGTGCGACGCTTGTCGGTGCCGGAATCGCGATAGAAAAGGCATTCCAGCCGGGAGGGGAGCTTCTTCGCTCCAAAGGTGTTCGTGTTGAATCCCTTGCAAGGATAAAGTCCATGAGCAGCGGCGGAATAGAATTCTGCTGATCCTTATTTTATGCGCGTTTTTTTGCTTACGCAAAATCACATAAGAAAACGGAGGAAAAGAAATGAAAAAAGTCATCGCACTGCTGCTGGCACTCACAATGGTATTTGCTCTTGCTGCCTGCGGCGAAAAAAACGCCGAGGGCGAAACTGCCGCATTGGATGCATCCAACATCAAAATCGGCGTCGTTATGATCGGCGACGAGGGTGACATGGGCTACAACTATAACCATGTTCTGGGCATCAAAGAAATGCAGAAAACTCTCGGAATCAAGGACGAGCAGATTATCTACAAGGCAAACACCCCTGAAAATTCTGCCTGTGAAACCGCTATACGCGAGCTTGCCGAAGCAGGCTGCAACATTATCTTCGCAAACAGCTTCGGATTTGAAGACTATATGGCACTGGTCGCCCCCGAATATCCCGAGATCCAGTTCTGCCATGCTACAGGTTTCAAGTCCGCTGCAGACGAGCTTGCAAACACTCATAACTACTTCGCTGCTATCCACGAAGCACGTTATCTTGCAGGTATCGCAGCAGGTATGAAAACCGAGAACAACCACCTCGGCTATGTTGCCGCGAAGCCCTTTGCAGAGGTCATTTCCGGCTTTACCGCTTTCTATCTCGGCGCTAAGAGCGTTAACCCCGATGTCACAATGGACGTTATCTACACAAATGAGTGGAGCAATGCGACTAAAGAAGCTCAGGCTGCTCAGGCTCTCATCGACAAGGGCTGCGATGTTATCAGCCAGCACTCCGATACGACTGCCCCCGCAACAACAGCTCAGACAGCGGGCATATGGCAGGTCGGCTACAACGCTGATATGATTTCTGCCGCTCCGGAAGCATCCCTCATTTCCGCACGCATCAACTGGGGCGTATATTACACCTACGCTGTTAAAACTCTTCTTGACGGCGGAGAGATCGCACAGGATTGGTGCAAGGGCTTTGCAGACGGTGCTGTTTCTCTCACACCGCTCAACACCGATATCGCCGCTGAAGGCACTCAGGAAGCCATTGATGCTGCCGCTGCTGAAATCACCGCAGGAACAAGGCACGTTTTCGCAGGCCCCCTCAATGGTGTCGGCACTGACTTTGATGGAAGCGAAAAGACCATCGAAGTTGCCGAGGACGACTACTTTGCAGAAGGTGAAGAAGCTTCCGCTCCCGCATGGTACTACATTATTGACGGTATAACCGTACTGAAGTAATTACAATCTCAAGCCCCCAAAGGCGGGGTCGCGGCATCGCGGCTCCGCCTATTGTTGATTTTGCGGGTATAAATCCTTTTAATCGATATGAATGTGTATCGCTCAGGCAATTGATGGGAGCTTTTAACATTAAAATCTGCCATGAATTGCTTGGATGAGCGGTAAAGCATACAGTTTAATACCACTTTCTAATTATAAAGAAAAAGAGACAGCGCTGTTTTTATATTGTACAAGCTCGATACTGCCGATGAGGAAGGGACAAACAGCGCATAATAAAGCCGGCGGGGACGTCATAAAAAAGTCCGACTTCTCCGGCTCGAAAGGAGTGGGCCCATGGAACACGCGATAGAGCTGCGCAATATTACAAAGACTTTCGGAAGCGTGGTTGCCAACAACAATGTTTCCCTCTCACTGAAAAAAGGTGAAATTCTTGCCCTGCTGGGCGAAAACGGCAGTGGCAAAACAACTCTTATGAACATGATTTCAGGCATATATTATCCCGACAGCGGACAAATTCTTGTCGATGGCAGGGAGGTTTCCATTACTTCTCCTAAGGACGCGTTCTCTTTGGGCATTGGCATGATACATCAGCATTTCAAGCTGATTGACATCTTTACCGCCGCAGAAAACATCGTTCTTGGACTTCCGGGAAAAGGGCATTTGGACCGCAAAAAGCTTTCCGCAGAAATTTCAGAAATTTCCGCGAGATACGGTTTTGAGCTTGACCCCGATAAAAAGATTTACGATATGTCTGTCTCGGAAAAGCAGACAGTTGAAATAATCAAGGTACTGTACCGCGGTGCCAACATTCTCATACTTGACGAACCTACAGCCGTCCTGACACCGCAGGAGGCGAACAAACTTTTTGACATTCTGCGCAATATGAAAAAAGACGGCAAGGCAATCGTCATAATCACCCATAAGCTCAACGAGGTCATGGAAATTTCAGACAGGGTCGCCGTCCTGCGCAAGGGAGAATACATTGCCACAGTAAATACATCCGAAACCAACCCGCAGGCGCTCACCAATATGATGGTCGGACGCGCTGTGAGCCTTGATATAGAACGTCCTCCGGTAAGGCACGCCAAGGATCGCCTTACCGTCCAAAGCCTGAACTGCACCAGTTCCGACGGCGTTAAGGTTCTGGATAATGTATCTTTTACTGCGAAAAGCGGCGAAATACTGGGGATTGCGGGAATCGCGGGAAGCGGGCAGCGTGAGCTGTGCGAAGCTATCGCGGGTCTTTATCCAATTAAAAGCGGCAGTATCTCATACATTCCCGCAGACGGCGGAAAGCCGCGCGAGCTGGTCGGGCGTGATCCTCTCAGCATCAGACAGCTGGGCGTTTCGCTTGCTTTCGTTCCCGAGGACAGGCTCGGTATGGGGCTTGTTGCGGGAATGGGCATGGTAGGCAACATGATGCTCCGCTCATACCGCCGCGGCAAAGGCATTTTTACTGACCGCCGACCCGGCAAAAAGCTTGCCGCAGATGTTGTTGAGCGTTTGGAGGTCTCCACTCCCTCTGTTTCAACACCTGTAAGCAGACTTTCGGGCGGAAACGTGCAGAAGGTGCTTCTGGGACGTGAGATTGCCTCTGAGCCGACAGTCATCATGGCGGCCTATCCGGTTCGCGGGCTGGATATCAACTCCTCCTTTACGATTTACCACCTTTTAAATGAACAAAAGGAGAAGAATGCCGCCGTTATATATGTCGGCGAGGATTTGGATGTTCTTCTTCAGCTATGCGACCGGATATTGGTACTCTGCGGAGGCAGGGTCAGTGGAATTGTGGACGCAAGAACTGCTACAAAGGAACAGCTCGGTCTGCTTATGACGCAGGTGGGCGGCAGTACAAACGGGGGTGAGAGCTGATGGAAAAAACAAAAAAAGAGCCGTTTGTCCGCATTGCAAAGCGCGAAGATATCTCAATGCAGAAAGCTTGGTTTATTCGCATCGCGGCAATACTTGTCGCGCTTTCCATAGGCGCTGTTATCATTCTTATTTTAAAGCACAACCCGTTTGAAGTTTATGCGGATATGATACGCGGTTCCTTGAAAACCAAAACCTCAAGAGTCGAAACCGTTAAAATAATGGTTCCGCTCTTGGGATGCGCAATCGCCATTGCCCCCGCATTTAAAATGAAATTCTGGAACATCGGCGCTGAAGGTCAGCTTTTGGCTGGTGCCATAGCCGCAACATATTTTGCCCTGTTCCACTATGAGACCATGCCGCGACCTGTACTTCTTGCCGTAATGTTCATCGCCGGAGCTGTTGCAGGCGGTATAGCAGGACTTATCCCTGCTATATTCAGAGCAAAATGGGGTACAAATGAAACACTTTTTACGCTGATGCTCAACTACATCCTTTTAGGAATCGAACAATATCTGCAAAACGGTCCTTGGAAAGACCCGAAAGGAACCGGCTTCCCGATAATCGCAATGTTTGACGCAAACGCAAGACTCCCAAAGGTTTTCGGAGTCCACATAGGCTGGATAATCGTCCTTCTCCTTGTTGCGGCTATGTTTGTATACCTTAGATACAGCAAGCATGGCTACGAGATATCCGTTGTGGGAGAGTCGGAGAGAACCGCCCGCTACGCGGGAATGAACGTGCCTATGATTATCATGCGCACTATGTTCGTTTCGGGTGCCATTGCAGGAATCATCGGATACATCACCGTATGCGGCGCTGATTATACCCTTAACGAGGGAACGGCAGGCGGTGTCGGCTTTACGGCAATCACCGTTGCTTGGCTTGCCAAACTGAATCCCTTTACTATGATTGGAATTTCATTTTTCCTCGCTATACTGAGCAAAGGCTCAAACACTATTCAGACAAACTTTAAAATTCCCGCTTCAGCAAGCGGAGTTTTGACCGGAATCATCCTTTTTTCAATGCTCGCTTGTGAGTTTTTCATCGGCTACCGCGTAATTTTCAGAGGACACAGGAAAAAGGGGGATGTTAAAAATGACAATGCTTAATTTCTTCTGTGCCGCTGTTCTTGCATCCTGCCCTCTGCTTTTCGGTACTCTGGGTGAAAGCCTTACTGAGAAGTCGGGCAACCTGAACCTTGGTGTAGAAGGCATGATGTTTATGGGCGCCGTTGCAGGTCTTGGCGGCTCATATTATTATGAAAAATCGGCGGAAAATCCTGTTGCAATTATATCTGTGCTCATTGCGATAGGCTGCGCCTTTCTTTGTGCTGCACTTGGCGCTCTGATTTACAGCGTCATCACTATTACTTTCCGCGCAAATCAGAATGTAACAGGCCTTGCACTTACCATCTTCGGTATTGGTTTCGGAAACTTTGTCGGAGAGGCAATGAGCAACGCAGCAGGCGGCTATGTGGTTGTCAGCGATCTTACAAAGACAGCCTTCAACACGCCCTTATTCCCGGCGCTTTCAACGATTCCTATTGTTGGAAAACTTTTCTTTTCCTATAATTTCATGGTTTATCTTAGCCTTGTCTGCGCTATCGTTCTTGCCGTCTTTCTCAAATATACAAGAGTCGGTCTTAATCTCCGCAGTGTAGGTGAAAACCCCGCCACCGCTGACGCGGCGGGTATAAACGTGGAACGATACAAGTATCTTGCAACCGTTATCGGCGGCGGCATCACCGGACTCGGCGGGCTTTATATCGTCATGAACTCCGCAAACGGAGTAGGCGGCGTATGGGTTCACAACTGCATCTCCGGCTACGGATGGCTTTCCGTCGCGCTTGTCATCTTTGCTATGTGGAATCCCTCTCGCGCCGTATTCTGTGCTTTCATTGTCGGTGCCCTGTCCGTTATGCGTCTTTATATTTCGCTCGGAATACCGGATCAGATTTACAATATTTTCCCATATATAGCGACAGTTATCGTACTAATTTTCGTTTCGCTTCGCAAAAAGCGCGAAAACCAGCCGCCTGCAAGCCTTGGACTTGCATATTTCCGAGAAGAAAGATAGAAATATGGAGCAGATCCGGCAAGGCTCTGCTCCGCCTTGATTATGGGAATATGTGACCCAATGCCGCGTATAAATTACAGGGCGGGTGGATAATGGATGAAAAATACGAAAAGCCCTTGTACTTGCATTAACTTTATTGTACACTATGCTCATCAGTACCCGCTGTATGTTTTGAGAGAGAGAGTTATAAAAGGGAGGTAAAATATGTCTGTATCCCCATACGATTACGGCTATAATTATGATCTTTACCGCGATGTCTATCAAATGTCTACAGGAACCACATTTTTCAGTCTGCTTGTCGGAGCGCTGGTAATTGTCGCACTTTGGTTTCTATACCAGAAAGCCGGTGAACCCGGTTGGGCGGCTATTGTTCCGTTCTATAACCTCTATGTGCTTTTTAAAATCACTTGGGGCAATGGCTGGCTGTTTCTGCTCCTTCTTATCCCTATTGCCAACTTTATCATTATGATTATCACATGGGTAAAATTTGCGCAAGCCTTTGGAAAAGGCGGCGGCTGGGCCTGCGGTCTTATTTTTCTGGGTTTCATCTTCCTGCCCATCATGGCTTTCAGCAATGACATAGTTTATGTCGGCGTTCCCGGAAAAACAGATGCATATGGCGCCGGCTACGGTCAGTCCGGCTACCAAAATCCATATTCACAGGGCTATCAGAACCCTTATTCTCAGCCCGGATATCAGCAGCCCAATCAACAGAAGACGTATCAGCAAAGTACTCAAAACTCTCAATATTACTATCAGCAGACCTCCAATCAAAGTGGTCCGAAATATTGCTCAGGCTGCGGCACCTCTGACCTGAACCCCGAAAACTAAACCAATAGGAATGTTAGTCACGATATGCTATAATTTTTGAAAGGGACGTGATTAACATGAAAACGAGATTCACAGAAGAGCAAATTATCAAGATTTTGAAAG